>CAJUGD010000002.1 GCA_910586205.1 uncultured Lachnospiraceae bacterium | reverse complement strand
AAAATAGGTTCTGAAAGCCCCATGAAATAAGGGCTGAAGATTCCGAGAAGTTATTGGTCTAGGAAAGGAGGGCTATGATAACCGTAACCAAAAAAGATTTAATTGCTCTGGGTTATGGTACTTCTTTTGCGGCTGACATTATAAGGGAAGCGAAGAAACTTATGATTTCCAAAGGGCATACATACTACCAGTCCCGGAAATTAGACCGTGTACCGAGGGAAGCCGTGGAGGAATTGTTGGGTATCAGATTTCAAGACGGGCAGGCTGAATGTACTTCTTGCACACCAATGTAAGGAGTGATATTATGGCGAAAGACCCAATCAAGAAAGCAGATAACGGAACTTATTATTTTAGAGCAAACTTAGGCTACAATCCGATAACAGGTAAACAAATCCAGAAATACCGAAGCGGCTTTAAGACAAAAAAGGAAGCACGGGAGGAATATTCAAAACTTGTCCTCACTTCCACCGAAGAACTGACCGCCAAAAAAGAAACGATTTCTTTTCAGACGTTCATTGAAGAAACCTACCTGCCGTGGTATAAAACGCAGGTAAAGGAAAGCACCTACTTAAACCGCCGTTCCACCATTCAGAAACATTTTGCATACTTCTACAAAATGGCAACGGACGAGATAGAGCCTATCAACGTGCAGAACTGGCAACTGGAACTTGCAAAAGATTTCAGCCCAAACTATATCCGTATCGTACAGGGTATGCTCTCTATCGCATTTGACCGGGCTATCGTTTTGGGGATTGCGAAAAAGAACCCGTCACGCATGATAGGTAATATTAAAAGCAAAAAGACAAAGGTTGACTTCTGGACGTTGGAGGAATTTCAGAAAGTGATTTCCCTGCTCTACAAGGGCGATTATTACGAACACTACCTTTTCATTTCCTTTTGGCTGCTGTTTATGACGGGCATGAGGATAGGCGAAGCCGCCGCCCTGCAATGGTCTGACATTGATTTTGAAACGGGGCTTTTAAGCATAACAAAAACCCTGTACTATAAATCAATGGACGATTACAAGTTTGTTGAGCCAAAGACGCAGGCAAGCGTCCGCACAATCTATATCGACACGGACACCATAAGAGAGTTGCAGGCGTGGCGTGAGGTTCAGCAAAAGGTACTGAAAGGCTGCAATCTGGTGTTGAGCTACAACAGTATTCCGACCAGTAAGCACACGCTTCCAAGAGCCTTAGAGAAACTTGCCGGGCTTGCAGGCGTACACCGTATCAAAATCCATGCGTTAAGACATTCCCACGCTTCCCTCTTAATCAGCATGGGAGAAAACCCGCTTTTGATTAAAGAGCGTCTAGGGCATGAGAAGATACAGACCACTTTAGGAACATACGGGCATTTGTACCCGAACAGCAATCTTGAAGTTGCCAATAAATTAACGGGCGTGCTGACATACACACCCGCTTCACACAGCATTGCAGATTACACAAGCAATCAGCACACCGCAATCTATCACAGAGAGGTTGAATAGAAAAATGCAATCGTAATGCAATGAGAAAGAGAAAAAGCCGCCAAACCCTAGTGTTTACGGGCTTTGCGGCTTAGCTCCAACTATTCGAACTCAATCGTAGCCGGCGGCTTCCCCGTGCAATCATAGAACACTCGGTTCACATTTTTCACCTCATTGACAATCCTGCTTGTCACTCTTCCCAGTACATCCCAGGGGATTTGGGCGGCTTCGGCTGTCATAAAGTCTATGGTGCATACGGCCCGCAATGCCACAGCATAATCATATGTTCGTTCATCGCCCATAACACCTACGGATTTCATATTCGTTAATGCAGCAAAATACTGCCCGATTTGCTTATCCAGTCCTGCTTTTGCAAGCTCCTCCCGGTAAATGGAGTCTGCCTCCTGAACCATCCGCACTTTTTCGGCAGTTACTTCGCCGACAATCCGGATTCCTAAGCCAGGTCCAGGAAATGGCTGTCTGTATACCAGCATTTCCGGAATACCCAATTCCAGGCCAGCCTGGCGAACCTCGTCTTTGAATAGATCCCGGAGAGGTTCAAGAATCTCATTAAAGTCCACATAATCTGGCAGCCCCCCTACATTGTGGTGAGATTTGATGGTAGCGGATTCACCTCCCAGCCCGCTTTCTACTACATCAGGGTAAATGGTTCCTTGTACCAGGAAATCTACAGCACCGATTTTCTTTGCTTCCTCCTCAAATACGCGGATAAATTCCTCACCAATTATTTTTCGCTTCTGTTCAGGCTCCTCAATGCCTTTAAGTTTGTTAAGAAACCGTTTTTGAGCATTGACACGAATGAAATTCAGCTCATAAGGGCCTGCAGGTCCGAATATTTGCTCGATCTCGTCTCCCTCATTTTTTCTTAAGAGTCCATGATCTACAAATACACAGGTAAGCTGATCGCCCACAGCCTTTGAAAGCATAACTGCTGCTACAGAGGAATCTACACCGCCGGACAGGGCACACAGAACCTTACCGGATCCTACTTTTTTTCGAATGGATTGTATAGTGTTTTCTACAAAAGCATCCATTTTCCAATCTCCGATACAATTACAGATCTGGTAGACAAAATTGGATAACATTTTTGTACCCTCTGTTGTGTGAAGTACTTCGGGATGGAACTGAATGGCATATAAACGCCGTTCTTCCCATTGGGCGGCAGCTACCGGACAGTCAGAGGTATGGGCAATGACCTGAAATCCAGGTGCAGCTGTTTTTATATAATCATTGTGGCTCATCCAGCAAATGGTTTGCTCTGATACATTTTGAAATAAAAGGGTGGATTTATCCACTGTTACCTGAATTTTTCCATATTCCCGGACAGGTGCTTTGCAGACCTGTCCTCCTAAAAGGTGCATCATAAGCTGTGCTCCGTAGCACAATCCCAGCACCGGAATTCCTAATTTAAATAATGTGGGATCACAGGCAGCGGCATTTTCTTCATAACAACTGTTAGGACCTCCGGTTAAAATAATACCTTTTGGATTTATCTTCCGGATGGTTTCCAGATCTGTCTTATAGGAATAGATTTCACAATATACATTACATTCCCGAACCCGACGGGCTACAAGCTGGTTATATTGTCCGCCAAAATCGATCACTATGATTTTCTCTCTGTTCACACAATTCCTCCCTGATTCTTTTAAAGAATAAGTATTTGAAATAAAATTATTATACATAGATTAACCGGGATATACAAGAGTTTCTGAAAATAGTATTGAATTTTTTTAGACAGGTCTGGAAGCTTACAGGCGTTGATTTAAATTGTGAGGCTCGTGATCAAGCAGAGGAATGATGGGAAAAAGACAGAAGGAAAAAACGGACAGTTATTAAGAATATCCGGGTTTTTCTGCCTTCTGCCTTTTTATAATGTAAAACTACTTTCCTGCTTTGGCTTTTTGGGCAAATTCTGTGGTGACAAGATCTTCATAAGGCACTCTTTTAGGAAGTTCGCCTGCTTCTTCTAAAATATTCTGAAGCAGTTCAAAGCTGTCTTTTTCAAAGATCGTATCTTCTTTCCATGTATCCTGAGCTTTATAGCGTTCTACAATTTTTGCAATATTTTCCAGAGGGGTTTCCTTGAATTGAGGCTGAATCACTTTGGCTATTTCTTCGGCTGAATGGGAATTAACATAATCAAGACCTTTTTGAATGGCATTGGTAAATTTCTGAACTACTTCCGGGTGGGCTTTCATATAGCTTTTTTTGGCGCTGTAGGCTGTATAGGGAACATAACCAGAATCTGTTCCAAGTGAAGCTACGACATGGCCAATGTGTTCTAATTCTAATCCGGTAGCAAATGGCTCAAATTCAACAGTATAATATGTAATACTGCCCTTAAAGCAAAAACTTAAATCCGCTTATCTGGCGGGTTTTGGGATCAACATTTATTTCTTCAATAATTTGTTTCCAAAATGCACGCTTATGGGAGTTGTCAAGCTTTAAATAAAGTCCTTGCCAATTCCCTTTAAATTTCTGTGATACAGACAAAAGCTTTTTCTGTTTCTTCTGCAGTATCTGGTCATCCATATTGGACATGGCAGCAGAGATTTTTTCGTACTCTGTCTCATAATACTCCTCGGAGATTCTGCCTTTTTGGTACATTATATTGAGCCGATCCAATTCATCTTTATAAGATTGGATGGACTTTGCCGGTTTAGGCTGGCGTGAATTGGAAAGGTTATATTCTATCATCATATCTTGCAGAGCACTGTCTATATTTTCCAGGAGATATTTTTCGACGGATTCTTCTTTAAGAGATGCTCCAGGATGGTATTTAAATTTACCAACGCAATTATACCGTATTGCACAATGGACAGATCCGTCTTGCCTGCTGCGTTTTCTCTGTCTGCCAGTAAAACGGCATCCGCATATAGGGCACACAATCAAGGAACTAAAAATGTAGGTATAGCCGCTGGATGAATAAGTCTTGGCTTGCCTGGACTTTAACAGAATAGTGTATTGCTCCATGGTCATATAGGGCTCACAGTAAGAGTTACCGGAAGCGTCTATGCCGGCATATTTGGGGTTATGAAAAAATTTATCTATTTTATAGTAGCTCGGGGCGTTTTCTCCATATTTGTCTGTTATGTAATTTACTGTATGACGGATGGAAAAGCAAGAAAAGTAAAAATCAATGGCATCCTCAACAATATGACGAACCGATTCGTCTTTTTTTATGTATCCATCCTCTATAATATATCCGTAAGGAGCGCACATTCCTGTGACACACATACCCTTTGCCCTTTTATAATCAAATACGGCTTTGATTCTTTCAGAAGTCCGGTCACATTCAGCTTGATTGACAGAGAGCATAATATTGATAACCATCTGTCCGTTTGCTGTGGAGGAATCATAGTTTTCAAATATGGTTTTCCAGTAACAATTATGCGCCCGAAGGATTTCCTCTGTGATGTTATAGTCTTTGATGCTGCGGAACCAACGATCCAGCTTTGTGACCAGCACCATGTCGATTTTATCTTGCCGGATATCTTCCAGGAGCCGCATGAGTTCTTTGCGTTTTGCCATACTTTTTCGGGCGGAAATCCCTTCATCTGCATAGACGCCTGCCACATGATATCCGTTTGTGGCGGCATAGTCTTCCAGGGCTTTGCGCTGTGCCGGAAGGGAAAGTCCGTTTAAGTGCTGTTCTTCCGTACTGACACGTATGTAAATTGCACACCGCTTTTTTACTGCCATCCTATCATCCTCCTTTTTTATTTTATGTGAAAAATATAAAAAATGCACCTGTTGCGAAAACAGGCGCCGGTATCCACCGGGTGGTTTTTCTACATAGATAGATTTATGAAAGAAAATCTGCAATTCGGATAGTCAACTCGTCATAAATGCAAGAATTGATATCCTTATCAAAGCTGTATTGTCCGGTTTTTTGGTTGCTTTTAAAATCAAAGACATTAACAGTCTGGTTTATAGGATTTACGATCCAATATTCCCTCACGCCTGCTGCCCGGTATTTAAAAAGTTTTATCCCGTAGTCCATACGTTCTGTGCTGGGGGAGATAATCTCGATAATCCAATCAGGAGCCCCGTTGCATCCGTATTCATCCAACTTATCTTTATCGCAGATTATGGAAATGTCCGGTTCTACATAATTTTTATCATCAGCATTTAGAAAAACCGCAAAGGGAGCGGGATAAACCTCACAGCTTCCATGTTTGGAATCAATATAATTTGTAATCGTTTGAGACAGGCGGTTTATAAGCTTTTGATGTATTCTCTTTGGAGGAGCCATATCATAAATCTGTCCATCAATCAGTTCAGCCCGTTGCCCTTCCGGAAGGGCATAGATATCGTCAATAGTATACACTTGCTTCCGTGTTAATGCCATACGACACTCTCCTTTAGTTTAATGATCTTCTGCTTTTCCCAGTACTTTTCTATTTACCAAATGCCATATAGGGGACAGTTAAATTAGCAATAATACCGGATTTCTCCAAATGTGGAAAGCCACAGATCAGTAACACTGTTGCATTGAGCCTCTATAACCTTGATTATAGCATTTAACTGTTTTTTAGGGATCTTAGAGTTGTTGTTGCAAAGCAAACATTTACCACGCCTTGTAATCCATATTTTTGTTGCATTTGGAGAAGGAATACCTTGAGCTACGTGGATGTGAATTGGCTCAAGCGGTTTCCCTTCATTCATCCAGAAATAGATAACATATGGGCCGAGTCTAAAAACTTGCGGCATTTTCCAGTCCCCCTTCTATACCACCGTCTTGCGCGAGCTCAATGATGACATGGGACAGGGATTCCAGAAGCTCCTGAAAATAATGGATTTCTTCCGGTGAAAATCCCTGAATATCTTCCCACGAATAATCCGGAAGATAGCATACTGCCGAATGAAATCCGCCATATACAGGCTTTTCGATACAGACCTTGACCTGCTTTTTATTATCTTTTTCCAGCAATTCGGAGTGTACTATCTCCGTATTGTCATTGAGTGTCATAAATGGATATAGCATTTTATACCTCCAGTCTGTTTTAATTCGTCTTTTAATCGCTGTTACGGCTGGTGTAGTTTGCCGCTGCATCATCAAATGGTTGACCCAATGGCTATTTAATTTTCTTTCGCTTTTCCCAGTACGGTAATCCTGTTACCATCAACTGTAGGCAGAAATTTTATGCATACATAAGCCGTCCCTTTGGTTCCGGGACTTCAAGTCCCCTTTCCAATGTTACCTCAATCCACTCTTTGATAATGATCTCAACATTTGCGATTGCTTCTTCTATGGTTGCACCGTCAGCCATGCAGCCTAGGAGTTCCGGTACCTCGACAATAAAAGAATTGTCATCATTTGACCAGTAAATAATACGTTCGTATTTATACATGGGATACCTCCTATAATTTAAGCTGATATTTTTGCAAGAAAGTCCTGACTTGCTTTACCTGGTAAGGTTTTGCCATATTGCCACTGAGTTGAATATTTATATTTTCCGGAAGATTACTGTAAGAGTATATGAAATGGTCACCTTTTATTTCGGACAATTTACCTGATTTTGAATTGTAAGTTTTTATTTCCAGCGGAAATAACTAAAAGAAGTTCATCTTCACTGGAAGCTACAGAATCTGGAATCTCAAAAGCGATAACCCCTGTTTTAGTAGACAAGGGATTGATCGTGGAATCATGCATTCCTTTACTGTATCCCAATAGATTTGTGGAACTGAATTCGTAGTCATTTTGGTATAAAATTTTTGCGGATATAGAGTCTCCGATTCCGAAACTTGGTAAAAAGGTAGAAGCACTTTTTCCATTATTTGTTACACTGATTTCTATGGCTAAATATCTGTTGTCATCGTCTGGGGTAAATCCGGCATAGTCATTTTCCTTTATATAATCTGTTATTTCGGTATTTGAGACTGTAATAGCCCAATCCTCAAGAATGCCTTCTTCATTGAGCATTAGAACAGAGCCGGTAGAAGAATCTTGGGCTTCAGAAGTTTCTGGTTCTGTAGCAGCTTCAGCAGCTTCAAGAGATTTTTTCAGTTCATTGTTTTCAGCCTGCAGAGATTCAACTTGAGACTTGAGGCTTTCGATCTCTGCTGAATTGTCTTGAGGTGTTGTGGGGGAAGAACATCCGGCCAGACCAATCGTGACGGCAAAGATTGTTGCAACTAATAATTTCTTTTTCATAATACATTCCCTCTCTTTTTGTATTTTTATTAAAAAGCCTAATGGCTATTTAATCTTAGTTCTATTAACCGTTTTTCATATTCCAGCAATCGGGAAAGACGCTCTATATTGTACTCTTGATATTCGGTTAGTATATCATCGCTAATTAGTAAGTCTATAGCAAAGGTATCGGCTTCCTTTTCATATCGATTGGTATTAAGCATTGTTCTGCTATCCATAAAGATAGTATTTGCATTTTTATGAAGGAACATATGCCCCATTTCGTGAGCGCATTCAAATATTTGTTCTTTTCTGGATAAATTCTCATCGATATAAATAATATTATTGCGCTGAAAATATTGGTAAAAGGCTTTTGTGTCAATTAATGGGACAAATAGCAATATTACATTTAACCCTTGGATAATTTCAAAGGGATTACGAGTTTGGAATCTTCTGGCTAACTCGTCAGCCCGTTTTTTGATATCCATAAGCATCATCCCTTTTTGTATTTCTTTGGAGTGTACTTTTCCTTGTTCTTTTTCTTTGCCATTTCCATGCCGATCTGCATAGCTGAAATGATGGACTCAACGGCTTCCGGGCTGGCTGGTTTTCCATCAAACATCAGGCCTTCCTGGGACAAGAGCTGCTCCCGGGTTTGGTCTAGGATTTTTTCTATATCACGTTCATCGCGGGTGGTCAAAGTATTGCGTTCTTCTACTAAATCAGCCTTGGATATTCCAAAATAATTTGCCATTAGTTCTATCTTGTCAATGCGTGGATATGCTTTTGCATTGACCCAATCTGAAAATGTAGTATATTTAACTCCGAGGGCATCGCACATATCCTGTCTAGTTTTTTGATACATGTCCATATAATATTGAATATTGTTTGCCATTATTTCTTTATTCCCTAACCCACTCATATAATTACCTCCTTCAATCATCATTATATGATTAATCCGTAAAAAAATCAAGATAATTTTAAATAATTACGAAAAAAACGTTGACATTACGATTAAACCGTAGTATAGTATTTTTAGAAATTGATAGGAGGTGATAATGACTTGCTGGTTATGAAAACAAGATTTACGTTACGAACTGCCAGAGAGATGAAGAAATTGACGCAAGAGGAGGCAGCTAAATGTATTGGGGTAAGCACTGATACCTTAGGAAATTATGAACGTGGAAAAAGTTATCCAGACATTCCGGTTTTGAGAAAAATCGAAGAAGTTTATGGAGTGCCTTATGAGCAACTTATTTTTTTACCCTTAGATTACGATAAAACCGTAGCAATAATATAGAGAGGAGATGAGGAGATATTACTGAAAGAACAATCAGAACTATGCAAAAGTCGTTGCATTTTGATGAAAGCGGAGAAACGTTTTCGGTTATAATCAGTCTGGAAAATGTTTCTCCACAAATTAAAGCCGATACGGTTTATACACTCTTAAAAACCATATTTGAACGTTTAACAAAGGAATTAGATCTGGATGAGTCCGGAGTGGACTAGCGCTTGCACAAGTTGGTCCGCATAATCGGGATTTTTTGCGAATTCTAAGAAAATTGCTTGCTGCTGATCTTCCTTTGATAAAGATTTATCTGTCAATGCTTGTAGCATTCCAGGATTGCTCAAAAAGAGGGTAAGCAGCTTGGCAACAAAATCTTGTTTACCTGTTTCGGGTTTTCCGTAAATAGTTGGCACATAATTTGTAAAAGAACAGAGTTCCAAAAATTGATTATCCGGTTTTTCAGGGGTTTTAGCATAAAATTCAAATCTACGTTTAAGTTGCTCGGCTAACTTATCCATACCTGAAGGTTCTTGAGTATATTCAATATGACGCAAATGCGAAACATCAAATGGGACTTTAAAATCAACCTTTTCACGAATTAATATCGTCCCTGGACGAATAGCGTGGCGGATGCCTAATTCGTAGAAAACATTAGGATTAGGGTATGTAATATCAGCAATAACAAACTGCGAGTGCATCAATTTTGTAAAAATATCATTACTGATTGAACCTGGATTTACTTCTTCATCAGCCCGAATAACATCAAGGGAGGGAGCTGCTTTTTTAATGGCATTTTTGATAATATAGTCATATTTTTCACGCAATTTCTCCTCTGTTATTGTAACTCCTCCGATTGCTTGGTCCCCAATTGGCATAATAACAAAACATGTGTTGTTCATAAATAACCTTCTTTCTTTGTGTACTCGGCCCTGGGAGGGGCCTGTAAATACAGTATAAGGCAAATGGGAAAAAATGGCAAGTGCATCAGACAGAGGGGCTTAGAGAGGAGGTGAGGGGGAGACGGGTAAGAAGCATAAAAAGAAAAAGGCCGCCTTTGGCGGGAAGCGGCTTTTTTCTGAAGAAGAATCGCTGGACCTTATACGCCTGCGAATTTACAGAGTTGAAAAACAGATACAAAAGCTTTCTATGAATATTGTTAAAAATGAAAAGCTTATATGTTCTCTTTGCTCTGTTCGGTCTTTGTTAGAAGCAAGGCGTTATTTTCTTGAATCATCTTTGCAACAGCAGCAATAACGGCCTCAACAGAAGCTTCGTTCCATTCTGTAGAAGAAAAATCTCCAGATGGACACATTTCCTCAAGTATCTGGTTGTGCATTTGGTAGTAAGTTACCTGACCAATATCGATTAAATGTGATAGTAGTTCATTATTTTTTTTCCAACATATATGAGTGTTCCTTTCTTCATACTCGGCTCTGGTGG
Organism: uncultured Lachnospiraceae bacterium; assembly: GCA_910586205.1. Classification (GTDB taxonomy): domain Bacteria; phylum Bacillota; class Clostridia; order Lachnospirales; family Lachnospiraceae; genus Brotaphodocola. The sequence goes on along the minus strand of CAJUGD010000002.1, from coordinate 253,999 downwards.
GAGTCTGTATAGGAAGTATATCACGTAGAGGGAGAAATTTCCAGACAGGAAGGAGGTGAAGGAGCGATAGAAACGAAAGGGTGCTTTTCTGTCAACGGAAAGCAATATGTCCTCTTTGCGGAAGGAGGAATAGTCAGAACTAGGTTATATTTATTTGAATGTAAAGATGGCAGTTGCTTTTTACAGCCTGTTCCAATGAAAGTCACAACCAGCACCCTCCCGGAAGCGGTTAGGCACTGGTTGGAGGAATCAAAACGGTATCTGGCTAAAAAGAGAAATAAGAAGCGTAGTCAATCCGGATGCAGCAGCACCAGAAATAGTTCCTGATGAAATGTCAGATAGAAAAGACTTGATTTTTTCGGATTTCTTTTCTTGAGGAAGGTGAGGGTTTTGCATTTCATAAAGAAAAGATTCGATTAATTGTTTACAGTCATCGGGTAAGTCGGAGTGAGCGATGTCAACAGATATTTTGTTGTAATTTCCGGTTATTGAATTGCTGGAGCCATTGACGTAAATGCTGTTATCGCCTTGTATTACTGGAGATACATCAGGGATTTTAAAACCATTTTCAACAAATTGGATTCCATAAGGAGTGATTTTATATTGGCAAAATCCAGTAGCCCTTGCTGTGTACTCGATGTAGCCATCATCTTCTAAGTTATCTAGGTAGTTGTAGGTTTTAGACCTATTGGCTTGATTATCAAAGCGAAGGCCATATTCACGATTTCCGGTTTCTAAATATTGTTGATACGGTGTTAATAATAGTTCTTTCTCTGACGGATGCATAAGCAATTCTCCTTTTAGTATGTACTCGGCTCTGGCGGGAGCCTGTACGAGAAGTATAGCATGAGATGGAGGGATTTACCAGATAGGAGGGAGGTGAGGGAGACGTTCATATCGAAAGAACGGTGGGAAGAACTAGAAAAGAGAGTTGCTGCCCTTGAAGTGCAAGTTCAAAAACAGCAACTCCCTACACCAGAATCTACTGTTCATCATTTAAAAGAAATTCTTTTAGAACAGCTTTTACGGCAGCCTTTTGAAAATCCAAAAGAATCTTGGCAAGGACGATGATGGAATCTGTAGATTGAGCGGCATTATTGCAAAGCTTGGAAATATCATCTTCTGATAAAGCGGTTGACTAAGTTTTTGCAAATCGGGTTTCAAATTCCTTTTCAGTCATGTTTTTTATCATTCCTTTCTATGTACTCGGCTCTGGCAGGAGCCTGTGAGCATAGTATAAGGAAGGGACAGAAAAAAGGCAAGTGCATCAGATAGAGGAGATTAGGAAGGGAGGTGAGGGTGAGACGGAGCTAAGGAATGTTCTGCAAGAAGAAACAGGACTTCTCCATAAGCAACTGAAATTACTTGCAGAGAAATCCTCTAATTGTTCAATCGAAGAACTAGTTAAATTGACGGAACAGATGGTTAATATATTTACTATTCTGAATGAGCCTTAATGTTGTCGTAGATAAAGTTGTATGCTTCTACGATAGCTTTCGGAAGATTACCAGCATTTTCTGTAAATTTGTTTGTAGTAATTAGTTTTTCGGAAATAAGCTTGGTAAGTTCCAAGGATAATTCTTCTTTATTCATGCGTCATTCTCCTTTCATAATATTTCAGCATGGCGGTGTTGATGTAGGGATTATAGCATGAGATGGAGGAATTTACCAGACAAGGAGGTGAGGTGAGAGAGGTTGAGCAAGAAGCATAAAAAGAAAAAGACCGCTTCTGGCGGGAAGCAGCCCCTGTGTTTATCCCAAAAGGATATTGAAACTTATCGAGAAATAGCAGATAAAGTTTATCAAGGTAAGATTTCGCCAGTAAGCAAAGTTTGATACTGACGGAGGGCTTCTGTAAAAACAGGAAACAAGTACAGGCAGATGTGCATATCCTTTACCAAAGGAGAGGAGGGGATAAGATGGACCTGGAAAGGATTGTTGCTATTTTAATACATCTTTTAGAAGATCAGGAGAACGCAAAAATTAGTTATCGTATTATCCCGTCAGAGGATGAAAATGATAAAAAGGAGCCCGCCTAAGAGCGGGAGGCTGGACAAGCCGGCAGGAGGGGAAATGAAGGATTTGAAATTCATACCAACCGGGAAAGTGTACCTGACTCCCGGACAGAGGCAGGCCCGGTACATCCGGATGCTGGAGAGGTGGGTGGCAGCCCTGGCTGTTTTTTGCGGGATTTTGATGATTTTGGTTTTTTTACTACTATAAAGTGAGAGGAGGAAGCTATATGGCAAAGGAGCGTGTTGTGAAGTTTGATCGGGTACATAGCGGACAAGCCGCAGCGCAGCGGCAGGCCCGGTTCCTGAAATACCAGCAGGGAGTGCAAGGGCCGTTGGGGATGAGAAGACGGGAAAGGAGGAGACAGCCATAGCACAGATGCAGATGAGTGTAGAATACAACCTCAGCCATCAGCAGATGGACCGTCTGCGCCTGATGCTGGATGTATGGCGGGATTATACTACTCCGGATGGGGTAAGGCCCTTCCAGGCTTACACCATGGAGCAGATGTTTCAGGCAGTAATGAGTTTTGGGGCCGGAATGATGATTGACGAACAGTTAAGGAGCTGGGAGTGCTGTGAGTACATGACCCGGCTTAAGACTACCGGGAAAACAAAAACCCCGGCAAAGAGAGCAGCCGGGGAAATGATAGAATTGTAAAAGCATATTACTTTTCCATTATAAAGGGATTTTGAAAGAAAATCAAGAAAGAGAGGAAGAAAAGTATGACAGTATCCGTTAATATCAGTGGACTTGAGGGAATCGCAGAGGCGATCCAAAGCCTGGCCCGTGCAATGGGAACCAGCGGGGTAACGGCAAACCTGAGTTATAAAAAACAGGCAGATGCTCCGGCAGTTTCCGGAGACTATCCAACCGGTGTGCCTACAGCCCCGGTGCAGCAAAGCGCATCGGCAAACTTGCCAGGAGGTTCGTTTCCTTCAGGCGGTGCACCGACAAACTTGCCAGGAGGATCGTTTCCTTCAGCTGGCGCACCGGCAAACTTGCCGGGCATGTCCGGGCCGGTTCCCACTACGGCCCCGGCTCCCGCGTATACCCAGGATCAGATTGCGGTGGCCATGACGGGCCTTGTGGATCAGGGGAAGCAGCCGCAGGTCATGCAGGTTTTATCCCAGTTCGGGGCGGGATCTTTAATGCAGGTGCCTAAGGAGCAGTATGGGGCATTGGCAACTCAGCTTCGGATGCTGGGGGCTAATCTATGACGGCCCCGACAGAAAGGGCCCATGCCCTCCTTTCCGCCTCCAGCGCAAAGCAGTGGATTCACTGTCCGCCTTCTGCCCGCCTCCGGGAACAGTTTGCCCAGGAAACATCGGAAGCGGCAGAGGAAGGAACCCTGGCTCACCAGTTTTGTGAGTGGAAGCTGAGGAAGCTGTTCCTGGAGCCGGGGATGTCGGAGAAGGACTATAAGGCTGGGTTAAACAAATTAAGGAAGGAATCCTGTTTTAGCGCGGAGATGGAACGGTACACCGATGAGTACAGGGACTATGTGCAGCAAATCGCGTACCAATATCCGTCCGCCCCATACATAGCGGTGGAGAAGCGAGTGGACTATAGTTACCTTGCACCGGAAGGATTTGGGACAGCGGACTGTATTATGATGTATGGTACGGAACTGCATGTTGTGGATTTTAAATATGGAAAAGGAATTGTTGTGGAGGCGGAAGGAAACTGTCAGATGGCATTGTATGCTTTGGGCGCTTTGCAGGCATATGATCTGATTTTCCCCATTGATACAGTGCATTTCCATATTGTGCAGCCCCGTGTAAAAAACTTTTCCAAATGGACTACCTCGATCCAGGACCTGAATGCCTGGGCGGAGTCTGTGGTCAGACCGGCAGCTCAGAAGGCTTATATAGGAGGAGGGGAGTTTCAGCAGGGGAAATGGTGTGACGACTGTTTCTGCTGTGCGGCCGGGACTTGCAGGGCGCGTGCAGACGCCAATGCCCCGGTTCTGCAGGCACAGGTGGATCCGGCCACCGGAAAGATGAAAAATGAGGCGCTTTTAACTAATGAGGAAATCGGAACGCTTCTGCCCCTTCTTATCATGGCGGAACCCTGGATTAAGAAGGTGAAAAAGGCAGCGCTGGCAAAGCTACTTGGCGGGGAGGCGGTGCCTGGATGGAAGCTGGTGGAAGGAAGGAGCAACCGGAGCCTGACAGACCCTAAAGCGGCTTATGGGGCTCTGGTAAAGGCTGGGTATAAGAAGGCCATGTTCTATGAGCAGGTTCCTTTGCCGTTGACAGAGGCGGAGAAGCTGATTACGAGGGAAGAATACAATACAATCCTTGCCCCGTTTATTGAAAAGCCCAAGGGGGCGCCTACGCTGGCCCCTGAGGAAGATAAGCGCCCGGCCTATGTAAAAGACAGTACGCCGGAGGAGGATTTCGGCGGGGCAAACGCTTATAAGAAAGGAGACCAGCCATGATAACAGGTGTATTTCGGGCAAGCTATGCCCATGTGTTTCAGCCGCAGGCCCCGCAAGGAGGCGGGGAGCCGAAATATCAGATTACGATGTTATTTGCTAAATCCGATCAGGTGTCTTATCAGGCTATCTGTGCTGCCATAAATCAGGCACTTGAGGACGGGGTGCAGAAAGTGTTTGGCGGGCAGAAGCCGGCAAGACCCAAATTGCCGTTGTATGACGGGGATGGGGTGAAAGATAACGGGGAACCGTTTGGGGAGGAGTGCCGGGGATGCTGGGTGGTGCGTGCATCCAGCAAAGTGCGGCCTTCCGTGGTAGACTCGGATATCCAGCCGATTCTGGATCCTAATGGGTTCTATTCCGGATGTTATGCGCGTGCTTCCGTGAATTTTTTTGCTTATAACCAGAACGGGAACCGAGGCGTGGGATGTGGCCTGAATAACCTGCAGAAGATCGCAGACGGGGAACCGCTGTCCGGACGGACGACCCCGGAGGAGGATTTTGGAGGGAAAAATGTCTGGAATGGGGCGTCAACGTATGGCATGATGTTGGGATCTACTCCGCCTGGACAGGCGCCTGCGCCATCCGGAGGATATGGGGGACAGCCTCAATCTCCTGGATATGGCCCTGTTCCACCAGGCGCCGGTGCCGCGTCTGCGGGTTATGGAGGTACTTTCCTGAACTCTCCAGGCTATGCCTTTGGCCTTCCGCCAGCAGGAACCGTACCGTCAGCTCCTGCTACAGATCCAGTGACCGGGATGCCGCTTTATGGGGGAGTGATGGGGATTTGAGGACCTTAAGCATTGACTTGGAAACTTATAGCAGTGTAAAGCTTCAGAAGTCCGGGCTGTACCGTTATGTACAGTCTCCGGACTTTGAGATCCTCTTATTTGCCTGGCAGTATGATGAAGGGCCTGTACAGATAGCGGATCTTCTGCAGGGAGAGAGTATCCCGTATCCGGTGATACTGGATTTAGGGAATCCGGATGTTAAAAAAACTGCTTTCAATGCCGCTTTTGAGTATTATTGTTTAAGCCGGTATTATAAAACCTTCCTGGATCAATGGAATTGTTCTATGGTACATGCCTGGTATTGTGGTTATGCCGGTGGTTTAGACGCCGTAGGAAAGGCAATGGGCATTTCTGAGGATAGAAGGAAAATGGCGGAAGGAAAAGCGCTGGTGCGATATTTCTGTACCCCGTGCGCCCCCACAAAGAGGAACGGCGGGAGAAGGAGAAATTTGCCGGAGCATTCACCGGAAAAATGGCAGCTTTTTAAAGAGTACTGTATGCGGGATGTGGTGACAGAGCGGGAAGTTGCCGGAAGGTTGAAAGGATATCCTGTACCGGCACAGGAGCGCTGCCTATGGGCGCTGGACCAGGACATTAACATCAACGGAGTGGCATTGGATATGGATTTTGTAAACGGGGCATTGGCAGTCAGTGACCATATGACGGATGCTCTGGAGGAGGAAGCCCGGGAGATCACAGGGCTGGATAATCCTAATTCCGTGGCGCAGCTTAAACAATGGATCCAGGATAACGCGGATATTGAAGTGGAAAGCCTGGACAAGCAGACTGTGGCGGAGCTTCTGGAGGCGGACGGGCCCAACCCGGATGTGAAGAAGATGCTGAAGATTCGGCAGGAGCTGTCGAAAACTAGCATAAAGAAATATGAGGCCATGAAAGCAGCAGTATGTGACGATGGAAGGGTGCGAGGGCTTTTGCAGTTCTACGGCGGGCAGCGGACCGGGAGATGGGCCGGGCGCCTGGTGCAAATTCAAAACCTCCCCAGAAATTACATTGAAAGTTTGGATACGGCGCGGGAATTGGTGAAAAAGCAGAAGGTGGAGGCATTAAAGACTATTTATGGAAATGTGCCGGATGTCTTATCCCAATTAATCCGCACTGCTTTTGTGCCAGGGGAGGGATACCGCTTTGCTGTGGCTGATTTTTCGGCCATTGAAGCGAGAGTGCTTGCTTGGCTGGCCGGGGAGGAATGGAGGCTTGAAGTGTTCCGTACCCATGGAATGATTTATGAGGCTTCCGCAGGCGCTATGTTTGGGGTGCCGGTGGAGAAAATACGGAAGGGGAACCCGGAATATGCTCTCCGTGCAAAAGGGAAGATTGCGGAGTTGGCTTTAGGGTACCAGGGAGCTGCAGGAGCGCTGGTGCAGATGGGAGCTTTGCAGATGGGGATAAAGGAGGAGGATCTGCCAGACATTGTGAGGAGATGGCGGGCTTCCAACCGGAGGATACAGGATTTCTGGTATGCAGTGGAGAGGTATGCCTTGGACTGCATTGAAACCGGGGCAGCAGCGTCTTTGCCTTGTGGGGTATCCTTTTATCGGGATGCAGGACGAATGATGGTGCAGCTCCCCAGCGGGAGAAGTCTGTCTTATGTGGAGCCCAGCCTGGCGTCAGATGAGCGGAACCGGAAGCGGATTTATTATAAAGGAATGGATCAGAAAAGCCATAAGTGGGGAATGATACAGACTTATGGGGGAAAGCTGACGGAAAATATTGTGCAGGCAGTGGCAAGAGACTGCCTGGCCAACGCTATGATGAACCTGCAAAGCGCGGGATATCGGATTTGTTTCCATATCCATGATGAGGTGGCGCTGGAGATTTTGGAAGGCGGAGGGCAGAGTCTGGAGGAGGCGATCCAGCTCATGTGCCAGGCGCCGCCGTGGGCGGCGGGACTGCCGCTGAATGCAGACGGTTTTGTGGGAGATTATTATAAAAAGGAGTAAAGCCATGTTCATCAATGACCGGACCATACGGATCTCTACCGGGGCCAGCCGAAAATCCATGAGCTGGCAGCAGCAGGAGCTTCTGTGGTCGGATTTTGTCCGGCGAGTATCCATGCCGGTAAGGACCCGGGAATCGTATGAGGAGTACCGGGGACTTTCCAAGTCCGGCCAGGACAGCTTAAAGGATATCGGAGGGTTTGTGGGCGGGGAGTTGACTGGGAAGGCCAGACGCAGTCAGAACGCGGGACCCAGGCATCTGGTGACACTGGATGCGGACAATATCCCGGCCGGAGGGACTCAGAGGGTGCTGACGGTTTTGGATTCAATGGGGTGTGCCTATGCAGTATATTCCACCAGAAAGCATGAGCCTGCGGCTCCCAGGCTGCGGATTATTTTCCCTTTGGATGAACCCTGCAGTGTGGAGGAGTATGAGCCGATTGCCAGGAAGGCGGCATCCTTTTTAGGAATGCCCATGTTTGACCCGACTACCTTTGAGCCGGTTCGGCTGATGTATTGGCCAGGGTGCAGCCGGGACAGTGAGTATGTGTTTTTCTATGGGGATAAGCCGTTTTTGTCACGAGCCGGGATGCTGGGGCTGTATCAGGACTGGAGGAATGTATCGGAGTGGCCAGAGGTGCCGGGCGCGGCAAAGCTGCGGGATCGGTCGGCCAAGAAGCAGGGGAACCCGTTGGAGAAGCAGGGGGTGGTAGGAGCGTTTTGCCGTACCTATACCATCCCAGAGGCGATTGCGGAGTTTATTCCGGACGCCTATGTGCCATGCGGGGAGGAACGGTATACCTATAGCGGGGGAACGACCGTAGGAGGGGCAGTGCTGTATGAGGGCGGGAATTTCCTATACAGCCATCATGCCACGGATCCAGCGTCAGGAAAGCTGTGCAATGCGTTTGATCTGGTGCGGCTGCATAAGTTTGGGGAGGAGGATGGGGAGGCAAAGCCGGATACGCCGGTAACCCAGCTTCCGTCGTTCCAGGCTATGTGTGAGTTTGCTTCCGGTCTGGGGCCGGTGGCAAAGCTAGTTACGGCGGAACGGTATGAGAAGGCCCAGGAGGAGTTTGCGGCCATGCCTATGGCCCGCTTAGAACCTCAGGAGCCCGAAGATCTGGACTGGATGGGGATGCTGAAATGCCATTCCAGGACCGGGAAACCACTGAACACCATTGACAATGTACTGACTATATTAAACCATGATAATCGGCTTTATGGGCGTTTTTGGCATGATGATTTTGCCAACCGCCCCGTGGCAGGGGAACCTATGCCGTGGGATGTGGAAAAGCGGTATCAAAAGCCGCGTGCGTGGGAAGAACAGGATGATGCCGGAATGAGGCATTATCTGGAGAAAGTATACGGAATAACCGGAAAGAGTAATATATTAGATGCCATGGCAGTTTATGCGGTGTCCCACCGGGTCAACAGACTCCAGGAGTATCTGAGAAGGCTGGTATGGGATAATATACCACGGCTTGACACCCTTTTAATTGATTATTTTGGGGCAGAGGACAGCCCTTATGTGAGGGCTGTGACCAGAAAAACCTTGACGGCAGCAGTAGCCAGGGCCATGACTTCCGGAGTGAAATTCGATTCTATGCTTATATTATCCGGTCCTCAAGGATTGGGGAAAAGCACCTTTTTTCGTGTGTTGGGGATGGATTGGTATTCAGACAGCTTAAGTACTTTTGAGGGAAAAGAAGCCGCAGAAATAATCCAAGGATACTGGATCCTGGAGGCCGGAGAATTGGCCGGAATGAATAAATCCGAAATGAATACGATCAAACAGTTTCTTAGTAAAACAGAGGACGTATATCGGGAGCCCTATGGGCGCCATACAAGACCGTTTCCCCGTTCTTGTATTATTGTGGGAACTACTAACAATAAGGAGATTTTGAGGGATCTGACAGGAAACAGACGGTTCTGGCCGGTTGATCTGGGGGAGAGGAAACCAAGGAAGCATATTTTCTCTCAGCTTGAAGGTGAGGTGGATCAGATTTGGGCAGAGGCTGTAATCCGGTGGAGATGTGGGGAAAAGCTGTATCTGGAAGGTGAGGATGCCAGAGAGGCAAAAAGGCAGCAGGAGGAGCATATGGAAAGCAATCCGAAAGAAGGGATTATCCGTGAGTTCCTAGAAAGGCAGATCACCTTGGATTGGAACAGGAAGGACCTATATGCACGGAGGGATTTTTGGAATTTTGGAAAGGACGCCTGTGATGCTGACCAGTTGGTTTCCAGGGACCGGGTATGTGCGGCAGAGATTTGGTGTGAATGCTTTAACGGAGATTTAAAGATGATGAAGAAAAGCGATTCCTATGAAATCAATTCGATTCTGTCTGTGATAGGCGGATGGGAACGAAGCCGCGGTCCAATCCCTTTTGGACCTTATTACGGAAAACAAAGGGGGTTTAACCGGATACGGGAGGAGGAACATTCTTGAATATAAACGTCAAATGCAACATTCTTGAAGTAGCAGCCTGGCAACAAATCAACAAAAAGGAACAAGAGGAGTGTTCCCGAAAAAATCCTTATTTTATGCGGGTTTAACCCATATATCTACATTTGCAACATTCTTTATCTATATAAACATAGAATATGGGGTATTAAGGGTATTATAACCCTTTAAACCCTTAAATTAAATAAAAAGGGTACGCACGTACACGCGAGGGGCTTGTTGCCCGGGCAGAGAAGGAGGATCAATGTGAGAGAGAAAGAGATTGAGGAGAAGTTCAGGGAAGCGGTAAAGCGGGCCGGGGGAAAGGCTTATAAATTCGTCTCTCCAGGAAATGACGGAGTGCCGGACCGGCTGGTGGTGATGCCGGGAGGGCATATCGGCTTTGTGGAGGTAAAGGCGCCAGGGAAGAAGCCCACGCCTCTGCAGCATGTGCGTATGCGGGAACTGCTCAGCCTGGGCTGCGGTGTGTGGGTATTGGACAGTCTGGAGGGGATTGACGGCGTGGTAGCGGCTGTCTGTCAGACCAGCGCCTGCGAGGGGCCCCATTTGGGAGGAGCGGAGGGGAAGGCATGAAGTTTGTGCCCCATGACTACCAGCGGTATTGCATCAACCGCTTGATTGCTGAACCGGCTTTGGGGTTGTTTTTGGACATGGGCCTTGGCAAAACTGTGATTACTCTGACAGCGATCAATGACCTGCGGTATAACCGCTTTGCAGTCCGCAGAGTGTTGGTGATTGCGCCCAAGAAAGTGGCGGAGGACACCTGGACGCGGGAGGCGGGTAAGTGGGACCACCTAAAGCTTCTGCGAGTTGTGCCGGCGCTGGGGAGTCTGAAAAAACGGATTCGCGCCTTAAATTCCCCGGGGGATGTGTATGTGGTGAGCCGGGACAACGTACAGTGGCTGGTGGATTACTACCGGAATGACTGGCCGTTCGACATGGTGGTGATTGATGAGCTGTCTAGTTTTAAAAACCCACAAGCAAAGCGGTTTAAGAGCCTGTGTCTGGTAAAAAGCCATATCCGCCGGATCTGCGGTCTGACGGGAACGCCGGCGCCTAACGGTCTGGTGGATTTGTGGTCCCAGGTCTATCTGCTGGATGGAGGGGAACGGCTGGGGAAGCGAATAGGGGCATACCGGGAAATGTATTTTACGCCGGCCTCCCGGAACCGAGAAGTGGTGTTTTCCTACGAACCATTGCCAGGGGCGGAGGAGAGAATCCAAGAAAGGATTCAGGACATTTGCATCAGTTTGTCCGCGAAGGATTACCTGGAGCTTCCGGAGCGGATTGACAATGTGGTTCATGTAGCCTTAAATCCAAGAGCCAGGAAGGCTTATGAGCAGTTTGAGAGGGAGATGCTTTTGGAGATAGACGAGTCCACCCTGGACGCCGGTTCTGCAGCCGTATTATCCGGCAAGCTTTTACAGTTCTGCAATGGGGCTGTGTATGACGGGGAGAAAAAGGCAGTTGAGGTGCATGGGGAAAAGCTGGAGGCCCTGCGGGAGATCGTGGAGGCGGCTCAAAGGCGTCCGGTGCTGGTGTTTTATAATTTCCAGCATGACCGGGAGCGGATTAGAAAGAGCTTGGGAAATGCCGGCCTGGCGATAGAGGAGTTAAAAGGGCCGGAGGCGATTACCCGATGGAATAACCGGGAAATTCCGGTGCTGCTGGCCCATCCGGCCAGTGCGGCTTATGGGTTGAACCTGCAGGCAGGAGGGAACACCATTGTGTGGTTTGGGCTGAACTGGTCTCTGGAACTATATCAGCAGGCAAATGCCAGGCTGCACCGGCAGGGGCAGAAGGAAAACGTGATTGTGCACCACCTGGTAGTGGACTGCGGAGCGGATGCCCTGGTGATGGAGGCGCTGCAGAGCAAACGGGCAACCCAGGACAGCTTGCTGGAAGCGTTGAAGGCAAGGATTGGGAAAGTGAAAGCGGAGGGATGAGAATGGCGGAGGAGATTAAAAAGAGCGGTCTGACCTTCAAAGAGGCGAAAAACTTAGTGGATGTCAGTATCCGGGACGTGAAGGATGGCTTTGTGGCAACGGGGTATTATTTGTGGATTATCCGGGAGGAGAGGTTATGGGAGGATGACGGGTACAACAGCTTCCAGGAGTTTCTGCACTGCCAGTACAAAAAGGACAAGTCCTGGGCTTCCCGGTGCATTGGGCTGTATGAGAAGTTTGGAGAATCAATAGAGTTCGGGGAGCTGCCGGCGCTGGCGTTGCCTTATCGGGGTTATTCCGTCAGCCAGTTGATTGAGATGGTGTCCATGACGGAGGAGCAGCGGGAGCAGGTGACGCCGGAGATGAAGGTGCGAGAGATCCGGGAAATGAAGCCGAAGAAAAAGGCAGCAAAGGTGGATTCCGGCACAAAGCCGGAGGGGCAGATCCCGGAACAGAGTGAGATTCCAGAAAATGCGGAAACGGTTGCGACGGTCGCAACTACTGTAAAAGCGGATGGGGCTAAGAAGGGGGATACCGCTGGGGAATGTGCTGACCAGGAGGAATTTTATGGTTCCTTGACAGAGGTACCTGGAGAAGAAAAAGATGAGGAGCCGCTTTCTGCATACGGAACCCCCAGAGAGATATATCCGGAAGATAGTTTGATAGCAACGGCTGGGTGTAAAGAAGGGCATTCCTGCTTTTCCTGCTCCATGGAATGTCAAATCAGACAAGTGTTTTGTTATTGTGTGGAAGCTCCGTTGGGGAATCCGTTTCCGTGTGATCGGATAGCTGGGATAGGGATGCTGCGGGATGCTGTGGGGGATAAATGTCAATTTGTCAATTTGGCTTTGGCATATCATAGGCGGGGCGACGGTGAGCCGGTACCGTGCTGTAAAGCTTGTGGAAGACAATGTGATTTTCGGTGTGATCGGGCAAAGTTGAAGACAAAGCTTGAGAAGGATCCAGAAATTGGAGTAAAGGAGACAAAAGGCGGAAGAAAAGCTGAAAAGCCGAAAAGCTATGATCGTGGCATCTTAGAGCAGATAATCGCAAGAGAAGATGAGATCATGAGTCTTATGCAAGATGAATGGTCAAAGAACGGTATGCAACACTACTATACGGAATCTGCGATGAAGATCCAGGCATTTAAAAACTTATTGGCAGAGCATGACGCCGCAGAGGCTGCGCAGTCTAAGTTGTTGGAAAATCTGGAGCCCAGTCAGTTAGAGCTTCCGGTTTTGAAAAATGAGGATCAACGGAAAGAGTGGCTGAAAAATTATAAAGCCTGGGGGCTCTGGTACAGGGATGAGCATATCGATGTGAATTATTACAAGTTTGATTTTGGGGATGGATCCCGGCTGGTTGTGTCAGAGTTCCCACAGCGTGAGAATGAAAGGTCTGTTAAAAAATATGACCAGGTGTATTATCATCTTATCGAACACGAAAAACGGAAATACCAGAGTGACAAAGTGTATGAGGATAAATATCAATACCACAGTAATAGTGTGACGGAGTTGGTAGAGTATTTGAAAAAGCTTCAGCAAAGGAGGAAATGTGGCAAGATTATCAAAGGCGAGGAAAAGGAACAGCAGTGAGATTGTAAAATTCAGGCAGGCGCGGTACAACAGCATTCAGGAAGCAGCGCCATGCAGAACATGGTCTGCCCGGATGCCGGCATATTGTTTCACGGTATTGTGCCCGGATGCGCGGTACCGCCCAGAGAGAGGGAAACGCATAAAATGGCAAAAGTAAAAGTGTCACTCAGCGCGGACTATAAAGACGTAACATGTTACCGTCTGGAAAAGAAAAGGGGAACGATAACACAGAGGGAAGCGTATGAGGCAATGGAATCGGAAGGGTATTTTGGACAGTTCCTAATGGATTTCCCGGTTCCGGAGGATGTTCCTTTTGATCTTTATGAACCGGGAGACTGCTGGATATTGTATAAAGTGGAGGACTTGTTGGGTGAAAAGGCTGAGAACGAGTTTAACAAGGGATATGAGGCATGTCTAAAGGATTATAACCTTAGCCAATAAAGAGATTGCAAGAGGGAGGATTTGGTGGATAAGAATATACTGGTCCAGTATTGTGACATGGAGAAAGAGATTAAAGACATAAGAGCCAGGATCCGGAAGCTGGACAAGTTCCTGGAGAACCCTCCTGTTGTATCGGATACAGTGCGGGGAAGTAGAAAGGATGGGACGATTGGGCCGATTAAGATCACGGGCATCCCGGAGCCGGCGTATGCCCGTAAGATAAAGCTTCGGGGGCGGTACCAGCAGATTCTGGAGAAAAAGGAAGAAGAACTTTTAGAGTTAACCTGCCAGGCAGAGGAGTACATACAGACGATACCAAAGTCAGAGCTGCGGATTATGTTTCGGCTGTATTATATTGATGGATGTAACTACTTAGGAGTGGCCAGACGGATGAGCAGCATGTTTCCAAAGCGGAGATATACGGAGGAAGGTGTAAAAAAGAAAATTTTGAGATTTTTTGAAAAAATTGAAAAATGTCCCGCAATGTCCCGGTAAAGTGTGCTAATATATAGACTGGAATTATTGGAAGCGGACAACCAGTCTTCATTTTTCCTCCACAATATTCTTATACGGCCGCCTAGGGTAGTAGCTAGGCGGCTGAATTTTATTATTTAACTCCTTAAATAATTGTTGAGATACGTATACGTATATGATATAATAATTAGTGTAAGGAGGTAAAACACAGATGAGAGGCAAGAGCCGAAAGAAAAAGTCCGATAGCAACTTCAAGATTTGGCTGACCGGAGCGCTAACGGACTTGGTTATAGGAATTATCCTACTGATTATTTCAAAGCTACTTGAGTAGCGGAGAGGGGCGAAAGCCCTTCTATAAAAATTATAACACACTCATCTGTGAAAAATCAATATGGCAGAAGCATTGAAGTATTTGGGAATCTTTTTTGTTGTTTTAGCGGTGGTAAAGTTGGGAATAGGATTGTTTTGTATGTGGAGGGAAAGCCGTGGAAGAAAAGAAGGCTAGGCCACAGGATAAGTGGGATGCAAAGGCTGGCATGGTTTCTAAGACCTATAAAGTGAAAAGAGAAGCTGCAGAGGCATTTGCGGAAAAATGCAAGGAGCAGGGAATCAGTATAGGAATAAAGTTGTCTGAGCTGATGAGCATGTATACGGAAGACAATAGGTAGAAATTCAAAAGAATGTCAATTACCTGGTTTCGGATTCTCCATCCAGACATTCCAGGTAAAAGGCGCCTTAGTGATAAGGCGTCTTTTGTTATAGAAAGAAGCCTAGATATAACAAATGGGTATTTTACAAAAATAGAACATATGTTCTATAATGAGATTGCGAATAGGGAACTTATTTACCACATAACATAATAGACAAAACCAGATTATCATATTTGGTAAGATTTTCCAGTACGGCATGTGCTATAATGTAGAAAAATGTCGGATTGGAGAGTGCGATATGAGAGATGGCAAGGTTTTTAAAAATGAGAAAAAAGTATCTGTTGCTAATTTTAATGTTGTATTTATGACGGAAAACGAGGAAAGACCATTACTAGATTTTTTTGATATAATTTTGATGCCTGCTTTAAAAAGCGGGATTACGCGGCACCAAGGGAATAATACATATTTACTTATGGATATTGAAGTAAAAACGGATGAATATGACGATTATGTATTAACAGGTTTAATTGTTAAAAGTACTATTCTTGAAGTGAAATCAATGTTCGATGAATATGGAAATTTGGTTGAACGTGATGATGTTTACCCAACAGCGCCATTTTCAACATTTGTCATATACTTAAAGAATCACAGGATGATCTTGGTAGAGAATCAAAAAGGAAGTCCATCATTGGATAATTTCCGATCAACTGTCAAGTATATGTTAGATACATATATTGCAAGAGAAAATCACAGGAGGGTAGAATGTAATGAAGAACAATTGCCAATTCCGCTTGTCAGTATAGTGGGGATTCCCCCAAAGGGAGGCATGATAGCCGCTTTAAAAAAGGTGGAAAAAATTTCAACGCTAACTTTACGTTTTTATCCGTTAAATGGTGATGGTGATTTAGAATTATCTGGGATAATGAGTGGGGTAACGAAGGAATTACGTAGAAAAATAGGAAGCGACCGTGGCTCATTGACATACCGTTCGCCTAAAAACATAAATGGGGTTATAGAAATAGTTGAAGCTGCGGAAGGAACATTAGAGCCAATTGTTGTTGCAAAATATCCAGGGAGAAAAGGCGATTCTACAATCAAATATAGTGAAGTATCTGATAGGCGTAAAATGTATATTCCAGAAGGAGAGAGAAACAATGAACTTGCAAATATGATAAAACAAGGAAAAGAGATTGATAGCATAAATTATACCAGTGAAGAAAATGATAAAATTTATTTAAGAAATCAAAAAAAAATAATACCTTTTATCCGAAATAAGAAATAAATAGAGAATGGAGGGAGGATATATCAATGAGAGATTTTAACAATAATGCTATTGAAAAATTGCTTCAATTAGAACCCTCCGAAAAGTTATTATTTAAAGCATTTAAAGGTCTTAAAGTAAAAAAGAAAGATAGAAAATCACGACGGATATTAATTATGGTATGCATTGTTTTAGGGGCTATAGTTGGAATGCATCAAGATACGGTTTCTATTTTTAAAGAAAGTGTAGATTCCATTTTAAATATTTTATTGGGCTTTTTTGGAATTATTTTTACAGGGTATGCCTTGTTTCAAGCATTTATGAATAGAGAGTTGTTGTTTCAACTTATGACAGATATAGCCAAAGGCGAGAATGGGGAAGAAAAGACTAGATTGCAGGATATCAATGAAAACTTTGTATATTTGATGTTGCTTTATGTTGTTGCGATTATTATATCATTGATTACAAAAATTGGTCTTTTTTGTATCTCATATGATTTTTTGCTTTTTTCGACTTTAATAGTGAATAATATAATTGCAGAAATTATGATTACTGGTTATTTTATTTTTATGGGAATCATTTTATGGAGAACTATTAGCTTTGTCTCATCTATTTTCTATCTTTTTAATGTGTATGCGGTAGCACAGCTATTAGAGGAATTAGATGATGGGCCTAATAATAATGAGGAAAGATAGCTTCGATTATCTTTCTCTTACTTCCAAAACCGACCAACAAGGAGGTGAGCCGGCATGGCCAGGGCACCGGATCCAAGGATAGAGCAGGCAAAGGAGCTGTACCTTGCCGGCGAAAAACTGATTGAGATAGCAAAGCGGCTGGAGCTTCCAGAGGGCACGGTCCGCCGCTGGAAATGCACCCACAAGTGGGATGCGAAGGATACCGAACGTTCGGATAGCACAAAAAGCGAACGTTCGGATAAGAAGATAAAGCGAAAGCGCGGTGCCCAGCCAGGCAACAAAAATAGTTCCGGAGGACCGCCAGGGAATAAGAAAGCAGTTACTACAGGAGAGTTTGAAACTCTCCTTTTTGATTGCATGGATGAAGATGAGAAGCGTCTGATCGCAAATATACCGGAAGATAAGCAACGGCTCCTGCTGCAGGAAATAGGGCTTTCTTCTGTCCGGGAACGCCGGATGTTGAAACGGATTGAAGCGATTAAACAATCGACAGGTTACATGGATGATCGTACATCGGATGAGGGGACGACACTGGTAAGTATAGAGGATGGGGAACAAGGTGTAAAAAAGAAATATGAGGGAAAATTAGGGCGGATCCAGGCCATTGAGGAAGCTCTGACCCGTGTGCAGGCTCAGAAACAGCGGGCTATTGAATCTTTGCATAAGTTCGGGTTTAATGACGCTCAGATTAGGCTGGAAACGAAACGGATTGAGATGGCTGCCAAGGCCAATGGGGAAGCAGAGGAGGATGAGATTCTGGACGATGGTTTCCTGGACGCTTTAAAGGGGATTTCCGATTGGAAAGATTGGAGACAGGAAGATGAGGAACAAAAGGCCAATATTTAAATTTAAGCCATTTTCAAGAAGACAGCGGCAGGTAATGAATTGGTGGATGGAGGATTCACCAGTAAAGGATTGTAACGGAATCATAGCAGATGGCGCAATCCGCTCTGGTAAGACGGTAGCTATGTCACTTGGCTTTGTGTTTTGGGCCATGGATTCTTTTGATGAACAGAATTTTATTATGGCAGGAAAGACCATAGGATCTTTTAGGCGGAATGTTTTAACCAATCTGAAGCTTATGCTGTCAAGCCGTGGATATCGGTGGAAACATCATCTGGCTGAGAATATGTTGGAGATTTCCCGGAATGGGCGAACGAATTATTTCTATATGTTCGGGGGAAAGGATGAATCTTCCCAGGATTTAATCCAGGGGATTACAGCAGCGGGGGCATTTTTTGACGAAGTTGCTTTAATGCCAGAATCCTTTGTGAACCAGGCAACCGGTCGATGCTCAGTGGAAGGGAGAAAGTTCTGGTTTAACTGCAATCCGGCTGGCCCTATGCATTGGTTTCGGACAGGATGGATTGAGAACCGGAACAAAAAGAAGCTGGTTTACCTCCATTTTACAATGGATGATAATTTGAGCTTAAGCGAAGCAGTAAAGAAAGATTACCGCAGTATGTATGCAGGTGTGTTTTTCCGGCGTTATATCAAAGGGCATTGGGCGGTTGCTGAAGGGCTGATCTATACCATGTGCACAGAACAGAACTATTACACGGATGAAGAACGTCCTATAGCATTAAAGTCGATTGCTCAGAAATATATAGCAGTAGACTACGGGACTACTAATCCATGTGTGTTTCTTGAATTATGGGATGATGGACAGACAATATGGGTAGATCGGGAGTACCGGTGGGATAGTCGATCAGAGGAGGCCAGACGTTCCCAACATCCGCAGAAGACAGATGCTCAGTATGCAGATGATATGGCGGAGTTTATGGGGACTGCTCCTGAGGACCAATGTACAATCATCGTGGATCCTTCTGCGGCATCCTTTATTACAGAGCTTCGGAATCGAGGGTTCTATGTGAAGACTGGAGATAATGAGGTTTTAGACGGCATCCGGGTAGTAGCTACACTGCTGGCTCAGAGGAATATCCGGATTAATAAATCGTGTAAAGGGCTGCGGTCAGAGATGCAGTCTTATGTATGGGATGAAAAGGCAGCAGAGCGGGGAGAAGAAAAGCCAGTTAAGCAGTTAGATCACGGTTGTGATTGTCTACGCTATTTCTGCTATACAATATTACCGAAGTGGAGGACAGGGATTGTATGAGTAAAAGACGAAACACCCGCCACACCAGGGCGAATCCAACAAAGAAAAGGCAGGCATCCATTCAGACAATGGATGCCTTTTCTAATCCTGCGGCCAGGATTGGTTTTGGGACGATGGATCTTCTGCAGGCTACTGAATATCCATTAACACGGCTGACCCAAAACTATCAATTACTGACCAGCCTGTATCGAGATAACTGGATTGTACAGAATATTGTAGCGACAATTCCCAATGACATTGTACGGAAATGGTATGAAATCCGGGCAGGTATTCAGCCGGAACAAGTTGATCAGATGGTAAAGCTGGAGCGTAGGACACAAGTCCGGAAAAAAGTTCTGTTGGGCATGTATTGGGGCAGGTTGTATGGCGGGGCGGTTGGAGTGATTCTGATTAAGGGTCAAAATGATATGAGTGAGCCATTGGACTTCAACACCATTATGCCGGGCAGTTTTTTAGGGCTTCAGATTTTGGACCGTTGGAGCGGAGTTTATCCAGGATCTGAATTAGTAGTGGATCCAGAAGACCCTGACTTTGAACTGCCGGCATTTTATATAATCCGAGATGAGGAAACCGGGTATACGGCAGCCAGGGTACACCATAGCCGGATTATCCGGTTTGTCGGGCGGGAGCTTCCCTGGATGGAGCAGGTGGCGGAACAATATTGGGGAGAATCGGAAATCGAAGCAATCTATAATGAGGTCATGAAACGGGACAATGTGTCTGGAAATATTGCGGCATTGACCTTCCGGGCTAACATCAATTATATGGAGACCGAAGGTTTGGATCAACTGTTGGGGACTGCTAATACCGAGATGCAACGACGTTTTTATAATCTTATGGCAGCTCAGTCTGTTATGGAAAGCAATTTTGGCACTCGTATTATTAATAAAGGAGATGCCATTCACAACACGCAATACACGTTCACTGGTCTTTCGGATGTATATGATCGGATCATGATGGATGTGGCAGGCGCAGCGAGGACGCCAGTGACGAAGCTTTTTGGCCGTTCTCCTGCAGGACTGAATGCTACCGGCGAAGCGGATATGCAGAATTATTATGATTATATTGACGGGCTGCGGGAGACGGAGCTTAGAGGGATTATCGAAAGGCTGCTCCCTGTTATGGCTTTGTCTGCCTGGGGAATGGTTCCAGATGATATGGAGATTGATTTCCCGACTATGTGGGATCCGGATGCAAAAGAGATTGCGGAGATCGCAGAACGGAAGACGAATGCAATTTTAGCAGTGTACCAAAATGATCTGATTGATTCAGCTATAGCGCAGCAGGAACTGCAGGCGATTGCGGATGAAACAGGAGTATGGAGTAAAATATCAGATGAGAGTATCCAGGCGGGGAAAGGGAAGACCTATACCAGCAGCCGTATGATGGCGGATCCGATGGCAGGCATAGAGCGTTCTCAAAATTCGGATGGGGAGGAAGATGAAGAATGACAAAGCTGATACGGCCACCGGATACAGCTCGTGTGGTTGCATTTATGCGTATGTTGTTCTTACGGACAGAACAGGAATTAATTCGAGAGATTACTCGGAAACGGCAGGCGGGGCTGGTGGACTATGCAGAGACAGCCGCTTTGGATCGGGTACAGCGTATTCTTCAAAGTATGGTGGATGAATCCTGGGATTATGTGCCAAAGATGGTGGAGAATATTTTTTATCAATCAGGCAAGGCAGCAGGATATAAGAATGCAAGGGTGCTTACCCCATCTCAGACAACGGTAGTACAGCAGCTAAGCAATAATCTTTTGGGAGAAATCGTTGAAGCATCAGAGACTGCGTATGAGAGTGTAAAAACCATTTACACGATTGCCCGCCTTGAATCAGACCCATATCGGAAAATGGCTCTTAGTCAGGTATTAAGGCAGCAGGCATCCGGTGGGACCTGGAAAAAAAGCAGCGCTGACTTGATACGAGAAATGCAGAATACAGGAGTTACGGCATTTGTAGACAAGGCAGGGCGCCGGTGGAGCCTGCAGGCTTACGGGAATATGGCAGTGCGTACAACGGCCAGGCAGGCACAGGTGGCAGCGCTTTTGACAGCAGATGATTACGACTTATGGCAGATCGTAAAGATCGGGAGCACATGTCCGGTTTGTGCAGCTTTGGAAGGACGGGTGTATAGCAAAAGCGGGCAGAATCCAGAGTATCCGCCATTATCTTTGGCATTTGGAAAGGTGGACCCATCGGGGCCAGATGATTTGATGAATACATATTTAAACATCCATCCAAATTGTCTGCATTCACTTATTAAGTATACTACCATTGGTAAGACTGAAAAGCAGATTCAACAGGACAAGGATTTTTCCAATCCTCAAAAAAATCCTTTAAACAGAGATCCCCGTACAAAGAAACAGATCAAGGCGTACCGGGAGAAAGAACGGAACCGCCAAAGGTTAATCCGGGACAAGAGGCAGCATCAGAAAAACAAGGAATCTTTGTTATCTCAAGCTGTGATAAATAAGATGAGGATAAAACTTCCAGACAATGTTATGGAGATAAAAGGAATGACAGAAGATGAGCGAATCCGGATTGAGAAAGCCATAACCCTTATAGAAAAACAATATGATCTTCAAATAGGAGAAATATTTGCAGAGCCATTAGGATTCAATGAGAAGAATACCTATTTTATAGTAGGTCCATACAAAACAGAGAGTGGATTGAAAATGGGGCTTGTTATTAATACAGACATCGACTATACTACCATTGAAAATAGAATCCAGGAAAGATATGGTTCTGGCTTTTTTGCAGCAAAGAATTTAGAAGATTGCGTTGTACACGAAATGGCACATATATTGACTTTTCAGGGGTGTAAGACCTATGAAGAATATAAAGTATTACATGAGAAGATTAGTAGTTCTTTTATTTTGGGGGTTTCTGGATATTCAGATAAAAGTAGAGATGGTGTAGAGACATTAGCTGAAGCGTTTGTAAAATATCGTAATGGAGAGAAGATTCCTTTTCCTATGAAGCGTTTGATAAAAAAATACATCGAAAGGTGGAAGAAATAATGCTGAAGATACCAAACTGTGAGATCTGTAAACATTATATCGAACAGAGAAAGGTAAAAAAAATGTGCTGTAATGCGTTTCCGGATGGAATCCCATTAGATGTGATAATAAAGGCAGGACCAGGAGTTGAATGCACGCCAGGATATATTTTTGAGGAGAAAGAAGATGGCAGGATTTATAAAGAATCATCTCCGAATGGATTGTATAGCCGTATAATGGAGTGCAAGCGGAAACTGAATGGGTAGAATTACGGCGAAGGCTCAAAATGTTTTAAAGTCGTTTCAAGAGAGAGGTGAGAGGAGTGCTTGCTTATTACGGCTATACCATAAGCCCCAACCAGATAGAGACTGGCGAGGGCTTTTTAATTTGCCGCAATGTCCCCATTGCCCGAACAGGGGATATGGAATACGGAGCATCGGAATTGGGGCTTTCCGGAGGGAATAGCATCACAGTGCATCGTGCTCCGGAGGAAGTGTTTTCTCCGGCAGCAATAGCCTCATTCGAGGGAAAACCTGTAACCAATGACCACCCGCCTGAGCTTTTAAATCCGGATAGTGTGTCCATGTATGAGGAAGGACATGCTCAGACAGTCCGACAGGGCAGAGGTGAGTGGGAAGGATATCTGATTGCAGACCTTCATATACACAGCCGGAGCTTGATTCGGGCTGTCCAGGGTGGAAAGAGGGAAATTTCCTGTGGGTATGAGTGTGAGTATGTGGAGAATGGGGACGGGACCTATTCCCAGAAAAACATCAGAGGAAACCATATAGCGGTGGTGAACCGGGGAAGGGCTGGGAGAAAAGCCGCTATATTGGACTCCGATATAAAAAAACATAAGGCCCAAAGGCCGGAAAGGAAGAATATGAAGAAAACAGGAGTGCTTTTAAAGCTTTTCGGGATGTCTGTAAAGGATAAATCTCCGGAGGAGATTGAGCAGATGGCAATGGACACGGCAGATGCCTTAGACACGACGACAATGCCCGGAGTAGGCGAAACATTTGGGGCAGGAAAGCCGAATAGTGAAGGATATGGAGAAAAGAAGGAAGAAGGAGAAAGGGCTGCGGTTAAAGACGCTGCCTTTTTTGATGCTTTAAATGAAAAGGTAGACAAGCTGCTTACCCTTCTTGATAAGGAGCCAGAAGAAAAGGAGGAGACAAAAAAGGATCCTATGGATGCAGCTATTGAGGAGTTGGAAGGAGAGACAGAGGATAAAAAGAAGGAAGCTTCGGTCGTGCCGGCAGGGGATGAGCAGACAACGAGAGCTATGGACAAAGCTATGGCAGCAGAAATTTTAAAGAGGGTTCGACCATCCGTGGCGGCAATTAAGGATGAGAAGGAGAGAAAGGCTGTGGCGGATGCGCTGATTGCCAGCGTGACTGGAGGCTGGGAGAATGATGTGGAAAAGATTATCCATGCTGCACAGAAAAATGCAAACAGGGCAGTAGACAGCGGACATCAAACGGATTTGGATGCTGTCCAGAAAGCCTATGACAATTTAAACCCACACAGGAAGGAGAACAAGTAAATGAGAGGACTGGTAATAGGTAAGTCTATGCTGCACGGCTATGCAGGGAGCTATGCCCGTCAGCCGGATATGGTGGTAGACACACACCCGCTGGAAGGGGATGAAGGATTAAGATTTGGAGATGCAGTAGTGTATGGAACGGCAGGAGCTGTTAAGCCTTTTGGGGCAGAGGGCACCGCAGAGGCATTTCTGGGAGTGGCAGTAAAGGAGATTAAATCCACCACGGATTATCTAAACCAAAATGAAGGCAGATATCAGCCAGGTGAGGCAGTGCCTGTAATGAAACGCGGCTGCGTGAATGTGATCTGTCAGTCTGGTATTCCGGGGCCAGGCGGAAAAGTATATATTCGGACAAAGGTAAATCCTGAAAAGCCCAATGCTGTTGTCGGGGGATTTGAGGCAGCAGAGGATCAAAGGGGTGAGGTTACTTATACGGAACTGTTGACAAATGCACAGTGGAAGGGTACATCTGATGCTAACGGGGTTGCGGAGTTGTGTATTCTAACAAGGAATAATGCATAAGGAGGTAGTTATGGCATTTCAAAATGTTGGGACTTTTGATTTAGGAACAGTAGGAGGGCAGTCTGCCAGAGTCGGAAATGCTCAGAATTTTGCTATGGATACTGCCGGAATTGCAACTGGCCAGGCGTTTTTGACTTCAGAATTGGAGAAGCGTGATATGATGGTGAGGACGCCGTTAACCAGCTTCACGTATACACGGGATATTCCGATTCGTGTAGGGGGCGGCTGGGCAGAGTTTATATCTGCCATGCAGGTAGGGTATGGAATCACCGGAGGATCGGGAGACGGGCTTATACATGCAGGTGGCTCAGACGGGATTCCGATGGTGCAGGCAGATTTTGGAAAAGGACTTTTTAAGACTCATATGGTGGCTGCAGGTACCAGGGTAATGTGGCTTGATATGCAGAGGGGGAATATGACAGGGCGCAATTTGGACAGCCTGCTCCGGGATGGTTTGCGCATGACCTATGATAAGCACATGGAGGAAAATACCTATACCGGTTTTTCCCGGTATGGCACAACCGGGTTGTTGAATAATCCGGATGCAGTAGTGACCAATGCTTCTGAAGTGGAAGCTTCTGACTCTGCTACTACGGCTTTTAAGACAAAGAGACCGGATCAGATTTTGTCAGATATTAATGCGGCGATCCTGACGGCATGGGAAGCAGCAGAATATGACCGGGATGCGGTTTCCAATCATATCATTATGCCTTATGAGCAGTTTAATTATCTGGCTACTACCAGGGTGAGTGACCTGGCAGAGAAAACGATCCTTACTTTCCTGTCCGAAAACAATGTGGCAAAGCAGAACGGAGCGGATCTGTATATCGGGGCAACGTCCTGGTGTAAGGGTGCCGGAGTGGATGGGAAGGATCGGATGGTTGTGTACTGTAATAAAGAAAGGTATCTGGCTATGGATGAGCTGGTTCCCTTGACCCGTGCTATGACGGGGGCAAATACAGAACATTTTTGTTTTGATACGGCTTATGCCGGAAATCTCTCGGAAGTGGAAGTATTTTATGATCAGACTATCGTTTATGTAGACGGGATTTAAGGAGGCATTTATGTTTATTATTTCTAAAAGAAATCTGATGATTCAGCGGCCCGGAGCAAATCCCTATATAATCCGGAAAGATTATGTGGGTGAAATTCCGGAAGATATCGCATCCCACTGGCTTGTGAAAGCCGCTATTAATGACGGGACGATTGCAACACCCCAAGGAAAAAAGGATGTTGATTTGGAAAATGCAGATCAGGAGGCAGCAAAAAAAGCGGAGCAAACAGACATCCGTCCGGACGCAAAAAATGATAGGAAGCAGGCTGACAAGGAAGAAAAGGAAAATGGAAAACATAGCCCCAAAAAGTAGCAGGGAGGTGACCGCTTATGTGGCCAACAGGGTATCATAATCCTGCATTGCCGCATTTTATGGGGGCCAAGACAGATGCGGCTAATGTGCCCTGGTCAGGTGAGTGTGGGAACTATACAAAAGAAATGTTTCTGCAGGATTTTCCGCAGTTTACAAAAACGATTCCGCCACAAGATGAGGGAGGAGAGAACACTGTTATTGGCCTGGTACCAGGAGCTATGCTGGAAACATTTATGGCCCAGGCAAATGACAGTGTTCTTCCTTCCCGCTGGGGCAGCATGTGGCGGTATGCTGTAGGGCTTTATGTTGCCCATTTTGCATCCCTGTATTTAAAAACCTATGCATCTGGTTCTGACAGCCCTGCCCAGGCCGCAGGCAGAGCGGATCAGGTAGGTGCCGTAAAGTCAGCAGCTATGGGAGACACCTCCATTAGTTATGACAACAGCGCAGTTATTGCAGGAACGGAAAAGTGGGGGGCCTGGAATGCTACACAATATGGTTCCCAGCTTGTGACGATGGCTCGAATGGTGGGAATGGGAGGGATGCTTGTCCTATGATTTTTAATAATCCGATTTTTAGTGAATGGTACACGGATACCGTTGATATTTATCGTGTTGTGTGCACTGCAGGCAGTAACTTGAACCGGCAGGAACGTAAAAAAATCAATTCGGATCCTATTCCATGCAGGATTTATAACTCTGAAAAAAAGGGACCCAATATGGCGGGAAATGCAGCCAGAGAACAGTCTTCAGAGAAAATGGCTTGTGATCTGGCTGTGGATATCCAGGCCGGGGATGAGCTGAAGATTATCCGTGGAGGAAATTTGGGATTCAGAAATAAGGAGGAGCGGTATTTTGCGGGAACTCCGGTGGATTATCATGATCCGGTTGGGGGTGTGCTGACTGGACTGCAGCATAAAGAACTAGGATTATTTAAGGATAATATTATTGGGAGGTGATGGGATGTCAAGCTTTGGAAGCCAGTTGAGGAAGCGGATAGAAGAACTTAGAAAGGCCGGACAGAATGTGCCGAAGATTCTGGATGAAGTAGCAGAAGGGGCAACCATAGAGGCGGTGCGTGTCGCTGAGGAAAACACCCCTCCAAATGGCGGCGCGGCTATTGCCGGGACTAATACCAGAAGTGGGGAGATGGCGCAGAGCTGGGCAACTGACAGCGTTACGACTCCTATGGGCGGCGCATTGTCCGGAGGGACTACGTTTATGACCGTTTTAGCCAACAATATGCAGTACAGCAGCTATGTAAATGACGGGCACCGGGTAGATGAACATTTTGTTCCTGGATTAATTATCAATGGAAATATGCTGGAGGAGGATCCTGGTGGGAAAGGCGGGATTATGGTAGGTACCAAAACCACTTATGTAAAGGGGAAGTATATGAAAGAAAAAGCTATTAAGCGGTATCGCAAGGTAGTTAAAACGGAGTTAAACAAGCGTACCAGGGAGGTTCTTCGGTGATATTTGCCTTAAATAATATCCTGGACAGTTTAGCTGGCGTCCTTAAGAACCAGTATCCGGATTACCCTGTATACGGCAGCCCAAACCGGCAGGGAACCCAATTCCCCTGTTTTTTTATTTTTTTCATGCCGTCAGATATAGATGGCCAGGTGGGCGGACGGTTTATACGTGACTTAGGCATTGATATTATATTTGTCCAGCAGCGGAATGTGGACAATGGCAATGAACAGATATTGAAAATTGCAGAATATTTGGATGAATCCCTGGAGCTGTTTTCCTATGTTGACGGAAGCGGGGCTTCTTCCTTTATCCGTACTTTTGAGCGGCAGTGGAAGATTGAGGATGAGGAGCTGCATTATCAGTTTCATATCCGGCAGCGGGTCTCGGTTCCCAGAAGGATATATCCGATGAAGGAAATGGAGGTGGATAAGGCTTATGTCAAAAGTGAGTAAGAAAGTTGCGACATCGCAACTGACAAAGGAGAAAATGTATCCTACAGAGAAACTTTTGAAAAGCAAGCATTTAGCTGGATATCAGAAGGATTTTGCCAAAGCGATTCTGAATGAGCCAGCTTATTCTATAAAGGATGCAAAGCTGGCACTGGATACAGCATTGAAAGGGAATGCCCCGACCCATAGTTGAATCGGAGCAATTGGTTCAGGCTTGTTGCTTTTGCTGATAAAGGGAGATTAAGGAATCCTGGAGCACTTGTGAAAAATTGATATGATTGTTTTCTGCAAATGTGTTGAGCCATGCGGGAATGGTAAGATTTTTTCTTACAGCCTTTTCACCATACTTTTCAGCATAGGCATCCATGTCCAGAACTAACAGGCTTACGAAACCGCCGGCTTCCGGGATAATGCTTTCCAATGGGCTTGCTTCGGGTGCGGGTTTTCCGTCCTCCAGTTCGTCAAGAACCCAGCCGGATGCGGCATCAGTACCCATAAGGATAGCTTCGGCCAATGTGCTGCCTTCACTGACACAGCCGGGAAGATCTGGAACTTCAACGGTAAATCCTCCCTTTTTTTCTTCACAAGGATAGAAACAAGCGGGATAAGTTAATTTCATAGAAGAATCCTCCTTAATGGTGTTGCGGTACCGGGCTTTACAGCCCGGCCTGCTTCAAAATAGATTTAATTGTACGGGGGTCAAGGTCTCCGGGATGATTTGGAATGGAAACCTTGCCGGGTTTTATTGGATGGATGTAAGAATAGTGGGAACCTTTTGCTTTCTTGAATTGCCATCCATCCGCTAATATAATTTTTTCTATTTCCCGGAATCTCATGCTGTACCTCCTGTGATTATATTATACGCATTATGCGCATAAAAGTCAAGGGGTACAAAAAATTATACTTGACTTTTTGTGGCTCAATAAGTATAATTTAATTGTGGCACAAAAAGTGGGGTGATGAAATGAGTCCACGAACAGGGAGACCTAAAGCTGAAAAACCGAAGTCAGTAGAAGTCAAGGCTAGGATCGATAAAGAAACGAATGAAAAATTGATTCGATATTGCAAAAAAAATAATGTTAGTCGGACAGACGTTGTCAGAATGGGAATCCAAGAGGTTTTAAAAAATGAATAAGAGCAACCCACCGACCAAAGTGAAATGGTTGCTCTTAACGAGGAAAATCCTCTGAAAATATTATAGCATTTGGAGGATTTCCTTTCAAGTATAAAATTTGAAAGGAGTATGTTATGCAGTTACCACAAGTGATTGAAGTAAAAGGACGAAGGGTATTAACAACGAAGCAAATAGCGGAATTATACGGAACTGATGTTGGCACAGTACAATATAATTTTAGGTACAATAAAAATAAATATGTATTAGAGAAACATTATATAGAAGTTGTGGGGGAAGAATTAAAGGAGATGAAAAGGACAAGTGAAATTCACTCCTCCTTAAAACAGGTAAAACACCTCTATCTCTGGACCGAAAAAGGCGCCCTGCTCCACGCGAAGTCTCTTAACACAGACAAGGCATGGGAAGTATACGACTATCTGGTAGACTTCTACTTCCGGGCGAAGGAGAAAGAAGAACCGAGGAAACCCATTGTACCAGTTACTGACATGACAAAGCCGCTAAAAAATGAGATGTCCATTAAAAATTCTATTCCAGAAGATAAAACTAGGCAAGCGGGTTACGATATAGCTCCTGCATTTCGGGAATTGATATCTTTGCTTCCTGTAGAGGCATTAGACGCGATGGAGAAGTGCTTTAGAGACGAAAAGAGCAGAGTTGTAAAGTTAGCGGCAATAGGTGTTTTAGCAGAAAAGATGAAAAGACAATTAGCATAATTAAGATAATCAGAACGCCTTTCAAGCGAGGGGCGTTCTTTTTATACAAAAATCAAGAAAGGAAGTGGATAGCATGGCAGGAGGAACATGGACCAGTCAGAATAAGATACAGCCTGGAGTGTACATCAACACGAAATCCAGAGGAAACCTAAGTGTCAGCATTGGGGAAAAAGGGACGGTAGCGATTGCAGAAGCGCTTTCCTGGGGACCCTGCGGGATCGTGCAGGAAATTATTCCGGGAGAGGACCTGCGGCCGTATACCGGGTACGACATTACCCACGAGAAGGTAATGTTCCTGCGGGAGATGATGAAAGGCAGCGATACGACTTCAGGCCCTGTTAAAATCTTATTATATCGTCTTGCGGGCACAGGTGGGGCAAAGGCGGCGGGAACAATCGGCGGGGTGTCTGTGACTGCCTTGTATGAAGGGGTACGTGGGAATGATATTACGATTCTTGTGCAGGAGGATCCGGATGAAAAAGGAACCTATCAAGTATCTACGGTCATTGACGGGACTATCGTGGACGAACAGACGGTAAGCGCAGCAGATGATTTATCTGCAAATAGATGGGTGACTTTTTCCGGAGAAGGGGACCTGGAGGACACAGCAGGGCTGCCTCTTAACGGGGGCACGGACCCGGTGATAGCAACGGGGGGATACGCGGATTTCTTGTCAGCCATTGAGCCATACCGGTTTGACATTCTGGTATACGATGGGACGGACAGCACCATAATGCAGGCAGTTGCATCTTTTGTTAAACGGATTTCAGATAGTGTCGGCATGAAGTGCCAGGCGGTTATGGCCAATGCCCAGGACTGTAATAGTGAATGGGTGATTTCTGTAAATAATGGGGTAACACTGTTTGATGGGACAGTTATCACGGCACAGCAGGCAACCTGGTGGCTGGGAGGCGCAGAGGCCGGGGCGCCCTATAATAAGTCTTTGACTTACGCCCAATACCCCAATGCCGCAGCGCCGTATCCAAGGCTGACCGATACTGCGGTGGCAGCGGCTATCCAGGCCGGGGAGATTGTGTTCATAGAATCCTTTGGAAATGTAAAAGTCTGTACGGACATTAACACTCATACTTCTTTTACAGCGGAAAAGGGACCGGAATTTGCCAAGAACCGGGTTATGCGGGTTCTGATGCAGTTGTGCAACGATGTATACAAACAGTTCAGCTTGTATTACATCGGGAAGGTTGATAATAACACGGCAGGGAGGAACCTGTTAAAAGGCTGGATTGTAGGGTATTTGAATGAAATGCAGGCAAATGGCGGAGTACAGAACTTTTCCGCAGAAGATGTGTTGGTTCGGGCGGGAAATGGCATTGATTCTGTTTTAGTAGATGTGGCGGTTCAACCGGTGGACAGCATTGAGAAAATCTATATGACCGTGACAGTATCGGCCAATACTGTGACGGAGTAAAGGAGGGGTTATGTTTTTACTGGAAAAAGATGCGTTAAATGGAAAGGAAGGACAGGGGTTTTTGACTCTTCATGGGGAAATCCATGAGATGTTCAGTATGAAGAATTTTCAAACTGACGCAGAATTTCAGGAAAGCGATTTTAAAGTAGTAGGATCCAGGATGGTGCAGAAAAAGACTACAGGAGTGGCTCTGACCGGGAAAATGACGATTTATTATGGGACTCCTCTTTTCGTAAGGCTTTTGATTGAGTACTTGAAAACAGGAAGGCTTCCCTATTTTACGCTTCAGATTACAAATGACGATCCGGGAAGCAGTGTGGGGACCCAAACGATTGTGTATTACAATGTGAAATTGCAGAAGCTGCCAATATCCAAACTGGACGCGGATGCAGATTCTCTGGATATGGAGGTGGCATTTTCTTTTACCCACATGGAGGTGCTGGAGTATTTTAAAGATCCAGAGCAATTAGGACAAAATTAGATCAGGAAGGAGAAAGAGGATGGGAGATATTAAAGCATTTTTACAACCTCCGGTTATGGATGAAACACAGGAGGTTATCGTATCAAAGCGGTTTAAGGGGGAGGACGGAAGGCCGGTTCCGTTTGTAATCCGAGTCATTGACCAGGCGACAAATAACCGGCTGATGAAACGGGCTATGAAAAAGGATAAAAAACAAAAGGAACAGGAGCTTGACAGAACACTATACGGAAAACTGCTTTTGGAGGCATGTGTAGTATCTCCGAATTTCAAGGATGCAGAACTGTGTGCTTACTATAAGACGAATGATCCGTTAGATGTGCCGGAAAGGATGTTGTCTTCCGGGGAATATAACCGGCTGATTCATGCTATCAACCGGCTAAATGAATTTACGGATACAGATGATGAGTATGAGGAAAATGAGGAAGAAGCAAAAAACTAGCAAGAGGAAACACGCTGGACGCAAAGCTGTGCCAGTTTATGCTGTGTGAACACGGCGTGTTTCCTTCTGATGTAGTCAACCGTCCGCAGAGAGAAAAGCAGTTGATGTGGCAGCTTATCTTAAGGCAGATCGAAGAAATTAAGGAAATCCGTGAAGGGAAGAGGTTGTAATGGGCGTGATACGAGAAGAATTTTTGCTGGTTGACAATTTTTCTGCGGCATTCAACGAATTGGTTTCCTGGGGAGAACAGGCTTCTGGCAGTCTGACAGAGATTGCGGACCACGCCAAAATTGCCCGGGAACAGCTTGCCATGGCCGGGGCTTCCAGTGAAATACAAACCCTTACCCAGCAGTTGGCCATCCAGGAGCAGATGATCGAACAGCAGGGAAGGGCAACGGAGGCCCTGACAGCGAAACAGCAGCAGCTTGTGATTTTGCATGGGGAAGAATCCAGGGAGGCTCAGAAGGTAGCCATGCAGATTGCTGCCAGCCAGATAAAAGAAACAAACCTGTGGGCAGCCGCAAACCGGACAGAACAAAAGATTGTAGAGCAGCAGATTGCTCTGGAAAAAGCAACCAGGTCTGTAGAGGCTATGAAGGAGGAAGAACAAAAGGCCGCAGAAGCGGCAAAGGAGCTGGGCCAGACGGCACAAGGTGCGGACCGTGAGATACAGAAAGCGGCCAAGAGCCAGGGGCAGGTTACTTCCGAGATAAAAAAGAGCAGCAATGAGGCAAAGAAACTATTATCTTTAATCAAACAGATGGCAGTGACCACAGGAGCTGTGAAACTGACAAAAGCATTTCTCGGATTTGCGGACCAGCAGGCGCAGATTAATGCCAGGCTGGGACTTATGACAGAAGAATTGCAGAGTGTGGAACAATTAAATGACATGATTTACCAGTCTGCCATACGATCCCGTTCGGTTTATGAAGACACTGCAGATGCTGTGGCAAAAATGGGACTGAATGCGGGAAATGCCTTTGATTCCAATCAGGAGCTGGTGGCTTTTATGGAGTTGATTAATAAGCAGTTCGCTATTGGAGGAAGCAGCGCCGCAGCAATGGAAGGCGCAATGACTCAACTGACCCAGGCCATGAGTTCCGGCGCACTGCGGGGGGAGGAGCTAAATTCAATTTTAGATGCTGCCCCGGGAATTGCGCGGAATATCGAAAAATATATGGGATGGGCTTCCGGATCCATTAAAAAGTATGCAGAAGACGGGCAGATAACAGCGGAAGTAGTAAAATACGCTATGCTGGATATGGCAGATGAAATCAATGAGCAGTTTAATGCCATGCCTATGACCCTTTCCCAAGCTATGAACCTGCTTCAAAATGAGGTGCAGCACAGTTTGCAGGAAAATGCCGCGTTCTGGAACGATTTTATCAATAGTGCAGACGGGCAGCGGGTTTTAGGTAAGATGATAGCTCTGTTCTCTACCTTGGCTCTGGTTGGAGTGGAGGCTCTGTCTATAGTTGGCCAGGGGGCAATGTTTGTGATGGATAACCTGGATTTTATTCTTCCGATTCTTGCAGGGATAGGGCTGGCCTTGGCAATCGTTAAGGCAGAATCCATCATGGCAGGGGCTGCAAGCGCAGGAAGCGCCATACTGTCAGGCATAGCCTGGGCAGCGGCACACTGGCCCATTCTGCTGTTGGCAGTTGCTTTTGCGGGCGCTTTGGTGGCTGCCCAGCAGTTTGGCTTTGGAATGCAGGAGATCGGAGGAGGAGTTGGAGAGATCTTTGGTTTCCTATATGCTATCGGATATAACGTATTTGCGGCATTGTGGAATGTGATTGCGTCTTTTGCGGAGTTTTTTGCAAACGTGTTTAATGATCCAGTAACAGCGGTAGCCCATTTGTTTTTTGATGTGTTTGACGCCATTTTGGGGATAGTGGAAACGGTAGCCGGGGCCATTGATGCACTTTTGGGTTCAGATTATGCTGGGGCTGTGTCCGGATTTAGGAGTAAGATGTCTGGATGGGTGGATCAAACCTTTGGGGCAAATGCGGTAGAGATTAAGAGAATGTCAAATCTGGATGTGCCGGACACCTCCCGGCTATTTGGGGAATATGGCGCAGAGATTGGTTCAAAATTAGATGATATTGATTTTAACTTAGATGATATGGCGGGAAGCTTTGAGGGATTCAGCCTTGGGGATGTTCCAAAAGCAGGTATTCCGGAGGACATTGGAAAGGTCGGCAGCGTGGGAAGCGTAAAAGAGGTAAAAGGAGATGTAAACCTTTCTGATGAAGATTTAAAGATGTACCAGGATCTTGCGGAGCAGCGTTATCTGAACCAGATTGAACTGAAAACCATGGCTCCGGAGATTCATATTGATCTTTCTGGGAGGGCTGGCAGTAACCTGGATGCAAATGACGTGGCAAACAAGATTAAAGGGATGTTGATTGAACAGATGGCATCCCATACAGCGGTTTCTCATGGATAGGGAGGCAGGGTGCAATGAGGGTAAAAAACAGTTGTTCTATTTATATAAAATTCGGGAACAAGAAAATAAAGCTTCCGGTTAATCCGGAAGAACTGGAGATTGGATATCCTACCAGCCATAAAACCTATGACGTATTGGGGAAGGGAGAGATTGTGGTTCCTGGGAATCCATCGCTGAAGGTGGTTTCCTGGGAATCTTTTTTCCCTGATCCTGATGGGGAAATGTTTGTGGACAACAGGGCGCGTAAGCCGGAGTTTTATGTAAAACTATTTGAGAAGGCGCTGAAGAACAAACAGAAATGCCGTCTGATTATTGCCCGATCCGGATTGTATGATACCAATATCCGCTGCATTGTGTCGGACTTCACAACAACAGACAAAGGGGGAGAGCCAGAGGACATTTATTATGCATTGGAACTGACGGAATACAAAAGCTATGAACCAAAGACTATTTCTATCATGGTGACTCCTGCAGAATCCGGTGCAGAGCCGGATGTCCAAGCGGCTGTGGAACAGACACGTCCAGTGGAAGCGCCGGTTCTGCGGGTAGGGGCTGTGGTAATTGCCAATGGAAAGTATTGGTATGATTCTTATGGCGGCAAACCGTTTGGGACAGCAAATAATCTAAACACCACTGTTACACGCATTGTATCCGGAAACCCTTATCCGGTATGCATTGGTCATTATGGGTGGCTTCAAGAGAGCCAACTGCAGATTACGGGGTGATACGGCTATGGGCATATCTATTTTAGTTGAGCGTACCCAAAACTTGCCAAACGGCACAGCCTTGATCCTGTCGGATTATGGGGATGCTGTGACAGAGGCGGAGTTTTCCAGCCAGAGGTTTGATGCTCCGGGAAAGTTGACTTTTTCCAGTATTGAAGAAGGGGGAAATCTCATAGAAATGGGAAGCCCTGTTACTTTGGCCGTTGACGGAAAGCCAGTGTTTAAAGGGTATATATTTACAGCAGAGCGCAACCGATATGGGGAAACCACCTATACTGCTTATGATCAGCTCCGTTACCTGAAAGCCAATGCAAGTTATACTTTTGAAGCCATGACATTGGGGCAGATCATTGCTCAGATTGCATCGGATTTTGGACTGACAGTTGGAATGTTGGAAGATACTGGTTATGCGTTTCCTTGTCTGATCAAGGAAGATGAGAGCTGTCTGGACATTATTTTTGAAGCTCTGTCCCAAACCATTATCCAGACTGGACGGATTTTCAACTTTTATGATCAGGCAGGAGAACTGATTTTAACAGAAGCTAAAAACATGTGTGGTACGATTTTGGCAGGAGATGAAAGCATGGTAACAGATTATACCTATAAATGCGATATTGACTCTCATACATATAATCGCATTAAGCTGGTTCGGCCTAACAGCGAGACCGGAAGGGCGGATGTGTATCTGCATGAGGATACGGATAACATTAAGAAATGGGGGCTTCTCCAGTATTATTCCCAGGTGGATGAGAATCTTAATGAGGCTCAGATTGATCAGATGTGTGCTCAGTATCTGCAGTATTATAACCGGATTACGCAGACCCTTACTTTGGAAGGATTAGGTATAACAGGGATTCGTGCCGGCAGCATTGTACCGGTTCGAATTGAGGTGATTGATGATTTAAGCGCTCCCAGACTTTTGCTGGCGGAAAAGGTTACTCATAAGTTTGAGTCCGGAGGGCATACCATGAGCATTGCAGTAAAAGATTTTGGTCAGTTAGGGGTGGTGTAAATTGGCAGATGTGGATTTGTTAGGGGTCATACAGATGATTGTCCAGGAGAATTTAAAAGGGCAAAAGTTGGCAGATAAAATGACAGGAACCGTAATCTCCATAGCTCCCTTGTCTGTTCAGCCAGATATTTCCATGCCTCCGATTCCGGCAGCAGGGTTGATTCTGACGGATGCAGTCAAAGCAAGAAATGCTGAGGTAAAAGGGGGCGGCGGAGGTATGGTGGAGGTGGTTCCGGGGCTTGCAATCGGAGATAAAGTGTTAATGCTCCGGGTTTCTTCCGGTCAGTGTTATGTTATATTAAGCAGGTTGTAGGAGGGATTATGGCAGTATTACCTCAAAGCATTGGGAAGGAAGCATGGCTAAAAAACACAGGGCAGCCCACAAACACATTCCTCATAGATTGGGCATCCAGGCAGATTGCCGGAATGGATGACGGTCTTGCAGCAATGCGTCAGGCAGTAGAGATTATTTTGCAGAATGAACGGTTCCGGTGGCAGATTTACTCGTCTGATTTTGGCAGTGAATTAGAGGAACTGGTGGGGGAAGAATACGATTATATTGTCAGTGACCTTCCGCGCCGAATAGAGGAGGCATTTTCTACAGACAGCAGGATTTTATCTGTGGAGAATTTTACCTTTTCTGAGCCGGGAACCGGATCTTTGGTTTGTTCCTTTGATGTAGTAACGGTTTTTGGGACATTGGAGCAGGAGGTGGTTTTATGATTGATTTATCTGGATATACTGCCAAATCCATTGAGAGGGCAATGTTAAGCCAGGTTCCCGATAATATAGATACCAGGGAGGGTAGTATGATACAGACAGCGGTGGGACCGGTGGCCTGGTATTTGGAGGGGCTTTACCTGTTGCTAAAACAGATGCAGGAGAACGCCTATGCGGATACAGCGGTGGGGCAATTTTTGGATTTGATTGTGCAAGAGCGTGGCCTGAGGAGAAAACAGGCTGTTCCTGCTGTCAGGAGGGGGATCTTTGATGTGGCAGTGGCGTCAGGCTCCCGGTTTAAAACCATGAACGGGGCTGATTCTGTAATTTTTGTAACAGGAGAATTATTATCCTCTGCAGATAATGTTTACAACTATGCCATGACTTGCCAGACACCAGGGGCAATCGGAAACAGTTATGTGGGGAACTTGTTGCCTGTTACAGCCGTCCCAAATCTTAAGACAGCAGTTTTAGGTGAGATCATTATGGCAGGAACAGAGGAAGAAACGGATGGAGCCTTAAAGAAACGATATTTTGAGACTTTTCAAGTGATGGCTTTTGGCGGGAATATCCCGTCTTACCGGAATGAAATTCTCAGCATTCCTGGTGTGGGTGCAGTTCAGGTCTATCCAGTGTGGAACGGAGGAGGCACTGTTTTGTGCAGTATTTTGGATGATGAGTTAAAGCCTGCACTTCCTGCTATGGTTGAGCAGGTACAGAACAGGATCTGCCCGCCTGAAAATGGGGAAACGGATCCTTCAGAAAATGGGTATGGCGTGGCTCCCATTGGAGCTGCAGTAACCGTGACTACTGCGACGCCTTTGGTGCTTGATATCTCTTGTGATATTGCATTTATTGCCGGTATTTCAGATGGGGAGAAAAACTATCAGCATGAAATTGAGCAAAAGATTCAAGAGTATCTGTATTCTGTAAAGGAATCCTGGGGAAAGCCTTTAAAGGGCTATAAGATTGATTATTCTGTTACCGTATATATTTCCCGCATTATTTATTCGGTTTTGACAATTCCGCAGATTGCCAATGTAACACATGTGAGAATCAATGGCTCAGAAAATGATTTATCCCTTACAGAAACAGCAAAGCTGCAGCAGATACCGGTATTGGGGGAGGTGTCGGTGAATGGCGGGTGAAAATGCAACAGAAGTATTATGGGCACAGCTTCCGGTATATTTCCGGCCGGTTATGGAATTTCAGGAGATTTTAAAAGCTCATGGATGGGGGTTACATCAAGCAGAAAAGGAAATAGGGTGTATAAGGGATAATCTCTATATGGCTTCTTGCGACGGACAAACCCTATCGTATTATGAAAATTTAATGGGATTAAGCGTGGATAATGCTCTTAGCCTCTCTTTGGATGAACGGCGTTCGCTTGTTTTAGCGCAATATGCGATGCGTCCTTTGTATACGTTCTTAGCCTTGAAAGAAATGCTGAGCTGTGCGGTGGGGGCTAACGGTTATCGTGCAGAATGCTTGTATGATTCTTATCGGTTGATTGTAAAAGTGATGGAACAGGATATAAAAAAGGTAAAAGAGCTGTATAACATGATTGCGCTTATCAGGCCAGCGCATATCACAATAATGGTTTATGCAGAGTATAGGGGTGAAGTTTCCATCCCTATAAAACAGGCGGCAGCAATAACCTTTACTAGCGCTTTTTATCCTCGTTTGAATATCCCAAAGCTTTTCTTAAATGGGATGTGGAAGCTGGATAAAAGCCAGAAGCTCAGTGGATATGACGGTTATGGAAGGTTGGATTTTTATCCTGTGGCTGTAAAGTTTCAGGCCAATATAAGAGGGATGCCGCAGGAGAAGCTTTTGTATCGTGTAGTGGCCGGGGGCAGGGAAAAGCTGCAGACAGCGGAAGCGGTATCTGCCAAAGTCCAGGCGGAGTGTAAGGCTGCGGACAAGGAGAGGGTGCGGATCCAGGTACCTGTAGAAGCAAAAGCAGAAACTGGGGATATCCGGATGTATAACAGGAACCGGTTAGATGGTGTGTGGAAGCTGGATGGGAGGCGCAAGCTGAATGGCGGAGTTAGTGTGTTATAAATGCTTAGGGAAATTCTGGATTCCCCTAAGCAAAGAATGATTCAAAAACTATATTAAGAGATAATGAGAGCGCCCTTTTTGTGGAGGGCGTTCTTTAATGCAAAAAATTAAGGAGGACATTTATGGCAGATAACAAAGGGGTAATTACAGCAGTGGGAAGGAAAAAGCTGTGTATGGCACATGCAGGGGATATAGAGCTGCCAGTCATCACGCAGATGGCCTGGGGTTCCGGTGGCGCAGATGAAACAGGACAGCCCATTGATACCACCGGGAATGAGATCGGCTTGTATCAAGAGCTGCTGAGAAAAGACATTGAATCCCATTCCTATGTGAACGAAGGGAAAACCACCTGCAGATATACGGCAACACTGGAGGCGGGTGAATTGGATAATTCTTACATATCTGAGATGGGACTGTATGACGAGGACGGGGATCTGGTTGCTTACCGCACCTTTATGCGGAAGGGGAAGGACGCCGATATCCCGCAGATCTATGACATGGATGAAATCTTTTAGGATGGAGGTGCGGGATGGCATTTGTATTGAAAAATCCCCCGGAGTTTACGGTGGAGATAAACCAGTGGACAAGGGAGACAGATGCAGACGGCGCAGAGATGGCAAAGGATATCGAAAAGCTGCTGAACAATGATTTCTACTTAAAGACCGAATTGGAACGCATGGACCATGTAGCTTTGGCTGTGCTGCCTGCATCCGGGTGGACAGGCAGCAGCGCTCCCTATATCCAAACTGTAAGCGTGGAAGGCGCGAAGGAAGATCGGGATGCACGCCTGGTAAGTGTCCTTGCGGACGGGGCTTCTTTGGAGGTGCAGAAAGCCTACATGAAGGCGTTTTCCCTTATCAGCAGCGGGACCGGGGTATTGGGGGAAGGGGTGGCTACTTTTAAAGTGTATAAGAAGCCCACGACGGATATTACCGTTGGGCTGTTGGGGGTGATGTGATGGGGAAAATCTATATGGCTGGGGCAGGCGGAAGCGGCGGGGACTTAGATCTGGTGACGGCGGCTTCCGGGGATATCCTGAAAGGGAAGGTGATTGTCGGGCCGGACGGTGAGCCCCTTACCGGGACGCTGGCCCTGTCCGGGAATGCGGCGGATTCCCAGGTGCTTTCCGGCAAAACTTATTATAATACGGATGCAAAAACAAAGAGGACGGGCACTATGGCAAATCAGGGAGCGAAGACAGCCTCTCTAAACTGCGGGGGCAGCTATGCCATCCCCGCAGGATACCATAACGGTTCCGGCGAGGTGACGGCCAACAGCCTGGCGTCTCAGACAAGCGCCACAGCGGGAGCCGGGGATATCCTGAGCGGGAAGACGGCGTATGTGAATGGGAGCAAAGTGACCGGGACGCTGGCTGTGCAGTCCATCCTGTCTTTTAAGGCCGCCCCTTCCGGGATTAAAAATGTGGTGTTTACCTGGAAAAACCCGGCAAAAGGGGCGTTCTCCGGGGTCATTATCGTGTATAAGACCGGAGGGTATCCGGCGAATATAAACGATGGGACCCGGATATACAAGGGGTCAGGCAACAACAGTGCGGCGAATGGCACATCCAGCGTCACCTGCGCCATGCCTGGCGAAAGCACGACCTATTATTTCCGCGCGTTTTCCTACGCGGTAAAAGGAGGCGCAGAGTGGATCCATGGCACGACCTATACCGCCACTGCGGCTACATCCAAATCTTTGTATGTCTTCACCTCATCCGGAAGCTTTACGATTCCTTCCGGAGTGACAAAGGCGGATATATTCTGTGTGGGGGGAGGAGGCGGCGGAGGAGCCGGAAGGGGAGGAAACGGAACCGGGGCATCCGGAGGATCCCAGAGACAGAACTCCGGGGGCGGAGGCGGAGGCGGGTATACGGCAAGCAAGTTAAATTATGCGGTAAGCCCGGGAGCCGTGTTTGCAGTGACCATCGGGGCTGGGGGCGCCGGAGGGGAAACGGGCTATGCCACGGTGTCTCCTAAGACTGGAGGAACAGGAGGAACCTCAAGTTTTGGAAGCGTGTTAAGCGCATCCGGAGGGAAAGGGGGGCAGGGAGGCCGTGGCTATTCCGAACCTGCCAATGTGGGAGGCTACGGCGGAGCAGGCGGTTCAGGAGGAGGCGGCGGTAATGGAACAGACGGAACCAATTTAAAAGGCGCATCCGGGGGAAGCAACGGAGGAAACGGGGCAGCCGGGAGTAAGGCGGGAAGCAAGCATAGCGCAGGAGCCGGGGGAGCCGGCCAGGGGACCACGACAAGGGCCTTTGGGGAATCGTCCAACACGCTGTATGCCGGAGGAGGAGGTTCAGGGCCTGTAGGTTACAGCGCCTGGGATAGAGATTACTCGGGAGCGGGCGGCT
Source organism: uncultured Lachnospiraceae bacterium (assembly GCA_910586205.1). Classification (GTDB taxonomy): domain Bacteria; phylum Bacillota; class Clostridia; order Lachnospirales; family Lachnospiraceae; genus Brotaphodocola. Next base: position 213,269 of record CAJUGD010000002.1, on the reverse strand, counting down.
CAGGAGGAGGCGGGAAAGGCTCTGACCAGGGAGGCGCCGGCACGGCAAACACCGGAGGCGGGGGAGGCGGATCGGGATGTACCCAGAACGACCTTACCGCATGTCCGGCAAGAGCCGGGGGAGCGGGCGGATCGGGGGTTGTCCTGGTCCGTCTGAAATAAAATGAACAGAAAGAAGGGGATCAGAATGACAGTGCATGAGGTATATGCGCAGATATGGGAAGGAAAGGTTCAGAACATCATTGTCTGCGACAATTATGAGATGGCTAACTATTTATCCAGGATGTCTTATGGGGAGGAAGGCTTTGCAGTGGAATGCAGCCGGTATGCCTGTACGCTGGGGGATCTATACCATGATGGGGCATTCTGGAGGCAGGATCCAGAGACCGGGGAGGAAAGTGAGGTAAAGCGTATACCGACGTCCGAAGAACAGGTGGCGAGATTGGAAGCGGAGAATGCCGTGCTGCAGCAGCAGGTTACAGACACTCAGCTTGCTTTGTGCGAAGTATATGAATTGATGGGATAAGGAGGTGAGGAGAGATGGCGAAGGTGTATGCAGAGTTAATCCGAAAAAAACTAAAGACCCTGGAGGATGTGCCGGAGAAGCTGAGGGCAGCGGTTATGGCTGCTTTAGCGGAGTGAAGATGCTGCGAAGGGAGGAAAAAGAAAGGTTTTGATTGTCGGGAATTGCAGAATGTGATACAATCCTGATACGGAAAGTCAGAGAGCAAAAGGCGGCTTACCCTCTTAACGGAGGGGCTATAACCCTCCGGACGGAAGAAAGGAGGGAATGCCAATGTATGTTACATACGGGGATTTAATCCAAGTTGGAATATTCATTTGCACCCTTGTGGGATTATGTTACATGATCTTCAAGGAAAAGAAATAGCCGCCACTACCAGCAATAGTGACGGCTGCCCTTAATGGGTAGATAATAGTCATTTGAGGGTAGGCCGCTTCTCTGGCTTTCCCTATATCCAATATACCATATCAGGAGTAAAAATTCAATTATTTTGGCTCAAAAAGAAAGGATGACGAAAATGAGATTAGATTTTATTGATAGGTACAATGCGGTGGTTGGGGCTGTGGTGGTTGTTTTGTCGGCTATTTTCGGTGCATATTGGTATTTGTTTGCCGGATACTTGTTATTGAATATCCTGGACTGGCTGACCGGATGGTATAAATCCCGGAGAAAACGAACAGAATCCAGCTACAGGGGAATGTGGGGAATTGCAAAGAAAACAGGCTACTGGGTAATGATCCTGGTAGCTTTTTTAGTTCCGGAATTGTTTGTGCATTTAGGAAATGATTTGCTGGGTGTGAATTTAGGATTTTTGGTATTACTGGGATGGTTTACACTGGCGGCGTTATTGGTCAATGAGGTACGGAGCATTCTGGAGAATTTGGTGGAGTGCGGTTATGAGGTGCCGGATTTCCTGATCCGTGGTTTGGCCGTAACAGAAAAGCTGATTCACGCCGGGGTGGATATCCCGGAGGATGAAAATTAACGGTTGCGACGGTCGCAACTCAAACGGATGCCTGGTATTTTTAGGGAAGAAGAATTTGAAAAACCTCTTGACTTTTGCATACCAATAGTATATATTTTTGGTATGCAAAAGTGAGGTGATGAAGTGAAAAAAAAAATGGGGCGTCCGACAGACAGTCCTAAGCAGGTTCAGATAGCTGTAAGGTTTGATGACGAAACTTTACAGATATTGGATAATTTCTGCGAACAAGAAAAAATCAGTAGAGCAGAAGGAACAAGACGTGCTGTCAGGAAACTCAAAGAAAAATAGAGCAATCGTCCACCTACCAAGTAAACCGATTGCTCCACACAAAGAAGTATCCTTCCGTAAATATTATAATGCAGATGGAGACTTCTTTCAAGAACAAATTTTGAAAGGAGATTTTTGAATGGGGCATTTACAGGTTATAGAATTAAAAGGAATACGAGTTTTAACAAGTGCTCAGATAGCCGAATGTTATGAAACAACGCGTGATCGTATAAAACAAAATTTTAAAGAGAATAAAGCCAGATTCAAAGAGGGAAAGCATTATATAGCTCTTGTAGGAGATGAATTGAAGAAGTTTAAAAACGAGGTAGGAAAAAACGACCTCGTTGGGGATATGCCTCAAAACGAGGTGAGAAATTTCTATCCAGTCACAAATAAAGTAAAATATCAATTTGATACACAGTTTAAATATGCCAAATCTCTCTATCTCTGGACCGAAAAAGGCGCCCTGCTCCATGCAAAGTCCCTGAACACAGACAAGGCATGGGAAGTATATGACTACTTGATGAATCTGATTAAGCTGTTCGTGAAATTCATGGACAGCTTTTAAAATATTTCTTGACATTTTTGCGTGACATTTATATAATAATGGTGTGACAGAAAAAGGAGGGAGATATGAGTCCAGTAGGCAGACCTAAAGCAGATAATCCAAAATCAAGTAGATTCAGCATTCGTTTGGATGTGGAAACAGAAAATAAACTTGAAGAATATTGCAAATTTAATGATATTTCAAAAGGTGAAGCAATACGTCAAGGGATACAACTGCTTTTGAGTCAAAAGAAAAAGTAGCAGTTGGCAAGTTTGGCGACCTACAACTACTACTTTTGCACCAGAAGCAATCTTCTGATTAATCTATTATATCAGTAAGATGTGCTTCTTTCAACTATCAATTTTGAAAGGAGTTAGGAGATGCAAAATTTAAAACCGTTATCACAAGTAATGGAAGTACATGGGGTCAGAGTTTTAACAACAAGACAAATAGCAAGTATGTATGGTACAGAGCCAGAGATTATTAATAATAATTATCTTAGAAACAAGTCGAAATATGTACAAGAGAAACATTTTATATCTGTTTCAGGGGAGGAAATGAGGTCATTGAGAACTTCCCATCAATTTGATGGGAAGTTGAAACGGGTGTCAAGAGCCTATTTTTGGACCGAAAAAGGCGCCCTGCTCCATGCAAAGTCCCTGAACACAGACAAGGCATGGGAGGTATATGACTACCTGGTAGACTTCTACTTCCGGGCGAAGGAGAAAGAAGAACCGAGGAAACCCATTGTACCAGTTACTGACATGACAAAGCCGCTAAAAAATGAGATGTCCATTAAAAATTCTATTCCAGAAGATAAAACTAGGCAAGCGGGTTACGATATAGCTCCTGCATTTCGGGAATTGATATCTTTGCTTCCTGTAGAGGCATTAGACGCGATGGAGAAGTGCTTTAGAGACGAAAAGAGCAGAGTTGTAAAGTTAGCGGCAATAGGTGTTTTAGCAGAAAAGATGAAAAGACAATTAGCATAATTAGATAATCAGAACGCCTTTCAAGCGAGGGGCGTTCTTTTTATACATAAAATCTAATAAAGGAGAAAAGTTATGACAGCTATAGAGAAATTAATCAGCATAGCCAAAGAAGAAAACGGGTATCTGGAAAAGAAATCAAACAAAGACTTGGACAGCAAGACAGGGAATGCCGGCAGCAACAATTATACAAAATATGCCCGTGACCTGTATCCTTCCCTGCAGGGGCAGGCATGGTGTGATATGTATGTGGATTGGTGCTTTGTGAAGGCTTTTGGGCAGGTTACTGCCCGTCAGTTGCTTTGTGGAGGGTTTAGCGCCTACACCCCTACATCGGCCGGGTATTACAAAAATAAGGGGCGGTGGCGCACGTCACCAGAGCCGGGAGACCAGGTATTCTTTAAGAATTCTGTCCGGATCTGTCACACCGGCATTGTTACCAGGGTAACATCAGACAAGGTGTATACAATAGAGGGCAATACCAGCGGAGCTTCTGGAGTGATTGCCAATGGAGGCGGGGTATGTGAGAAATCTTATGATTTGTCACATTCCGGAATTGCCGGGTATGGAAGGCCGGACTGGAGCATAGCAGAGGATCCATGGTACACGGAAGGGTGGCACAGCGATCAGAATGGGTGGTGGTACGCAGATACCGAAGGTACCTATCTGCAGTCCTGCTGGCAGGTTATCAATGGGCATAAGTATTACTTTAACCAGGATGGGTATGCAGTGACAGACTGGCAGGAGATTGAGGGTAAGTGGTATTATTTTGAACCACGTGCCGGACATTCATTGGAGTGTGCGCTTTATGTGACAGATGCAGATGGAGTGCAGGCTCCTGGGGAGTTCTGATAATTTGAGAGCAAACAGGATATTGAGGCGATAAATGAGTTATCTAATCAATCCTTTATCAAGTAGAAAGTAGTTAACGGTTGATTCTTTTGCCACTTTTTAATCTATTGTTTTGCGAATTTTTATGCTCAGTCATGTTGTCAGCATATCTGATTGTTTTTTCCTCCATATAAAGTCACCACCTTAAAGTTTTTCTTTGCCATACATATTTACTCTTGTATTGGCTTTGGTTTTGTTATAGCGTATCTCACGAATATGTGATATATTTTAATTGTCCAAAGAAAAACGCGGCAATAACCCAAACGGGAGAAAGGAAAACAGATGGAAGTTATGAATGAGAAAGAAATTAAAATCGTAAAAAATTCCACAATTTATGAAATCCGTTTAGCCTTTGCGAGCGACGAAAAGGAAACTTACAAGAAAGAAGAAATTCTTGAAATGCTTGACAAAATTGCACTTGCGAAAGAGCAGGAATAAGCGAAAAATGAAAAAGAGCGGCAGACAATATTTACTCTGTTCATGTTCTCACTTTCTCCCTGTATTACCCGACAGGAACGGGGGTGTTTAATCAACTTATACGCTTCAGGAATGGACATTCTCTTGATAATATCATTACAAACTAATATTGGTTTAAAGTCAAGTGTTTTTTAAACTATTTTTAGATTATTTTTTCTTGACTTTTTTTCAATATCAAATTACAATGAAGTAAAGGAGGTTCATGTATGTTGGCATATAAGATAGACGTGATAGAAACACTGAAGGAATCTGGGTATAATAGCACTCGTATATTAAGGGAAAATATACTTAGTCAGTCTGCTATGCAGAAATTGAGAAAAGGAGAGATGATAGGGATAAAAACATTGGAACAGCTTTGTGAATTATTGGATATGCAACCGGGAAACATAATAAAGTATGTGGAAAATAAACCATAAAAAGTTTAAATTTAATATTGACAATAAACCGAAAATGGTTTACAATAGTATTATCAGATAAGGCAAGTAAATCTGATGAACAGAAAGGAGATTGGAAAATGGAGGTATTAAAAGCAATGACAGCACGAGAAGTATTAAACCTTATCGAGTGGTTAAAATCAAAAAATTTCACAAGTGATGATATTGTTGATTGCATTGAATCAGTTGAAGGTAAAAAGAAGACGGACAAAGAGGACAGAGAAGATTAAAAAAAGAGCGGAACTTGCCACCGCTCTTTTTTGAGGAAATTTCTTATAACAAAAGATACAGAGATATTATTTCTCAGGAGTGGTCAAAAGGTTGCGGTTCTATTTGCCTGTTTTCATTGTGTGAGGTCAATGGGCAACTTACAATTCGGTACAGTATTATATATTACTCAACGGTATAATCAGAATCATCACTTGTAAAAGCAGCGGCAGTAAGACCAAAACTGATACTCTGGTCAATATTCAGATCCAGCTTTGGATCAATGCCGTTTTTCTTTAAAATATACTCAAAGACCATTTGGGGCATACCGCCTGCCCGGCCCCCCAGCACCTTGCTCCCTTTGAGTTTATCCCAGGTAAAGTCAGCATCAGGCTCTCTGGCTACTAAGAAGTTGCCGGCCCTTTGGGTTAATTGAGCGAAGTTGACAGCGTAATCCTCTGCGCCGCCGGCATAAGTGTAGATGCTTGCCTCAGAGCCCATGAAGCCGATATCAGCATCACCGCTGACCAAAGCGGTCATAACCTTATCAGCTCCAGCGCCATTAATTAAAGTTAAGTCGATTCCTTCTTCCTTAAAGTATCCCAATTCGATGGCAGCATATTGAGGGGCATAAAAGATGGAGTGGGCCACCTCGTTCAATGTGACTGGCGTAAGGCTGGTGTCAGAAGCTTTCGGCTGACATCCTGTTAGGGAGACTGCAGATAATACTGCACAAAGAGTTAAGGCAGAGACTTTCTTGATCGCCTTTTTTTTCATAATTCCTCCTGAAATGAAAAGCATTAATACTAGATGATATGCCAAAGGATTCTAATGTGCTCTGTTTTATGTAAAAAAAGACAGTAAAGTTCTTTGGTTTTCTACTTGTAAATTACCGGATTCCTGTTATATAATGATAACCAACAGCGTCTGCATGGATGGCAGACAGACAAGCACATGAAAAGACGTGGGTGGCTGGAAATAATTTCGGAGGGCAGCTTTAGTAATGGAAGAAAAGCATGAAGTAAAGAGAAGAAAAAAGCGAGATGAGAAGACCGGAGGAAAGAAAGTACAGGTATATGGGGGAACTGATGTGCCGGCTTATGGCTCAGGTCCCAACGGCAGTATGGAAAAGGAAAATAAAAAGGGCGGGAAGGCAAAAAAGATTGCCTTAATTACAGCAGCCGCGTCCTGTTTTCTGGCAGCTTCGGCAGCAGCCGCTTATACATATATGGCCATGCAGTACCGGGATGTATTTTTTCCAAATACCAGGATCAATGGTCTGGACGCTTCCGGCAAATCTGTGGATCAGGTAAAGCAGATGATAGATGACGGCATGGAACAATACACTCTGGTTTTGGAGGAACGGGGCGGTGTTACGGAGCAAATAGGCGGAGAACAGATTGATCTTCATTCGGAATATGATGGTTCTTTGGAACAGCTTTTGGCTGGGCAGGAGCCGATGCGGTGGGGACTTCATTTCCTGGAAGGTTCTGAGCACACGATTGAGACGATGATTGCTTATAACCAGCAAAAGCTGGATGAGGTGGTGGACGGACTTTCCTGTATGGATGAAAAGAAGACTGAGCTGCCAAAGAATGCATACCTTTCCGAATATCAGCAGGGTGTGGGGTATGAGATTGTTCCGGAGCAGGGCGGGACTCGGGTTATAAAGGATAAAGTTCGGCAGGGAGTTGCGGATGCCATATTAAATTTAAAGGATAAGATTTCTCTGGATGAATTGGATGTCTATGAGAAGGCAGAGATTACTTCTGAGAATCCGGAGCTGATTGCACAGGCTGAAGAAAAGAACTTTTATACAAACGTAATAGTCACTTACCATTTTGGCGACAAGACAGAGATTTTAAATGGGGACACGATTCATACCTGGCTCTTGGAGGACGAGGAGGGAAACCTGTCTCTGGATGAGGATAAGCTGGCAGAGTATGTAGGAGAGCTGGCCAAGAATTATGACACAGCTTATCAGCCAAAGACGCTTAAGACGGCTTATGGGGATACGGTGACAATCACGGGCGGTAACTATGGATGGCGGATTAACCGGAAGGCTGAGGCGGCTGCGCTGTCAGAGATTATTCGTTCGGGTAAGAGTCAGGAAAGGGAACCGGTTTATTCTCAGACAGCAGCTTCACGGGGAGAGAAGGATTACGGAAACACCTATGTGGAGATCAATCTGACAGCTCAACATTTATACTATTATATAGACGGAGAGCTGCTGGTAGAATCAGATTTTGTGTCAGGAAATGAGTCTAGGGGAATGGGCACTCCTGCAGGAGCCTTCCCTTTGACCTATAAGCAGAGGAATGCTACACTTCGGGGACCAGGATATGCTACTCCCGTTACTTACTGGATGCCCTTTAATGGCGGAATCGGAATGCATGATGCAAACTGGAGAGGCAGCTTTGGCGGCCGGATTTATAAGACGAATGGCTCCCATGGCTGTATTAACCTGCCGTCCGCAGCGGCCAGGACGATATTTGACAATATTTCTTCCGGAGTTCCGGTGCTTTGTTATCACTTAAATGGGACAAACGGGGGGAAGACCTCATCGCCGCCTCGCACAGCCTCGGCGGCGCCTGCTGCGGCACCTCCCGCAAATCCTGTTCCTCCAACAGAGGCGCCTGCTGAGGCGGCAGACATTTCGGAAAGCACAGCAGCAGAAGGCGGAAGTCCGGGTGCGGAAAATGGAGGAGATCCTCTTACTGGTCCGGGAAGCAGTCCATCTGAGGAGACCACTGGATCTGCTGTGGAAATCCCGTCAGAAGAAACCGGTTCTCCGGTGGTGGGACCTGGAGAGACCATGCCTCAGGAGACTGCACCTTCTCCGGTGATAGAAGTTCAGGAAACTGCTGCTGTACCAGGGCCGGATGTACCGTCTCAGCCAGATTCTCCCGGTGTGCCAGAAGGGCCTGGCGGGGGCGGATCAGGAGACGGTTCCGGGGTTGTGGAGGCTCCGGGAATGTAAAATGAACTAGAGCGTGTCTGAAAATTGCTTTCCGTCAGATGTGCGTCACAATTTGTGGGAGATTTGACCCGAATGAGGGAGGCGTAGTGGGCTACGTTGACCGAATGAGAGCCAAATATACCGCAAAGTGGGGCGTGTACTTGGCGGGAATGAATTTTCAGACACGCTCTAGATTGGCTCAGAGCCTGTTTGAAAACATTTACGAGGAAGACAGAAAGATTATAGAAAACACAAAGCCGGCCGGATACGGGAAATCGTATCCGGCCGGTAATGCTTAAGACCGATTTTAATTGTTAAAGCTTAGCAGATTTACAGGTTAAAACCAAAGTATTTTACTGCATTGTTATAGCATATGCCTTCCACAATCTTTTTCAGAGCCTTCTGATCATTGGGGTATTCTCCGTTCTCAACCCATCCGCCTAACAGTTCGCACATGATTCTGCGGAAGTATTCATGTCTCGTGTAGGATAAAAAGCTTCTGGAATCTGTGAGCATTCCGATAAAGTTCCCCAGACAGCCAAGATTTGCCAGGCTGGTCATCTGTGCGGTCATGCCCTGTTTGTGGTCATTAAACCACCATGCAGAGCCTTGCTGGAGCTTGCCTGCTGCAGACGGATCCTGGAAGCAGCCAAGGATGGTGCCGATAGAAGCATCATCATTCGGATTCAAGGAGTAAATAATGGTCTTAGGAATCTGGTTGGTAGCGCTGAGGGCATTCAGGAAATCCGCCATCTGTGCAGAGGGAGCGTAATTGTTGATACAATCAAAGCCTGTGTCCGGTCCAAGCTGCTGGAACATATAGGCATTATTGTCCCGCTTGCAGCCGTAATGGAGCTGCATAGCCCAGCCAAGGCGATGATACTCTTTTGCCACAAACAACATAAAGGCAGTCTTATATTTCAGTTCTTCTTCCTTGCTGACAGGTTGTCCTGCAAGGCTTTTTGCCATGACAGCATCGATTTCTTCGTCAGAGGCAGGAACATACATAACATATTCTAAGGCGTGGTCAGATACACGGCAGCCCATGGAGTGGAAGAAATCCAGCCTGTTTTTCAGCGCTTCCTTCAGGGAAGCAAAATCTTTGATTGTAATATTGCTGACCTGGGAAAGTTTGGCCATGTAAGCGGCATAATCGGGTTTTTCCACATTGTTGGCCTTGTCTGGTCTCCAGGCAGGCAGTACTTGTACATCAAAAGAGGAATCATCAGCAATTTTTTTGTGCCATTCCAGTGAGTCAACAGGGTCGTCTGTAGTGCAGATCAGGGTTACATTGGAAGCTTTGATCAGGCTGCGGACAGACCATTTGTTCTGAAGCTGCTGGTTGCACAGGTTCCAGACCTCCTCAGCAGTATCTCCGCAGAGATGGCCAGTATAGCCAAAATAGCGCTGCAGTTCCAGATGACTCCAGTGATAGAGCGGGTTTCCGATAAGTTTTTCCAAGGTCTCAGCCCATTTCTGGAATTTTTCCCGATCCGAGGCGTCGCCGGTAATGTATTTTTCTTCCACACCGTTGGAACGCATCTGACGCCATTTGTAATGGTCTCCGCCAAGCCATACCTGGGTGATATTGTCAAACTTTCGGTCTTCTGCGATCTCCTGCGGGTTAATGTGGCAGTGATAGTCCAGAACAGGCATTTTCTCTGCATAGTCATGGAACAGCTTTACCGCAGAGTCTGTTGACAGTAAAAAGTCCTTGTCCATAAATGTTTTCATTGGGATGATCCTCCTTTAGATTAAAATTTCGTAGTTGCTCTTTTTATCAAATCGGCGGCAATGGTGGTCCGGCTGGGAACATTACCTCCGTTGAAAACGCCCATAAGGGTATTGATCGTAGTGGTGCACAGCGCTTCGATCTTACTGTCAATGGATGTCAGCTCTGGATCTGTGCAGATGGCGTAGCTGGAATTATTGTATCCTATAATGCTTAAATCATCGGGAATGCTTCTGCCTGCGGCATGGGCATACTTGACGGCACCTACTGCTAAAGTATCGTCCGAGGTAAGGATTCCGTCAAAGGAAAGACCGTCTGCGTGAAGCTTAAGCAGCAGTTCTTTGGCTGAAAGGACATTTTTGGGACATTGGTGAATGTATTCTTCCCGCACAGGAAGGCCGCAGCCTTTCAGAGCATCCTCATAACCTTTGCGTTTATTTTTTCCGCTGTAAGAATGGCTGGTGTAAAGATACAGGATGCTGCGGCAGCCAGAGGCAATAAGCAGCCCTGCGGCATGGTGGGCAGCCATCCGGTCATCGCAGAGAGTAGAGTAAATGTTTTCTCCTTCCAGGTAGCCGTTGACCAGCATAATGGGAAGCTCCTTGGCAGCATGAACAATATAGTCGTTATCCTCCGGCCGGTTCTCTACGAACTTGGATCCTGCAAGAATCATGGCATCCACCTTTTTAGAACGGAGCAGGTCAAAATACTTCTGCTTTGTCTCTAAGGAGCTGCCGGTACAGCAGAGAATAGAATCATAGCCAAAGCCGCGGAGCCCTTGCTCCAGATAATAGATGGCGTGGGACAGGTAAGGGTCTGAGGAGTCAGAACACATGATGCCAATGGTTTGGATAGAACCCAGCCCCAGTCCTCGGGCAAATACATTGGGAGTATAACCGAGCTGCTCCATGATCTCCAACACCAGGGTTCTGGTGCGCTCGCTGACATTGGGGCTGCCGTTGAGGACGCGGGAAACCGTAGCAATGGAGACACCGGCTTTTCTGGATACATCGTAAATGTTCATATTCCGCCTCCTTTTATGAAAAATATATTGTTTATGTGGGACCGTATAGAAAACGAAATGAAGCAATTTGTGCTGTAAGTGCTTACAAATCAATTTTATTATACCCAGCTAACCAGGATAATGCAAGGGGTTTATTGCCATTTTATATGATTTTTACTTGACTTATGTACAAGAATTTTGTAAAATACATGTAAGCACTTACAATCAATCGTGTTGTTCATTTTAATTCATAAAAATCAATGGTACGTCAGCAGTATCAGGAACACAGACATTTTAAAATCTGAATAAGGAGAAGAACCATGCAGGATTTTATCAGGATTCACGAGAAGGATAATGTGGCAGTAGCATTGCGCCCTATAGAAAAGGGAGAGAAGCTGTCAGTGGGAGGCCATGAGGTGAAGACACTAGAGGAGATCCCCCAGGGTCACAAGTTCGCTCTGCGGCCAGTGGCAGTCGGAGAGCCGGTGATTAAATACGGCTTTTGTATCGGCAATGCGAAAGAGGATATTCCGGAGGGAGGATGGGTCCATGTGCACAATCTAAAGACCGCATTGGGAGATCTTCTTTCTTATCAGTATGAACCTGCGGCATCTTCTCTCCAGGATTCCGAGCATGCTTTTTTTGACGGTTACCGGCGGGCAGACGGTAAGGCAGGAGTCCGCAATGAGATCTGGATTATCCCCACTGTGGGCTGTGTCAATTCTATTGCCAAGGCGTTGGAAAAAAAGGCACAGAAGCTTGTAGGCGGAACTGTGGAGGAGGTGATTGCATTTCCCCATCCCTATGGCTGTTCTCAGATGGGAGATGACCAGGAGTATACCAGAAAGGTATTAGCAGATATGGTTCATCATCCCAATGCAGGCGGCGTACTGGTGTTGGGCTTAGGCTGTGAGAACAGCAATATTCCCGTATTAAAGGAATATATCGGGGAATATGACCAACAGCGTGTAAAGTTCCTTCAGTGTCAGGATGTGGAGGACGAACAGGAGGAGGCCATGAAGCTTTTGGAGGAGCTTGCAGTCTATGCAGGCGCTTTCAGCCGGGAAAAGATTGACGCCAGCGAGCTGATCATTGGTATGAAGTGCGGAGGTTCTGACGGGCTGTCAGGTATTACGGCCAACCCCACTGTAGGCGGTTTTTCGGATCTGCTGATCTCCAAAGGAGGAACAACGATTCTTACAGAGGTTCCGGAGATGTTTGGGGCGGAGACGATTCTGATGAACCGGTGTGAGACGCCGGAGCTGTTTGAGCAGACGGTTTCTCTGATTAATGATTTTAAGAATTATTTTACCAGCCATAATCAGACTATTTATGAGAATCCTTCGCCTGGGAATAAAAAGGGCGGTATTTCTACTTTAGAGGACAAGTCTTTAGGCTGTACCCAAAAGTCAGGAAGCGCTCCGGTAAAAGGGGTGCTTGCATATGGGGAGCCGGTCAAGGTAAAGGGGCTGAATCTTTTGTCGGCGCCGGGAAATGATCTGGTGGCATCCACAGCCCTGGCAGTTTCGGGAGCTCACATTGTCCTGTTTACGACCGGCCGGGGAACTCCTTTTGCATCTCCTGTACCTACCGTGAAGATTTCCAGCAATTCTAGGCTGGCTGATCACAAGGATAACTGGATTGATTTCAATGCAGGGCGCATGGTAGAAGACAGGACGAAGGAGGAGCTTGCCAAAGAGCTGTTTGATTATGTGCTGGAAGTTGCTTCCGGGCGGAAGGTGAAGGCAGAGGAAGCGGGATTTCATGATATGGCGATTTTTAAGCAAGGGGTTACTTTGTAAAGTCTTGCCGTAAGGAGCGGATTGAAAGGACAGCCGGCAGTTTGCAGGGGCTTTGGCCGGCTGATTAGAACAGAAGGGCGTGTGTGGGTATATGAAGCTGAATCGGACGACTCAGAGGACGGTGGAGATTCTTAAACTGGTATCAAAGAATCCGGAAGGGATCACACTGGATGAGATATGTGAGAAATTAGAGCTTCCCAAGACCAGTGCCTATGATATTGTGACTACGCTGGCAGAGATGGGCATGGTTAACGTGGACAAGGGAGTCCGTCAGCGGTATACCATCGGACTGACAGCCTACCGCATTGGGATTCACTATACCAATAACCTGGATGTGATCGGGGTGATTGAGCCAGAGCTTCGGGGATTTGCAAAGACAGTGGGAAAGACCGTGTTTTTTGGGGTACGGTCGGATCATGAGGTGGTTTATATCTGCAAGTCAGAGCCAGAGAACCCGATTATTACCACAGCTACCGTGGGAACAAAGAATCCTATGTACTGCACCTCCTTGGGCAAGGCGATTCTGGCATACAGCGATGAGGACATAAGAAATCAGGTGATGGGGCGGATTAAATTCCGCAAAAAAACCGAGAAAACCATTTTAAATAGAGAATTGCTGGCGGCCGAACTGGATAAAGTAAGGAAACAGGGATATGCTTTGGATGCCAGAGAGCTGGAGGACCATATGGAGTGCGTAGGCGCACCGGTATTTGGGGCAGATGGCAGCGTGCTGGGAGCCATCAGTGTATCCAGCCTCTATAAACCCACAGAAGATTATGAGGAGCTGGGACAGATCGTTGCAGAGAAGGCTGCCGGGCTGTCAAGACTTTTGGGATATATTCAATGAAAAATAGCATTTTCCTGTTGACAAATCAGTGGGTAACGATTAATATGTAACTATAAAATTCGCATTTGTGAAGTTGATTCGTATATGCGAATTAAAGAAAAGGAGAAGAAAACGCTATGAAAAAAGAACAGGTATTGGCAAGAATGAAGGAGGATTGCCTGGTGGCAGTTGTCCGCGCAAAGGACATGGAGCAGGGCGAGAAGGTAGTAGACGCTATTATTGAAGGCGGCATTAACTTCATTGAGATTACCATGACCATGGATGAGGGGAACCCAGTTGACTTTATTGCCGCTATGGCTAAGAAATATAAAAATAATGACAAGGTTGTCATTGGAGCCGGTACTGTTCTGGATCCGGAGACAGCGAGAGCGGTTATCCTGGCAGGAGCAAATTATGTAGTAAGCCCGGGACTGAATGTGGATACCATTAAGCTCTGCAACCGTTATCGCGTGCCTATGCTGCCAGGTGTAATGACTCCTACGGAAGCTATCACTGCTTTGGAGGCAGGCTGTGATATTATCAAGATCTTCCCAGGCAACATTGTGGGACCGGCTGCTATCAGCTCCTTTAAGGGTCCTCTGCCCCAGGGCGAGTTCATGCCGTCCGGCGGTGTGGATGTGGACAACGTGGACAAATGGATCAAGGCAGGCGCTTATGCGGTAGGTACTGGAAGCAGTTTGACAAAAGGCGCTAAGACCGGTGATTTTGCGGCAGTTACGGCAAAGGCAAAGGAATTTGTGGATGCTGTGGCGGCAGCTCGTGCGAAATAATCCTTACGAAACTTACAGACATGTGAGAAATGAAACAGATCAGCGGTTTTGGCAGAGCTAAGAACCGTGTTATCTAAAAAATAAAAGGAGAAGAAGACTATGGCAAAGGTAGTAACCATGGGAGAGATCATGCTGAGGCTGTCTACCCCCAACAATGAGAAATTTATCCAGGCAGATGAGTTTGATGTGAACTATGGCGGAGGCGAGGCTAACGTGGCAGTGTCTTTGGCCAATTATGGACACGACGTGGAATTTGTTACAGCCATTCCGGCTAACCCCATCGGAGACTGTGCAGTGGCAGCTCTCAGAAAATATAATGTGGGGACAAAGTTTATATCCCGCAGCGGTGATCGCCTGGGCATTTATTTTTTGGAGACCGGGTCAGCCATGAGAGCTTCCAATGTGGTTTATGATCGTGCGGATTCTGCCATTGCCTGTGCTACTGCTGATAAATTTGACTTTGACGCAATCTTTGAGGGAGCGGACTGGTTCCATTTTACCGGCATTACCCCGGCAGTGTCGGATCTGGCTGCAGAGGTGACAGAGGCAGCCTGTAAGGCAGCGAAGGCTCACGGCGTGACTGTATCTGTGGATCTTAATTTCCGTAAAAAGCTGTGGTCCTCAGAGAAGGCTCAGAAGGTTATGACAAACCTTATGCAGTATGTGGATGTATGTATCGGAAATGAGGAGGATGCAGAGAAGGTTCTGGGCTTTAAGCCGGGTAAGACTGACGTTACCTCCGGAGAGCTGGAGCTGGCCGGTTATGTGGACATCTTTAATCAGATGGCAGATAAGTTTGGCTTTAAGTATATTATCAGTTCCCTCCGCGAGAGCTTTTCCGCCTCCAACAACGGATGGTCTGCATGTATTATGGATGGAAAGACCCGTGAGTTTTATCATTCCAAAAAGTATTCCATCACACCGATTGTGGACCGTGTAGGCGGCGGCGATTCTTTTGCTGCAGGCTTGGTATGCGGGCTTTTGGACGGCAAGGACATGAAGGCAGCTTTGGAGTATGCAGTGGCAGCGTCTGCCTTAAAGCATACCATTCCTGGTGATTTTAACTTAGTGACACGGGCAGAGGTGGAGAATCTGGCAGGCGGCGACGGCTCAGGCCGTGTTCAGAGATAATCCTGGCATAACTGTTTAAGTTTTTACAGAGGCAGTCTGGCATGAAAAGACATCACAGGAAAACAGAAGAAGATTTATAAGGCAGATTGCTTGTAAGACAGATACGAAATGGCTAATTTCCGGAAATGAAATTAGCCATTTTATATATCGAAAGGAGAGGAATATGGAAAAAAAGAAAAATTTTGATCTTCTGACTTTTGGACAGGTGCTGCTGCGTTTGTCGCCGCCTAACAATGAGCGGCTTATGAGAGGGGATACTTTTGTAAAGCAGGTAGGAGGCGCAGAGCTGAATGTGGCAGTGGGAGTGGCTCTTTTAGGGCTGCATACAGGTATTATCTCCCGTCTGCCATCTCATGATATCGGGGCTTTTATGAAGGGGAAGATCCGTTCTTATGGAGTCAGCGACGATTATTTTATTTATGACAATTCTCCGGGAGCCCGTGTGGGCATTTACTATTATGAGAATGGGGCATACCCCAGGAAGCCTAAGGTGATTTATGACCGGTCAGGAAGCTCTTTTTATTCTTTAAAGATTGAGGATGTTCCGGAAGAAGCATATCGCTCCACACGCTGCTTTCATACCAGCGGCATTACCTTGGCTTTAAGTCCACAGCTTCGGGAAACAGCGGTTGAGATGATCAAACGGTTTAAAAAGGAAGGGGCCCTGGTTTCCTTTGACGTGAATTTCAGAGGAAATCTGTGGACCGGGGCAGAGGCAAAGGAATGTATAGAAAAGATTCTGCCTTATGTGGATATTTTCTTCTGCTCGGAGGACACGGCCCGCCTGACCTTTTTAAAGACAGGCACAGCAAAGGAAATGATGAAGAGCTTTACGGAAGAATATCCTATTTCCATTGTGGCGTCTACCCAGAGAGTGGTACACAGTCCCAAATGCCATACATTTGGTTCTGTGGTTTATGACGCCAAAAAGGATACGTATCATGAGGAGGAGCCATATCGTGATATTGATGTGGTAGATCGGATCGGAAGCGGTGACGCTTACATTTCAGGGGCTCTTTATGGGCTTTTGTCCAGTGATTTTGATTGTGAGAAAGCAATGCAGTACGGAAATGCCACCAGCGCGGTGAAAAATACAATCCCGGGGGATCTTCCGTCTTCTGATTTAGAAGAAATCAACACCATTATTAAAGCCCATAACCACAAGGGGCCTCAGCTTGAGATGGCACGATAGGAGCCGTATGGCGGATAAACGGCTCAAAAAATAAAAACATATGCCGTAAACCGGCAGAGCACAGACTTAACGATAAAAATTCAAGGGGGATTTACAAAGAATATGGCACAGACAATGGGAAATGTAATTGTGGGACAGTCAGGAGGACCGACAGCAGTAATCAATTCCAGTCTTGCAGGGGTGTACAAGACTGCCAGAGACCGGGGCGCAAAAAAGGTGTTTGGTATGCTTCATGGCGTTCAGGGGCTTTTGGAGGAACAGGTAGTGGATCTGTCCCAGCACATCCGCAGTGATCTTGATATTGATCTTCTAAAAAGGACTCCATCCTCTTTTTTAGGCTCTTGCCGCTTTAAGCTGCCGGAGATCAAGGATGACCAGACCATTTATGACAAAATTTTTGCTATTCTGGATAAGCTGGAGATTGAATACTTTTTCTATATTGGCGGCAATGACTCTATGGACACGATTAAAAAATTATCTGACTATGCGATCTTAAATGGCAGCAGGATCCGGTTTATGGGAGTGCCTAAAACCATTGACAATGATTTGGCCGTGACAGATCACACGCCTGGTTTTGGAAGTGCAGCCAAGTATATTGCATCGATCACAAAGGAAGTGATCCGGGACGGTCTGGTATATGATCAGCAGAATGTGACTTTAGTGGAGATCATGGGACGTAATGCAGGATGGCTGACCGGTGCGGCAGCCTTGGCCAGAGGAGAGGATTGTGAAGGGCCGGATATGCTGTTTTTGCCGGAGCTGACATTTGATGTGGATCGGTTTATGAAAAAGGTAGAGGAGATTCATAAGATAAAAAAGTCCGTGGTTATTGCAGTCTCAGAAGGAGTAAAGGTAGAGGACGGACGTTACGTCTGTGAATTGACAGATAATATTGACTATGTGGATGCTTTTGGCCACCGCCAGCTTACGGGAACCGCCAGGTATCTGGCAGAGAAGATTTCCAAAGAAGTAGGGTGCAAGACCAGGGCCATTGAGTTTAATTCTCTCCAAAGGTGTGCTTCCCACATTGTAGGGCGGGTAGATATAACGGAAGCTTATCAGGTAGGAGGCGCGGCAGTGAAGGCAGCCTTTGAGGGAGAAACCGGTAAGATGATTATACTGAAACGGGTTTCCGATGATCCCTATCTGTGCGTTACAGATATTTATGATGTACATAAAATAGCCAATATAGAGAAAAAGGTTCCCAGAGAGTGGATTAATGAGGAGGGCAATTACGTTACTCCGGAGTTTATCAACTATGTGCGGCCTTTGATCCAGGCAGAACTGACTCCTATGATGGTAGATGGCCTTCCCAGACATCTGCGGTTAGAGGATGTAAACTACAAGAAATAGAGTCTCAGCAAAGTACGGGCAATCCGGTATCAGAGGGGTCGAAAGGTCTAAAATCCGATGTAAGCTTGCTTGCAGAAAGATTTTAGACCTTTTGACCCCAACATCGTCATGCAGATTCTTTGCGCCACCAGAGCCAGGAAGCCAGACAGATAATGATGGTTGAGCCGATTACCAGAACCATCAGGAAAATTCCTGTTAAACGGTCAGAAAACAGCAATGAAGACAGCAAGGTCAGGATTCCGCAGCCGGCATAAAGCTTTCCGCCTAGACGGTGGGTCTTTCGCCAGACCTGATCGCTGCTTAAGGTCCAGGGATTTTTAATCCCCACATAAAAATTGCTCTGTATTTTAGGCATATAATTTCCGATAAACAAAAACATGATTGAAAGCATGAAAAAGATGATTTTGGCAGTGTGGATCTGTCCGGGGAAAAAGCTTTCCCGAAGAATGATTCCAGTGACAACAGCCAAAAAAAGCTGCATTCCCACACAGAAGCTATCATAAAAACCGATGAATTTCTGGTAGTTTTTCTGCCTGGGATCTAAGTAGGGCATGATATCAAAAAACAGGGCAAACAAGGGAGACATGCCGGCAATGATCCAGATGGTGCTTCGGGAACTATAATGGGTGACTCCGTCAAATCCCCAGTTGGTAGGAATCTGGTCCGGCAGCTTAGGATATAAAAATGCTGTTGTAAGGAAGACTGCGGCGGCAATGGTATAGTTTAGAATTCGAAGCTTCTTACTTTTCATTTCTTGTTTCTCCTTTTTGTTTCTTATTTTTTGGATCTTCTGGTATTTCTGAAGGCAGGTCTTCC
The DNA here is from genome assembly GCA_910586205.1 of uncultured Lachnospiraceae bacterium. GTDB lineage: Bacteria > Bacillota > Clostridia > Lachnospirales > Lachnospiraceae > Brotaphodocola. Next base: position 194,345 of record CAJUGD010000002.1, on the reverse strand, counting down.
TTCAGAGACAGGATCCAATTCAGTACATCATCCAGAACAGAGCTGCTTAAATAGTAGTAGATATATTTCCCCTTTTTTTCGTCATCAATCAGTCCGGCATGTTTTAAGATGGAGAGATGATGGGAGATGGTGGCTCCGGTCATGTTAAATTGATCTACAATCTCCCCGGCAGTCAGCGGACGTCCTCCTTTAAGAAGATCCAAAATCTCCCGGCGGGTAGGATCCGATAAGGCTTTGAAGGTTTCGGCAAATCCCATAGGTTCCTCCTTTTTACAATTAGATATTTAGGAAAATATCTAAATAAAGAGTAACATATCTACAAAGGAAAATCAACAGGGAAATTTTTTTGTTCTTGATAGAACAGATATAATTTGGTAAAATTTTTTGAAAAAGAAGCAAAAGACACAAGAAAAAAGTTTTCTATATTACCATAAATTATCCGCCCTCAGCCGTATGGTAAGTACAAGGCCAAGGGCAGAGAGGACATTGCTATGAATGACCAGCAGTTTGAGAAAAATATTGGTCGAATCTGCAGAAACGATAAGGAAGGACTTCGGGAGATCTATGAGGATTACTGCCCGCTGATTTATTCTGTCGTGCGGGAGATTCTGGGAAACCGGGAAGATTCGGAGGATGTTACCTCTGATTTCTTTATTCGGCTATGGGATATTGCAGATACATACCGGACCGGAAGGGGGCATCGGGCCTGGCTGATCACCATTGCCCGTAACCTGGCCATAGATTATTTGCGGAAACGAAAAAAGGAGAGCCTTACTGCGGAGATTCCGGATTATCTGCAGGCAGGGGAGAGCTCCTGTGAAGAAAGACTGTGCCAGAAGCTTGGCCTTGAGCAAGCGCTTATGACATTAAAAGAGGAGGAAAGGCAGATTGTCAATCTGAAGATCATGGGAGAGCTGACCTTTCGGGAGATTGCTTCAGTCCTAAAGAAGCCACAGGGAACGGTGGCATGGTACTACCGGACAGCAATTCGGAAACTGAAGGAGGTGCAGCTATGATGGATGAAAAGCGGCTGGAGCAGAAATACAGGGAAATAAAGCGGCAGGCTGCGCCGGATCTCTGGAATCGGATTGAGGAAGGATTAAAGGTACATCCTGAGCGTCAGATGGCAGCAGACAAAGAGCCGGAGGAACCGCCGGCAGAGCGTTTCAAGATTATAAAGAAGAATAGAAGCAGGATTTACGGTATGGCAGCAGCAGCGGCAGCCATGCTTGCAGTGATGATTGTGTATCCTAAAATGTCTGGAGAAAAGGCAGCAGCCACAGAAGGCGTGAACTGGAACAGCGGACAGGAGACAGCAGAGGCCAAGATAGCAGAGGCCAAGATAGCAGAGGCCAAGATAGCAGAGGCCGAGACAGCAGAGGCTGGGCCTTCCATGTTAGCTGCCGGTGCACCGGAGAATGCAGAACCAATGGACAGGGCTTTCCCGGAATCAAAGCAGTCCGAGGCAGCCCCAGGCATGGGGAATGGAGTGACAGAGAATCAGGCGGCGGCAGATCGAAAGGGAGAAGATGAGAAAAGCCGGGCAGGCTCCTTAAGCGGCGGAAAAAGCAGGCTAAAGGATGGTGTGGTGCATTATGGACAGCTTAAAGCAGCAGTATATCAGCCAGTGACGATTCCGCAAAATGCCGTAACCATACCAGAAGATGCCCAGTACTTTTCAGAGGCGGTTTTAAGGGATGCCCAGCTTTTGTGCAGTGGTACGGTTCAAAGTGTGTCTTTTGAGGAGGATTCATCCGGGAAAGCGGTGAAGGTGGTGTATGAGCTGATTCTTAAACAGGTGTACTATGCAGAGGATTATATTACAGACATGGATCGGATAGTGGTGAAAAGCCCGATTATCAAGACAGAGGGAGACGAGATGTATGTCCTGTATCAGCTCCAGCCAGAGGGAACCTATTTGCTGCCATTGTGCAGAAATGACGGAGACTGGGAGCTCTTGTATCCTTTTGCGCCCCAGATTCAGGTGACAGGGGATGGGGAATACCTATTCCATTCCGGTTATGCCAGTCTTGTAAATGATTCAGCCTCTCTGGTGATCGGCAGCCAGGAAGGAAGAAATGATTATTATTATGACCGGATGGTTTTAAGAAAGGATGAGGAGTTTCTTTCTGATCTTCTTGCGCTGGTGGAGCATTAGTAAAGCAAGAATGGAGGAAATTATGAAGAAAAATAATAAAAAAACGGTTTGGATAATCAAAAGTGTCAGTATTTTGACAGTGTTGTCCATGGTAAGCGGATGCAGCGCCGGGGGAGGGGATTCTTCCGGAGCAGCGTGTACTACTGCAGCCGCTGTTACAGAGGCTGCCGCGGAGGGGGAATTGCCTTATGATTATGATGGGGGTGCAGTCCAGGAAAGCATAGCTGAAGACTGGAAGGGGGAGGCAGAAGATGCCCCGGCAGCCGAGGAAGACTGGGATGATAGTGTAAACCGTGTTATGACCGATGAGATGAGGGAGACAGAAGCAGCCCCGGCAGCGCGTGGAAACGGAGGAATGGCGAGAAAATATCAGGCAGCATATGGAGAGGAGGGGTTTAACACAGAGGAATACCGCTATATTGAAGAAAACGGCTACAAAAATGTGGCGGACAGTCCTCTTTCCACATTTTCCGTTGATGTTGACACAGCTTCTTATGGAAATGTCCGGCGGATGCTTTGTTCCGGAATCAGCATTCCTGCAGATGCAGTGCGGATTGAGGAGATGATCAATTATTTTGATTACGATTATCCGGAGCCTGCGGGAGAGGAACCCTTTTCTGTGACAACAGAATATTCAGACTGCCCGTGGAATGAAGAAAATCGCCTTTTGATGATTGGATTGCAGGCAAAGGAAATTGATTTTGATGACCGTCCTTTTTCTAATCTTGTGTTTTTGCTGGATGTGTCTGGTTCCATGTATTCCGATGATAAGCTGCCTTTGGTGCAGAAGGCTTTCACTATGCTGGCAGAAAATTTGGATAAAAGGGATCGGGTGTCTATTGTCACTTATGCGGGTTATGAATCTGTAGTTTTGGACGGCGTGTCCGGAGAAAATAAGGCAAAAATTGTGGGTGCCCTTCAGGATTTGGAGGCAGGCGGCTCCACGGCTGGGGAAGCGGGGATTCAAAAAGCCTATGAGCTGGCGGAAAAGAATTTTATTCCGGGAGGAAATAATCGGGTGATTCTTGCAACGGACGGAGATTTGAACGTGGGAATCAGCAGTGAGAGCGGGCTTATCCGGTTGATAAAGGAGAAGAAAAAAAGCGGCATTCATCTGTCTGTTCTTGGAGTGGGCACCGGCAACATCAAGGACAATAAAATGGAGGCGCTGGCAGATAATGGAGACGGCAATTATAATTATCTTGACAGTCTCTATGAGGCAAAAAAAGTACTGGTAGATGAGATGGGCGGCACACTGATCACAGTTGCCAAGGATGTAAAGATCCAGGTAGAGTTCAATCCGGAATATGTGGCAGGTTATCGGCTGGTAGGATATGAAAACCGCCTGCTGAGAAATGAGGACTTTAACAATGATCGGGTGGATGCAGGAGAGATCGGGGCCGGGCACACGGTCACAGCCTTATATGAGATTATCCCCGGAGGAGCCGGTGGGCAGACCTTAAAATATCAGACCGGTCCAAAGCCGTCAGGAAGCACAGAGCTTTTGACAGTGAGCCTGCGCTATAAAGCGCCCAATGGGGACAAAAGCAGACTTATGGAGCATCCGGTGGAAGCAGACAGCTATCGGGAGGATATGTCGGAGAATCTGATGTTTGCATCAGCGGTGGCGGAATTTGGCATGGTGCTCAGAGACAGTGAGAACAGGGGAAGCGCTACGCTTGAGAGTGTGATGGAGCTGGCAGAATCCTGTGTGCACGCGGATTCTGATGATTACCGGAAGGAATTTCTTGAGCTGGTACAACTGGCAGCCCGGTGAGAAGGAACAGAAGAAAAGCATACAATATTCTGGTTGTGAATCATCCAGGAAGAATGGTGTTTGCTTTTGACAATGGGATAGAGTATATTGAGGGTAACAGGAATTATGCCTGCTGCCCTTTTTTCTTGTTTGGGAAAAAGTTATGAAAAATGAAAAAGATTTTCTTTCAAAAGGGAGGTAACGAAGGAGCTGCGTCAAGACACAATGGATACATCCGTCAGGAGATTCGTTTGTGTTTTTGCGTGCTCATTCAAAAGGAATTATGGCTACGAGAGAGATTGAAAATCCGGTTTTAAGGAAACTGGCTGAGTATGGGGTGATTACCATAAGTATCTGGATTATGGTAGTGGGGATCTATTTTTTCAAGTTCCCCAACAATTTCGCTTTTGGCGGAGTTACTGGCTTTTCTACTGTAATAGCTAAAATAACCAGGTGGTCTGCCGGTGATTTTACATTTTTTGTCAATACGGGGCTTTTGGTGATAGGTTTTCTGTTTCTTGGGACAGATGTGGGGGTAAAGACAGTTTATGCCAGTATGCTGATGTCTTTCAGCCTTTCAGCGCTGGAGCGGCTGTGCCCTCTTGGGGGTACTCTGACCCAGGAGCCGCTGCTGGAATTGATCTTTGCCATCTTTTGTCCGGGCTTGGGGTCTGCTGTGCTGTTTAATATCGGAGCGTCCAGCGGAGGAACAGATATTGTGGCGATGATCTTAAAAAAGCACACAAGCATGAATATTGGCAGCGCCCTGCTTTTAGTGGATCTGACATCGGTGATAATGGCATTTTTTGTGTTTGGTCCCACCACCGGACTGTTTTCCAGCTTAGGACTGATGGCAAAGTCACTGGTAATTGATGATGTGATCGAAAATATGAACCTGTGCAAATGCTTTAATATTATCTGTGATGATCCGAAGCCCATCTGTGATTTCATTATCAATGAGCTTCACAGAAGCGCTACCACCTACAAGGCAGAGGGTGCATTTACTCATCACAATAAAACGGTGATCATGACAACCATGAAACGGGTGCAGGCCATTAAGCTGCGGAATTATATCCGAAAGGTGGAGCCGACAGCTTTTATTCTGATCTCCAATTCCAGCGAGATTATCGGAAAGGGTTTTTTGGCCAGTTAGGCAGAGATTTTAACAGGAAGATTTAGAAAATACAAATCCCCTCAGCGGATACAGGCAAGAATCAGGATTTGCCGGCTGAGGGGAAAGAGAGTGTAACAGCAAAGGCAGAAGGCTTTGGACAGATGTGACGAACCTTGGTTTTCCTGCATATAGTAGAATATGAAATGAAAGTATTGAACTATATGAGGGGGAATCATAATGGAGCAGGAGCAACTGATGCCATCTGCGGCCCAGCAGGAATATATTAAAAGGGAACAATTTCATAAGGGGAAGGTGGCAGTGATCCGGGCGATGCTTCTGGTGCTGCTTCTTGCAGTGTGGGAACTCTGTGCGCAACTGAATATTATTGATGATTTTATTTTCAGCTCTCCCTCCAGGGTGTTTTTTTGTTTTTGGGGGATGGTAAGGGACGGGAGCATTTTTGGACATATGGCTATCACTCTTTTTGAAACGATAGTGAGTTTTGGACTGGTTGTGGCACTGGGTCTGGTGGCGGCAGTGGCTCTCTGGTCCAGCCGCAGTTTCTCAGAGGTAATGGAACCTTATTTGGTAATGCTGAACAGCTTGCCCAAGTCAGCCCTGGCTCCTATGCTGATTGTTTGGCTGGGCAACCATGTGCATACCATTGTGGCGGCGGCAGTGTCCGTGGCAGTGTTTGGTTCTGTTCTTACTCTCCATAATGGGTTTTCGTCTATGGATGAGGATAAGATTAAGCTGATTCATTCTCTGGGAGGCACCCGGATGGATGTGCTGACCAAGGTGCTTCTTCCGGGATCCGTGCCGCTGATTATCAGCAATATGAAGGTGAATATCGGTCTGTGTTTGGTCGGAGTGATCATCGGGGAGTTTCTGGCGGCGCAAAAGGGGCTGGGGTACCTGATTATTTATGGAAGCCAGGTGTTTAGCTGGGAGTACATACGGATAGAAAAGTGTATTGTGGGAACTGCTTTTTTTGTTGCAAAATCAGAAAAACTATGCTATCATGATATCGTGCTCAAGGGAAGTATTCTTGAGAACTTTATTTTTGGGCTATCGCCAAGCGGTAAGGCACAGGACTTTGACTCCTGCATTTCGCTGGTTCGAATCCAGCTAGCCCAGTTATGAAATGGCTGAAAGCTTAGAGTTTATCCAGGCTTTCAGTTTTTTTTCGTTTTATTTAATATAAAGATAAAAAAGAGATATTTGACATCTGCCTGACAGGAATTTATAATGAAGGGAATCAATTTAATTAAAGAAATGGAGATATGGATTATGACATTTACTTATCCGGCGGTTTTTACGCCCCATAAAGAGGGAAAGGGATTTCATGTGGAATTTCCGGATCTGGAGTGCTGTGAGGCGGACGGGCCGGATTTGGAGGATGCATTAGAGGAGGCAAGGGAGGCAGCTTATAACTGGCTTTGCGTGGAGTTGGAAGAAGGCGGAGAATTTCCTGCTCAGAGTCATCCGGAGGATATGAAGCTGCAGGAAGGAAGTTTTGTTCGGCAGATATTGGTGCGAATCAAACTAATGCCAGATAATGATTGAGTTTGATGATGTACTAGTACATCGTTGCACCAATTCCCGAGCAAATAGCACTCGCTATCCGCGCCATCTGCACGCCTGCGAAGCTAGCCGTAGGCCCCACTACGCCGTCGCTTCGCAGACCCACAGCTGACACGAATATCAAGCACTATTTACTTCAGGATTAATGCAACGATGTACTAGGTACAAGATCTTGTGGTTCCTGCCAAAATATGATATGATAAACAAAGTTTAAGGATATAAGTTCATGACCGGGAGGAAGATTAGCATGACCAGGAGGGAAATGCGGGAACATTGCTTTAAGATGCTGTTTGGCGTGGGGTTTTATCCTCCGGAAGAAACGGCCGGGCAGGCACAGCAGTATTTTAGTTCGCCTGATGAGGATGATACCATGGAGGACGGCACAGTGGAGATCATTCATCGGGTGGAGATGAAGGAGAAGGAGCGGGCATTCCTGACAGAGCGGGTAGAAGATATGGCGGCAAGAATCCCGGAGCTGGACGGGCGGCTTAACGAGGTGGCGCAGGGTTGGAAGACCCGCCGGATGGGAAGGGTGGAGCTGACGATTCTGCGGCAGGCTTTGTATGAGATGCTGTATGACAAAGAGGTGCCGGAGAAGGTGGCGATCAACGAGGCTGTGGATCTGGCAAAGAAATACGGAGGAAAGGATTCTCCGGCTTTTATTAATGGAATTTTGGCAAAGCTGGTGACAACAGAGTAGTATGGCAAGTGTTTATTCGGTTTCACAGGTAAATTCCTACATTAAGAATATGTTTGCCCAGGATTTTGCCCTCAGCAGGATCACGGTACGGGGGGAAGTATCCAACTGCAAGTATCATTCTTCTGGCCATATTTATTTTACACTGAAGGATGCGGGAGGCACATTGGCTGCCGTGATGTTTGCAGGCCAGCGCCGCATGGGGCTTCGCTTTCAGATGCAGGAGGGACAGCAGGTAGTGGTGTCCGGAGCAGTGGATGTGTATGAGCGTGACGGAAAGTATCAGCTCTATGCAAAAAAGATTGAGCTGGACGGGCTGGGAGGATTGTTTGAGCAGTTTTTGCGGCTGCGGAATGAGCTGGACGAGATGGGAATGTTTGACCCAGGATATAAGCAGCCGATTCCCAAGTATGCGGCCAGGGTGGGCGTGGTTACGGCGCCTACAGGAGCGGCAATACAAGACATTATGAATATTTCAGCCCGGCGTAATCCATTTGTGCAGCTGGTACTGTATCCGGCGTTGGTTCAGGGAGCAGGTGCAGCGGCCAGCATTGCGGCGGGAATCCGGACCTTGGATGCAATGGATTTGGATGTATTGATTGTGGGACGAGGCGGCGGTTCTATTGAGGATCTGTGGGCATTTAATGAGGAAGTGGTGGCCAGGGCTATTTTTGACTGCCAGACACCTGTGATCTCGGCAGTGGGACATGAGACGGATGTAACCATTGCGGATTATGTGGCGGATCTGCGGGCGCCTACGCCGTCTGCGGCGGCAGAGCTGGCGGTGTTTGATTACCGGCAGTTTGAAGAACAGCGCATGATAGTTGAAAAAGCCCTTGTCCGTGCCATGGGGCGTAGAATGGAGCGGCTGCGGTATCAGCTTAACCAGTATTGTATGCGGCTTAAGCTTCGGGAACCTATGCGGATGGTGAATGAGAAAAGACAGTATCTTGTCATGGCAGAGGACCGGATTAGGAACGAGATGGAGAGGCGGCTTGAGGAGGCAAAGCACAGGCTGGAGCTGATAAGCGGCCGTCTTTATGGGCTCTCACCGCTTAAAAGAATCAGCAATGGTTTTGGTTTTGTGACCCATGAGGACGGGGGCCGGATAAAGAGTGTAAAAGGAGTGACAGCAGGAGATTTTGTGTCAATAAGAATCTCGGACGGAAGACTGACAGCACAGGTGACAGAGGTTGAAGAAAGCGTTTAAAAGGAGTACAGGAAGTATGGACAAATCAATAGAGGAAATATTTGAGGAGTTGGATCAGATCATGGAGAAGATGGAAGCGCCGGATACTTCCTTGGAGGACTCTTTTGCTTCCTATGAAGCAGGAATGAAGCTGATTCGGGCCTGTGGGGAAAAGATTGATAAGGTGGAAAAAAAGATCATTGTACTGCAGGGAGGTCAAGAGACAGATGGAGAAGGTTAAGAAGGCAGGCGAAAGGGCGGACATGCATGACCAGCTTGCACAGCGAACCTGTCAGGCAGAAGCAGTTATGGAGCAGTATCTTCCCGATGAGACAGGCCATCAAAGGACGATTTTTGAGGCCATGAATTATAGTGTGCGGGCAGGAGGAAAGCGGTTAAGACCTATACTGATGCAGGAGACCTACCGACTGTTCGGCGGAAGCGGGAAAGAGATCGAGCCGTTTATGGCTGCGGTTGAGATGATTCATACCTCATCCTTGATTCATGATGATCTGCCCTGTATGGATAATGACGAGCTGCGGCGGGGAAAGCCTACCACATGGGTAAAATATGGATATGATATGGCAGTTTTAGCAGGAGACGCGCTTCTGATCTATGCAGTGGAGACAGCGGCAAAAGCGTGCTCTATGACGGAGAATGGGGGGATGGTGGCCCGCGCCATAGGTCTGATGGCTGAGAAAACTGGTATCTACGGGATGATTGGGGGGCAGGTGGTGGATGTGGAGCTGACCAATCAGCCTGTACCGCGGGAAAAGCTGGATTTTATCTACCGTCTGAAGACAGGAGCTCTTTTGGAGGCGTCCATGATGATCGGAGCTCTTCTTGGCGGCGCGGATGAGGCCGCTCTTTCCACGGTGGAGCGGATCGCTTCCTTAGTGGGGGTGGCGTTTCAGATCCAGGATGATATTCTGGATGTGACGGCTACCACAGAGCAACTTGGCAAGCCGGTACTAAGCGACGAGAAAAATCAGAAAACTACCTATGTGACGCTGGAGGGCATTGACAAGGCACGGGCAGATGTGGCAGAGATGTCTGCGGAGGCCATTAAGCTTTTACATCTTCTTCCAGGAGAGAATCTATTTCTGGAAGGCTTGATCCAAATGCTGATTACCAGAGAAAAATAGAGGAGTGGGTTGTTTATGCTGTTGGAGCAGATAAAGGAACCGCAGGATATAAAGGATTTAAGCGCCGAGGAGTTAAAAGAGTTAGCTGAGGAGATACGCAGTTTTTTGATAGAAAAAATCAGTGTAACCGGGGGGCATCTGGCCTCCAACCTGGGTGTGGTGGAGCTGACCATTGCCTTGTTTCTTGCTTTTGATCTTCCCACAGATAAGGTAATCTGGGATGTAGGGCATCAGTCTTACACCCATAAGATTTTAAGCGGACGGCGGGAGCTGTTTGACGAGCTGCGTCAGTATGGGGGGTTGAGTGGTTTTCCTAAGAGGAAGGAAAGCCCTTATGATGCCTTTGATACAGGCCACAGCTCTACTTCTATTTCCGCAGGACTGGGAATGGCTCAGGGGCGGGACCTGTTGGGGGAGGATTACCGGGTGGTGTCGGTGATCGGAGACGGCGCCCTGACCGGCGGCATGGCATACGAGGCTCTGAATAATGCGGCTCGGATAAAGAAGAATTTTATTATTGTATTAAATGATAATAATATGTCCATCTCAGAGAATGTGGGGGGAATGTCCAGATATTTAAACGGCATTCGCTCCGATAAGGCATATAACAGGCTGAAAAAGGATGTGACGGCTGCACTTACGAGGATTCCTTTGATTGGGGACGGGCTGGTGGACAAGATCAGCCGGACGAAAAATAGTATTAAACAGCTTGTAATTCCAGGCATGTTGTTTGAAAATATGGGAATTACCTATTTGGGACCTGTGGACGGACATAATGTGCGGGCCATGGTAAAGATTTTCCGCGAGGCTAAAAAGCTGGATCATGCGGTGCTGGTTCATGTAAATACCGTTAAGGGCAAGGGCTATGGACCTGCTCAGAAAAATCCGGCCCGGTTTCATGGGGTGGAGCCTTTTGATCCGGCTACCGGCAAGGCTCTGAAGGAAAAGGTTTATCCGGGATATACGGATGTGTTTTCCAAGAAATTAAGCCAGATGGCAAAAACCAATCCAAGGCTGGTGGCAATCACGGCAGCCATGCCGGACGGCACGGGGCTGAAGGCGTTTGCCAAACAATTTCCGGAACGGTTTTTTGATGTGGGAATCGCAGAGCAGCATGGAGTGACCTCGGCAGCAGGCATGGCGGCGGCAGGGATGAAGCCGGTGGTGGCCGTGTATTCTTCTTTCCTGCAAAGAGGGTTTGACCAGATTCTTCATGATGTGTGTATTCAGAATCTTCCGGTAGTGTTTGCTCTGGACAGGGCCGGCCTGGTAGGAAGCGACGGGGAGACCCATCAGGGGATTTTTGATTTGTCTTATCTGACTTCCATTCCAAATATGAGTGTAATGGCACCCAAGAATTTATGGGAGCTGCGCAGGGAGCTGGAGTTTGCGGTAAATGAATTTGACAGGCCCATTGCGATCCGGTATCCTCGCGGACAGGCATACCGCGGACTTAAGGAGTTTGATTCGCCTGTTGAATACGGCAAGGGCGAGATATTATATGAGGGGCAGGAGATTGCCCTTCTGGCAGTAGGCAGTATGGTCAGCACGGCGGAGCATGTGCGGGACAAGCTTAAGGAGGAACAAGTCTTTTGTACTCTTGCCAACGGACGCTTTATTAAGCCTGTGGACGAAGAACTGGTGAAGCGGCTGGCAAGCACTCACAAGCTGATTGTGACCCTGGAGGAAAATGTGCTGCAGGGCGGCTATGGGCTGCAGGTGACAGCGCTTATTCACAGATGGGCGCCAGAGGTGAAGGTCTTAAACATTGCGCTGCCGGATGCTTATGTGGAGCATGGAAATGTGTCTGTGCTGCGGGAGAGCCTGGGGATTGACAGTGATTCGGTTATAAGGGCCATGCGGGACTTTTATCCGGAGGCATTAAACCATAAAAAGGAATAAAACGAAACATGAAAGAACAAAAAGAGCGTCTGGATATCCTTTTAGTAAATCGGAATCTTGCCCCGTCACGGGAAAAGGCTAAGGCGATTATTATGGCGGGGATTGTATATGTGAACGGGCAGAAGGAGGACAAGCCGGGAGCAGCCTTTGATATGACGGCAGACATACAGGTGCGGGGCTCAACCCTCCCGTATGTGAGCCGGGGAGGCTTAAAGCTGGAAAAAGCAGTGGACTGTTTTGGGGTGGAGCTGGAAGGAAAGATCTGTATGGATGTAGGCGCGTCAACCGGCGGATTTACAGATTGTATGCTGCAGAACGGAGCAAAAAAAGTCTATGCGGTGGATGTGGGGCATGGACAGCTTGACTGGAAGCTCCGCAACGATAAACGAGTGGTTTGTATGGAGCGGACGAACATCCGGTATGTGACCCGGGATGATGTAGAAGACAGGATGGATTTTGCTTCCATTGATGTGTCGTTTATTTCACTGACAAAAGTTTTGGGACCGGTAAAGGAGCTTTTGACAGAAAGCGGCCGGATTGTGGCGCTGATTAAGCCTCAGTTTGAGGCCGGCAGGGAAAAGGTGGGGAAAAAAGGCGTTGTCCGGGAAAAATCCACCCATTTAGAGGTGATTCAAAAGATAATGGATTATGGGATGGAGCTGGGATTTGAGATTCTGAATCTGGAATATTCGCCCGTTAAAGGTCCGGAAGGGAATATTGAGTATCTGATCTATCTGCAGAAGCCAGGGGAGAAGGATGGGGAAGCGGAGTTATCGAAAGAGCCGGGGGATACAAGGGAAAGCGCAGAAGAAGGAAAGACAGTATTCTGCAATGATCGGGCAGATCCAAGAAAAGTAGTGGAAGAAGCCCACCAAAATCTACAGGCAGGTTAAAAAGAATTTTTTTAGCCGATTAAAATCAGGAAAGGTGTCGGAAACTCCATGAAACATTTTTATCTCATTGCAAATCCCTCGAAGAGAGAGGCAGTGCAGGTGGCGGAGCATATTACCCGGTATCTTCGGGCAAGAGGGGCTGTCTGTCAGGGAAGCGCTCAGGAGAAACGGCGGGAAGGGGCAGCTTATGGCTATACAGACCAAAAGAGGATTCCGAAAAATACCCAATGTGTGATTACTTTAGGAGGCGACGGCACTCTGATTCAGGCAGCCAGGGACTTGGTGGATCTGCAGATTCCCATGATCGGCGTGAACATGGGCACTCTTGGGTATCTGACACAGGTTGCCAGAGGGGAGGCTTTGTCTCCTATGCTGGATGCATTATTGAAGGACAACTTTCGTCTGGAAAGGCGGATGATGCTGGAAGGCACCGTAGTCAGAGAAGATAAAAACGGGGCAGGGAGTATGGCGCCTGCCGACAGAAAATGCGGAATTGCGCTGAATGACATTGTATTTACCCGCAGGGACGTAATGCAGGTGCTTAAGTTTCAGGTTTATGTAAATGGCGAGCTTCTCAATGAGTATACGGCTGACGGCATGATTGTGGCTACACCCACCGGCTCTACAGCATACAATCTGTCTGCAGGAGGGCCGATTGTGACGCCTGGGGCAAAGCTGATTGTATTGACGCCCATTTGTCCCCATTCTATTAATTCACGGAGCATTATCCTTTCTCATCAGGATGAGGTGGGGATTCGGGTGTTGAAAAATGTGGGGCAGAAGCAGATGGCAGTGTTTGACGGAGATCAGGTAATCGAGTTAGACGGCAGCGAGGTGCTGAAGATTCGGGAGTCAGAGAAAAATACTGCTTTGATTTTATTAAAGGATGTTCCGTTTCTGGTTAATATCAGGGAAAAACTGGCCCGGGTATAGAAGTGGGATGGGGATGACGCAGCAGGCAGGTCAGGAGAGAAGAAGAATGAAGTTGGAGCGGCACAGCAAGATTGTGGAATTGATTGGAAAATATGAGATTGAAACCCAGGAGGAGTTGGCAGATTACTTAAAGGAGGCAGGATTCCGGGTGACTCAGGCCACAGTCTCCAGGGATATCCGGGAGCTGAAGCTGACAAAGGTTCCAGGGGAGAATAACAAACAGCGGTATGTGGTCATGCAGAATCAGGAATCTTTCAGTGATAAATATATCCGGATTCTAAAGGATGGTTATCTGTCCATGGATATGGCGCAGAATATTTTGGTGATTAAAACCGTTTCCGGGATGGCCATGGCAGTGGCGGCAGCTTTGGATGCCATCCATTTTTATGAGATTGTGGGTTGTATTGCAGGAGATGACACGATCATGTGTGCAGTGAGAAGTGTGGATGATACGATTCTGGTGATGGATAAGATCCGCAAGCTGGTGCAGCCTGGTACGTCATTGCATTAATTCTCGGGCAGAGGACCAAAAAGGAGGAAATATGCTTTTAGAGTTGCATGTGAAGAACCTGGCATTGATTGAGCGGGCAGATGTGGAATTTGGCCAGGGGCTGAATATTCTGACCGGAGAGACCGGTGCGGGAAAGTCTATTATTATTGGATCCGTGAACCTGGCTTTGGGACAGAAAGCAGCGAAAGATATTATCCGCAGCGGTGCAGATCAGGGCTATGTGGAGCTGGTCTTTTCTGTCAGTGAAGAACGGAAAAAGGAGCTGGAGAAGTTTGAAATTTATCCGGACGAGGATGGGCTTGTGATTGTTTCCAGGAAGATTCTTCCGACCCGAAGCGTCAGCAAGATCAATGACGAGACAGTGACAGCGGCGCGGCTGCGTCAGGTGACAGGACTTCTTATTGATATTCATGGTCAGCACGAGCATCAATCGCTGCTTCATGTTTCCAAACATCTGGAAATTCTTGATACCTTTGCAAAATCCCGTACCAGTTTGCTGAAAGATCAGGTGGCGGAGGCGTACCGAAAATATAAGGCTCTTGAGGCTGCTTTGGAGGAGGCAGGAGGAGATCAGGAAAGCCGAAAGCGGGAAGTGGATTTTCTGCAGTTTGAGATCAGTGAGATAGAAGCAGCAGAGCTAAAAGAAGGCGAGGAAGAAAGCCTTACCGAGAGATACCGGAGATATTCTAACGGCAGGCGTATTTTAGAGAGCTTGTCAGAGGCTTATGAGGCGGTGGAGACAGAAGGGATCGGCCAGGCAATCCGTCAGGTTAATGATGTGGCGTCTTATGATGAGGAGCTAAAGGGAATCCAGGATCAGCTTTATGATGTGGAATCGATTTTAAATGATGTGCGCCATGCAATCAGCGCTTATCTGGATGATCTGACCTTTGATGAAGAAGAAATGGCTCAGATTGAGGAAAGGCTGGATCTGATTCGCGGATTGCAGGCAAAATATGGCAGCACGGTTCAGCAGATTGAAAAAGTCTTAGAGGAAAAGAAAGCCAGGCTGGAGAAGCTGGAGAATTATGATGAATACCGCAGACAAACAGAGAAAGAATATGAACAGGTAAAGGAAACACTGGAGAAGCTGTGCGGCAATTTGTCAAAGGAGCGGAAAGCTGCTGCCAAAACCTTAGCGGTTCAGATCAAGAAAGGACTTGTGGATCTGAACTTTCTGGATGTGGATTTTTCCATGGAGTTTAAGCGCCTGAAATATTTTACTGCTTTGGGATATGATGAAGCAGAGTTTATGATTTCCACGAATCCGGGAGAGCCCAAAAGGTCTTTGGGCATGGTGGCGTCAGGAGGTGAATTGTCCCGTGTGATGTTGGCTATCAAGACAGTCTTAGCGGACAGCGATGCGATTCCCACTTTGATTTTTGATGAGATTGATACCGGAATCAGCGGAAGAACCGCTCAGAAGGTTTCTGAGCAGCTGGCGGTTATTTCCAAAAGCCATCAGGTCATCTGCATTACCCATCTGCCTCAGATCGCTGCTATGGCAGACTGCCATTATGAGATTGCCAAATCAGCAGAAGGCAAAAAGACTACCACGAAGATCCGCAAGCTTTCCGAGGAGGAGATGGTTGAGGAATTGGCAAGGCTTTTGGGCGGCGCACAGATTACGGATGCAGTGCGTCAGAATGCCAGAGAAATGAAAGAGCTGGTTCATGGAATAAAAACAAAAAAATAACAGTGTGAATTTTAAATTTTCTCACATACTAGAAAGGAGCTGAAGGGCTCCTTTTTGTGACAGTTCTGATTATCGAATGGGCTGCAGCGGGGAATACTGGTATGGTACCCTTATGGATTTTCAGGAAAACAGCCCAAGGTTTAAGGAGGTATGTGAGATGGCAGGAAAGAAAAGACAGAGGCATCCGTTTCGGACATGTTTGATCTGGACTTTCTGGCTCAGTTTATTGTTTACGATTGGTTTTACCTGGTATTATCTGGAGCGGAGGATCCCGGATCGCTTAAGTGTGGTGGTGGATGAAGAAGAAGAATTTGACTTTGCACTTCCTTTTGATGTAACGCTGTTAAGCGAAAGCGAGGAGGTAGTGCTGGGAAACCGTTCAGACATCCCTTCTGATGAAATCAGGCTGAAGGTGGATGAGCCTTTTTCGCTCTATGCAAAGAATCAGGGAACCTACCGGATTGGGCTTAAATTATTTGGAAGATTTCATTTTAAGGATATACAGTTGGATGTGGTGGACACCCACTATGCCATTCCCTGCGGAGTGCCGGTGGGGATTTATCTGAGATCCAACGGGGTGCTGGTTATCGGAACCGGCCGGATCCGATGTGAAGACGGAGAGGAAGCAGAACCGGCCTACGGGCTTTTGCAATCCGGAGATTATATTGAAGCCATAAACGGAGAACCTTTGCGGGATAAAGAGGCATTGATTAACAATCTAAACCGCAACGGGAGTCAGGAGGTATATCTTCGGGTGCGCAGAGATGGGGAAGAAATGGAAGTCCGCATGAATCCGGTTCAGGCTGCAGACGGTAATTATAAGCTGGGAGCCTGGGTGCGGGATGATACCCAGGGAATCGGAACCTTGACCTATGTGGATACCAATGGAAATTTTGGAGCTTTGGGACACGGAATCAGTGACAGTGATACAGGGGAGGTAGTGGAAATCAAGCAGGGGGATCTGTACGAGACAGAGATCATGGGCATTGAAAAGGGAAGTGCCGGCAATCCCGGAGTGATGGCAGGGGTGATCTATTATGGCCCCGGGTCAAAGCTGGGAACGATTGAGGCAAATACCACAGTGGGAATATTCGGGAAGGTAAATGATAAGCTGCAGAGATCTCTGCAGGGGGAGGCAGTGGAGATCGGTTATCGTCAGAATGTAAAAAAAGGACAGGCGTGGGTCCGAAGCGATGTGTCCGGAGAGGTGCGGGATTATGAGATCGAGATTCAGCGGGTGGATTATAATCCCATTCAGGAAAATAAAAGCCTGGTAATCCGGGTGGTGGATGAGGAGCTTTTGCGTCTTACAGGAGGAATTGTGCAGGGAATGAGCGGCAGTCCGATTCTGCAGGACGGAAAGCTGGTGGGGGCAGTGACCCATGTGTTTGTACAGGATTCCACCAGGGGATATGGTATCTTTGTGGAGGATATGATGCGGCATTGATATTGACATGTTTTGGGAAAAGAGCGTGATGCAGGAATACCTGCAGGAGCGCTCTTTTTTATCAGGATTTTAATAAGGGATAAACTTGTTTTTATACAGAAACAGAGTTATAATGAACAGGAAAAAGGGAAAAAGAGGAACGGACAAATGTTTTTTCTTATATTTATAGTGTGGCTGATACTCAACGGAAAGGTGACAGTTGAAATATGCCTTTTCGGAGTTGGAATATCAGCGGCGCTTATTTTTTTTATGTGCAGGTTTATGGATTACAGTTTGAGGAAAGAATGGCTGCTGTTTCGGCTGTCACCGCTGCTGATTCGCTATTTTTGGGTACTGGTGAAGGAGATTGTAAAGGCCAATGTAAGCGTGATGAAGATTATTTTATCCCCGGAGCTGCAGCCAGAGCCGGCCCTGGTGTTTTTTGACACCGAGCTTCGGACAGGCATGACCAAAATGATGCTGGCAAATTCCATTACCCTTACGCCGGGAACCATTACCGTGTCCGTGGAGGGAAACAGGTTTTGCGTCCATTGTCTGGATCGGGAGCTGGCAGAGGGGATGGAGGAGTCAGTATTTGTGGAGCTTTTAGAGGAAATGGAGGATTTCTGTTTAGGGAAACAGCAGATAGTAACCAGAGAGGCAAAGGAGACAGGATGGAAGCTTTGAGGATGGCTTATGAATGGCTTTTGACAGGAAGCCTGATGATTCTGGCAGGGCTGATTATTATCAGTATGATTCGTTCTGTTTTGGGTCCCCGTATTGCAGACCGGATTATTGCAGTAAATATGACCGGAACCATGATTATAATGATGATTGCTGTCTTATCTGTATATTTGGAGGAGAATTATCTGGTAGATGTGTGCCTGATCTATGCCATGATCAGCTTTTTGGGAGTGGTGGTGCTCTGCAAAGTATATACAGGAGTATACCTTCAGCAAAAGAACCGAAAAGCAGATTTGGGAGCAGTGGAGGAGAATCTTAAAGGACAGCAGACAAAAAATAAAAAGGATTTGGAAAATAGAGGCAAAGAGGTTTTAGAGTATGAAAAGGATGGCGGGGAGGTGGAACCATGACAACAGAATGGATACGGTTTGCGGCGGCGGCCAGTCTTTTTATATTGGGGCTGGTGTTTGAGATTCTGGCAGTGTTTGGGGTAAACCGGTTTAGGCGGGCGCTGAACAGGATGCATGCCGCGGCTATGGGGGATACCCTGGGAATTTTGTTTGTCCTGCTGGGCCTTATTGTAATGCGGGGATTTTCTATGGATTCTCTGAAATTGTTTTTGGTGGTGGCATTTTTCTGGACAGCGTCGCCGGTATCAGGCCATATGATCAGCCGTCTGGAGGCTATGACGGATGAGGAGTTAGGAGAGCTGATCGTGATGCAGAAAGGCATGAAAACAGCCGGAGAGCGGGAAAAAGAAGACAGAGAAAAAGATCTGGTTAGAATAGAAAACGGGAAAGAAATAAAAAAGGAAAGGGGTCAGACGGAAAATGAAAGTATTTGAGATTGTATTGCTTCTCAGCCTGGTGGTCTGCGCCGTATCCGTGGCATTTACAAAGGATCTTCTGACTTCGATTGTGATTTTTATGTCCTACAGCCTGATTATGTGTGTGATTTGGGTGCTTTTACAGTCTCCGGATCTTGCCATCACAGAGGCAGCGGTAGGTGCGGGCGTTACCAGTATTTTATTTTTTGTTACATTAAAGAAAATCCGGGCAATCCGAAGGGAGGATGGCCATGAGCAGGCAGAGAGATGATTATGAGAACAGCAGGTGGAGAAAATTTCGAAGCTGGATAGACGGAGAGGTGGATCCTCTGGCATCCGGAATTATGATTCAGCCTCCAAAGGCCCCAATCGAGAAAAGAATCGAAAAGCCAAAAACAGAAAATCCTGTGACTCTGCAGTCCGAAAGCATTCAGGACAAAGACAGAGAATGGAACCAGACGCCAGAGGAAAAGAAAGACCCGGAGGGACGGGGAATCCGCTGGTTTTGCAGATTTTATCAGGTGATGTCTGTGTTTTTATGTCTGAGTATTATCTTCGTGCTCCTGTGGACTATTGCCTATCTTCCTGCTTTTGGAAATGCAGGGAATCCGGACAATAACGAGGTTTCTGCCCGATATATTGAGCAGGGGCTTAAGGAGACAGGGGCAGTGAATATTGTCACGGGAATGATTCTGGATTACCGGGCATTTGATACGTTTGGGGAATCCTGTGTTTTGTTTATTGCCTCTTGCTGTGTGCTGGTTTTGCTGCGGATCGATGCTGCAGACGGAAAAGGAAGCTTTCGGGATACAAAGAACAGAGCCAAGAAGACAAAGGGGGATCCGGAAAACAATATCATGGCAGAACCAGAGGCAGTCAGGACTGTCATAGCCAGAAAGCGTCTGGAGGAGGCCGATGACCGCCTGTATGAGCCAAAGAATGATGTGATTCTTCAGAAATGCGCCTGCGTTTTGGTACCCTTGATTTTTGTGTTCGGCATTTATATTGTGTTAAACGGGCATTTGTCGCCGGGCGGTGGATTTTCCGGGGGAGCGGTCCTTGGTTCCGGGTTGATTTTTTATCTGAATGCGTTTGGATTTAAGAAGACAGAAGCATTTTTTACGGAAAAGATTTACAGGCGGCTCACTTTGTGCGCTCTTACGTTTTACTGTATGGCTAAAAGCTATTCTTTTTTTACCGGAGCCAATCACCTTAAGAGCGGGATACCTTTGGGAACGCCAGGGGCAATCTTAAGCAGCGGGTTGATTCTTCCTCTCAATATTTGTGTAGGGCTGGTGGTGGCGTGTACCATGTATGCGTTTTATGCCCTGTTTCGGAAAGGGGGCATGTAGGATGGCGGGGATGCCTCTGTTTGTCAATATAGAGGAAACGGTTTCCATTATCTTGTTCGGGGTGGGGTTTACCATGCTGATGCTTCACAGAAATCTGATCAAAAAGATTATGGGCATGAATATTATGGATACGGCAGTTTATCTGTTTCTGGCTGCAAAGGGATATATCAAAGGACGAATGGTGCCCATTGTGACAGACGGGATACAGGATGTGTCAGCCTATATTAATCCGGTGCCCAGCGGGCTTGTATTGACCGGAATCGTGGTATCTGTGAGCACCACGGCATTAATGCTGGCATTGACTATCCGGCTGTATGAAAGGTATGGCTCTTTGGATTTGGATCAGATTCTGATGAGGGCAAAGGAGGATGAGGAAGTATGAGCTTTGTGCAGAACTTTCCGTTTTTCTCTATTATTGCCGCCATGTTTTCCGGGATCCTTTCTTCTGTGCTGGATGGAAGAAAGGCAAGAAACTTAAGCCTTCTGGTCATTGCTGTGACTACGGGAATGTCCGTGATGGTTTTAGGGTTCTGTATGAGAACCGGTGAGAGCTATACGTATATGATGGGGCATTTTCCTGCGCCCTGGGGAAATGAGATCCGTGCCGGGGTTTTGGAAGGGCTGACAGCAGTGATGTTTGGCCTGGTTATGTTTTTTGCCGTAATAGGCGGTATGGATCACACAGCAGTGGATGTGGAGGAAAGCAAGCAGAATTTATTCTATATTATGATTGATCTGATGCTCAGCTCCCTTTTGGCTCTGATTTATACCAATGACTTGTTTACGGCCTATGTATTTGTGGAGATCAATACCATTGCCGGATGCGGCCTGATTATGATCCGGCAGGTGGGGCGCAGCCTGTCATCTGCCATCCGGTATATGATCATGAGCCAGCTTGGCTCCGGATTGTTTTTGATCGGGTTAAGCCTTTTGTATGATGTGACGGGACATCTTCTGATGAGTCCGGCTAAAGAGGCTGTGGCAGTGATTGAGGCGGCAGGCCTTTATGCGGTTCCCATGCTGGTGATCATGGCGGTGATCAGCGTGGGCCTGGCCATTAAAAGCGGTCTGTACCCGTTTCATTACTGGATTCCTGACACTTATGGATATGCCACGCCTACAGCCAGTGCGATTTTGTCAGGATTGGTGTCAAAAGGATATATTTTCCTGTTGATCAAGATTTTTTACCGGGTATTGGGACAGGAAAATGTGATTGCCAGCCAGATGATCAATGTGTTGTTTGTGTTTGGACTGGCGGGAATGCTGATGGGCTCGGTTCATGCGATTTTAGAGAAGGATACCAGGCGGATGATTGCTTATTCGTCCGTGGCTCAGATCGGATATATTTATATGGGAATCGGGCTGGGGACCCAGGCAGGGATGGTGGCAGCCGTGTTTCATATGTTTACCCACTCAGCTACCAAGGCATTGCTGTTTATCAGTGCGGTAGGGCTCTATGAGGTATCTGGGGACAGAAAGGATTATAGAAGCCTCATAGGGGCTGGCTACCGCAACTCGTTAGCAGGAATCGGGTTTGCGGTGGGAGCTCTTTCTATGGTAGGTTTTCCCATGCTGTCAGGTTTTATCTCTAAGCTGCTGTTTGCAACTTCAGCCCTGCAGAGCCCTCATAAAATGCTGCCCACGGTCATTGCCCTGGCTGTCAGTACGGTGTTAAACGCCGTGTATTTTCTTCGTCTGGTGATTACGCTCTACACAATCCCGTCCGGGGAGGAAAATGAAGGGGAAAGTACAAGTGCTTTGCCAGAAAAACAGAAGCCGGAAGGTATAAAGGAGAGCAGGGAGAAGCAGATAGTTTTAAAGAGACAAAGATTCAGCAAATTCCGTCTGGCAGTGGTGAGTTATATTCTGCTGAATCTGGTGTTGGGGCTGTACTCTCAGCCGATTGTGGCAGCAATCGGAAAAGGGTTGTCCATGTTTGACTGACTTAAAGCAATAGCAGCAGATACAATACTTGGCTCATTGCTCGCCAAAATAAAGGAGAATCGAATCAATGTATGAGGGAAATGAGAATATATGCCTGCTTCTTCCAGTGGCAGTTCCCATAGCGGCGGGAGCATTAATCTTACTGGCAAAGGGAATCAGAAAAAACCGGAAAACACTTCTGGCTCTGGTTTTAGGGACGCTTTTTTTAGAGGCAGCTCTGGTGGCGCAGGCATTGTATGTTGGAGGAACCCTGAATTTGTGGCAGATGACAGACAGCATTTGCCTTGCATTTGGGGTGGACGGAGTGAGCTGGCTGTTTGCCGGGCTGACAGCAGGAATGTGGCTTTTGGTGGGAATCTATTCTGTTTCCTATATGAAGCATGAACAAAGGGAGTACTCGTTTTTTGGATTTTATCTGATTGTGCTGGGGGTATTGATTGGTCTTGATTTTTCTAAAAATCTGATTACCATGTATGTGTTTTATGAGCTGATGACCCTTACCTCCCTTCCGCTGGTGCTTCATGAGCAGACCAAAGAGGCGGTGACGGCAGGCCTGAAATATCTGTTTTATTCTGTGGCCGGGGCGTTTTTGGCGTTGTTTGGGATTTTTGTGCTGATCCGGATCTGCGGAAATCAGACGTTTACGCCGGGGGGCGTGATTCGCTGTCTGGAGGATGGCACGATGGTGTGTATTCTGAGAAGCAGTATAGGAACGGAACGGATTGGCCAGGGGCTTTTTCTTGGGGCAATGCTCTGCATTCTCATAGGCTTTGGGGCAAAGGCGGGAATGTTCCCCCTTCATGGATGGCTTCCCACGGCCCATCCGGCAGCTCCGGCGCCGGCCAGCGCAGTTTTGTCAGGCGTGATCACCAAATCAGGAGTTCTGGCAATTCTTCGGGTGGTGTATTTCGTGGCAGGGCCTCAGGCGCTTCGGGGAACCTGGGTCCAGCAGGTATGGATTCTTTTGACGCTGGCTACTGTGTTTATGGGATCCATGCTGGCTTACAAGGAGCCGGTACTCAAAAAAAGGCTGGCTTATTCTACTGTAAGCCAGGTGTCTTATGTGCTGTTTGGGTTAAGCGTGCTCAAGGAGCAGGCATTTATGGGAGCCATGTCCCACATTGTGTTTCATTCTCTGATTAAGAATGCCCTGTTTCTCTGCGCCGGGACCGTGATCGTGATGACAGGAAAAACACGGGTGGAAGATCTGAAGGGGCTGGGGGTAAAAATGCCGCTGTTTTTAAGCTGCTACACAGTGGTATCTTTAGCATTAATCGGGATTCCGCCTACAAGCGGCTTTGTCAGCAAATGGTATCTGGCCACAGGGGCTTTGGCTTCAGGAACAGGAACCTTTACATGGCTGGGGCCGGCAGTGCTGCTGGTGAGTGCTCTTTTGACAGCAGGATATCTGCTGCCCTTGACGATCCAGGGATTTTTTCCGGGAGAGGATTATAAGGAACATGCAAAATCAGAGCCTTCTGCCTGGATGATGGGCCCGATTCTTCTTCTGACGGCAGGAGCCTTGCTTTTGGGGTGTTTCCCTGGCAGGCTGCTTGCCATGGTGGAAAAGATTGCGGCCAGTACATTGCTTTGACGGAGGGACAGGCTTATGGGTGGAATGATTATGGCAGTGCCGGTTCTTCTTCCCCTTGCGGGGGGAGCAGGGATGTTGGCCCTGCATTTCCAGTCAGAGGAAAAGCGGGATGACAGGCTTTTAGAGTTTTTGACAGAGGGATTGGTATTTGTCAACAGCCTGGTGATTTTTTGGCTTTTGAAAAATCGGATGGGAGCAAGCCTGGTGCTGTTTCGCCTGTTCGGCAATCTGACAGTACGGTTTAAGCTGGATCCCATGGGGGGAATATTTGCAGGGCTGATTGCCTTTTTATGGCCTCTTGCCGTTTTGTATTCCTTTGAATATATGAAACATGAAAACCGTAAAAGGATGTTTTTTGCCTATTATGTTATGACCTATGGGGTAACGGCCGGGATTGCACTGGCTGGCAATCTGGTGACTATGTATCTTTGCTATGAGATGCTGACCCTTGTAACTTTTCCGTTAGTACTGTTTCCCATGACAAAGGAGGCAAAGAGGGCGAGCCGCAGGTACTTATATTACTCTATCGGGGGCGCGGCTTTTGCTTTTATCGGGCTGGTGTTTGTGCTGAGCTATTCAGTCACAGGGAATACAGAATTTATCCCGGGAGGCATTCTGATCCCGGAGGCTGCCAATGCTCATCGCAATCTTCTGCTTTTTGTGTATGTATTGGCATTTTTTGGATTTGGCGTAAAGGCAGCCCTGTTTCCCCTTCATGGATGGCTGCCCAAGGCAGCCGTGGCGCCTACGCCGGTGACAGCCCTGCTCCATGCGGTGGCAGTAGTCAAGTCCGGGGCATTTGCCATTCTCCGGTTTACGTATTTTAGCTATGGGGCATGGTTTCTTCAGGGAACGTGGGCTCAGTGGGCAGTGATGACAGGGGCGCTTTTGACTATTGGATATGGCTCTACCATGGCAGTGAGGGAAATTCACTGGAAGAGGCGGCTGGCATATTCTACCATCAGTAATCTGTCCTATATCCTGTTTGGTGCTGCACTTATGAGCCCTTTGGGACTGGCAGCAGCTTTGTGCCATCTGGTGATTCATGCATTTATGAAGATCTGTTCCTTTTTCTGTGCAGGTTCTGTGATGCATCAGACAGGAAAGACCCAGGTCTATGAGCTGGATGGATTAGGAAGGAAATTGCCGGTTGTCTTTGGATGTTTTACCATTGCCAGCTTATCGCTGATGGGGATTCCTCTGTTCGGCGGGTTTATCAGCAAGTGGAATCTGGCAGAGGCGGCATTTTCCTGTGGGAGCAGTACCGGCGCATGGCTGCCTTATGCCGGGGTTGGGGTGATCCTTTATTCGGCGCTTATGACAGGCATCTATATGCTGTCAGTGGCAGTAAGGGCGTACTTTCCGGTTCTGGCAGCCGGCGCCGGAGCAAAACAGGAGACGGACAGTAAGAAGACGACACAGGAAGAATACAGGGATCCTGGCTGGATGATGCTGGTTCCTTTGGTAATCTTTGCGGCTGTTATTCTTTTACTGGGAATCAGGCCAGGGCCGCTTATGGAGCTTTTGACAGGAATTGGGGGTGAGGCAGGGTGAAGGAGGCAATAGGGCTGACAATTCCAAAGGTGTGCGGAATGGGGCTGCATTTTGAGCTGGATGGATTCCGTCTGATTTATCTGGCAGTTGCTGTGCTGATGTGGAGTGTCAGCGGCGTTTTTTCTCTGGAGTATATGGCCCATTATAAGAAGAAAGGACAATATTACCTGTTTTTCTGGGCAACTTTTTTTGCCACGGCAGGGGTGTTTTTGTCAGCGGATTTTTATACAACCTTTATCTTTTTTGAGATTATGTCTTTTACTTCTTATGTGTGGGTAGCTTTTGACGAAAAAAAGGAAAGCCTGCGGGCAGCACAGACCTATTTGGCAGTGGCGGTAATCGGCGGTATGGTGATGCTGATGGGAATGTTTCTGCTGTATGATTTGTGCGGGACATTGCGGTTTGATGAGCTTAAAACAGCGGCAGGAGAGATCCTTTCGGGGAGCAAAAGAGTGCGGCTTTATGCGGCAGGCGGACTGCTTTTATTTGGCTTTGGGGCAAAAGCAGGGTGTTTTCCGCTTCATATCTGGCTTCCCAAGGCTCATCCGGTAGCGCCGGCGCCGGCCAGCGCCCTGCTGTCAGGGATTCTGACGAAAACAGGGATATTTGGTATTATTGTGGTGTCTTTCGGCCTTTTTGGGGCAGACAGGGCATGGGGGTTTTTCATTGCCTGCCTGGGCCTGATTACCATGTTTTTGGGGGCTTTGCTGGCTTTGTTTTCTGTGAATTTAAAGCGTACCCTGGCCTGTTCTTCTGTGTCCCAGATCGGGTTTATCTTAACCGGAATCGGCATGGGCTGTCTTTTACAGGCAGCAGGGGAGGATAACAGCCTGGCAGTCAGGGGGGCATTTCTCCACATGGTTAATCATTCTTTGTTTAAACTGGTGCTGTTTTTGTGCGCGGCGGCTGTGTATATGAATCTTCACGAGCTGGAATTAAATAAGATACGGGGATTTGGAAGAAAAAAGCCGGCTCTGATGTTCTGCTTTTTAATGGGAGCATTCGGGATCAGCGGTATGCCTTTATGGAGCGGATATATAAGTAAGACTTTGCTCCACGAAAGCATTGTGGAGTATGCACAGGCCATACAAGGACTTAAGATGGCAGGAACAGCCATACCCGGCATTTTGGGCAATCCTGTATTTTGGCACGGAGCAGAGTGGGTATTCTTAATAAGCGGCGGCATGACAGCAGCATATATGCTGAAGCTGTTTATTGCTTTGTTTGTGGAGCGCGGTTTGGATTATCAAAATGGCGCGTATATGAAAATGACAAGCGGGGCAGTACTGACAGCGGCTGCAGCGGTGATTTTGCTGTTTGGGATGACGCCCCACAGGTTTATGGACAGGATGGCGGATATGGCCCAGGAGTTTTTTGGAAAGACGGGACATGCTCATATAATTCATTACTTTTCCGCAGGGAATCTAAAGGGCGGGGCTATCTCCCTGGGGATTGGGGCCGTCTTGTATGTGTTTTTTGTCCGCAGATGGATGATGAAAGAAGGTCAGTATGTAGATCGCTGGCCGTCATGGCTGGATTTGGAGAATCTTTTGTACAGACCTGTACTGCAGGTGGCTCTGCCGGGAATCTGCGGCGCTGTCTGCGGGTTTGTGGACCGTTATCTGGTATCGTCTCTTGTGACCGTGTTTTTGACTGTTTCTGCGGTGCTTTGCCGCGGTATGGATCAGATGGCGGACGGGATAATCCGGGCAGCCAGGTTCAGCACCCACAGCCAGATCCCCCGGGCAGGAGGAATGAAAGAAAAAAGAGGAAAAAGAACAGGGGCATTGGGAAAATGGAATGTCTCTTTAGCTAGGACGAAAGAACGGATACAGAGGAATGGAAGGATGGTGGAAGAAAGCTTTTCTTTTGGGCTTATGCTGTTTGCCATAGGGCTGTGTTTGACTTTAGGGTATTTGCTGCTGGTGTTTTGGATGCAGGCAAAGTATACGTAATATAAAATGAATCTCCTTGTTGTGTAATAAAGGGCATCCATGCAATACTACACATATAGGAGATTCATGCTGTTTTTATGGGCTGCAGGCTTTCAAACTTTTTATGCATAATGCGGTGAAGGATAAATCTTATTTCCTGCAATCGACTGAAGGATCAAGGAAGAATCGCCATCCTTTAAAGCCATCTGAAATTGGCTGATATCCAGGTTATAACGGGTAGCTCTGCTCATACCGATGCCATTGCCGTAGATCAAAACTTCGGAGAAGAAACGATCCCCCATATAGCGGCTGCCGCTCTGAGCCAGAACCTTTGAGATATCTTTTGTAGATTCATACAGTTTTAAAGCATATTGATAAAGATCCAAGGAGCTGCCTTTATTTGACAACGCTTTGCCGGAGTATTGGTTTAAATATGTGTCAAAGGAACCAAGGAGGAGAGAGGACACTTCTTTGTCAATGCCGGAGTGGTCAAGAAATGCCGCCATTTTCATATACCGGACAGACATCTGCAGGCCCAGTTCCTCGCTGTCTAAAAAGAGAAGCTCTTTTGGATTCATTTTGGAAGCAGCTTTTGCCACAAAGCCGGCAGCCTGCAGCTCCTTAAGAGTAAAGTGATTCTGCCCTTTCTGGACAGAGGTCCGGGAGGCGTTTTCCGGTTCTTCTAAGTCTGTCGGATTCTGCTGCTTTACAAAGGAGTCTGCTATAAGAGCAATCTGCAGCAGGCTGTAGGGGATATCCTTATCTTTTTCAAAGAGGCCTTTTTTCTCTCCTGTGGTTTCTAGTTCTTTTACACGTTCGTCTATGGCATCGGAGAGGCTTTTTCCCATGGAGGAGCTGATGCCTTTGTTTCCTGTGTTTTCATAAAAGCGTCCCACACTGTTTTGATAGGAACTTACCATCTGGCTTTTGGCCTGTGCGAACATGGCATTCAGTTTTTCCATGTTTTCTGACAGCTTATCTTCCTGATCCGAGTAGGTGGATTCCAGGGTCTTTTTGGCAGCTACATAAATGGCGGTCATTTGATTTACAGAAGATTCCAGGGAATCTGCACTGTCTAAGGTGATTTTCGTGCCTTCTGTGTAATAACGCTTAATATCCTCCCATGGGATATTGTCCCGAACCAGATCCTTAGGATCCGTAATCTTTAAGGCATTCATCGGGGGGACGGTGCCGTCCCATAATAATCCCTCCTTGGACCCGGTCATCATCTGGCTGCCAAAGGGCCTGTCTTCGGAGCTGTGATAGATGTCTAATCGGGGTGAGGTCTGGCTGTGTGCTGCCTTTGGCTGTGTGCTTCTTTTGGGTGAAGAGGAGGCAGCCTTGGCAGGACGGAAGCTGGATGTTGATTTGATTTCCATAATCATTCCTTTTTTATGCTGGGGTATACTATATAGATACTTTCTTTGTATATCGGCTTTTTACAGGTAAAACTAATTAAATTATTATAAAAAAATAACCAGTATTTATATAAAATATAAGAGATAATTGGTAAAAACATCAATAGTATTTTCGAAGAAGAAGGAGTAAATTAGAGAGCTGAACTGGAAAGCACAGGTATGAAATACTGTAAAATATGTATAGTATGGAGGAAATTATGGAAAATCGTGTGGTGAAGGATATGACGTCAGGCTCTCCCATAAAGCTGATTCTGGGATTTTTTGTTCCCATGGTATTTGGTCTTTTGTTCCAGCAGCTTTATAATATGGTGGATACAATCATTGTAGGAAAATACTTAGGGGTCAATGCATTGGCGGCAGTGGGATCTACCGGGTCGATCAATTTTATGATTATCGGATTTTGTATTGGCGTATGCAATGGGTTTGCCATACCAGTAGCTCAGAAATTTGGAGAGAAGAATTTCGAGCAGCTTCGCAGGTTTGCTGCCAACGGAGCATGGCTGGCGGCCGGCTTTGCGGCAGTAATAACAGCAGTAGTCTGTATGCTGTGTCGGAAATTCCTGCTGTGGATGAATACGCCCCAGGATATTATGGAAGGCGCTTACAGTTATATTTTCGTGATCTTTATGGGGATTCCCGCCACCTTTCTGTATAATATGGCGTCAGGGATCATCCGTTCTCTTGGAGACAGTCGGACGCCGCTTGCCTTTTTGATTATGTCTTCTGTGCTGAATGTGGTTTTGGATTGGTTTACCATTGTGGTTCTGAAAATGGGAGTGGCAGGTGCGGCCTGGGCAACTGTGGTTTCCCAGGCTGTGTCAGGAATTGCCTGTTTTGTGTTTATGGTAAAACGGTTTGAAATTCTGCACATGACCAGGGAGGAGGCGGTTCCTGATAGAAATCTGATGAGGATATTGTGCGGAATTGGCATTCCTATGGGGCTTCAGTACTCTATCACGGCAATAGGAAGCATGGTGCTGCAGGTGGCTGTCAACGGTCTGGGTTCCATGTCTGTGGCTGCTATGACCGCGGCTACTAAAATCGGAATGTTTTTTTGCTGTCCCTTTGATGCACTTGGTTCTACCATGGCTACCTACGGAGGACAGAATATGGGAGCCAGAAAGCTGGAGCGGATCGGCGAGGGGCTGACGGCTGCAGTATTTATGGGGACAGCGTATTCTTTGATGGCGCTAGTTGTGCTTTGCTGTTTGGGAGATCGGATTGCTCTCTTGTTCCTGGATTCGGATCAGGCAGAGATCTTAGGACAGGTGAAGCAGTATTTGCAGATTAATGCCATGTTCTATATTCCGCTGGTACTGGTAAATGTGGTGCGGTTTTTAATTCAGGGAATGGGATATTCCAAAAGGGCTGTGCTGGCCGGGGTGTGTGAGATGACAGCCCGGGCAGGCGTGGGCTTTCTGCTGGTGCCGTATTTTGGATATACAGCAGTGTGCTTTGCCAGCCCCTGTGCATGGATTGCAGCAGATTTGTTTTTAGTACCTTCTTATCTGATGATTATGAAGCGCCTCTGTAAAGAGCACGGAGTGCCGATAGAGGGCGTAAAGCTGAGGGAATGTGTCAGAAGGAGCTGCTGTTCACTTTGGGGCTGAGCGCTGTGCTGCCAAAGGAGGACATTTTTCTTGACAAGGCTTCTTTTTGTGCATTATAATTTCAGCGTAACAGTTGCAGGCAAGAAAATGTACGGAGAAAACAGTAGTTGGGAAAAGGACACGTACAGAACGGAGGAAAATTATGAAAAAAAGAACAAGACAAATAATGGCGTTTATGATGGCGGCTCTGACAGCCGTTTCCATGAGTGCATGCGGAGGCGGCAAGACAGAAGAAACTGCTGCGGCTTCTCAGGCAGAGGCGGCTGACAAAGAGACCAAGGCAGAGGAACAGAGTGAGGCTTCTGGAGAAAAGAAAGTGCTGCGGGTAGCCATGGAGTGTGCTTATGCGCCCTATAACTGGACCCAGCCGGATGATTCCAACGGGGCAGTGCCCATTGCAGAGAGCAATGAATTTGCTTATGGATATGATGTGATGATGGCTAAAAAGATCTGCGAGGAGCTGGATTATGATCTGGAGATTGTGCGTCTTGACTGGGATTCTCTGATTCCGGCCCTGCAGAGCGGGCAGGCGGACTGTGTGATTGCAGGGCAGTCCATTACAGCAGAGCGCCTGCAGGCAGTGGACTTTAGTGAGCCATACTACTATGCAACCATTGTTACCCTGGTGAAAAAGGGCAGTAAGTATGAGAACGCCAAGAGCGTGGCAGATCTGGCAGGAGCCACATGTACGTCTCAGCAGAGCACGATCTGGTATCAGAACTGTCTGCCTCAGATTGAAAATGCAAATATTCTGGCAGCTACAGCCAATGCACCGGATATGCTGATGTCTCTCAATGCAGATAAATGTGATCTGGTGGTGACAGACCAGCCTACCGGCAAGGGCGCTTTGGTGGCTTATCCTAATTTTGTGATGCTGGAGTTTGGGGGCGGCGATGCAGATTTCCAGGTGACAGAGGAAGACATTAATATCGGTATTTCCATCAAAAAGGGCAATACAGAGCTGAAGGCTGCCATTGACAGTGTTTTGGGAAAAATGACAAAGGATGATTTTTCCAAGATGATGGATGAGGCTATTTCCGTACAGCCTTTGGCCAACTGACCGATCTTGTGCAACAGGCAAGCAGACCACTAAGGAGAGAGAAATATGCCAACAGACTTTTTGGGCCGCGTGACAGCGGTGTTTCAGCGATATGGAATGTCCATGCTGCAGGGAGCGGGAGTGAGCCTGCAGATTGCGCTGGTAGGAACCTTTATAGGATGTATAATCGGTTTTGCTGTGGGTATTGTCCAGACGATTCCTGTGGAGCAGAAAGACAACCCGGCGAAAAAGGGAGCTTTGTGGTTTATTAAATTGATCCTGAATGCTTATGTGGAGTTCTTCAGAGGGACTCCCATGATGGCTCAGGCAATGTTTATCTATTATGGGCTGTTTCCGCTTATGGGGCTGAATCCATCTATGCGGCAGTCGGCATATTTTATCTTGTCCATTAATACAGGCGCCTATATGGCTGAGACGGTCCGGGGCGGGATTCTTTCCATTGATTCCGGACAGACAGAAGGAGCGAAGGCCATCGGCATGACCCATGTACAGCTTATGCTGTATGTGATTCTTCCCCAGGCTCTGCGCAACATTATGCCGCAGATCGGCAATAATCTGATTATTAATATTAAAGACAGTTGTGTATTGTCCGTGATTGGGGTGGCAGAGCTTCTTTATAAAACCAAGGCAGCCGCAGGCGCTTTGTACATGAATTTTGAGACTTATACCATTACCATGGTGGTTTATTTTATTATGACCTTTACCTGTTCCCGGATTCTGCGCTGGATGGAGAACCGGATGGACGGGTCAGATAACTACGACCTGGCAACCACAGATACCCTGGCTCATACCAGCGGGATGTACCGGTATCCTGACGAGAAGAAGGAGGAAAGATAATGGCTGACAACGGACATGTACTGGAAGTGCGCCACTTAAGCAAATCCTTCGGGAAGCATGTGGTACTGCGGGACATTGATTTCCAGGTAGACACAGGGGACGTGACCTGCATTATCGGCGCTTCCGGCTCCGGCAAATCTACGCTGCTTCGCTGCATCAATATGCTGGAGACTCCCACTACCGGTGAGATTTTGTATCATGAAAAGGATATTACGGATCACAAGGTAAATGTGCCTGCTTACCGCTCCCGTGTGGGAATGGTGTTTCAGAGCTTTAATCTGTTTAACAACATGACTGTGCTGGATAACTGCATGGTCGGGCAGATTAAGGTACTGAAAAAGGGCAAAGAGGAAGCAAAGAAAAATGCCATGAAATATCTGGAAAAGGTGGGGATGGCTCCTTACATCCATGCTAAGCCCCGGCAGATATCCGGCGGTCAGAAGCAGCGGGTGGCCATTGCCCGTGCCCTGGCTATGGAGCCGGAAGTGCTGCTGTTTGATGAGCCTACATCTGCGCTGGACCCTCAGATGGTAGGGGAAGTGCTGGCTGTGATGCGGACCCTGGCTAAAGAAGGGATCACCATGATCATTGTGACCCATGAGATGGCCTTTGCCCGGGATGTGTCCAGTCATGTGGTTTTTATGGCAGATGGGGTGATTGAGGAGGAGGGCAGTCCTGATGAGCTGTTTGGCAGCCCGAAAAAGGCTAAAACCCAGGAGTTTTTGAGCCGGTTTATTGGAGGGTAAAGCCAAACCTGCTGCCGGAAGAAATATATAAAATATAAAAACAGGTATGGACTTTACAAATTTACTGTGCTAAACTATCAGAAGCGGGCCGACGAGAATGATTCAGATTGTCAGACAACTTTTGAGGTGAGACCTTTTGGAGACTGAATCAGGATGCTGGTCTTATAGGAAAAGGGGGAGCCTGTTTTTATGAACAAAAAGATTAAGACAGATGCGGTGGATCATCTGTTTCAGGCTATTCTGACGCTTGAGACACCGGAAGAATGCTATGCGTTTTTTGAAGACGTGTGTACGGTAAATGAGCTGCTGTCACTGTCCCAGCGGTATGAGGTGGCGAAGATGCTTCGTGAGAAGAAGACCTATCTGGACATTGCGGAGAAGACAGGGGCATCTACCGCAACCATCAGCCGCGTGAACCGTTCGCTTAATTATGGAAGTGATGGGTACGATATGGTATTTGCCAGACTTCCTAGGGATACGGATTAGAGCATGCCTTAACACACTCAGCAGAATGAAAAAGGATTGGAATCTGATGCCAATCCTTTTTTGATTACCTGTCTTTTTTTCCTGCCGTCTTTTGGACAGAGGCTTCACTGCGGAGTTCATCAATAATCATCTCAATCATCTGCTTTTTTAAATATACGTCAAAGGATAGTTCACTGATGAATGCAAACAACTGAAGATAATCTTGTTCTTCCGGATCTGTACCGGAAAAGGTGGTCATGGCGGCGCCGTACTTTGCTTTGGTGTCTTCTTTTAAGCGCTCCATCTGTTCTTTCTCCAGGGAAAACACTTCCTCATAAATATCGCTTAAGGACAAATCAGAGGAGGCGCTGAAGTGCCGCTCCGTAATGGGGGCAAACAACTGCTCAATATCACTGAAGGACAGCAGGCTCTTGTAGTAATAGATAAAAAGCAGAAGCAGAATGTGCTGTCGTGAATACTTTTTCTTGACTGGGGGCGGAAGAAGGCGGTTCTTAGCATAGTTGTTGATCATGGTTTTTGTCAGCACTTTGTCTTCCGGGTTTCTTTTCGTCTTGGTCAGATGATCCTCCATGAAGGAAGTGACCTGATCCATATACAGGTCGATCTCCGGAATCTTGTCCAGATGAATATGGGACAGGTTGTCTAAATGGGCCAGGATATCAGACAGTATTTCCTTATTATTTTTCATGTTGTCACCTCTGACCTTATTATATAGTTTTTAATACTAGATAGCAAGAGGAAAATAAGATTTCTTGACAATGAAATATCTTTATAGTACACTGAACAAAAGTTTCATCTGAAAAATCAACCAGGACCATAGGTCCGGAAAGGACGGAATTTGTTTCGTACTGTTCATTATAAAATATCATCTTCCAATATTCCCCATTCTTTTGACGGATTTCGGATTGTGCATCTTTCTGATCTCCATGGGGCTTTTTTTGGTTCAGGAAATTATCTGCTGCTTCAGGGGATCCAAAAGATAAAGCCGGATATGATTGTTATGACCGGGGATATGGCAGACAATTCCAGCCATGCCATAGAGCGTGTGACAGAACTGTGCCGAAAGCTCTGCAGAAAATACCCGGTTTATTTTGCTGCGGGAAATCATGAGCAGTGTCTAAAGGGAAAGGGGCAGGAAACGCTTATAAAGAGCTTAAAAGACATGGGAATTAAGGTGCTTTACAATAGCTGGGAAACGATCTCCCGAGGCGGCTCTTATATAAAGATCTATGGTTTGGTAACGCCTATGATTTATTACAAGGATCGGCTGAGAGAGTATAAGAGAGGCGTTTCCTTTACAAAAACAGATGCGGAGCGGTTTTTGGGAAAAACAGATGCCTCTTGTTATCAAATTCTTCTGGCTCATAATCCTTTGTATTTTCCTTCTTATCGGGATTGGGGTGCAGATTTGACCTTTTCCGGCCATATTCATGGAGGGATTATCCGGATTCCCGGGATGGGAGGGCTTCTTTCGCCGGACATGACATTTTTTCCCAAGTATGACGGCGGCCATTTTGAAGAACAGGGCAGGCATCTGGTGGTCAGCCGGGGGCTGGGGAATCATTTTCTGATGCGGGTCATGAATCCTCCGGAGCTGGTGGCAGTAACCCTTGGACAGAGAGTGCGGTTTGCCCGAAAATGAATGCAGGCCTGTATTGGCGCTTTGATGCTTTGATTAGTAAGAATCCGGGAAAATATATGAAAAATCAGACAAAGTTTGCTGTACCTGGCAGGGGATTTGTGGTAAACTTGTAGTATCAGAATATGTGAGGAGGGCTACAAAATGGGCGAAATGATTTCTTCTTTTGACGGCACGCAGCTTTATTTCAACAGGGAGACTGTGGAACATGCAAAAGCAGCGGCAGTGATTGTTCATGGATTGTGTGAGCATCAGGGGCGGTATGATTATTTTGCAGATCTGTTTCATCAGGCAGGAATCAGCACATATCGGTTTGATCATCGGGGACACGGACGCTCTGAGGGTGAGAGAACCTTTTATGCAAGTTTTCATGAGCTTTTAGATGATACGCACCAGGTAGTGAATATGGCGATTGAGGAAAATCCGAATATTCCGGTATTCCTGATCGGACACAGTATGGGAGGCTTTACGGTGTCCTTATATGGGGCCAAGTATCCGGATCAGAGGCTGCGGGGGATTGTGACAAGCGGGGCTCTGACCTTTGATATCGGCGGCCTGATCACCGGAGTGCCGAAAGGGCTGGATGTGCATACCATGCTGCCCAATGAGTTAGGATCCGGTGTGTGTTCCGTGGAAGCTGTAGTGGATTGGTATGGAAAGGACCCATATAATACAAAGACTTTTACCACGGGACTTTGTTATGCGCTCTGTGACGGGCTTGCCTGGTTTGAGAAGCAGGTCAGCACGTTTGCCTACCCGGTTTTAATGCTTCACGGGGAAAAGGACGGATTGGTGAGCGTGGAGGATACCTATCGGTTCTTTAAGGAGGCGTCTTCCACAGACAAACAGATGAAGATCTATGGAAACCTGTTCCATGAGATTTTTAACGAGTACTGTAAAGACGAAGTGGTCGGAGATGTGCTTAGGTGGATCCAGGAGCGGATTGATTAAGGAGCCTGAACTTGAAGGCAGATTTTTTTCGCAAAAGTCAAATACCCCGCAGTCTGCAGCGGGGTATTTGATTTACCGGCGGGAAGCTTAAGGGTTTAATTCCCCGATTCCCGAGACAGCTACATAAATGTGGGAGATTTTATACCAGGTGGCAAAATCTATGACACCCGTTTGGGGCAGGCCGAATACTGACTGGAATGTTCGGACTGCCTCTGCTGTGGCAGGGCCGTAGATTCCGTCAGGGATGATCTTGGGGATGGCGGAATAGACGCTGGAAATGGCGGCTAGCTGTTCTTGGACCTGCCGGACTTTTTGGCCGGAGGTTCCCAGATTTAAGTTGTAGCCCGGCCAGGAGGCAGGGATTCCGGAGATTTCTTCGGCAGTGTTGATGTACATGCTGTCTCCGTAAAAGTTCCGGATGATCTCAATAGGGCTGTAGCCCTGTTCTCCTAAATCACAGGAACCCCATTGGGTCATCCATCCCCGATGAAGGCATTGAACCTGCCTGCCGTCACAGTACTGAGTAAGAATCGGCTGCTTGACCTCTGGCCGGGAAAGATAATTGTCAAAAATCTCATCTACAATCACAGAAATGCTCTCGTAAATATTTCTTCCATAGATCCATTTATGGTCAAAAGCAGTGGAGGATGTGATGGTAAAATCATATCCCCGGTTTCTGTAATGTTCCGTGTATACCCGGTTTAAGGTAAAGCTCATGATGGCCAGTACATTGGCTGTAATAGTGGACTGGGGCCAGGTGGCATAGATCTCGCTGGAGGCCACATTCTTAATATAATCCCGGTAAGGAACATAATAATTTTGTGCCGTGGAATCGGTAGGAACCCCGTCATGAACCACAATGGTCTGAGGCACCACCACCCGGCTTAAAACGATCTCACCACTTTCTCCTACCGGCTGAATTTCCGGCTCAGCGATTTTCGGAGGATAGGTGCCGTACAAGGTATGTTCCGGGATTACAATGGGATTTTCTTCTGGCTCTGTGTCGCTTTCCGGCTCTAAGCGGACAGGCTGGATGGCAGTGGCAGTAGGAAGAATCTCTGTGCCGGAGATGTAGGCGGTCTTAAAGCCAGGTGCGGAGATTTCCAGATTGTATTCCGAATAAGGACGCTCGTCACCAGGCTGTAAGCTGTAATCCAAAGGGGGAGCCGAAAGAGAGATCTGTTCGGTCTGCCCGGAGCTGTTGGTGGTGACTTTTTCCAGTGTGCTGTCAGGACTGCCGGTATAGGAGATAGAGACTGTGGCATTCCGGATGGGGAAATTATTTTCAATATTTACCACATTTACCTGTAAAAGACCCTGAGAGGGAGTATCGGCAGCAGCGGCTGAGATAGTTTTGCTCATAGAGACCTCGATGGGAAGTGATTATTGAAAATATATTCCGTGGTTTTGGGGGATATGATTTTTTGTGCATTGACAAATAGTGACATTTCTTCTATGATGAAATAGTAAAAAATATGAAGGAGGAAGTTTTATGCGCAACAGAAGGTTAAGAAAAAGCCTGACAGCAGCCTCTCTGTCAGCAGCCATGATGCTGACCGGAAGCAGCTTTGCTTTTGGAGCGGCACAGGCATTACCGGACGGAACCATTGTAGATCAGGGGGGGGGCAATCTACCTGACGGATCCCCAAGGGAATAAGTATTCCGGCTGGTTTATGAATGCCAATGAGGATTGGTACTATTTCAACGAATCCGACAAGAAGCTGAAGACAGGCTGGCATCACGACGGGGCGGACGGATATTGGTATTATCTGGATCCATCCAACGGAAAAATGATGACCGGCTGGCAGACTATCGACGGAAAAGAATATTTTTTCCAGCCTGTAAGGAATGTAGGGAATTACTATTTCAGCAGCGACCGGGAGAAGTGGCTGTATTCGCTGAATAGCAATGTACCGTATGGGGCTATGTATACGGCGACTACAACTCCGGACGGATCTGCGGTGGATGAAACAGGGGTTAAGGTAACAGGCGCCGGAAGCTCACAGGCGGTGCAGAACGGCTGGACAGAGCAAAACGGAAAATGGTATTATTATGAAAATGGAATCATGGTTTCAAATTCATGGAGGACGATTGGCGGGAAGGCTTATTATTTTGGAAGCGACGGGGCTTTGTATGTAAATGCCACCACGCCGGATGGTTCTCGTGTGGATGGAAACGGTGTAAAGATAGAGGTTGCGGAGGTTTCGTTATCTGATAAGCAGATCATGTGGATGGTATCATTTTTGGATGATATACATCAGACATCAATAACTGAACGGGTAAGTGCTTATTGGTATACGGAAGAATATCGTGATAAGTATCAGGAAGCTGTCAAAGCAGATTATAATGTAAAAAATAAAAATATTACTTCCCAACAGAAAGCACACGCACTTTGGGTTTATGAGTGCTTGCGTGACGATTACAGGGTTTCCTCCGTAAGCGTAAGTAATTTTGATTCAAGGAACAAAGCGAAAAAAGCCGACATGCAGGAAATTTTGAGGGAAATGTTCGGAACGGCTACAGCCGGGGATATGGAGGCATTTGCCAAGGAATTTGTTTATGAACAGGATGCCACTTATTATTATATGAGCGACGGCACTGGTGATTTTGGTGCAATGAATAGCTGTTATTTAGATAACAGCACGGCAAGCGTGGAGAACGGGCGGCTGAAGATTTCCGGAACAGTAATGGTTTATGATAATAAAGGAGAATATATACCTTACAAAACCTTTGCCGGATATTTTGTGCCAGGTTCGGGAACGGCCTTATATGGATACTGTTTTGATCAGTTAGTAGTTCAGTGATTGTTAAGGGAAAATTATCAGACGGATTTCTAAAAATCAGATGAACTTAATATAACAATATAAGGAATAAAGATGGAGCTGCTGTGTCAAAAACACTTCAGCTCTATTTTAGTTTTATTAAATATTTTTTCCATAAACGGTTTTTTTATAGTATAATAGGCCTGACAAAGAAGCCTTATACCAAAAAGGAGGGCGTTATGACCGATTATGAGAAAGCGGTTGTTTTATGGCAGAGCAGGGAGATCAAAACAGATGCAGAGCTGGCAGAAGTGTTGAGCGGCCACAGCATTGCATTTGCCTATCATTCCGGGAAGATTGAGAATGAAAAGATCACATACCATGATACCCGGGAAATTTTCGAGCATGACGGAGTGACTTCGTATACCGGAGATTTGCGGACCTTGTTTGAGATACGGAACGGAAAGGATGCTTATGAGCTGTTCCTTCTGGCATTTCAGGAAAGGCGCGCCATGGATGAAGCGTTTATCAAGGAGCTTCAAGAGAAGCTGACGCAGAGTACGTATGATACAAGACGTTACCAGTTAGGGGAACGTCCCGGGGAGTACAAGCGTCATGATTTTGTCATAGGAAGGGAAGAAATAGGGGCGCTGCCAGAGGATGTGGAAGAAGAAATGCAGGAGCTGTTAGATGAGCTTGCGGATATTCCTGACAGCAAGGCGCTGCCAGCAGCAGCATACTTCCATGGGAAGTTTGAGAATATCCATCCCTTTGCTGACGGGAATGGCCGTACCGGGCGTTTGGCAATGAACTATTTTCTTGTGCTTCATAACCATCCGCCTGTTATTATCCATGAGGAGGACAAAAAGGCGTATTATGAGGCGCTGGAGGCATGGGACCGGGATCAGGAGCTGGAGCCGCTCCTTGCTTTCTTGCGTCAGCAGACAATAAAGACATGGGAGAAATGGATAAGGCGAGAAGAAAAGCGAGCAGGAAATTTTCAGGAACTGCTTGAAATCTAAAACGAAATCATGTATAATCTTACCAATTTGGGCAAAAATCCGTATCAAATTACGGATGCCTGAAAGGAGTGTGTTCATCAGGCTCCTGTGCAGCTTACAGTTTTCATGACAATGGATAAAGAAAGGATGGCTCCCTACCTATGAAAGCATTTCTCATATTGGAGGACGGAACCATATTCTGCGGGAGCAGCATTGGTTCTGACAGAGAAGTTATCAGTGAAATTGTATTTAACACATCTATGACCGGTTATCTGGAGGTTCTTACCGATCCTTCTTATGCAGGTCAGGCAGTCGTGATGACCTATCCCTTGATTGGCAATTACGGTATCTGCAGAGAGGATATGGAGTCGGACAAGCCTTGGCCGGATGGTTTTATTGTTCGTGAATTATCTCGGATCCCCAGTAATTTTCGAAGCGGGGACACGATTCAGCATTTCTTAAAAGAGTATGATATTCCTGGTATCAGCGGTATTGATACAAGAGCCCTCACTAAAATCCTAAGAGAAAAAGGCACCATGAACGGCATGATCACCACTCATGTTTATGAAGATTATGCAGAACCGATTGAAAGAATAAAGAATTACCAGGTGACAGGAGTTGTGAAGGCAGCTTCCTGCAGAGAAAAGTATGTGGTGGCGGGAGATGAGACAGCTTTTGCGGGCGCAGCCAGAAGAAAAGGCGCTGTGGAAAGCCGCGCCGGCGAGGGGAAACGGGTAGCGCTTCTGGATCTGGGAGCCAAGAGAAACATTGCACATGCCTTGGCAGAGCGGGGGTGCCAGGTAACGGTCTATCCTTGTGATACCCCGGCAGATGAGATACTGTCAGCAAACCCGGATGGGATCATGCTTTCCAACGGCCCCGGAGATCCCAAGGAGAATGTGGAGATAATTGGTGAGATTAGGAAGCTTTACCAGTCTGAAATACCGATTTTTGCCATTTGCCTGGGGCATCAGCTGATGGCTTTAGCAGTTGGGGCGGATACCTATAAACTGAAATACGGCCATCGCGGCGGGAATCATCCGGTGAAGGATCTGACTGCCGGACGGGTGTACATTTCCTCTCAGAACCATGGCTATGCAGTGAGCTTAGAGAGCCTGGATCCACAGGTGGCGGTTCCTGCATTTGTCAATGTGAACGATGGGACCAATGAGGGGCTGCGGTATGTGGGAAAAAATATTTTTACCGTGCAGTTCCATCCGGAGGCATGTCCGGGGCCTCAGGATTCAGGTTATCTGTTTGACCGGTTTATTGAGATGATGGGAGGGAAGGAATAATGCCGAAGAATCCG
This sequence comes from uncultured Lachnospiraceae bacterium, assembly GCA_910586205.1. Lineage (GTDB taxonomy): Bacteria > Bacillota > Clostridia > Lachnospirales > Lachnospiraceae > Brotaphodocola. The sequence continues at coordinate 153,634 of CAJUGD010000002.1, read as the reverse complement.
GAGATTAAAAAAGTACTGGTTTTGGGCTCAGGCCCTATTGTGATTGGACAGGCAGCAGAGTTTGACTATGCGGGCACACAGGCATGCCGTTCTCTTAAGGAGGAGGGCATTCAGGTGGTGCTCTTAAACTCCAATCCGGCTACCATTATGACAGACAAGGATATTGCAGACCAGGTGTACATTGAACCGCTGACCGCAGAGGTGGTGGAGCAGCTGATATGTAAGGAACGGCCGGACAGCATACTGCCCACATTAGGGGGACAGGCAGGGCTGAATCTGGCCATGGAATTGGAGGAATCCGGCTTTTTAAAGGAGAACCAGGTGCGTCTCATAGGAACCACGGCTCTAACCATCAAGAAAGCCGAGGATCGGGAGTTGTTTAAAGAGACAATGGAAAAGATCCATGAGCCGGTGGCGCCTTCGGACATTGTGGAAGATGTGGAGGACGGGCTGAGGATTGCCGCCAAGATCGGCTATCCGGTGGTACTGCGCCCCGCCTATACTTTGGGGGGCAGCGGAGGAGGCATTGCCCGCAATCCGGAGCAGTGCCGGGAGATCCTAGAGAACGGGCTTCGTCTGTCACGGGTCGGCCAGGTGCTTGTAGAGCGCTGCATTGCCGGCTGGAAGGAGATTGAGTATGAGGTGATGCGGGACGGGGCAGGCAATGTCATAACGGTCTGCAATATGGAAAATATTGATCCGGTAGGCGTGCATACAGGTGACAGTATTGTGGTGGCGCCTTCCCAGACGCTGGGGGATAAGGAGTATCAGATGCTTCGGACCTCAGCATTGAATATTATTACGGAACTGGGAATCACCGGAGGCTGCAATGTGCAGTATGCTCTAAACCCGGACAGCTTTGAATACTGTGTGATTGAGGTAAATCCCAGGGTAAGCCGTTCCTCGGCACTGGCTTCCAAGGCGACCGGCTATCCGATTGCCAAGGTGGCGGCTAAGATCGCGCTGGGCTATACTTTGGACGAGATCAAAAATGCGGTGACAAAAAAGACATGCGCCTGCTTTGAGCCTATGCTGGATTACTGTGTGGTGAAAATGCCCAGGCTTCCTTTTGACAAATTTATCAGCGCGAAGAGAGCATTAGGCACTCAGATGAAGGCCACCGGAGAGGTGATGAGCATCTGTACCAGCTTTGAGGGAGCCTTGATGAAGGCTATCCGATCCTTAGAGCAGCATGTATACGGCCTGGATGGGTATGATTTCAGCGAACTGGATGAGGCTGGTTTAAAAGAACAGCTTTCTAAGGTGGATGATCGGCGGATATGGGTTATTGCGGAGGCGCTTCGACGGGGGATTTCATATGACGAAATATTTGAGATTACCCGTATTGACCGCTGGTTTATTCACAAGCTGGCCGTGCTGGTGGACATGGAGCAGGCTCTTAAAAAAGAACCGCTGACTGCGGAGCTTTTGCGGGAGGCCAAACGGCTGGAATTTCCGGATACAATCATTGCCCGTTTGACGGGCATGTCTCAAGAGGATATTAAGAGTATGCGCTATGAGGCAGGAATCCGGGCAGCATATAAGATGGTGGATACCTGTGCAGCGGAATTTGCGGCGGAGACGCCTTATTATTATTCCTGCTTTGACGGGAACTGTGAGGCAAAGGAGAATGGCGGGAAGCAGAAAAAGAAAGTTTTGGTGCTGGGATCCGGCCCAATCCGTATCGGGCAGGGAATTGAGTTTGACTTTTGTTCCGTTCACAGCACCTGGGCGTTTGCCAGGGAAGGCTATGAAACCATTATTATCAACAACAATCCGGAGACCGTGAGCACAGATTTTGATATTGCGGATAAGCTGTATTTTGAGCCGTTAACCCCGGAGGATGTGGAGTCTGTTGTGGATGTGGAAAAGCCGGACGGCGCGGTGGTGCAGTTTGGCGGGCAGACAGCCATCAAGCTGACGGAAGCGCTGATGAAAATGGGGGTGCCGATTCTGGGAACAGCGGCTGAGGATGTGGATGCCGCAGAAGACAGGGAGCTGTTTGACCGTATTTTGGAAGAATGCCGGATTCCCAGGCCGGCAGGACATACGGTGTTTACGGCGGAGGAAGCCAAAAAGGCAGCCGGGGAACTGGGCTATCCGGTGCTGGTGCGCCCCTCCTATGTGCTGGGCGGTCAGGGAATGCAGATCTGCATCAATGATCATGACATAGATGAGTTTATCGGCATTATCAACCAGATTGCCCAGGATCATCCGATTCTGGTGGACAAATACATTGTGGGAAAAGAGATTGAGGTGGACGCGGTCTGTGACGGGGAAGATATTCTGATTCCCGGTATTATGGAGCATATTGAGCGGACAGGAGTCCACTCCGGAGACAGCATTTCCGTATATCCGGCGCCCAGCATTACTCCGCAGATTGAGGCGAAGCTGGTTGATTACACAGAAAGGCTGGCAAGGGCGCTGCATGTAAAGGGGATGATCAATATCCAGTTTATCGTGGCTGGGGAGGAGGTTTTTATCATTGAGGTGAATCCCCGGTCATCACGGACCGTTCCCTATATCAGCAAGGTGACAGGCATTCCTATTGTGCCGCTGGCCACACAGGTGATCTGCGGACATACCTTAAAAGAGCTGGGATATGAGCCGGGACTGCAGAAAAAATCCGAGTATATTGCGATTAAAATGCCGGTGTTTTCTTTTGAGAAAATCCGCGGCGCAGATATCAGCCTGGGGCCGGAGATGAAGTCTACCGGTGAGTGCCTGGGGGTTGCAAAAACCTTTAATGAGGCCCTTTACAAAGCATTTGTGGGAGCGGGCATACGGCTGCCTGAACATAAAAATATGGTGATCACTGTGCGGGATTCAGAACAAGAGGCAGCAGTGGAGATTGCCCGGCGCTTTCAGAATGCAGGGTATCGGATCTTTGCAACAAGAGGGACAGCCAGGGTATTGAATGACCATGGGGTAAAGGCGCTGGCTGTGCGCAAGCTGGAGCAGGAATCGCCGAATATCCTGGATTTGATTCTGGGCCATGAGATGGATCTGGTAATTGACATTCCTCAGCAGGGGGCAGAGAGAAGCCGCGACGGATTTATTATCCGCAGAAATGCCATTGAGACAGGAGTGCATGTCCTGACCAGCTTAGACACGGCAGAGGCCCTGGCTACAAGCCTGGAAAACAGGGCAGAAGAACTGACGCTGATTGATATTGGAAGGCTGTAAGGAATCATATTATAAGCTGAAAAAGAAAGGGGTTTTTATGCTTGAGGTAACATCCTTGTATAAATCATACAGAAACCATAAGGTGCTGTCTGGCGTTTCCCTGATTGCGCCGCCAGGAGAATGTGTGGGAATTGTAGGAAGCAACGGGTGCGGAAAAACGACACTTTTGTCTATTTTAGCCGGTGCTGTCCGGGCAGATAAAGGAAGTATCCGGTTTCACGGGAGGGAGGCAGTAGGACATCCGAAGGTTTTCTATGAGGAAGCGGCTTATGTGCCTCAGGAGAATCCGCTGATGGAGGATCTGACCGTAAAGGACAATCTGTCCCTGTGGTATCAGGGCAGCAAAAAGCGGATGGAAGAAGATCTGCAAACCGGGGCAGCCGCTATGCTTGGAATAGGGGAAATGCTCAAAAAGCCGGTAAGAACCTTGTCAGGGGGTATGAAAAAACGGCTCAGCATTGCATGTGCCCTCTCTAATCACGGCTCTGTGCTGATCTTAGACGAGCCAGGCGCTGCGCTCGATCTGGAGTGTAAGGCAGATATTCGGAATTATCTGGAAAAATACCGGAAAGAAGGAGGAACCATCCTCTTGACTTCCCATGAATTGTCAGAGCTTTCCTTGTGCACTGCCATGTATGTGCTGAAAGAAGGAGAGCTTCAAAAAATCCACACAGGAATGTCGGAACAACAGTTGATTGAAACTTTTAGAAAAGAATAGAAAAAAGCGGGAATCTGTAGTATAATTTAATACGACTCTACAGGCAAGCAAATGGGAGGAGAAAGAATGAAGGCTAAATACTGCGGATACTGCGGACATGAGCTGCAGGAAAATGATCAGAAATGTCCGTTTTGCGGGGCTTTGTTGGAAGAAGTTTTGCCGACACCTGGTGAAGCGCCATTGGGGCAGAGCGGGCCGGGAACGCCTGGGGCTGTGGCTTCGGCCGGCCAGCAGACTGCTGCACCGCAAAAGAAAAAATCACCAGGCAAACTGATCGGGATTGCAGCGGCTGTTGCGGCTGTTCTGGGAATCGGAATCTTTGCCGCGTCAAAATTGAGAGAAAAGGATCCTAAAGAGGTGGTGATCTCTGCGTTTGAGAATATTTATACGGAAGATCAGGTAAAGCCCATGGAGGAACTTTTCGGATTTTCTAAATTTCAGGAGAATGCAGGAAGCAGCCAAGAGGCAGACATGAAGATCATGCTGAAGGACTGCTCCATGGATGAGGCAAAACTGTTTGCAGGCGCAGGTTTCAAAGTGAGCTCTCAGTATGATCAGGAGAGCAAAAAGAGCGCTGGCAATCTGGCAGCGCTGTACGGAGGCATGGATCTGGTTAATCTTGATTTTTACTTTGGCGATAATGTTTTTATGGCAGCCATTCCGGAATTAAGCAGCAAGGTGTTTACTTTGGACACAAGCGAGGGATTGGCACAGAGAGTTATGGAATCCCCTGTCCTTGGACCTATTTTTCAATATTCGGATTTAGATTTGGAAGAAGCAGAAGACTTTTACCGGGAGTATATACACTGGATCCAAAAAAAGGCAGAGGATGGTTCGGCAGCGGATCCTTATGGATTAGCAGATGCATTAGAGCGCTACAAAAAAGGCTGTAAGGCACAGGCAGATTTTAAGGAAGCGCTGACCGTGACAAAGGGAGAGAAGTATACCTTTGAGGTGGATGGGAAAGAGGTGTCCTGTAAAGGCTATGAGGTGAACATCAGCAAAGATTCCCTGATCAATTTCCTGAGGACATCTTCCGACTTCTTTCTGGAGGATCAGGAGCTGAAGGACAACTTTCTTGAGCATCTTCAGATGAGCTTTCGAATGCTGGAGCTGTCGGGAATCGGCATTGGGAACACTGCTTTTTCCGGTATGTCTGCAGAGGAAATGCTGGATCAGAATTATGAGGAAATGAAGGTTATGGTAGAGGAAGCCATTGATGAGCTGGACGCTGTGCTGAATGATGTGGATATGGTGGTTCATGTGGACAAAAAGGGGCGGCTTGTATCTGTGGAAGGAAGCACTACCTTGACGGACGAGGAGGATGAGGCGGATATTCAGTTCAGCCTTCGTCTGGAAGGCGGAAGCTATCTGACGCAGAATGCCTGGGGAAAGGCTGAGCTTTCCGGAGGAGGAGACGCGGTGACGGTTGAATTTACAAAGTCAGGCAGCTATGACGGCAAGACCCTGTCCGGTGACCTTTCTCTAACGCTTTGCGGAATGGAAGAAGATCTTACTTTAGACTTGTCCGGTTTTTACGATTCAGACGGCGGTGATTTTACCATGTCAGCAGACGTGGTGTCAAAGAAAGAGAAGCTGCTGGAACTTTCGGCAGAGGGAATCGTCAGTGAGCTGGAAAAAGGTTCTGTGATTCATATGGACTTTGATGAGATTCGCCTGGATATGCCAGGGGAAGATGCCTTGTTTATCTCTTTTGACGGAGAATACGATTTACGTCCCCTGTCAGGTGAGGTGGCGGAGTTAGAGGGTGAGAAGCTGGATGTTATTGGGGCCACAGAGGAGGACTGGCAGGATGTGATAATGGAAATCTATATGGGCGTTATGGATCTGAACAGCCAGTTTCAATCTATCGGAAATTAACGGAGGAAGTTTGGTATGCCGATGTGCTTGGTTTACTGGAGGTTAGAATTAAAAAGAGCATATCAGAGATTTCCGCAGATGTTTGCCGGGGCGACCGCACTGCTGTTTTTGGCAGGGGCGGTTGCCCTTTTGGCAGGACGCGCGTTGTATGGAGACGCAGCGGCCGGAAGAATTGCTGTGGGAGTGGTGATGCCAAAAGAGGATGCGCTGGCTAAACAGATGATTTCTATGGTCAGCTCTTTAGACAGTGTGAATAGCATGTGTGATCTTCAATATATGGAGAGGGAAGAAGGCATCAAGGGCTTAATGAGCGGCAGGCTCAGCGCAGTGATGGATGTGCCGGAGGGACTGATTCAGGGGATCATGGACGGGACCAATCCTACGGTAAGAATTTTAATGCCAAAGGATGCCTGGCTGGAAAGCCGGATTTTCCAGGAGCTTACCAGGGCAGGGGCAGAGATTTTGGCGGCTTCACAGGCAGGGATTTATGCGGGGAATGAGATGTATCTTTCCTCTGGCCGGGAAGATAAGATTCCGGAGCTGGAGCGGGATTTGAATCAGATTTTTTTGTCCTACAGCCTTCCCAGGGAGGATTATTTTCAGCACCGGCAGGTCAGCGCTACAGGAGATGTGCCAGCGCTGGTGTTTTATGGAATCAGTGCCTATGTACTGTTTCTTTTGCTGCTTGCCATTCCGGTATCTGGATATCTGCTGCCTGTAAAACCTGCCTTAAGGCAAAAGCTGACACTGGCAGGAGTGGGAAGCCTTTGCCGTGTGACAGGGCGCATCAGCGGATTGGCAAGCCTTCTTTTTACTATATCCCTGATATTGGGATTGGCTTCCTGGGGGATATGGGGGGCCAAAAACGGCTGGGACAAAGACTTTTTTGGAGGGATGACAGCCCTGCTTTTTCTGCTTTTAACGTGTCTGGCAGCATCCGCTTTTGTGGTGCTGCTTTATCAGGCGGCAGGCACACTCTTAGGAGCCATTATGCTTTTATTTCTGGTTGTGACAGCTCAGCATTTTCTGGCAGGCGGATTTCTGCCTTTGGTATTTTTGCCGTCCGGAATGAGAGGGATTGCATCCGTTATGCCGTCAGCGATTCTAATGGACGGGGTAAAGCTTCTGATAACAGGAGAATGGAGCGTTCTTGCTGCAGGAAAGCTGGTTTTCTTATGCCTTGGCGGAGCTTTGGGGGCTGTTATCCTAGAGGAATGGGAGGGGAGAAAAGGATTATGAGAAGAATCCGGACCTGGTTTTTTTTGTCCTGCAAACGTCATGTGTGCAGACTGTCGTTTTTTATGATTCTGCTGCTTTTTCCTTTGGGGACCTTTCTGCTTCGAAACCTCCAAAAAGACGGAGAGTCCAGTATCCGGATTGCGGTTTGTGCAGAGCCGGATGCCAAAAGAGCCGGGAAAGGTCAAAAACAGACTTTGGAGCAAGAGGTGGTTCTGGCCTTAACCGAGGGTCAGACAGACGGGCTGTTTCAGTTTTACCAGTGTGACAGTGAGGAGGAGGTAAAGGATGAGGTGGCGTCTAAGCGGGCAGAATGCGGCTATGTGATTCTGGCCGGGCTGAGAGAACGCATGGATCAGAAGGATTTTAAGAGGAGCATAAAGGTGTATTCTGCGCCGTCCACGGTTGCGGCAAGACTTGCCTCAGAGACGGTTTTTGCAGCCGTCATTAAGCTGTATGACCGAGAATTATTCTGTCAGTATATGGAAGAAAAAACAGGAGAGGAGATTCAGGCATCAGGGGTTATATACGACAAGTGGAAGGAAAACGGAAGTACCTTTGATTTTACCTATGAGCTGACAAACGGACAGGGAGCCAAACAGGAAGAACCCGTAGAGCTGTCTGTGTTTCCGGTCCGCGGGGTCGTGGCAATCTATGTGCTTGTGATTGGACTTTATGGCGGGGCCATTGGCCTGGCAGATAAGAAGAAGGGGATGTTTTTAAAGGTTCCGTATGGAAGCCGTATTTTGTGCACTCTTGCAGGTCAGGCCGCGCCGGTATGCCTTGGGGCTGTGTCGGGATTTGCGGCTCTGTGGACGGGAGGCTGCATGGGAAGCTGGATATATGAGCTGGCGGCGTTATTTGGGTATGGTATGGCAGTGATTCTGTTTTCCTGGATTCTCAGCCAGATATGCCGCCGTGAGGAAACTGTCTGCTGCCTGATTCCGTTCTTTTTAGTGGGCAGCCTGATCTTTTGCCCGGTGTTTTTAGATATACGAAAATATGTGCCGGAATTTGGCATAGTGGAACGATTGTTTTTGCCTGGATATTATATACGACTGTTTGGTTAGAGTATCTTATTAAAAATTATTAGTAAAAATAATAATTATTCATTTGGTTTATGAAATGCCGGAAATGGGCAAAAAATTCACAATCTGGTTGCGGGGCTTGATTTCACAGACAGCCGGAATTTGCAGACTGGGCAGGAAAATCCGCCCCGTATTTCAGCCAGAAGATTTTGATTGTTTTTTTTCAAAAACACGGTTTGTTGTCTGTAACATTTTTTTGTTAATAAATAGACAAGAAAATGGTCTTATTTGTTCTGCAATTTCATATTTTTTGGTAATAATCCCGGATAATATGCTGGTTTGCAAAGAAAAATTTCCAATTGTAACCCTTCCTTAATTATGTTATACTGGACAAGATGACAAAAAGATGTTTTTTGTCAAAAACAGAAAGAAAATGTATAGAAAGAGGGTAAAAGTAGATGGGATTGGCTACATTTAAAGGCGGCGTTCACCCCTATGAGGGAAAAGAACTGTCCGAGAACAAGCCCACACAGATCCTGATGCCGAAGGGCGACATGGTGTATCCCATGTCCCAGCATATCGGTGCGCCGGCGGCTCCGCTGGTGAAAAAGGGTGACAAGGTGCTGGCCGGCCAGAAGATTGGCGAAGCAAGCGGATTTATATCTGCAAATGTCATCTGCTCCGTATCCGGAACCGTCAAGGCAGTGGAGCCCAGACGGGTGGCAAACGGCGCGATGGCAAACTCCGTCATTGTGGAGAACGACGGCGAGTATCAGACAGTGGAAGGCTTAGGCAATGATCGTGACCCGGCAAAGCTTTCCAAACAAGAGATCCGTGATATCGTAAAGGAAGCGGGTATCGTAGGATTAGGAGGAGCAGGATTCCCCACACATGTAAAGCTGACTCCGAAGGATGAGAATGCCATTGAGTATGTACTGGTTAATGCGGCAGAGTGTGAGCCGTATCTGACCAGCGACTACCGGATGATGTTAGAAGAACCGGAGAAGCTTGTGGGCGGGCTGAAGGTGATGCTGCAGCTCTTTGAAAAGGCAAAGGGCGTGATCGGCATTGAGAATAACAAGCCGGAAGCTATTAAGAAGATGCAGGAGCTTACAAAGAATGAGCCGCGCATAGAGGTGTGTGAGCTTCAGACCAAGTATCCTCAAGGCGGTGAGCGCTCCTTGATCAATGCCATTACCGGCAGAAAGGTAAATTCCTCCATGCTGCCTGCAGATGCCGGCTGTATTGTGGACAATGTGGATACGGTGATAGCCATTTACATGGCAGTGTGCAAGACCACACCTTTGATGCGCAGGATCGTGACTGTGACCGGAGACGCTATCGCCAATCCGCAGAACTACAATGTAAAGATCGGCACCAATTTCCAGGAGCTTATCGAGGCTGCAGGAGGCTTTAAGACCCAGCCGGAGAAGATGATCGCAGGCGGTCCTATGATGGGAATGGCTTTGTTTGATCTGGATATTCCTGTGACAAAGACCAACTCGGCCCTTTTATGTATGACAAAGGATGAGGTGGCGGCCAATGAGCCTACCCCCTGTATCCGCTGCGGTAAGTGCGTCAGCGTGTGTCCCAGCCAGATTGTCCCGGTGATGATGATGAAGGCAGCCTTAAAGGGGGACTGTGAGAAATTCGAGAAGCTGAACGGCATGGAGTGTGTGGAGTGCGGAAGCTGTGCATTTATCTGCCCGGCAAAGCGTCCCTTGACCCAGGCGTTTAAAGAGATGAGAAAAACGGTTGCAGCCAACCGTAGAAAGAAAGCGTAGGAGGGGAGAAGTTATGAGCAAATTATTAAACGTATCGGCATCCCCGCACGTTCGGAGCAAAGAGACTACTCAGAGCATTATGGCAGACGTTTGTATTGCCATGCTGCCTGCGGCCGCGTTTGGTGTATTCCAGTTTGGATTCCACGCGCTGCTGGTTCTGATCGTTACGGTGGCTGCCTGCGTGCTGAGCGAATATGTATTTCAGAAGCTTTTGAAGCTGCCGCTTACTGTTTCGGATCTGAGCGCGGCGGTGACCGGCATGATCCTGGCACTTAATATGCCTGCCAATATTCCGCTTTGGATTCCCGCCCTGGGCGGCATCTTTGCCATTATTGTGGTAAAGCAGCTTTACGGCGGTATCGGACAGAACTTTATGAACCCGGCTCTGGCCGGAAGATGTTTTCTCCTGATCTCCTTTGCAGGGAAAATGTCCGATTTTACCATGGACGGCTGGAGCGGAGCTACTCCTCTGGCACAGCTTAAGGCAGGGGAGGCTGTGGATGTTGCCGCCATGTTTATCGGTAAGATTCCGGGAACCATCGGTGAGGTTTCTGTGATTGCCCTGTTGGTGGGCGGTATTTATCTGGCAGTGAAAAAGGTGATTTCCCTGAGGATTCCGGTTACATATATTTTGACCGTGGCAGTTTTTGCCTTTATTTTCGGGAAACAGGATATGAACTATGTTATGGCTCATATCTGCGGCGGCGGCCTGGTATTCGGCGCTTTCTTTATGGCGACAGACTATGTGACCAGCCCGATTACTCCTAAGGGACAGATTGTCTTTGGTGTTCTTCTGGGGATTTTGACCGGGCTGTTTCGTATTTTCGGCGGATCTGCAGAAGGTGTTTCTTATGCGATCATTATCTGCAACCTGCTTGTTCCGCTGATTGAACGGTTTACCCTTCCCACAGCATTTGGAAAGGAGGGCAAAAAATCATGAGTAAAGGTGGATTTATGAAAGACGCCCTGATCCTGTTTGCCATTACTCTGGTGGCAGGAGCTTGTCTGGGCGGAGTGTATGGAGTGACGAAGGAGCCGATTGCCATTGCCGAGCAGAAGGCAAAGGAGACTGCTTTTAGAACCGTGCTGCCGGACGCGGCATCCTTTGATATTGACGAGAATGATGAGAGCGGTATCCGGGCGGCGGCAAACGGGGATATTGCCGGAATGGGCTTTGGCAATGTGACAGTAGATGAGTCAGCCGTGGGGATGGATGCTTCCGGATCCCCGGTAGGATATGTAGTGACAGCAACCTCAAAGGACGGCTATGGCGGTGCGATTACTGTGACAGTAGGGATCTTAGCAGACGGCACGGTCAATGGAATTGAGTTCCTTACCTTGGCAGAGACGGCCGGACTCGGCATGAATGCCGGAAAGCCGGAGTGGAAGATTCAATATGCCGGCAAGAACGTGGATGCCTTTGCAGTGACCAAAAACGGCGCTTCCTCAGACAATGAGATCAATGCCATCAGTGGTGCGACGATCACCTCCAACGCGGTGACCGGAGCGGTAAATGCGGCAGTTTACTTTGCAAAAAACTGCCTGGCACAGTAGGAGGTGGGAAGTCATGAATAAATGTATGGAACGTATTTATAACGGCATTATCAAGGAAAACCCGACCTTTGTGCTGATGCTGGGTATGTGTCCCACCTTGGCAGTTACCACCACGGCAGTCAACGGCGTGGGCATGGGACTGTCCACCACAGCGGTTTTGGTGTTTTCTAATCTGATTATTTCCGCTCTGCGGAAGATCATTCCGGACCGGGTCAGGATTCCGGCGTATATTGTTATCGTAGCATCTTTAGTTACCATTGTTCAGCTTCTTTTACAGGCATATGTGCCCAGCCTGTACAGCTCTCTGGGAATCTTTATCCCGCTGATCGTGGTAAACTGTATTATCCTGGGCCGTGCCGAAGCCTATGCGGCAAAAAACGGGCCTTTGGAGTCAGCCTTTGACGGTATTGGTATGGGATTGGGCTTTACGGTAGGCCTGACCGCCATTGCCATTGTCCGTGAGATTTTAGGTGCAGGCGCGGTGTTTGGCGTTGAGTTCATTCCGGAGGATTTCAGGATCACCATCTTCGGATTAGCTCCCGGTGCGTTTTTTGTGCTGGCTGTGCTGACTGCCCTGCAGAATAAGTTTAAGGCTCCGTCGGCAACCAATGGTTCTGTTCCTAAATCCAGCTTAGCCTGCGGCGGCAACTGCATGACCTGCAGCGGCTCTGCCTGCTCGGCAAATCATGCCGTGTTAGAGGATCTCCGGGCCAAAGCAGAGGCAGAAGCAGCGGCAGCCAAAAAGGCAGCGGCAGAGAAGGCGGCGGCAGCCAAAAAGGCGGCGGCAGAGAAAGCAGCCGGACAGAATGCTCCGTCTGCCAAGAAAGATTAAGGAGGGCGCGGTAGATGAAAGAGTTGATTTTAGTAATTGTAGGCGCTGCCTTGGTAAATAACATTATCCTAAGCCAGTTCCAGGGCTTGTGCCCCTTTTTAGGCGTATCCAAGAAGGTAGACACTTCTCTTGGCATGGGCGGGGCAGTTGTATTTGTAATTGTTCTTGCTTCCATGGTGACAAACCTGATTTACACATTTGTTTTGGTGCCTTTTGAGGTAGAGTATCTGCAGACGATTGCATTTATCCTGGTGATTGCAGCGCTGGTGCAGTTTGTGGAGATGTTTCTTAAGAAAAACATTCCGTCTCTGTATCAGGCCCTGGGTGTGTTTTTACCTCTGATTACCACCAACTGTGCAGTGCTGGGAGCTGCGCTGACAAATGTGCAGAAGGAGTATTCCTTTATTTTCAGCGTTGCCAACGGACTGGGTACGGCCATTGGCTTTACCGTGGCGATTGTGCTGCTGGCAAGCATCCGTGAAAGCATTGAAGACAATGATATTCCCTTTAATTTCCAGGGATCGCCGATTGTACTGATCACCTCCGGTCTGATGGCAATCGCATTCATGGGCTTTTCCGGTCTGATTAAATAGGAGGTGGCATAAAAGATGAATATGACAGGTTTGCTTTTAGCGGCAGCCATCATCGGCGCCATCGGTATTGTTATTGGTGTGCTGCTGGGGATTGCCAGCGAGCAGTTTAAAGTAGAGGTAGATGAAAAGGAAATTTTGGTCCGTGCCGAGCTGCCCGGCAACAACTGCGGCGGCTGCGGCTTCCCGGGGTGTGACGGCCTTGCCGCTGCCATTGCGGCAGGTACGGCTTCCGTAGGAGCCTGCCCGGTAGGCGGTCCGGATGTGGCGGATAAGATCGCGGCCATCATGGGCGTGGAGAGCGGAGGCTCCGAGAAAAAGGTTGCTTTTGTGAAATGTAAGGGTACCTGTGATAAGGCCCGTGTCCAGTACAATTACTTTGGGATTGATGATTGTTCCAAGGTAGCGGTGGTGCCGGGAGGCGGAGAGAAAGCCTGTACCTATGGATGTATGGGATATGGCTCCTGTGTAAAAGCCTGTGCCTTTGGCGCGATTCATGTTGTGGACGGCGTTGCAGTGGTTGACAAGGAGAAATGTGTGGCCTGCGGCAAGTGTGTCAGTGTCTGTCCGAACCATCTGATTGAGCTGGTGCCTTACTCTGCAGAGCATCTGGTACAGTGTTCTTCCCATGATAAGGGCAAGGATGTAAAGGCCAAGTGTGATAACGGATGTATTGCCTGCACGCTTTGTACCAAACAGTGTGAGTTTGACGCGATTCACATGGACAACAATGTGGCAGTGATTGATTACAGCAAGTGTACGAATTGCGGAAAATGCGCAGCCAAATGTCCGGCTAAGGTAATTCTTTAACCGTATACTGAAATGATAACCAAATCAGGGAAACTGTAATGAAGTTTGCAGTTTCCCTGATTTTTCTTTTTTTGTGAATGTTACTGCATACGTTCTGTTACTGTTCAGGGGGCATCTTCTTGCCCGGCTCTGCCGAAAACGCACCTGGAAAACGACTTGCCCCAATTCATGAAATATGCTATACTGATAGCTATGGCAGAGAACTTTCGTAAATTGGGAAAGCGAAAGGTTCTGGCGTCTTTTTTGACCTTGCATTTATGCAGGTTTTACATACACTTTGACATTACATTTTGGCTGAGAGGATATGGAGAGTGAGCTTGAATAACAGTGAAAAAAGAAGCCCCAGACAGACAATTTTGATTGCAGATGATTCGGAGATGAATCGGTCGATTTTGACGGATATGTTAGGGGACGAGTATGAGATTATGGAGGCAGAGAATGGAGTGGAAGCAGTATCCATTCTTCAGAAGTACGGGAATGCCATATCCCTGCTTCTTTTAGATATTGTTATGCCTCAGATGGACGGATTTGGTGTTTTGACAGTCATGAACCAACACCGATGGATTGAAGACATTCCGGTTATTGTGATTTCGTCAGAAAGCGCTTCCACCCATGTGGAACGTGCTTATGAGCTTGGAGTTACAGAGTTTATCAGCCGGCCTTTTGATGCATTGATCCTTCATCGAAGAGTCGTGAATACGATCTTACTTTACGCCAAACAAAAAAGGCTCATTGATTTGGTGGCAGATCAGATATATGAGAAGGAACAGCAGAGCGGGCTTATGGTAGATATTTTAAGCCACATTGTAGAATTCAGAAACGGAGAGAGCGGGCAGCATGTGCTGCATATCCGTACTTTGACGGAGCTCTTGCTAAGGTATCTGAGTCACAAGGAGGGAACCTGCCAGCTTTCTCGCTCAGAGATTGCCTTGATCTGCACAGCTTCGGCTCTCCATGATATAGGAAAGATCTCTATACCGGGAGAGATTTTAAATAAGCCGGGACGGCTGACAAAAGAAGAATTTGACACGATGAAGACTCATACGCTGGTGGGAGCGGAGATGCTCAAGGCATTGCCGATGCATCAGGAGCATCCTCTGGTGAAGACAGCCTATGAGATCTGCCGCTGGCATCATGAGCGTTACGACGGGAGGGGGTATCCGGACGGACTGAAAGGAGATGAGATCCCCATTTCGGCCCAGGTAGTGGCTTTGGCAGATGTGTATGACGCCCTGACCAGTGAGCGTGTCTATAAAAAAGCATTTTCCCACGACGTGGCAGTGAATATGATTTTAAATGGCGAGTGCGGTCAGTTTAATCCACTGCTTATGGAATGCTTAAAGGAGATGGGAGGAATCCTTGAGGAGGAACTTCATACAGACAGCAGAGCCAGAACCAACCAAAGACAGATACAAAATATTGCGGAGGAGATGCTTCGCCATGAGGAACTGTCTGCATCAGAACGTACTCTCCAGCTTTTGGAGCATGAGCGCATGAAGTACAGCTTTTTTGCCGACATGTCAGAAGAAATACAGTTTGAGTATACCGCCAATCCGTCCATGGTAACCTTGTCTTCTTATGGAGCCAAGAAGCTGGGCCTGGATGAGATTTTAATGGAGCCTCTACTTAACAAAAAGGTACAGGAAATGTTAGGAGAGGGAACTTTGAAAAACATTTCCAACCAACTGCGCAATACTACGCCGGAAAATCCGCAGGTGAAAGTAGATCATGAGATTTCTATTAATGGAGAAAGGCGGTGGATGCGGACCATTGGACGTGCCATGTGGTCAGCGGATGAACCGCCGCGGTACATGGGGGCAATCGGTAAAACTACGGATATTCATGACGAGAGAACCAGGATCGATGCTTTGGTGCAGATGGCCTCCCATGATTCTCTGACAGGGCTTTATAATCATAATTATGCCAGACAGCGTATTAAGGAAAAGCTGGAGAAGCGGCAGGGAGCGACATTTGCTTTGGCAATCTTTGATCTGGATTATTTTAAACAGGCCAATGATAATTATGGGCATATGTTTGGAGATAAAGTGCTGATTCATACGGCTGATCAGCTTCGTCGGAGTATACGGGGAGAAGATATTCCGGCCAGGGTAGGCGGGGACGAATTTTTGATCTTTTTGGAATACAAGGATGAGGTGGAGACTGCTATCCGGCGCATTTTCAATTCTCTTGAAGGAACTTATGAGGATTTCCGGATTTCCATTAGTATGGGAGTGGCCAGGACAGCGACTGTAGGGAACAATTATGACGAATTGTTCCACGCAGCAGACCAGGCTCTTTATGCAGTGAAACGGGCAGGCAGAGGTGAGTTTGCTTTTTACAATGATACAATGAAGGAAATGCTGTCTGTGATTTCGCCGATTGACGGCAGTGAAGACAGATAATCGGTAAGGTATAGAGATTGCCGTAAAGAAAGAACCGAAAACAGAGCAGGAGAAGGAGAGTTATTTATGACATTAAAGGAATGTTATGCGGCTTTAGAGGGAGATTATGACGAAGTATTAGCGCGTCTGCGCAGTGAAAAGATGGTTCAGAAGTTTGTGCTGAAATTCTTAAATGATAAAAGCTATGAGCTTTTGGAAACGTCTATGGAAACAAAGAACTATGAAGAAGCATTTCGTGCTGCCCATACGATTAAAGGCGTTTGCCAGAATTTAAGCTTTACAAAGCTGTATGAGTCCAGTAATTGCCTGACGGAGAATCTTCGATCAGGTTATGGAGAAAAGACAGACGGCCTGGTTCGTCAGCTGGAGGAGGATTACAGGCAGACAATCACTGCTATTCAGGCATTGCAGGCGGAGAATCCGGTATAGGGATACCATAACCTTAAGGAGAGATACATGAAGAACAAAACCATACGATTTTTACAAGCCAGCCTTATTCTTGTATCCATTCTCTGTGTTGCCATCTTTACCTTTCTTGCTCTATATATGAACAGAAAAAGCGCCGGAACCATCAGTGAGGTGGGGAATATCTATATGTCCGGAATGAATGAGAGGATTATCCTCCATTTTAAGACTACCATAGAGATGCGTCTGTCTCATGTGGAGGACATGGAACAGATGATCTCCTCTGGAAATTATGAGGATAGTAAAGAACTGCAGGAAAGTCTGATTTACAGCGCTCAGGCGAGAGGATTTGCGTATCTGGCATTCTTTTCTCAGGACGGGGATTTTCAGATGTTGTATGGAGAGCCTTTGCAGGTAATAGATCCGCCTCCGTTTCTTCGTTCTCTCAATAATGGTGAGAAAAAGGTAGCGGTTGGAGTAGACGCCCAGGGAAATAATGTAGTGCTGATGGGGGTCTCCGCTGTCTGTACCATGGAAGGAGGAAAAGAGTGTACAGCCATTGTGGCGGGACTTCCCGTAGAGTATATCAGCAATATGCTTTCTCTGGATCAGGAGGATGCGCTGGTTTATTCCCACATCATTCGTCGTGACGGAAGCTTTGTCATCAAAAGTGCAGGCGCTTTTCGAGATAATTATTTTGAGCGGATTCAGGCCCTGATGCAAGAGAATAGAAACGGGGCAGAGACGTATATTCAGGAAATGATGGATGCCATGAATGCAGATGAGGACTATTCAGCCGTAGTTCACCTGGATCAGGAGAGACGCCATTTGTATTGTACAAAGCTGCCATATTCGGAATGGTTTTTGGTGACTGTTATGCCCTTTGGAGCCTTGGATAAAGCGGTGAACCGTCTGGGGCTGGAGTGGGAGGTCATGGGGCTGGGAGGATGTATTATCATTCTGGCCGCATTGGTGGCAGTATTTATCGGATATTATCGTCTTACCAGACAGCAGATACGCCAACTAGAAGAAGCAAGGCAGGAGGCGCTCATGGCCAACAAGGCTAAGAGCGAGTTTTTGTCTAATATGAGCCATGATATTCGTACTCCTATGAATGCCATTGTAGGGATGACAGCCATTGCCATTGCTAATATGGATAATATGCAGCAGGTGCAGAATTGTCTGAGGAAGATTGCGTTATCCAGTAAACACTTGCTGGGACTGATTAATGATGTACTGGATATGTCCAAGATTGAAAGCGGAAAGATGACCTTGAATATGGATCAGGTATCACTGCGGGAAGTGATGGACAGCATTGTAAGCATTGTTCAGCCTCAGGTAAAGGCAAAGAATCAAAAGTTTGACGTATCCATCCATGATATTGAGTCAGAAAATGTACTGTGTGACAGTGTACGCCTTAACCAGATTATGCTTAATCTGTTATCCAATGCCATAAAGTTTACATCGGACGGAGGCAGCATCCGTGTGGCGATGTATGAGGAGGAATCTCCTAAGGGAGAGGAATTTGTGCGCATACATTTTCATGTAGAGGACAACGGCATTGGCATGACTCCGGAGTTCCGGGAAAAAATCTTTGAGTCATTTACTAGAGAGGACAGCGCCCGTGTACGTAAGACAGAAGGTACAGGTCTTGGAATGACCATAACCAAGTATATTATAGATGCCATGGGCGGCACGATACAGGTAAAAAGTGAACTGGGAGAAGGCACAGAGTTTCATGTTATACTGGATTTGGAAAAAGCAGAGATCCAGGAAGCAGATATGATTCTGCCTAAGTGGAATATGCTTGTGGTGGATGACGACAGACAGCTTTGCGAAAGCACGGTGTCTGCTCTAAAATCTATCGGAATCGATGCGGACTGGACATTAGACGGGCAGAGCGCCATCGAAATGGTCAAAAGAAGTCATGAAAAGCATGAGGATTACCACATTATTCTATTGGACTGGAAGCTTCCGGATATGGACGGCATTGAGACGGCAAAGCGTATCCGCCGATACATGGGGGATCAAGTTCCCATTTTGCTGATTTCCGCCTATGACTGGAGTGAGATTGAGGACAGCGCCCGAAGTGCAGGGGTAACAGGCTTTATTGGAAAGCCGTTGTTTAAATCCACCTTGTATCATGGCTTAAGGCCATATGCAGAGGGTATTGAACAGGCACAGGAGGCCACAGAGCTCAGCGCCAGCTTAAACGGCATAAAGATACTTCTGGCAGAGGACAATGATTTGAACTGGGAGATTGCCGAAGAACTTTTGTCTGAATTGGGGATGGAGTTAGAACGTGCGGAAAACGGACAGATCTGTATAGATATGTTCCAAAATTCAGAAGTCGGCTATTATAATGCAGTTCTGATGGATCTCCGTATGCCGGTAATGACAGGCTATGAGGCAGCATGGGGTATCCGAAAACTTGACAGAGAGGATTCAGATATTCCGATTATTGCCATGACGGCGGACGCTTTTTCCGAAGATATTAAGAGATGTTTGGACTGTGGGATGAACGCTCATGTGGCAAAGCCTATTGACGTGCAGGAGGTGGCTCGCCTTCTGGAAAAGTTTATCTTCAGAAAAGAATAGGTTTTGCAAGCGGGGACGGAGATTTGACAAATGATTAAAGCAGTATAAAATAGTCTGCAAGAGGAGGATTATATACGATGTTGGATGAAAAAGTGAGAGAGCTGCTGAACACACAGATTAATAAGGAATTTTATTCCGCATATCTGTATCTGGATTTTTCCAATTATTATGCGGATCAGGGGCTGAATGGATTTGCTAATTGGTACAAGGTTCAGGCTCAGGAGGAGAGAGATCACGCCGTGCTGTTTATGCAGTATCTGCAGAATAACGGCTGTAAGGTAACGTTGGATGGGATTGATAAACCCGATAATGAATTTACTTCCTTTTCAGAGCCTCTCCATGCCGGGTATGAGCATGAGCAGTATGTGACGGGATTGATTCATACCATCTATGCCATGGCAAGTGAGCAAAAGGATTTTCGGACAATGCAGTTTTTAGACTGGTTTGTGAAAGAACAGGGAGAAGAAGAATCCAATGCAGAGGGGCTTATCAAGAAGTTTGATCTGTTTGGAGCTGACCCAAGAGCTCTTTATATTCTGGACAATGAGCTGGCAGCACGGGTTTACTCGGCTCCGTCCCTGGTTTTATAGCTTTTAGGGAAACAGAATATTGTGCTTGACAGCCCCTAAGGCTTCATGGTACACTATTCCCATAATAAAAATACCGCCTTAGAGATGACAGAGCAGGTAGATGAATGCGGACGACCGTTCATCCCCTGCTCTTTCTGTACTTTTGAGAAATATTTAACAAGCTTTTCAAGATTATTTTTTAACGCTGTAAATAAGGCGAAAGACGGAAGGAAAGGCCAGGCCGGCGTCAGCAAAAAAGGCGAGAAATGAAAAGGAGAAGGGATATGGGAAAGTATGTTATTGCGCTGGATCAGGGAACAACCAGCTCCAGATGTATCCTGTTTGATCAGCAGGGAACGATTTGCAGTGTGGCACAAAAGGAATTTACACAGATCTATCCTCAGCCCGGATGGGTGGAGCATAATCCTATGGAGATTTGGTCTTCCCAGCTTTCCGTGACCATGGAGGCCATGGGAAAGATTGGGGCGCATTACAGTGACATTGCAGCCATCGGCATTACGAACCAGAGAGAGACCACCATTGTATGGGACCGGGATACAGGGGAGCCGGTTTACAATGCAATAGTCTGGCAGTGCCGCAGGACTGCAGATCGGATTGAGCGGTTAAAGGCAGATGGGCTGGAGGAAAAAATCATTGACCGGACCGGTCTGATTCCGGATGCTTATTTTTCCGGCAGTAAGATTGAGTGGATCTTGGATCATGTGGAAGGAGCCAGGGAGCGTGCGGAGAGAGGGGATTTACTGTTCGGCACGGTGGATACTTGGCTGATCTGGAATTTGACTAAAGGATGTATCCATGTGACAGATTATACCAATGCCGCTCGGACGATGCTGTTTGATATTCACAAGAAGTGTTGGGATGATGAGATTCTTAAGTATTTCCGGATTCCTAAATGTATGCTTCCGGACGTAAAGCCGTCAAGCTGTGTATACGGATATACTTCGTCAGATGTTATGGGGGGGAAGGTTCCCATTGCCGGGGCAGCAGGAGACCAGCAGGCAGCTTTGTTCGGACAGTGCTGCTTTGATGCGGGCGAAGTGAAAAATACATATGGTACAGGCTGCTTTCTGCTGATGAACACAGGCAATGCGGCAGTGAAGTCCAGTAACGGGCTTTTGACTACGATTGCAGCCAGCAGTCATGAGGACACCCAGTACGCATTAGAAGGAAGCGTGTTTGTGGCAGGCGCGGCTGTTCAGTGGCTGCGTGACGAGATGAGAATGGTCCGCACGGCAGGACAGACAGAGGAGTATTGTACATCTGTGGAGGACACAGGGGGTGTATATGTGGTGCCGGCTTTTGCGGGGCTGGGGGCGCCATATTGGGATCAATATGCCAGGGGTACCATTGTGGGAGTTACCAGAGGCACCAGCAAGGAGCATTTTATCCGGGCAACCGTAGAATCCATGGCTTATCAGGTATCCGATCTGATTGAGGCCATGCAGCAGGATTCGGGGATTCCCTTAAAGCAGCTAAAGGTAGATGGAGGAGCTTGTGCCAATAATTTCCTGATGCAGTTTCAGTCGGATATTCTCAATGCTCAGATTGTACGTCCTGAATGTATAGAGACCACGGCATTGGGGGCAGCCTATCTGGCCGGCCTGGCAGTGGGATACTGGAAAAATAAGGAAGAAATTAAAAAGAACTGGCAGGTATCCAGAGCGTTTACAAGTTCTATGGATGAGGCGCACAGGGAGAAGCTGGTAAAAGGCTGGAAGCGAGCAGTAAAATGTGCATTGTGCTGGTCAGGGAAAGAAGAATAACCTTTTTAAGATCAGGTTGCTGCAAACGGTTTGGAGAAAAACAGGAAACAGTAGGAGGAAATACATATGGCAGTTGATTCATTGGGTATAGCGATAAAAGGATTGACCGATCCCATGTTTCTCATAGGCGAGGCAGAGTTAATGATCCGTGTGGGGTTGGCTTGTATTTTGGGATGGCTGATTGGAAATGAACGGAAAAACCGCAATAAATCAGCAGGAACCAGAACTCATGCCATTGTGGCGCTGGGATCAGCCTTGGCTATGGTGGTGTCCAAGTATGGGTTCATGGATATGCCAGACCATGATGCGGCACGGGTGGCGGCACAGGTAGTCAGCGGGGTAGGTTTTTTAGGCGCAGGAATTATTTTCGTCAGAAATAATCTGGTCAACGGACTGACTACGGCGGCAGGGCTGTGGGCTACGGCCAGCGTAGGTTTGGCTATGGGATCCGGACTTTATGTGATTGGTATTGCCTCAGCATTGGTTTTGATTGTGATGCAGGAGATTACTCATAAGATTGCTTATTTTGCCAAGGTGGCTTCTGCGGGAATGATACGCATGACTCTCGTGCAGGAGACAGACGCCATTAAGAATATGAGGAATTTTCTGGAGGATTTTAAAATTGATGTGGTGTCAGTAAAGATTAATAAGAACAAGAAGGAAGAAATAAAGCTGGAGTTTGAGGTGGTGTATCCTCCGGGGTTTGATAAGGCAGGCCTGTTTTCTAAGCTGGCGGAAAAGCCAGGGGTTATTATGATTAGTGAGTAAACCTGCATGTGCCGGTAAAATTATGGGGTCAGTTTCAGACCTTTTGACCCTGGTATCATGACAATTAATTAACGAAAAAAATATAAGAATTGTCTTGACAATTCCTGTAGAACTGTGGTAGCATTAAGACAGTTAAAAACCTTTGAGACGAGAGAGTAAGGTGAAGGAAGCGGATAGACCGTCTATTTTCCCTTACTCTTTTTTTATAGCAAAATGCAAGAAAAAGCTGTAAACGTCTGATATGGGAAGTAACTGACTGGTAGGTGCAGACGCAGACGGCAATGTCGGATACGGCTGCAGAAGACGCAAAAATGTATATGGAGGAAGAGACATGAAGGAATGGAATTTCGATGCGGTGATCATCGGCGGTGGAGTGACCGGCTGTGCAGTAGCAAGAGAGCTTTCCCGCTATGAGCTGCGCACAGCACTGGTGGAGCGGGAAGAAGATGTCTGCGCCGGTACGTCCAAGGCCAACAGTGCTATTGTCCATGCCGGACATGATGCGGTGCCTGGATCTGTGAAGGCAAGATTCAATGTTGAGGGCAACCGCATGATGGGGGAGCTTTCAGAGGATCTGGATTTTGAGTTTGAGAGGAACGGCTCATTGATCCTGTGTTTTGCAGAGGAAGACAGGCCGGCCCTTCAGGAACTGTATGACAAGGGTATCAAGAACGGGGTGCCGGATTTAAAGATCATTACCGGAGATGAAGCCAGAGCCATGGAACCCAATGTAAGTGATGCGGTGGTGGCGGCTCTGTATGCCCCTACCGGCGGAATCGTATGTCCTTTTGGTCTGACCATTGCATTGGCGGAGAATGCCTGTGATAATGGTGTGGACTTTATCTTTAACGAAGAAGTGAAAAAGGTTGTAAAGACTGAGAACGGATATGATCTGGAGACCCAAAACGGGGTGATCCATACTGCCTATGTAATCAATGCAGCCGGTGTGTATGCAGATGAGATACATAATATGGTCAGTGAAAGGAAGCTGCACATTACCCCCCGCAAAGGAGATTACTGCCTGTTGGATAAAGAGGCGGGAAGCCATGTAAAGCACACGATTTTCCAGCTTCCGGGCAAACTTGGAAAGGGTATTCTGGTAACCCCTACGATTCACGGCAACCTGCTGACAGGCCCCACGGCAAAAAATATTGAGGATAAGGAATCCACAGCTACCACGGCAGAGGAGCTGGCCGAGATCATGGAAAAGGGAAGCGTAAGCGTGAAGAACGTGCCGTTCCGTCAGGTGATTACTTCCTTCTCAGGTCTTCGTGCCCATGAGGATGGGGATGATTTTATTGTAGGAGAGGCAGAGGATGCACCGGGATTTTTTGATGCGGCAGGCATTGAGTCTCCAGGACTTACCAGTGCGCCGGCCATCGGCGTATATCTGGCTGAAGAAGTGGCAAAGAAGGCAGGCGCAGCAAAGAAGGCAGAGTGGAACGGAAAACGTAAAGGTTTTGTGCGCCCGGAGAAGATGACTAAAGAGGAGCGTGCCGCTCTGATCAAGGAGCGCCCGGAATATGGCACCATTATCTGCCGCTGTGAGGGAGTTAGTGAGGGTGAGATTATAGATGCTATCAATCGTACTTTGGGAGCTGTATCCTTAGACGGCATTAAGCGCCGGGTAAGGCAGGGCATGGGACGGTGCCAGGCAGGCTTTTGTACCCCCAGGACCATGGAAATCCTTGCCAGAGAACGTGGCATGGAGATGGAGGATATTTGTAAAAACGCACCCGGTTCCAATATGTTGACCGGTCAGAAATAGGAGGGCAGCGAGATGGAAAAGCATGATATCGTAATTATCGGCGGAGGTCCTGCAGGACTTGCAGCAGCAGTAGCGGCAAGAAAGGCAGGGATTCAGGATATTCTGATTCTGGAGCGGGATGGCTGTCTGGGTGGAATTTTAAATCAGTGTATCCATAATGGTTTTGGTCTCCACACTTTTAAGGAAGAACTGACCGGACCGGAGTATGCGGCCCGCTACATTGATATGGTATTAGAGGAGAAGATTCCTTATAAGCTGAATACCATGGTCATTGATATAAACAAAGAAAAGGAAGTTACCGTGATCAACCGGGAGGACGGTCTGACCACGATTCAGGCAAAGGCCATTATTCTGGCTATGGGCTGCAGAGAGCGTCCCAGAGGAGCCTTAAATATTCCCGGCTATCGTCCGGCAGGTATTTATTCCGCAGGAACTGCTCAGCGTCTGATGAACATAGAGGGCTTTAGTGTAGGAAAAGAAGTGGTGATTTTAGGTTCCGGCGATATTGGGCTGATCATGGCAAGAAGGATGACCTTAGAGGGCGCGAAGGTAAAGGTAGTGGCAGAGCTGATGCCTTATTCCGGCGGCTTAAAGAGAAATATTGTCCAGTGTCTGGATGACTATGGGATTCCGTTAAAGCTGAGCCATACGGTTGTGAATATTGAGGGCAAGGAGCGCGTCACAGGGATTACCATCGCACAGGTAGGCCCGGATCGGAAGCCGATTCCCGGCACAGAGGAGCATTATACCTGCGATACTTTGCTTCTGTCGGTTGGCTTGATTCCGGAGAATGAGTTAAGCCGCAGCATTGGCATAAATATGAGCCGGATCACCTCTGGTCCGGAGGTAAACGACCAGTTAGAAACCAGTTCAGAAGGCGTATTTGCCTGCGGAAATGTGCTGCATGTCCATGACCTGGTGGACTATGTGTCAGAGGAGGCTACCTTGGCAGGAACCAATGCGGCTGCTTATGTGCAGGCCGGCGAGGAAAAGGAAAACTGCCATGTGGTAGAGCTGAAGGCAGAGAACGGGGTACGCTATACGGTGCCGCAGACTTTGGATGTGAATCATATGCAGGATAAGGTGACTGTGCGTTTCCGTGTGGCGGATGTATATAAGGATCGCTATATTACCGTATACTATGACGGAGTGCAGGTTTCCAAAAAGAAGAAAAAGGTGTTGGCTCCCGGAGAGATGGAGCAGGTTATCTTAAAGAAAGACAGCTTTGGAGAATATCCGGATCTGAAGAATATCGTGATTTGTACGGAGGTGGAATAATATGGAGACAAGAGAATTAATCTGTATTGGGTGCCCGCTTGGATGCCCGCTGACAGTCCGTATAGACGGGGAGAATGTAGAGGTAAGCGGCAATACCTGTAAAAGAGGCGAGGACTATGCTCACAAGGAAGTATTAAGCCCCACACGGATTGTGACCTCCAGTGTGCATGTAAAGGGCGGAGAGCTGGAGATGGTTTCCGTAAAGACCAAGGAGGATATTCCCAAGGGCAAGATTTTTGAGATTATGGAGGAGATCCGAAAGACTTCTGTAGATGCTCCTGTAGTAATCGGAGATGTAATTATCGATAACTGTGCCGGCACAGGTATTCCGGTGATTGCTACGAAAAATGTAGACAGGGTATAATGTCTTATATGGAATGAGAGCGGTTTGCCATACCGCCGGAGAGTTTTCTCCGGCGGTATGGCTTTACGGAAACAGTTTGCATGAAAGCGCAATTTCGGTCATATAGATTGGAGGCAGCAAAAATCAGGCAGAAGGAAGGCTGTAGGCATAGCGGAGAAAAGAGAGAAGTGATTCCTCGTGCTCTGTATAGGAGAGGACCAGAAGATAATAGGCTTCGGTCCCATCATAAGCGGGATCTTGCAAAAAGCGGGTTGACTGAAGATTCAGACAGCAGGCTTTTGCTGTTTTGGAGCCATCTTCTCCATAGATCAGATCCGGGGAAGCCAGTTCTTTTAAAGCAGGATCTTTAGAAAGCAGGCCGTCTAAGTCGCAGAGAGGAAAAGACGGCACGTAGTGGGAAGCCAGCTCTGCGGGAACCACTAAAAAGTCCAGCTCCTTGGCAGCAGTGTAGGCCATGATCTTTGCCTGGCTGGCAGCATGGTATTCACTGCCGGAATCTAAATCAACAAAAAGGGAATCTTCAAAGGCAATCCGGTGCCCGGGAGCCGTTTTTTGGTAAGAGGAAAAATCCTGCATCAGTTTTTTGGCAGGAAAGAGATTCTGCCTGTCATTGACAAAGAAGCCCTGTAAGTCAATGGTCTGGCGGCTTTGCCAGAACATGTCCCCAAGATAAAACATCAGGAGAAGCAGGCAGAAAGCCAGAAAGAGATATCCTTTGTAGTAGTCAGCCAGAAAACGAAGCTTTTGGCGCAGGGAAAGGGTTTTCAAAGTTTGCAGATCCTTTTTCCAGCTCCGAAAAAGGCGGTTGCCAAAGATCATAATCAAGTCCTCCTGTGGGATGTAGTATGGTTTCTATTATATCATAGGATGGGTATAAATTGTAGACTTTTGGATTATGAGTATGGAAGGGAAGGTATTTTATGAATTTCGACGCCAACGGTCTGTTTAATCCGGAGAATAAGTTTTGGATGTTTATGGACAAGATCATGAACCTGTGTGTGATCGGTTTTTTGTGGTTTTTGTTTTCCCTTCCTGTAGTGACGGCAGGAGCTGCCACCACAGCTCTTTTCAGCTATACATTGCGGATGACCCAAAATGAGGAAGGGTATATTTTTAAAAGCTTTTGGAACAGCTTTCGGGAGAACTTTGTCCGTTCTACCATGCTGTGGCTGTGTGTGGCGGGAATCGGATTGTTTCTTGCGGTAGATTTGTATGCATGCCAGTTTTTGCCTTTTGGCACAAGTGTGCGTTTAGGGGTCAGGATCGTGTTGGCAAGTATAGGGTTTGTATATTTTTTAACAGTACTGTACGTGTTTCCGCTGACATCGGCTTTTTCTATTTCTTTTAAAAAGACAGTTATGGATGCCCTGATAATGAGTGTGGGAAATCTATATGTTTCTGTAACCATTGTGGTAATTTATGGGATATTTGCAGTGGTTAGCTGGTTTGTCCCTGTCCTTTTTATGGTTTGGTTTGCTTTGGCGTCTTATTTTGCATCCCATTTTTATCATTCCGTATTTCAGAGATACATGCCGGAAGATGAAGAAAATTCCAATAATTCATGGTAAAACAGAAGAAAGTATAGTGAAAAATTGATCAATAATATAATTTGGCTTTTGGAATTGATAATAAAATAACAAAAAAGTGTAATAAAATCATCCGAAATCTTACTAAATTTCACAAAAAATGCTTGCAAAGCGGATGAAATTATGTTATCATAATGCTATCACAATTTGAGATGGTCTGCTGTAGAGAGAAGAAGAGACAGGGCAAACGGCGAACGATAGGTATAAGGCTATATTTATTGTTACCTTGCTCTTTTTTGTGCATTTTTTTCTGACAGCATTATTCAGGCAGAACTGTACAGAGTGATTTTCCCTTAAAGCAGAACATGTGAAAAAATTTATAAGAAAGGGGAAACTTTTATGAGAAAGAAAATGGCGTTATTGCTGGCGGCAGCAATGGTGGCAGGCGCAGTCTCCGGATGCAGCGGCGGCGGATCTACCGGAAAAGCAGCAGTTGGGGGGGGAGGTTCTGGCTCTAATGAAGGAGCAGAGGAAGCAGGGGAGACACAGCCTGCAGATCCTGCAATGTACGAGGTAAAAGAGCCTATTACAATTAAATGGTGGCATGCTCTGGAGGATCAGTATTCTGAGACAGTCAATAAGGTAGTAACAGACTTTAACAATTCCCAGGATCTGATTACGGTAGAGGCAGAATATATTGGAAGTTATGCGAAGTTAAATGAGGCTTTGGTGGCAGCCCATGCGGCAGGTACAGACCTTCCGGCGATTACAGTGGCCAACACGCCTTATGTGGCAGAGTATGGAGCAGGCGGTCTGACCGAGGATCTGACTCCTTATATCCAGGCATCAGATTATGATGTGGAGGATTTTGGAGATGGTATGGTTGAGGCTGCTAAGTATAATGGCAAGCAGGTTTCTCTGCCGTTTTTGATTTCTACCCAGATTATGTATTACAATAAAGATATGGCAGATGAGATGGGAATTACCATGCCGGCAACCTGGGACGAGATGGATGCCTTTATGGAAAAGGGAACCAAAAAGGCGGCAGATGGCTCTACAGAAGTTTATGCAACCATTATTCCCGGCTGGGATCAGTGGTATTTTGAGACCTTTTATCTGAACCAGGGAGTGAAAATCATCAATGATGATCAATTGACGACTGATCTGGGAGATGAAAAGGCAGTGGCTATTGCCCAGAAGATCCAGGATTGGTGTAATGCAGGTTATACCTATTGGACCGGCACGGCTGAGGATGCTTCTTCTAATATGAGACAGAACTTTATCTCCGGAAAGGCTTTGTCTGTGGTGCATACCAGCTCCCTTTACAACAACTATGTGGATCAGTGTGATTTTGAGATTGGCATGTCCTGGCTTCCGGGTGCAGATACCAAGAACCAGGAGATCGGCGGCTGTGTGCTGTTGATTCCGTCTAAAAATGACCAGGCTACTAAAAATGCGGCATGGCAGTTTTTACAGTATCTGTGCAGCAAAGAGGTTAACATGACCTGGGCAGAGGGTACAGGTTATATGCCGACCAGAAAGTCTGTACTGGAGACAGAAGAAGGCAAGGCATTCTTAGAGAAGAAACCGGCTTTCCAGGCAATCTTTGACAATTTGGATCTGATTTATCCCAGAATCCAGCACAAGGGATGGTCTCAGCTGGCCACGATTTGGAAGAACATTATGGCTGAGGTGATGATGGAAGGCGGAGACGTTCAGGCGGGAATGGAGCAGATGGCAGACGAGATTAATGATGTGCTGGCAGACGCATAAGACCTGACAGCAGACCTATCGGATTTGTCATAAATTAAAAGACCGGTTATCTTTCTTGTAGCGAAAGATAACCGGAGAATGTGAGGGGGCTTTATATGAAAGAGAAGAAAATCAATCCAAGAAAGCTTTCTGCGATCAAGGATTTTACCTGTGTATTGCCGGTTCTGATTTTCCTTGCAGTATTTACCTACTATCCTATTGTGGAACTGCTCCGCATCAGCTTTACGGACTGGAATCTTTTAAATGACACCTGGCAGTATGTAGGATTTAAGAACTGGACTTGGCTGTTTGCCGGATCGGGCAATAAGTATTTGTGGAATTCCTTAAAGGTAACGGTTCTGTATTCTATTGGAGAGCTGAGCATTACCTTGATAGGAGGAATGATTTTTGCCCTGATTTTTAATCGGATGACCAACAGCTTTGCAGCTATGAGAGCCGTGATTTTTATGCCGAAATATGTGGCCATGTCATCGGCAGCAGTAGTTTTCTTATGGATTCTCAATACAGACAGCGGTATTTTTAACTACCTGCTTTCTTTGGTTGGAGTGAATCCTGTAGATTGGCTGGGAGATCGGAATATGGCGTTGATTTCCGTGCTGATGCTGACCGGCTGGCGGTGTATAGGCTATGGCATGATGGTATATCTTTCTGCCATGATGGGAATTGCCACAGATTATTATGAGGCAGCGGCTTTAGACGGGGCAAACGCAGTGCAGAGATTTTTTAAGATTACTTTGCCCATGCTGTCTCCCACCACCCTGTTTTTGTTTGTAACTACGTTTTTGTCCTCCATGAAGGTATTCCAATCGGTAGATATTTTGACCCAGGGAGGTCCTTACCGTTCTACAGAAGTATTTGTGTATAATATTTACCGTTATGCCATGGTGGATTTCCGTATGGACCGTGCTTCTACAGTGGGTATTTTCTTCTTTGTTTTGCTGCTGATTGTGACAGTGGCAACCATGA
Organism: uncultured Lachnospiraceae bacterium; assembly: GCA_910586205.1. Lineage (GTDB taxonomy): Bacteria > Bacillota > Clostridia > Lachnospirales > Lachnospiraceae > Brotaphodocola. Next base: position 123,814 of record CAJUGD010000002.1, on the reverse strand, counting down.
AGGTATCCAACGGCAACGTGACTTACGATTCATAAGGGGGGACAATTATGAGTGCAGAGACAACCATAAGTGCAGATGTAAGAAATGAATCCGCGAAAAGAAAAAAGAAGATCATGGCGGCTATACAGTGGGTTCTGGCAATTATCGTTTTGATTGTCATTGTGTTCCCGATTTATTGGATGCTGGTATCCTCTGTCAAATCCCAGGAGGAGATTTTGCTGGCAACTCCAACCTTATGGCCGAAAGAGTTTCATTTTGAAAACTATATCAATGTATTGAACCGGGGAAATTTTGCAAAATATTATTGGAACACCACGGTTATGACTGCAGGTATCCTGATTGCCCAGGTGGTCACAGGAATCTTTGCCGGATATGGATTTTCCAAGGGAAAGTTTAAAGGGCAGGGGATGTGTTTTATCATTGTCCTGGGAGCGCTGATGATACCGCTGCAGGTTACTTTTATTCCGATTTACATTATGATGGCGAACTGGGGAATGTCTGATACCTTCCTGGGACTGATCCTTCCGGAAGCAGTATCTCCCTATTATATCTTCATGCTGCGGCAGACCTTTATGTCCATTGATGACAGCTATATTGAAGCAGCCAGAATGGACGGTCTGGGACGGGTGGGGATCATTACCAGGATTCTGGCGCCTATGTGTAAATCTACCTTGTTTACCGTGACATTAGTAACCTTTACAAACGGATGGAATGCATATTTCTGGCCGAAAATTATTGCCAAGGGTGAAACCAGACGGGTATTGACAGTGGGTCTGGCATATTTGAAAAATACCTTTGCAGGCGGCGAATCCATGAACAATCATGAGATTATGGCAGGCGCGGTGCTGGCGGTAGTGCCGGTTATCATTCTGTTCTTTATTTTCCAGAAGTATATGCTTACCGGTTATTCTAAGGCAGCAATGAAATAGGGGAAGAGTATTTACAGGTATTCATTAAAAAAGACAATGGGAAAGAATCGGTTCGGATCAGAACGTTTTTGCGTTTTGCCTGTGCCGATTCTTGTATTTTGATAAAATTGGATTTATAATAAAGCATGAATAATTAAGACCATGGTCAGGAGAGGAAGCTTGAGATGAAAGCGATTGAATTGTTGGAAAGTTCGCCGGTGATTGCTGCAGTGAAGGATGATAAGGGGTTAAAACGATGTTTTGATTCAGAATGTCAGGTAGTGTTTGTGCTGTATGGAAATATCTGCAATATTGGAGGGATAGTCCGGCAGATTCAGGAACACGGAAAGGTAGCTATTGTTCATGTGGATTTGATGGCAGGGCTGAACGCCAAAGAGGTAGCTGTTGATTTTATTAAGCAGACGACCAGTGCAGACGGGATTATCAGTACAAAGCCATTGTTGGTGAAGCGGGCTTTGGAGCTGGGGATTTTTGGGGTTCAGAGAACTTTTATGATTGATTCTATGGCTGTGAATACTATGAAGAAGCAGATTGATACATTTCATCCGGATTTGGTGGAGGTGATGCCGGGGATTATTCCCAAGGTGTTAAAGGAGATTCGGGCTTATACCGATATTCCTATCATTGCAGGAGGCTTGATCTCGGATAAAAAGGACATTATGGCAGCTTTTGGGGCAGGGGCGGATGCTATTTCTACCACAAAGGAGGAGCTTTGGTTTGCGTGACCGGGAGAAAGTGAATCGTGAAAGTCTGGTTGTGTATACAGAAAAGTTCTGATATAATGGAAATATCTGCATGTGGATGCTTTTAAGAATAAAAAGGGAGAAGGATTTTGGATATACTGGATTATTATAAGAAGCTGGTGGATTTTTTGGGACAGATTTTGGGGGAACATGGAGAAGTGGTGCTGCGGGACTGCCGGAAGCCTAACCACGATATTATTGCGATTGCCAACGGACATGTGAGCGGAAGGACTATTGGGGCTCCTATTACAGATTTTACTTTGTCTGTCCTGGCCAATGAGGAGTGGAAGGAAAAGGATTATGTCGTAAATTATGTAGGGAAAGCGGCTCCCAATAAGAATCTGCGTTCTTCGACCTTTTTTATCAGGGAAAACGGAGAGCTGGTGGGGCAGCTTTGTATTAATATTGATATGGCGCCTTATGAAGAACTGATGAACGGGATCCGCGTTCTGAGCGGCATAAATCTGATGCATGGCTTAGATACAGAGGGCGTGGTATGTGAGGGGCCGGTGGAAAATTTTTCTGTGGATGTGACCAGGGATATGATGAGCAAGGCCGTGGTGCAGGCTGTGGGCTCCAGCGAGGAGCTGGTGCGGGAGCGGCTGACCCAGGAGGATCGGATCCGGATTGTGGAAGGGCTGAACCAGGCGGGGCTGTTTCAGATTAAGGGGGCAGTAAGCCAGGTGGCAGAGTATCTGTACTGCTCAGAAGCCAGTGTGTACCGGTATCTGGCAAAGATACAGAAGAAGACGTAAGACGGTGTGCTCTGACAGAAGGCAAGGCTGTTGGTTTAAGACACAAAAGGTTTTAGAGTCGTTTATTGATATGCTTTAAAATGTGTATCGGTAAACGGCTCTTTCTGTTTTTCTTGGATTTCTTCTGTAATGGGCCAAGTGCTGTGTGGATACAGGCTTAATTTTGTTTGAAAGGCAAAATCGTTTCATGCTATTTTTCCAATACTGTTATTATTATGAAAAAAAATTATTATAATGATTGACAAAACTGCTTGAAAGTAATATAGTTAATTTATGAAGATTCAATAAATTTCTCATAAATAAAATATGAATTGCATAGGAGGACAGATATGGAGCGTACAAGTGTTCAGTATCAGACATATGTGCAGATTCTGAAGGAAGAACTGGTTCCCGCCATGGGCTGTACGGAGCCGATTGCACTGGCGTATTGTGCGGCAAAAGCGCGGGAGGTGCTGGGAGTACTGCCGGAGCGCTGCATGGTGGAGGCCAGCGGAAACATTGTTAAAAATGTAAAAAGCGTGATTGTGCCCAATACGGGAGGTCTTAAGGGGATTGAGGCGGCAGCGGCAGCCGGTGTGGTGGCAGGAGACGCAGGACGGATTCTGGAGGTCATTGCCGGAGTGACAGAAGAACAAAAGGTGCAGATCAAGGAGTATATGGGGAAAACCCAGATACAGGTGAAGCCATTGGAGACAGACGAGCTTCTGGACATGATTGTAACCTTATATGGAGGCGGTTCCTATGCCAAGGTGCGGATTGCCAATTACCACACGAATATTGTATTGATTGAGAAGGATGGGGAAACGCTGTATGAGATGGGGGTTATGGCTACGGAGGACGCCCAGATGGCGGACAGGAGCCTTTTGAATGTAAAGGATATCTATGACTTTGCCAAGACGGTAGAATTAGAGGATGTGAACGAGCTTATCAGCCGTCAGATCGAGTATAACAGTGCCATCTCCAGGGAAGGGCTGGACCATGATTGGGGCGCTAATATCGGAAGTGTTCTGTTAAAGGCTTATGGGGATGATATCCGGGTGCGGGCGAGAGCCGCTGCGGCTGCCGGATCGGATGCCAGGATGAGCGGCTGTGAGATGCCGGTTATCATTAATTCCGGAAGCGGAAATCAGGGGATGACAGCTTCCCTGCCAGTGATCGAGTATGCAAAGGAGCTGAAGGTGTCAGAGGAGGAAATGTACCGGGCATTGGTTCTTTCCAATCTGGTGACAATCCATCAGAAGACGGGGATTGGGCGTCTGTCGGCTTACTGCGGCGCGGTCAGCGCCGGATGCGGAGCCGGATGTGGGATTGCTTATCTTTTGGGCGGGGATTATGCTGCGATTGCTCACACGCTGGTCAATGCTTTGGCGATTGTGTCGGGAATCATCTGTGACGGGGCGAAACCTTCCTGTGCCGGAAAGATTGCCGCTGCGGTAGATGCGGGAATTTTGGGATATCAGATGTACATCAATGGGCAGCAGTTCCGCGGAGGTGACGGGATCGTCTCGAAAGGCGTGGAGAATACAATCCGCAATATCGGCCGTTTGGGAAAGGAAGGCATGAAAGGAACAGATAAGGAGATTATTCAGATTATGACCGATTGCTGAGACTTGTTTGTGAGAGAGGGGTGATTAGGATAATGGTAAGCGGTAATGACATTCTTAGGTTTTTGGATATTTCTGAGGGACATGGAGAACGGCTGATTGGGGTGGTATTGTTCTTTGCCATGCTGTATGGTTTGTCGAAGCTGCCGAAGAAGAAATTCAGCTTTGCCACCCGGGTACTCATAGGCACAGGGGCCGGTTCTGTGTTTGGGCTGGCGGCCTGGATGGCAGGACAGGCGGAAACTGCTTCTGCGGCGGACTCCTGGATGACTGTGGCGGAGAATTTGGATCTTTGGTTCCAGCTTGTGGCACAGGGGTATTTGTCGTTGTTTGTGTGCTTAGTGCTTCCTATGGTATTTCTCGCTTCGGTTAAGCTGGTGATCCATACTCCTGCCGAGAAGCAGGTATCGCCTTTGACGCGATGGAAAAAGCGGGTGAATACAGGTATGGTGGCAACGAGTGCATTCATTGCAATATGCCTTGGGCTTGTGTTTAAGGTAGGAGTTCTGCCAGGCACGGATGCAGAGGTGTTCCGTTGGAGTGTGGGGAGTGGGGAGAGCATGATAGGACTGATCTATGGCCGGATTCCTTCCGGGCTGGGCTGGGATCTGATCCGTGCCAATGTGGTAGGGCTGTTTGTATTTGGTATCTATGTGGGCATTGCGGCAAGGAGAATGTCCGGAAAATATATGGATACTGTAAAGCCGGTGTTTGATCTGGTGGATGGGGCATTTTCAGTGGGAAGCAGCGTATGTAAGACCGTGATTGCCTATAAGCCTATGGGGGCTGCGGCGATTATGGCTTCTTTGACAGCAGAACATGGCTGGCTGGCTTTGGCAATGCTTGTGAAAATGCTTTTCGTTCTGACATTGGGAGCAGTGGTTATGCTGGCAGTCCAGTTATTGCTGAGCTTAGCAGGAGGTGTGGGACCGGCGGCATTTATTAAGAACGGGAAGACGGCCATTATAAAAGCTTTAAAGACCCGTTCAGGTGCAGGCTGTCTGCCGGAAGCCCAGCAGGCTTTGGCAGAGGGACTGGGGCTTAATCGGGAGATTACGGATATGGTGTCTTCTTATGCCATATCTTCTGGCATGCAGGGCTGCGGGGCGCTTTTCCCTGCCATGGCTGCGGTATTTGCCATGGGGATGTGCGGGGTTGTTATGTCTCCGGGAACAGTGGTTCTCTTGGTGGCAGTGATTGCCCTCATGTCATACGGAATTACCGGTTTGCCGGGGACCGCCACGATGGCGGAATTTGCGGCGGTACTGGGAATTGGGATGCAGGAGGCAGTGCCGGGGCTGGGAGCAATGATTGCCGTGGACCCTATTGCAGATGTGCCCAGAACCCTTATTAATGTAACAGGCTGTATGGCCAACGCTATATTTGTGGAAAGGATGGTGAGAAAGTGAAGGTTGTGATTATCGGCGGCGTGGCGGCGGGAATGTCCGCAGCGTCCAAGCTGAAACGGCTTTTAAAGGACCAGGCAGAGATTGTGGTGTATGAAAAAGGGGAGGAAGTATCCTATGGGGCTTGTGGGATTCCCTTTTATATCTCAGACCACATCCGCCAGGGAAGTGAGCTGATTGCCCGGACTGCCGAGGAATTTGCAAAAAGCGGGATTCCGGTGAAAACCTGGCATGAGGTGACTTCTGTGGACACAGAAAAAAAGACCGTGACCGTGAAGGATCTGAAAAGCGGCCAGGTGTTTACGGACACTTATGACAAGCTGGTGGTGGGAAGCGGAGCAGGGGTGCGGCATTTTCCTCCTTTTGACCAGGAATATGAGAATCTGTACGAGATTCGGAATGTATCGGACGGAACACGGGTAAAAACAGCCCTTCTGGAAGAAAAGACAAAGCATGTGGTCATTGTAGGCGCAGGTTTTATCGGGCTGGAGGTGTCAGAGGCATGCAGACGGTACGGAAAAGATGTGACGGTGGTGGAGCTGGCGGATCACATTCTGCCTGCTTTTGACACAGAGGTCAGTCAGGCTCTGGAGGAGGAGCTTGCCAAGAACGGAGTAACCGTGCGCACGAAAACCATGGTCAAGGAGCTGGTTTCCGAAGGGGGGATCATCAAGGCTGTCAGAATTGAATGTAAGGGAGAAGATGGCCAGGCAGCAACTCAGGAGATTCCGGCGGATATGCTTATCAACAGTGCAGGGATTGCGCCCAGTACGGACTTTATCCAAAATGTAGAGAAGGCCAGAAACGGAGCGATCTGTGTCAATGAGCGGATGGAGACCAGTGCAGAGGATGTGTATGCAGCCGGGGACTGCAGCATCATGAAATCTGCTGTTACCGGGCAGTACCAGTATGCGCCTTTGGGCACCAATGCCAATAAGCAGGGAAGGATCATCGGAGATATTTTAGGCGGTGCAGAGCCAAAGCCATTTAAGCTGATTGGAAGCTCGGCGCTGCGGCTGTTTGGGATGGATGCGGCAAAGGTAGGGCTTTCGGAGAAGGAAGCCCGGGCCAATGGGATGGATATTAAGGTAAACACCATTACCGGCAACAGCTATGCTTCTTATTATGGGAAGGAAAAACTGAATATCAAGCTGATTTATGATGCGAAAACCAGAGTGGTGCTGGGGGCAGAGACCTGGGGACAGGGGATCGTGGTTCCCAGAGCCAATTATTATGCCATTGCCATCTATGCCGGCCTGACTGTGGACGAGATGGGCTTTATGGATCTTTGTTACTCTCCGCCGTTTTCCGGGGTATGGGACGCGGCGCTGATTGCATCCAATACGGCAAAGTAAAAGGGCGGAGACAAAACGGACGGATTCAAAGAAAAAGTAAATGCAAAAAGGAGAACTTGAAGTATGAAAGACAAAACTCAGACAACAAAGCGTTCCTTTATCCTACGCTTTCTTGACATGATCGAGGCAGCGGGAAATAAACTGCCTACTCCTCTTACGATTTTTTTCTATCTGGCAGTGTTTGTGGTAGTGCTTTCCGGTATCGGCGCAGCTATGGGATGGAGCGCTACCGGTGAGATGTATAATTCAGGCAGCGGCACAGTGGAAGAAACTACGGTGACGGTAGTGAGCCTGTTCAGTATTTCTGGTCTGCAGTATATGCTGACTTCGGCTGTGACCAATTTTACCAATTATGCACCGTTGGGATTTACTGTGGTGATCATGCTGGGAATCGGCGTGGCAGAGAGCTCAGGATGGCTGAACGGCTTGATTCACAAGGTGGTGAAGATCACCCCTGCTCAGCTTGTGACACCTATGGTGGTGTTTATCGGGGTTATGACCAATGTGGCGGAAAATGCAGGATATGTGGTCTTTATCCCTCTTGCAGCTATGATCTTTAAGGCTTATAAGAAGCATCCTCTGGCCGGGGTGGCGGCAGGCTTTGCGGGAGTGTCCGGCGGCTTTTCCGCCAACCTGCTGATCGGTTCCGCAGACGCTACCTTGTCCGGCTTTTCTACGGCAGCGGCACAGACGCTTGATCCGGCATATAATGTAACGCCTTTATCTAACTGGTTTTTTATGATTGCTTCAACATTTTTGATTACGATTGTGGGAACCTTGATTACGGAGCTGGTGGTGATTCCCAGGTTGGGGCCGTACAAGGAGAACGGGGACGGTACACTGGTGGAGGTTTCCAATGAACTGACAGACAAGGAAGAAAAGGCTCTTAAGGTGGCTAACTGGGTGTTCGTGGGGATTGCGGCGCTTTACGTGATCTGCTGTATTCCCAAAGGCTCGTTTATGAGAAATCCGGAGACGGGAAGTCTGATTGAAGGCTCCACCCTGATGAATGCCATTATTCCGCTGTTTACCTTGCTGTTTTTCATTCCTTCTTTTGTATATGGAAAGCTTTGCGGAAGCTTTAAGAGCGATAAGGATGTGGTGGCTTCTTTTAATAAATCCATTGCTTCTATTTCCGGATTTATTGCCATGGCTTTTGTGGCGGCTCAGTTTACCAATTATTTCAGCAAGACGAACATTGGACGGATACTGTCCTTTAAGGGAGCAGAGCTTTTGCAGAGCCTGAATATTAATTCTGTGGGATTGATGATGTGCTTTATTCTGGTGGCTGGGTTTGTCAACTTGTTTATGGCCTCAGCTTCTGCCAAGTATGCGATCTTTGCGCCGGTATTTGTGCCCATGTTTATGAAGATGGGACTTTCTCCGGAGCTGACCCAGGTGGCATACCGGATTGGAGACAGCACTACTAATATTATTGCACCGGTCATTGCCTGGATTCCGTACATATTGACGGTTATGAAAAAGTATGACAAGGATACAGGATGGGGAACCCTGGTTTCTTCCATGCTCCCCTACTCAATGGCATTCCTGGTGAGCTGGGCGCTTATGCTGGCTGTTTGGATGGTTTTAAATCTTCCGCTGGGACCAGGGGCGGCCGTGTTCTATACCGTAGGGTAATAATAAAGGAGGATGGGTATGTTTGAGGAAAGAGTGGCAAGGGTTCTGAAAAATATGGAGGATATGGGGCTGGAGCAGATGCTTGTCAGTGATCCGCCGTCTATTTATTATCTTACCGGAAGATGGATTCTGCCTAATGAGCGCCTTCTGGCCTTGTATCTGAATAAGAACGGCAGCCATAAGCTGTTTGTCAACAAATTGTTTACAGTAGACGGGGACATTGGGATAGAGAAGATCTGGTTCTCTGACACGGATCCGGGGTGTGAGATCATTGCCGGGTATACGGATCATGACAAGCCCTTGGGAATTGATAAGAAAATGGCGGCAAAATTTTTGCTGGAGCTTATGGAGCTGGGGGCCGGAACCGGATATAAGAATGCATCCGAGTGTGTGGATAAGGCCCGCCGGATTAAGGATGAGGACGAGAAAGAGAAAATGATCCTGGCTTCCCAGTTAAATGATGCGGCTATGGCGCAGTTTCGGGGGCTTATTAAGGCAGGCGTGACGGAGCTGGAGGTTGCGGCCGGGATGAATGCCATCTATAAGGAGCTGGGAACAGAGGGACCTTCCTTTGGCCCGCTGGTCAGCTTTGGGGCCAATGCAGCCATTGGACATCATAAGCCGGACAACACAGTCTTAAAGGAAGGCGATTGCGTGCTCTTTGATGTGGGATGCAAAAAGAATGGGTATTGCTCGGATATGACCCGGACATTTTTCTATAAAAGTGTCAGTGAAAAGGGACGGGAGGTCTATGAGATTGTAAAGAAGGCCAACTTAGCGGCACAGGCAGTGATGAAGCCGGGGATGCGGTTCTGTGATATAGACAAGGTGGCGCGGGATATTATTACAGAAGCCGGATATGGTCCTTACTTTACCCATCGCCTGGGGCATTGTATTGGCATTGAGGTCCATGATGCAGGGGATGTGTCGGCAACCAATCGGGATGTGGTGGAAGAAGGGATGATTTTTTCCTGTGAGCCGGGAATCTATCTGCCGGGAGAGTTAGGGGTCCGGATTGAGGATTTAATGCTGATTACAAAGGACGGGGCAGTGAGCTTAAACCATGATTCCAAGGATCTGGAGATTGTAGAATAAAATATAAGAAAGAATTAAAGATCAGGGGTCAGGCACCCCTGATTCTTTTTGTGGTTTTTATGCTTTACTTGTATTGCCGTAAAGGGTATAATACAAATGTGGCATTGGAAAATTGTGTAATTTAAATATATTCAATAAGGTCAGACACGCTCTAGGGAGTACAGCAGGCATGATAACGTATAGCTTAATGGATACAGGATCAGATTCTCTCTATGAATATCTTTGCAAAAGCATCAAAAACGACATAATGCAGGGTACATTAAAGGCCGGGGAACGGCTTCCATCCAAAAGGATATTTGCCTCGAACCTTGGAGTAAGTGTGGTTACGGTGGAAAATGCGTATGCACAGCTAATGGCAGAGGGATATATCTATTCCATTCCCAAAAAAGGCTTTTATGTGGCGGATTTTAACAGCAGCATCATGGAGCAGAGAAAGCCCCTTTTGGGGAAGGATATGGCGGCAGAGGAGGAAAAGGCGCAGGCAGCGGATCAGGAGGATTGCTGCTTTGCGGATTTTTCCAGCAATCAGACATCCTCGGACCTTTTCCCTTTTACGATCTGGTCAAAGGTGATACGCGAGATGCTTAGTGACAGCCGCGTCCAGCTGATGACCAATTCCCCCTGCGGCGGGGTGTTGGCTTTAAGAGAAGCAATCGGGCGGTATGTAAGGGATTTTCGGGGAATGTCCGTAAGGCCGGAGCAGATTATTATCGGCGCGGGAACGGAATATTTGTATGGGCTTCTTGTACAGCTTTTGGGAAATGACAGGATCTATGGGGTTGAGAATCCAGGCTATAGGAAGCTGGAAAATATTTACCGCAGCTTTCATGCGCCCTGTGAATGGATCACCATGGATGATGCGGGAATCTGTGTTTCGGCTTTGGAGGAAAAGGCAGTGGAGATTGTCCACATTACGCCGTCCCATCAGTATCCTACAGGGATCGTCATGCCGATCAGCAGGCGGTATGAACTGCTTGGGTGGGCATCCCGGAAAGAGGGAAGATATATTATTGAGGATGACTATGACAGTGAGCTTCGTCTCAGCGGGCAGCCCATTCCTACTTTGCAGAGCATTGATTTGTCGGAAAAGGTTATTTATATGAATACCTTTACCAAGACCCTTTGCTCAACGGTGCGGATCAGCTATATGATCCTTCCGCCTAAGCTTTTAGCCCGGTTTTATGAGCGATTGTCTTTTTATTCTTGTACGGTTTCTAACTTTGAGCAGTATACATTGGCCCGGTTTATTGAGGAGGGAAAGTTTGAGGCCCATGTAAACCGGCTGAGAAATCATTACCGGAAAAAAAGGGATATGCTTTTAGAGGCTTTGGATCACAGTAAATTAAAGGATCGGATTTCCGTATCCGGGGAAGAAGCAGGGCTGCATTTTCTGCTGTCGGTTCACACAGAGCTTTCGGAAGGCGCGGTGATGGAGCGTGCAGGGGAGAGGGGGATCCGTCTGGTGCCTTTGTCCAGCTATTTTTATGGGGAAGTCCGGGAGGAAAATATTTATGTGATGAATTTTTCTTCGATTGATATAGACAGGGCAGATGAGATTATGGAGCGGCTGTATCAAAGCTTCGGGAATTAGAAAAGAAAGGGGAAAACTATGAGGATTTTGCTGATTCGTCATGGGGATCCGGATTATGTAAGGGATACTCTGACAGAAAAGGGTCATCGGGAGGCAGCGCTTTTAGGGGAGATGGCCAAGGAACTAAGGATGGGGGACTGTTATCAGTCGCCTTTCGGCAGGGCTCAGGCCACCGCAGCATATTGCCTGAAGAAGCTGGGAAAAGAGGCTGAGACTTTGGAATGGCTGCGGGAATTTCCGGCAAAAGTGGATGTTAATGGATCAAAAGAGCTGCAAAAGGCGTATCCTGACGTAAAGATGGATGGAGAACATTTCAGGACACGGATCGCCTGGGATATGGTGCCCTCTTACTGGACGGAAAATGAGGAATACTTGGATCGGGAAAAATGGCGGCAGTCAGAAGCAGCCCGGTGCAGTGACCTGGTCTTTGTATATGATTCGGTGGCAGCAGGCTTTGACAGGCTTTTGGAACAGTATGGTTATGTGCGGGAGGGGAGACATTATAGGGTAAAGCAGGAAAGCGAGGCCACGGTTACTTTTTTCTGCCATTTTGGAATCACCTGTGTGCTGCTTTCCCATCTGTGGAATGTGTCTCCTTTTGTGCTTTGGCACACACTGGCATTAGCGCCTACCTCTGTCAGCGAGGTGGTGACAGAGGAGAGGCAGCAGGGGATTGCCGCCTTTCGGGCACTGCGGCTGGGGGATATTTCCCATTTGTATAAGGGAAAGGAGGAGCCTTCCTTTTCAGCCAGGTTTTGTGAGACTTATGGAAATGAGGGGCAGAGACACTGAAAGATTCAGGATGAGGGAAGGGGATATTTATGGAGATTATTACAGAGAAACCAGGAAAGCTGGAGGAATTGAAGCGGGCGGTGTTAGAGACGGCGAAAAAAGCCTATCGGGAAAAGCTGATGGCAGGAACCAGCGGAAATATGAGCGTGTTTTGGCCGGAGAAGGGATGGATGGTTATCACGCCAAGCTCTTATGACTATGAGATCATGAAGGAAAAGGATATTGTGGTTACGGATCTGGAGGCCCAGGTGAAGGAAGGCTGTCATAAGCCGTCTTCCGAGTGGAGGATGCATGCGGAGATCTATAAACATCTTCCCCATGTAGGGGCAGTGGTGCATACCCATTCTCCTTATGCAACCAGCTTTGCGGTGAATCACCAGGAGATTCCAGTGGTTTTGATTGAGATGATCCCGTTTTTGAAGGGAAAGCTGGAAGTGAGCCCTTATGCGGAGCAGGGCAGCGCCCAGGTAGGATTAAATGCAGTACCGATTTTGAAGCGGAAAAATGCCTGTTTGATGGCAAACCATGGAGTTGTGGCAGTAGGAGAGAGTATCAGCGCAGCATATACCAACAGTGTCTATGTGGAGGATACGGCCAGGATTTATCATATGGCTCTGCAGAGCGGAAATCCGGCGGTGATTCCCGGGTATGAGGAATGATAGAAAAACAGTATCAGAAAACGTATCTGCAAAAAGGAGCAATGGTATGAAGGGGATTTATTTTGACGGGCAGGGCGCGATCTACAGGGAGGATCTGCCTATGCCTGTGCCGGGACAGGAGGAAAGCCTGATTCGGATTCTCTATGCAGGGATCTGCAATACGGATCGGGAGGTGTTAAGAGGATACCGGCCTGATTTTAAAGGGGTCATGGGACATGAGTTTGTGGGAATTGTAGAGAAATCATCAGAACCTTTTTGGACAGGCCGCCGGGTGGTAGGTGAGCTGAATGCGGGATGCGGTCACTGTATTTATTGCCGTACCAGCAGGGAAAAGCACTGCCTGGAGCGCAAGGTCATCGGCATGGACGGGAAGGACGGATGCTTTGGGGAGTATATGACCCTTTCCACCCATCTGCTCCATGAGGTGCCTCTTGGCCTGGATCTGAGGGAGGCGCTGCTGACAGAACCTTTGGCCGCTGCTTTGGAAATTCCGGCGCAGGTGCATATAAGCCCTGATAGGACTGTGGCGGTTGTGGGGGATGGCCGCCTTGCCTTTTTGACAGCGTCAGTGCTGCATCTTCAGGGCGCGGAGGTGGTAGTGATTGGAAAGCATCCTGAAAAGCTGGAACAGTTTAAGAGCATGGCAAGAACTTGGATGCCGGAAGATGCAGAGCATACAAAGGAGACGTTTGAGATCATTGTGGAAGCTTCCGGCGCACCGTCCGGGCTGGATTTGGCGTCAAGGCTGGTGCGCAGGCAGGGGATGATTGTGCTGAAAAGCACTTACGCAGGAACCGTGAATGTGGATATGAGCCGGCTGGTGGTCAATGAGGTGACCGTTAAGGGCAGCCGGTGCGGTCCCTTTGAACCGGCGCTGCGGCTTTTGGAGAAAGGTCTGGTGAAGCTTCCGCCTGTAGAATTTTATGAGCTGAAGGACTGGGAAGATGCGTTTCGTTCCAGAGCATTTAAGGCGGGATTTTTGATGGGAGGAAATGAAGATTAAAGGAGGGAGCATAAAATGGACCGTTTAAGACAGGTCACGCACATTGATAATGTAAAGCTGGGGGAGGACAGGGCGTCTGTTGTGATCATAGACCAGACCAAACTTCCGTCTAAAACGGAATATCTGACGTTAAGGACTGCCAAGGATCTGTATGATGCAATTTTTGAATTAAAGGTGCGGGGAGCGCCTGCCATTGGGATCTGTGCGGGATTTGGCATCTATGTTCTGGCACGGACGATTGACACAGAGAGTTATGATGACTTTTATGCCCAATTCCGAAAATACAGGCAATATCTGGATTCGGCAAGGCCCACGGCAGTGAATCTAAGCTGGGCTTTAAACCGTATGGAGCAGGTGGTGACAGCACATAAGGAATCGTCCGTGGAAGATATTCTCAAGCTTTTGGAGGAGGAATGTCTTGCTATCTGGCAGGAGGACATGAAAATGTGCAGGGCTATCTCCGAATACGGACTGTCGCTTTTAAAGGATGGGGACGGTATCCTGACTCACTGCAATGCCGGACCTCTTGCCACATCCCGCTATGGCACGGCTTTGGGCCCGCTTTTTCTGGGGAAGGAACAGGGCATGGAGTTTAAGGTGTTTGCCGACGAGACCAGGCCGCTTCTGCAGGGGGCCCGTTTGACTTCTTATGAGCTGCAGAGAGCAGGAATCGATGTGACCCTGATCTGCGATAACATGGCAAGCCTGGTGATGAAGAACGGATGGATCCAGGCATGTCTTGTGGGCTGTGACCGGGTGGCTGCCAACGGAGACGCGGCCAATAAGATCGGAACCAGCGGCGTGGCCATCCTGGCAAAGCATTACAAGATCCCGTTTTATGTGTTAGGGCCCAGCTCAACGGTTGACTTAAGCTGTAAGACAGGAGAGGATATCCATATTGAGCTTCGCAGCCCGGACGAGATCAAGAAGAAGTTTTATGAGCTCCCTATGGCATTAGAAGAAGTAAAATGCTATAACCCTGCGTTTGATGTGACCGATCACTCGCTGATTACTGCGATTATTACGGAGAATGGGATCTGTTATCCGCCGTATACGGATAGTTTAAAGAAAGCGGTCCTCGGCAAAAACATGGTTTAAATTCCTGTTACCAATGCCCTGACAGACAAAAATGACAGACAAAAATCTAAAAACTTCTTGTCTTTTCTTCAAATTCGTAGTAAAAATAAAGGGGTAATATTTTTTAAGTATTTTTACCAAATAAGGAGGACATTTCACAATGAAGAAAATGTTATGTGCGATCATGACCATGGCGCTGACCGGTACGCTGTTAGCAGGCTGCGGCGGAGGCGGCGGTTCCCAGGAGCCGGCTTCCACAGCAGCGCAGACCGAGGCTTCAGGCGGGGCAGCGGAAAGCCAGGCTCCGGCAGAAGGGGAAGCTCCCGCAGAGGGTGAGGCAAACGGCGAGGCAACAGGCGGCGCTTTGAAGATCGCTATTGTCAGCAGCCCGTCAGGTGTGGACGACGGTTCCTTTAATGAGGACAATTACAATGGGATTCTGGCATTTATTGAGTCTCATCCGGATGCTGTGGTGACACCGGTACGGGAGGAGACCGGCGATACGGCTGCCGCCGTACAGGCTGTACAGGATATTGTGGCAGATTATGACGTGATCGTGTGCTGCGGATTCCAGTTTGCGGCAATCGGGGCTATTGCCAACGACAATCCAGATGTGAAGTTTTTGCTGGTAGATTCCTATCCCACAGATGCAGAGGGCACAGAGATTGCCTGTGACAATGTATACGCCATGCAGTTTAAGGAGCAGGAGAGCGGATTTTTCGCGGGTATGGCAGCGGCTTTGGAGACCAAGACCGGCAAGGTGGCTGTGGTCAACGGAATCGCTTATCCGTCTAATGTAAACTATCAGTATGGTTTTGAGTCTGGTGTAAATTATGCCAATGCCAAGCTGGGCGCTGCGGCGGAGATTGTGGAGATCGCTTCTTATGCAGGAACCGATGTGACCAATGCCAATGTGGGCGGCAACTATGTGGGAAGCTTTGCTGACGAGGCTACCGGCAAGGTGGTAGGAAAGGCTTTGATTGACCAGGGCTGCGACATTATCTTTGTGGCAGCAGGCGGTTCCGGAAACGGCGTGTTTACTGCAGCTAAGGAAGCTTCCGGCGTGAAGGTGATCGGCTGTGACGTGGATCAGTATGATGACGGCGCCAATGGCTCTGAGAACATTATTCTGACCTCCGGGCTGAAGGTGATGGGCATGAATGTAGAGAAGCAGCTTACAGCGATTACAGAGGGAAGCTTTGCAGGAACCAATGCACTTTTGGGGGCTGACACAGATTCCACTGGTTTTGTGAAGGAAGACGGACGCCATCAGATGTCTGCAGAGACAGTTGAGAAGCTGGATGAGGCTTATGAATTGGTAAAGAATGGAACCATTGTTCCGGCGGCCAATTTTAATGAGATTCAGCCGGACGATTTTCCGGGGCTTAAATAAGAGCTGAGAAAATCCCGGCTTGTAGGATTCTGTTTTGGATGCCTATGAGCCGGGATTTTTGCTATGAAAGTCTCTGCAACAGATCTCAATTCAAATAGAGGAGGAACGGCATGTCGGAGAATATTACAGAGCGTCCGGGAAAGCACACGGGCAAGGAAGCTGACTGGATTATCCAGATGAATCATATTACCAAACGCTTCCCGGGAATCGTGGCCAATGACGACGTGACGCTGCAGATCAGAAAAGGTGAGATTTTTGCCCTTCTAGGGGAGAACGGGGCAGGAAAGTCTACATTGATGAGTATGCTGTTTGGGATGTACGAGCCGGATGAGGGGGAGATTATCATCCGGGGAAAAAAAGAAAGGATCACATCACCCAGCTATGCCACCAGGCTGAATATAGGCATGGTACATCAGCATTTTAAGCTGGTGGAAAATTACACCATTACGGAGAACATTATTTTGGGGCTGGAAAATAAAGACCGGCTGTTTGGAATCCTGCCCTATATGGATATAAAAAAGGCAGATCAAAAGGTGGCAGAGCTTTCCAGGAAATATGGTCTGGAGGTCAATCCTGCGGATGTGATCGAGAATCTGAATGTGTCTGTAAGGCAGAGGGTGGAGATTCTGAAAATGCTTTACCGGGAAGCAGAGATTCTGATATTTGATGAGCCTACAGCCGTGCTGACGCCTCAGGAGATCGAGTTCTTGCTGGATATTATCCGAGGGCTTCGGGAGAACGGAAAGACCATTATTTTGATCACCCATAAGCTGGAGGAGATCAAGAAGGTGGCGGATCGCTGCGGGATACTGAACCGCGGAAGGCTGGTAGATGTGCTGGATGTGGCCCTTACCTCCACAAAGACCATGGCCAATCTGATGGTGGGACGCGAGGTAAACTTTACCGTAGAGAAAAAAGAACCGGAATATAAAGGTACGGTTTTGGAGGTAAAGAATCTGACCGTGAAGAACCAGGATGGCTTTGAGGTGGTAAAGGATGTGTCTTTTTCCGTGCGGGGAGGGGAGATCTTTGCCATTGCAGGGGTTTCCGGCAACGGGCAGGTGGAGATTGCTGATGCGGTTGCCGGGCTTATGAAAGCATCAGAGGGAAGCATTCTGCTGAATGGGACGGATATTACCGGCTACAGTATCCGCAGGCGTACTTTGGAGGGCATTTCCTACATTCCGGAGGATCGGCAGGCTTATGGCCTGGTGCTGGACTTTACCTTAGAGGAAAATCTTGCCCTGAAGGATTATTTTAAGGAGCCGTTTTCCAAAAGGGGGATTTTAAACCAGGGAGAATTTACCCGGTATGGAGAGGAATTGATTGAGAGGTATGACATTCGAAGCGGACAGGGTGTGGGAACCGTAGTTCGTTCGATGAGCGGTGGCAATCAGCAGAAGGCGATTATCGGACGGGAGATTGAGCTGAAGTCTCCGCTGATGATTTTCGTGCAGCCTACCCGGGGTCTGGACATCGGAGCGATTGAGAATATTCACCGCCAGATTATACAGGAGAGGGACGGGGGAAAAGCCATTCTTCTGATCTCTCTGGAGCTGGATGAGATCATGGATTTGGCAGATACGATCGGTGTTATTTACAATGGAAAGATCCAAAAGATTGCAGACAGGGCAGCGCTGACTGCCAATGAAGTGGGAGAATTTATGATGGGGGTGAAGTCGGATGAAGGGAATTAGCCGTGGATTTAAGCAGGGGATGGTCCGCATATTGGGAAACGAGCGGCAGCAGGCGGTGACAATTCCGCTTTTTGCCATTGCCTTAAGCCTGCTTGCAGGAGCAGTGGTAATTCTGTTTTTGGGAAAGAATCCGGCTGTGGCTTACCAGAATCTTCTCCAGGGATCCGGGCTTTTGCCGAAGCCTTCTTATGCCGGATATAAGAGTATGCTGACGGATTTTACCAGCTTTCTCAATGCCTGGACCCCTATGCTGTTTGCATCTCTTTCTGTGGCAGTGGCGCTTCGGGCAGGGCTTTTTAACATCGGGGTTTCCGGGCAGATGCTGACGGCAGGATTTCTTACTACTTTGATTGTGGGATACAGCTCTCTGGCAGCTCCGGCGGCAAAGCCTTTGGTGCTGGTGGTTGGGATCTTAGCCGGGGCGGCTGTAGGCGGATTGATCGGATGGCTGAAGCATCAGTTTAACATTAATGAAGTGGTTTCTTCTATTATGATTAACTACATAGCTCAGTATGTGATCAGCTTTTTCATCAATACCTACTATGTAAATCCGGTGTCCAGGCAATCCAATGCAGTGTCCAAGGCAGCGCGGCTGACGCTTATGGATACGCCGGTAGGGAACTTGAAAATGGACATTCCTTTGGGAATTGTGCTGGCAGTGATTACGGCAGTGCTGATCAAATTTCTGCTGGACCGGACCGTATTTGGTTATGAGATCAAGTGTGTGGGCACCAGCCGAAATGCAGCAAGGTATGCGGGAATCAATGTGGGAAGGAATGTGGTGGCTTCCATGATCATTTCCGGAGGACTGGCAGGATTGGCGGGAGTGACCTATTATTTGGGATATTTTGGGTCTATTCAGCCAAGAGTGCTTCCCAGCACGGGATTTGATGCCATTGCAGTGTCTCTTTTGGCTAACAGCAATCCTGTGGGGATTATTTTTTCTTCGTTTCTGATTACCATTATAAGCAAGGGAAGCACGTATATGAATTCTTCCTCTGGGCTGGAGTCAGAGATTGCGTCTGTGATTACAGGCGTGATTCTTTTGTTTTCTGCCTGCGGGGTATTTATCCGGTATAAGGTGAAGAATTTTAAGGATGAGCTGGAGGAAGAAAGGGGGAAGGGCTGATGGACAGGATTATCATTGATGGATTATCATTTTCCCTGCCATTGTTTATTATGGCTATCGGCGGAATCTACAGTGAAAAAAGCGGGATTACCAATCTGGCTTTGGAGGGATTACAGGGGGTGGGGGCTTTTACCGGCGCACTGGCGGCAGTGCTGGCAGCGGGAAGCTTTTCGGATCAGTCTCAGGCGCCTTTTTATCTGGCTGTGATTTTTGCGGTGGTGGGCGGTACGCTTTATTCGCTGCTTCATGCTCTTTTGTGTATCCGGTTTAAGGCTAACCAGGTGATCAGCGGTGTGGTGATCAATATTTTGGCTATGGCTTTGACGGCTTTTCTGACCAAGTATTTAAACCGCAGTGTGTTTGGGGCGGCGTCAGATAAGTTTGTACTGGGAGTGTCGGCACGGATCACGGTTCCCGGGCTGTCTCAGATTCCGGTTCTGGGGGCTGTGTTTAAGGATTTGTATCCCTTTGAGGTTATTATTGTATTGGTGGCTCTGGCTGCCTGGTATGTGATGTATAAAACCCGGTATGGCATGAATCTGCGTGCCTGCGGGGATAATCCTCACGCAGTGGATGCAGCGGGAGTGGATGTGGGGAAAGTGCGTCTTGTGGCTGTGATGGTGTCCGGGGGATTATCCGGGCTGGCAGGGATTTGTTTTGCCTACTCTATTTCTGCAAATTTTTCTTCCAGCATTTATGTGGGGTATGGGTATTTGGCCATTGCGGCTTTGATTTTTGGAAACTGGACGATTCTTCCTACTTTGGGGTCTTGCCTGCTGTTTGGGTTTGCACGGTCAGGAGGGTATTATCTGGTGCAGAAAATGCAGATGCCCAGCAGTTATTCGGATTTGGTTATGACCCTGCCTTATGTGGTGACGCTGCTTCTTTTGGTATTCTTTTCCCGGTATAACCGGTCGCCTCGGGCGCTGGGGGAGATTTATGATAAGGGGAAAAGATAGAGATATGCAGTTTGGGGGATGGATTAAAAGGAGCATTAGGAGAGGAGAACGGAATGAAAATTCGGTTTTATAACGGAAGAATTTTGGCCATGGATGGGGATATGGAGGTACGAAGGGGAGAGGTATGGGTTCAGGGGAACCGGATCGTGTATGTGGGGGAGGATGGCGTGCAGGAAGGCAGTAAAGCCGGCAGTCAGGCTGTTTTGCGTGGGGAGATGTCCTGGGATCGGGAGATTGATCTGGACGGGAATCTGATAATGCCGGGTTTTGCCAATGCCCATACTCATTCGGCCATGACCTTTCTCCGGTCCTATGCGGATGACCTGCCTTTGCAGGAGTGGCTGGAGAAGCAGGTGTTTCCCATGGAGGCAAAGCTGACAGAGGAGGATATCTATGAGCTGTCCAAGCTGGCGATCCTAGAGTATTTGACCAGCGGTATTACCTCTAATTTTGATATGTATTTTCATCCGGAGATGATTGCCAGGGCATCAATAGATTGTGGGTTTCGGACAGTGATGGTCAGCAGCCTGAATAATTTTAATTCCAGTCCGGAGGAGATGGAGCAGGAGTATCTGCGGTTTCGTGATTACCATGAACTGATTGGATATCAACTGGGATTTCACGGGGAGTATACTACCTCAGAGGAGCTTTTAAAGAAGGTGGCGGCACTGTCGGAGAAGTACCAGGCACCGGTATTTGCCCACAATTCGGAGACTAGACGAGAGGTGGAGGAGTGTATCGGACGCCATGGAAAGACTCCTACTGCTTATCTGGATTCTCTTGGGATGTTTCAGTATGGAGGAGGCGGATATCATTGTATTCATATGACGGATGAGGATATCCGTATTTTCCGGGACAGAGGGCTGACCGCTGTGACAAATCCCGGCTCCAATACCAAATTGTCAAGCGGAATAGCCAGGATTTCGGATATGCTTGACGCGGGGGTAAGGATTGCCATCGGTACGGATGGACCTGCCAGCAATAACTGTCTGGATATGTTTCGGGAAATGTTTTTGGTGACTGGACTGGCCAAGCTGAAGGAGGAAAATGCGGCGGCAGTGCCTGCCGGAGAGGTTTTAAAAATGGCTGTGTCCGGCGGCGCCCGTGGGATGGGGCTGACAGACTGCGGCTGTTTGGCAGAGGGGAAGCTGGCGGATGTGATCGTGATTGATTTAAAGCAGCCGAATATGCAGCCGATCAACAATGTGGTGAAGAATCTGGTGTACAGCGGCAGCAAAGCCAATGTAAAGCTGACTATGGTCAATGGGCGGGTGCTCTACGAGGACGGGAAGTTTTTTGTGGGCACAGAGCCAGAGGAGATTTATGAGAAGGCCAGCCGGATTATGAAAAGGATGATGGAGTGAACGGAAAAACGGCTTGACCTTGGAACCGTTCCAACCTTTATAATGCTTTAAGAAAAAGCTTTTATTATCAGGATCTTGATTAGGAGGACAAATAAGATTATGAGACGAAAGATGACAGGAAAGAAAATGGCAGTATTGGGACTGGCAGGCATGCTTACCGTTTTACCGGTATTTCCGGCTATGGCGGCGGGATGGAGCCAGTCGGGAGGCAAGACTTATTACTATCAGCAGGACGGGTCTATGGCTACGGGCCTTCGTTATATGGATGGAAATTATTATTATTTTATGCCGGATGGCTCTTTGGTGACTGGCTGGCTGAAGCTGAACGGGGAATACTATTATATGCAGGAAAACGGTGCGCTCACTACAGGATGGCGCCAGATCGACGGGGATTGGTATTATCTGCGTCCGGATTCCGGTAAATGTGTGATTAATGAAGCCGTTGAGGTGGATGGATACTGGTATTTCTTTAAGAAAGACGGAAAGAAGCTGACCGGCTGGCTGAAAAAGAACAATGCTTTCTATTACCTGGATCCGGCAGGAGAGGGACGGCTGACAGCCGGCACTACAAAAGTGATTGACGGAGCAAGCTATAGCTTCGGGCCGGATGGAGTGTGTTTGTCCACAGGATTTGTGAATTATTATTATGACGCGGAAAGCGGGGCGCCGACTTCCGGGCAGACGTCTTCTTCTCAAAACAGTTCCTCGGGAAGCCGGGTGGTGACGGCAGGCGTCGGAATGTCTCAGAAGGGACCAGGGGTTAAATAATCGGGATCAGGCAGGGATTCTCTTAATAGGGGATATCTGCCTGATTTTTATTCTTGTAAAAGAGTATAAGATCGCATATAATTGGGATAAAAAACAATGGAAAGATAAGGAATGAAAAATTATGATAAAATTGATTGTATCCGATATTGACGGGACGCTTTTGAGGGACGGAGGAAATGAGCTGAATCCCGAGCTGTTTGATGTGATTTTAAAGCTGCGGAAGCAGGGGATGCAGTTTGCGGCGGCTACGGGAAGGCAGTGGGTAAGCATTGAGAGGGTGTTTGATCCGGTAAAAGAAAAGATTTTTTATCTGTCAGATAATGGGGCTTATGTGGGGCTTCATGGGAGAAATCTGTATCTGAACACAGTGGATTCCCGGTTGATTTTAGAGATGACGAGGGAGATCAGGGATCTTGGCCTGACGCCTATGATCAGCGGCCCGGATGTGGTGTATCTGGATGAACGGGATCAGGAGGTTTCTGACTGGATGGTCAATGGGTATAAATACCGTGTGGAGCAGGTAAAGGATCTGATGCAGGTGCAGGGGCCGTTTATTAAAGTGTCTGCCTATTGTCCGTCTAACGTGGATTCGATCACAAAGGATCTGCGGGCAAAATACCAGGATCGTTTAAAGATTGCGATTTCGGGGGATATGTGGATGGACTGTATGGCCCTTGGGGTGAATAAAGGAGAGGCAGTAAAGCTTTTGCAGGAAAGCCTGGGGATTTCCCCGAAGGAGACCATGGTGTTTGGAGACCAGATGAATGATATAGAGATGATGGGACAGGCTTATTACAGCTTTGCAGTGGGAAATGCAAGGCCGGAGGTAAAGGCAGCCGCACGTTTTCAGGCTGACAGAAATGTAGAGGACGGAGTTTTAAAGGTGCTGAAGCTGCTGATACAGGAGTGAGCGTTATATGATAAAAGGAAAAATAAGACGGGGGGCAGCCGCAGGCATTGCTGCCATGCTTGTGATTATGGCAGCCGGCTGTGGGGAAAGCGCTCCCATAACCTCTGAGGCGGAGGTAGTGGAAGGATACACAGATGCCCAGATTATGCTGGTAGCTGTCACGGAACGGAATCGTTACAATAAGATCTATACAGGACAGATATGGGGGATTCAGGTGGACCGGGAAGGCACCACATTTCAGGAGTATCTTTTGGGGGAGGTACGCCACTTTTTGGAGGAAGTGAAAACCATGAACCGGATGGCAGACCAGGAAGCCATTACCTTGACCAATCAGGAGCAGGAGCGTCTTCGGGAATTAGCCGAGGATTATTATGGAAGCCTGACAGAGACGGACAGATCCTATATCGGGGTCAGCCAGGAGGAGGTTTATCAGCTTTATTCTGATTACTATCGTGCGGAAAAGCTGGTAAATGAGCTGACAAAGGATGTGGATCTGGAGATCAGTGACAGTGAGGCAAAGGTGATCCGGGTTCAGGAAATTCAGATCCGCAGTCATGAGGAGGCCCAGAGGATCCACACCCAGGCTATGACAGAGGGCGTGGATTTTTCCTCATTGGCAAGAGCTGTGTCTGAGGCTGAGGAGATTGAAAGGTCAGTAGGGCGGGGAGAGCGGTCCAAGGAGTATGAGGAAGCGGCTTTTATGCTGACAGAAGGGGAGATCAGTCCTATTATCCGGGACGGAGACTGGTTTTTTATTGTGAAATGTCTGGATGAATATGATGAGGAGGCTACCTTGGATCGGAAGGAGAAGCTTGCTTTAAATCGGAAAAATCAGGTGTTTCGGAGTATATATGAGCCGTTTGCAGCGGAGAATCAGGTGGATTTGGACGAAGATGTGTGGGACAAGATTCCTTTTTCAGAGGATGGAACTGCCACGTCGGATTTTTTTGAGTGGTATACTGATTATATGGAATAGAGGGGAAGGGAGAGGAAGGAAATGGTTGCGCTTAAAATAGAGGAGCTGAAGGATTTTACGCGGAAGCTGTTTGTGGAGGAGGTATTTGACTGGTGGATGATGCGGGAGGCCGTGATCACAACCTTTAATATGTTTACCATTGACGGCAGGATTCGGAAGGGATATTTTATGGAGCAGGAGCTTGAAGAAAAGGGAATCGGAGAGCTGTCGCCCTGGAAGCTGGTGCGGCCTGTATGCTTTTCCCTGATTAAGGGAAAACGGCTGCCGGAAAGCTTCCGCATTACGCTTCAGCTTCCGGGAGCAAGGGTGGAGCAATTTCTTCAGTCCGTACAGCCGGATTTTAAGGCAGAGCAAGTCAGCGGGCTTTATCTGAATATCCGGTATGAGGAGCAAAAGCTATATTGTGTGACAGGAACGTCTCTTAATGTATTTACTTTGGATAAAAAGATTGAACAGGAATGGGATGAGACGGTGAAGCGGTTTTTGCGGGAAAGAGAGATCGTGTACACGGAAGGGTAGAAGGGTATGCTGATGATTGGGTAAAACAGACGGCAGGAGAAGAAGGAATCAACGAAGCAGAACAGAAAGTATAAAATAAACCGGCTCATCCAAAAGCTTTTGGCGCAGGATGGGCCGGATTTTTTATTGCTTTTCTTTCTTTGCAGACAGTTCCGAAATCAAGAAGAAACAATGGAAATATTCTGCGGAAGAGTTTCCCCGTAGCTTGTCTGATTTTGGGCTGCTATTTTGTAGTCGGAAGGAGACATGCCGCAGAATTTCCGAAAGACCCGGTTAAACTGGGTGAAGCTGGAAAAGCCGGTCTGTTCGGAGATTTGAGTGATCTTATTGCTGGAGTTCAGCAAAAGATACTGGGCATTCTTGATCCGGGTAAGCTGAATATACTGGACAACCGTGTAGCCGGTAACCTCCTTAAAGCGGTGGGAAAGGTAATAAGGGCTGATGTAAAAGGTGTCCGCAATGGAGGCTAAGGAGATGGTTTCACCGTAATGGGTGTGGATGTAATTGGTAATGGCATACATTTTGTCCTTCGGGCCGTTTTCGGAGCTGGGAACATATTGGTTGTGTTCCCGAATGTTGTACAGCAAAAACAAAAATTCCATAAACTTGCAGTGGATCATCAGGCTGCGCACACCGGGATTTTTGACATTCTGGCTGATTTCCGTAATGTCATTCAATCGGGAAAACAAAAGGTTTTGTTCCTCCCGGTGAAAACGGTATATGGGCTGGACGGTATTGAAAATAGACAGGATCTCCCTGTATCCGCTGGTATAGTTGTCTTGTTTTGGCAGCATAAAGCCAATGATAATCCGGTCGCTGGGAGCTCCCGGCGGGTAGACGGACTGGTGCAGGACAGACGGCGGAAGGAGAATAATGTCATTGGCAATCATGTCATAACATTTTCCCTCCACAAAATGGTTGGCCTTGGGGCTTAAAAGAATCATCATTTCATGAAAAATGTGAAAATGAGGAAACTCCATGTTTACCGACTGACTTCTTTTGTCGTAATCAAAAAAGTAGCAGGTGGAGTTTTCGATGGGGGTAGTAATGTTGTTAATTACAATGGAAAAGCCCTGTTCGTATTTCAGGGAGGTGTTGGGATAATATTTCATAATGAGCAGGCTCCGTTTCTTTTTGTTTCCGCAGGCAAATACAGACTTTTGGCTCCGGATTTTGGTCTTCTGTCAATATTTCCAGCTTTCAGGCTGATTTATATGTATCCTCTGTGCAGCTTCTACTTTCAGTAAAGCACAAAAATGAAAAAAATACAATAGAAATAAGAAATACAGTATGTGAAAATGATAAAAAAATAAGGGAAATCTTCCATTAAATTGGATAGTTTAATAATATTAATAGCAAAATATGCAATACTTTTAATTCGAAAAGGCAATATAAAGGGTAGAAATTGATGTGAACAGGTGTTATGATAACGAGCATAGGACGTTGATAAGACAAGCGTCCAAACAGGAAAGGAGGGGGAAAATGATCTTCCAAAAAAAGGATATGGATCAGGCGATTGAAAAATACCTGAACAGCTTTGAGAAGGTGCTGTACGAGGATGATGAGCAGTTTCTGGAGGGTATGAAGACAAAGAGTCTTGCCAACGATGATATCCGCAAATACCAATACTGGGAGTGGACACAGGGAGTGGGACTGTATGGAGTGTGGAAGCTTTATCAGGAGACAAAAAATCCCAGATATTTGGAAATCCTGACCTCTTATTATGAGAGACAGATGGCAGTTGGACTTCCCGCAAAGAACGTGAATACCACGACACCGCTTCTTGCCATGTCTTTTGTGGCAGAGGAGCTGGGAAAGGAGGATTATCTGGAGATATGCCGGGAATGGGCGAACTGGATCTGCAGCGATTTTCCAAGAACCCGCGAGGACGGACTTCAGCACATTACATCGGATACCGTAAACGAAGGAGAGCTGTGGGACGACACATTGTTTATGACGGTTTTGTTCTTGGCCAACATGGGCCGGATTATGGGAGAGCAGCGATATCTGGAGGAAGCAGAGTACCAGTTTCTGATCCATGTAAAATATCTGGCAGATAAAAAGACAGGATTGTGGTATCATGGCTGGACCTTTAAGGAAAATCACAATTTTGCAGGAGCCTTTTGGGGAAGGGGAAATTGCTGGATTACTGCGGCAATCCCGGAATACCTGGATATGGTTTCGGTAAGCGGCAGCGTCAAAAAGCTGCTGATTCAGACCTGGAGGCGGCAGGTAGAGGCTTTGCTTGCCTGTCAGGAGGAAAACGGTATGTGGCATACCCTGGTGGATGACCCGGACTCCTATGTGGAGGCCAGCGCTACCTGCGGATTTGCCTATGGGATCCTAAAGGGGGTGTTAATGGGAATCGGAGACAGGGAGTGGGCTGACCGGGCCATGCGGGCCGTGGAACCGATTCTCGGGTATACGGATGAGGAGGGTGTGGTGCAGCAGGTGTCTTATGGCACGCCTATGGGCAGAGAGTCCCGTGATTTCTACAAGGAAATCGAATTAAAGCCCATGCCTTACGGACAGGCTTTAGCAATGCTTTTCTTTATGGAGAGCAGGAAATATGTGGATTAAGGGCTGCTGTAAGAAAATGAAAACAGCCTTATAAAAATGAGAGGAGAACGAAAGCGATGAAAAAAATGTTGAAAAAGACCATGGCAGGAGTAATGATTGCTGCGCTGGCAGCAGGCTCCCTGGCCGGATGCGGCGGTTCGTCAAAGGATTCCGGCGGCGCAGGAGGACAGGGCGGGTCTGGGAATGCAGGCGGAGAAAGCGCAGGACCCATTTCCGGACAGACCCTGCAGGTCATGATTTCGGAGGAACCGGGAGAAGGGGATGCCTTGGGGAGCGCCTTGAATAAATGGGCAGAGGAGTCAGGAAACGAGATTAAGCAGATCATCATTTCTCATGACGACATGTTAAGCAAGTTTCCGTCCATGGCAAAGAACAATGACCTGCCGGATCTGGTGGCCACTACCCGTCTTCATCAGCTGTATCCGGAGGAGTTTGTGGATATGAGCACAGTGCTGGATCTGTCTTTGTTTAATGATTCAGCCTTGAAGATCGTGGGAAAATCCTATTCCTCTGATGCGATCACCGGCATTCCGGATCAGTACACGACCACCTGCATGTTCTACAACCAGGATGCATTTACGGCAGCAGGGATTGAGGCTCCTACTGTGGACAAGCCCTGGACCTGGGATGAGCTGTATGAAAATGCAAAGACTTTACAGGAAAAAGGCGGTGTAAAGTATGGCTTTGCCGCAGATGTTTCCAGAGCGCGCTATGATATTTTGATGTATGCCAATGGAGGCTCTCTTGTACAGCAGGACGGAGATTCCTTTAAGGTGGCGGTAAACAGTCCGGAGAATATTCAGACCCTGGAGCGGTTTGTACAGGCCAACAATGAGGTGATGCCAAAAGCCATTTGGGCAGGGGGAACCACAGACAATCCGGTTGAGTATTTTAAGAATGGAGACGCAGCTATTCTGCTTTCCGGCTCCTGGAATTATAATACCTTTACAAACGAGATTTCTAAATTTGCTTTTGGCGTAATGCCGACTCCCAAAGGAAGCGCAGGACAGTCAGCCATCATCGGCGGCGAGGCTCTGGCGATCCCGGTTAACGGCAAGAATCCGGAGCTGGCAAAGCAATTTCTGACCTGGCTTTATGAAAAAGAGCACTACACGGAGTTTCTGCAGATCCGCAAGGAACCGTCTGTGATGAATGACATTACCTATACGCCGGATACGGACAAGGCAAAAGAGGATTTTGAGATTATCCAGAATGAGGCCAATTATGTAACCGATACCTTTATGGTGGATGAAAGCTCGTCCTGGAGAACCTACAAGGATAATGAGTACCGAGATGCCATCAAACGTGCTGTGGCAGGGGAATTGCCCGCAAAGGATGCTCTGGACGGATTTGCCAAGGCGCTGGCAGAGTCCTCTAAGTGGGGTACTGCTTATTAAAAACGGACAGCCGTTTTGTTAACCTGAATCAGAAAAGGTTCGTTTGCGAACCAGGAGGAACTATATAATGAAAAGGAAAAAACAAGCATTTTGCCATGACAGGTCTTTCTGGATGTTTGTGATTCCGTCTCTGCTGCTGTTTGGAGTATTTTTCCTGCTTCCGCTGGGGATGAGCGTCTGGTTTTCTTTTACCAACTATGACGGATGGAAGACCATGGATTTCGTGGGAATCAAAAACTATCTGGATATTTTGACAAGCGGGGATTTTTATAAGACCCTTTCCAGGACCATAGTGTATACGGTATGCAACCTGCCCTTTAAGATTGCCATTCCGCTGCTTCTGGCAGCGCTGGTTACTTCCCAGAGCTTGAAAGGGACTACCATTGTGCGGACCCTGGTGTACATTCCGGTGCTGTTTTCGGCTCTGGTGGCCGGTATTACGATCAACTGGATGTTCGGACAGGAGTACGGGCTGGTGAATTTCCTTTTGCAGAAAGCAGGAATCAATCCACTGCAATGGTCCTTAAATCCAGTATTAGCCACTGTGGTTATCAGCGTGGCCTCCAACTGGATCTCTGCCGGCTACTATATGCTGTTGTATGTCGGGGGGATCAACAACATTTCAAAGGAGCTTTATGAGGCGGCCAGTGTGGACGGGGCAAAGAAGGCCCAGGCATTTTTTCAGATCACCCTGCCTCTTCTGATGCCGACTACATTTATTGTTCTGCTTCTGTCTACCGTAAATCTTTTAAAGGAATATGCGCTGGTACAGGGTATTTCTCTTGGCGGACCAGGGTCCTCCACCACCTATATTGTCCAGTACATATTTGACCAGGGCTTTAACCAGTCCCGGTACGGTTATGCATCGGCAGCAGGAATTGTGATCAGTATTTTGTTTATTGTCATTGCCGTGGTTCAGTTTAAGGCTACAAAAGGTGGAGGTGAGGTGTAATGGACGGAGCAGCAAAACGCAAGCTGGAAGTAACTTTGGTGACGCTTCTTGGGGCAGCAGTGGCATTTCTGATGATCTTTCCGATTATCTGGCTGTGCTTCAGCTCTTTTAAGCCTTCCTCGGAGCTGTTCGCTTATCCGCTGCATCTGTTTCCTCAGAATCCGGATGCCAGCTCCTATGCAGGCGTGGTAGAGGACGGACTTTTCAATTATGTGAAAAACAGCTTGTTCCTTGCTATCGTGGGAATTGTGATCACTGTGGTGATCAGCGCCATGTGCGGTTATGCCCTGGCTATTTACCGGAAAGAGATTACCTATGTGAACAAGGTGTTTGCCGTATTTTTGCTGGGAACTTTGATTCCCGGAGAGATTCTTACCATTGCCCAGTTTACGGTGGTCAGCGAGATGGGGCTTTATAACAATATTTGGGGATGTATTCTTCCGGTGGTTACGACCACAACCGGTATTTTTATGTACCGGCAGCACTATATGTCCATTCCTTTGGAGCTGGTGGAGTCGGGAAGACTGGACGGGGCGTCGGAATTTCATATTTTCCGGGCATTGATGCTTCCTTTAGGGTCTTCGGTTACGGTTACGCTGACGATCTTTTCCTTTATGTGGAGATGGAACGATTATATCCTTCCTTTGATGGTGTTGTCAGATCAGGATAATTTTACCATCCAGATTGCCATTAAGAGCTATATCGGAACCATGGGTGTTGACTGGAATTCCATTCTGGCGGCTTCCATCTTGTCAATCATACCGATTATTGTTATATTTATCATATTGCAGCGGTATATTACCGGAGGGCTTGCGGCCAGCGGCGTAAAAGGCTGACGAAACTGTAGTATACTTTTAGAACGGGAAATGGAGGGAAAGTATGGAGCGTTATTTATCACATCTGCGAAGGGGAGCAGAGATCCGGACACAGCAGTTTT
This sequence comes from uncultured Lachnospiraceae bacterium, assembly GCA_910586205.1. Taxonomy (GTDB): domain Bacteria; phylum Bacillota; class Clostridia; order Lachnospirales; family Lachnospiraceae; genus Brotaphodocola. The sequence goes on along the minus strand of CAJUGD010000002.1, from coordinate 93,586 downwards.
TGGATTTACAGGAGAAAAATCCGGAAAGCCCTATGTATGGGGGCATTCGGAGCGGGATTCTGGAAGCCAAGCCGACGATCTATGCACTGGCTACGGCTGTGGCGGTGTATAACAGTGACAGCAGCCGTTTTTATCATCAGCAGGAGTTGTATGACGCCGTGAATCTGGCTCTGGATTTTGTGAGAAGGCTTCAGAGGGAGGATGGCAGCTTTGACTTTCCCTCCTGCAATTTTAAATCTGCAGCAGATACATCCTTTTGCTTTAAACGTCTGTATGGGGCGTACCGGCTTTTAGTACGCTATGACGACGGCTCGCTGCATCTGAAACAGCTAAGAGAAAAGTACCTGGCTCTTATGCACCGGTCATTAGAGGCCGTGGCAGCAGGCGGCTTTCATACGCCTAATCACAGGTGGGGTATTACGGCGGCCCTGATACAAGGCGCCGGATTGTTCCGGGAGGAAACGGAGTTTGCAGACCGGCTGCAGAAACAGGCGGCACGATATCTGGCAGAGGGAATTGACGGGGATGAGGACGGAGAATACGCAGAGCGTTCTACAGGCAATTACAATGCCGTGGTAAACAATGCCATGATGGCTTTGTTCCGGGAGACCGGGGATGAGAGCTATCTTGGTTATGTCAGGCGGAATCTGGGGATGATGCTGTATTATATTGACCCGGACGATACAATATTTACAGAAAATTCCACCAGACAGGACCGGGGAAAGCAGAGCTATGCGGATAAGTATTTTTACCAGTACTTGTTCTTGTGCAGCCATGAAGGGCAGGATATTTTTGACGGCGCTGCCCACAAGATCATTCAGGATAATAAAGAGCGGGGCGATTTGGCTCCGGACTGTCTGCATATTATCATGGATGATGAGAAAATGATGAATCATTCCTTCACGCATTATGGTTTTTTGGACACATACCGGAAGTATTTTAAAAATTCCGGGGTTCTGCGGGTAAAGAATCCAATCTATGGGTACACGGCAGTGCGGGGAAAATCCTCGTTTTTGCATATAAAAAGCAGCTCTCTGGCTGTCGGCGTGAAGCTGGGGGAAAGCTATTGTGATATCCGCAATTTTATTCCCCAGGCTTTAGAGGAGAAGGAAAAGGGATGTGTGCTGAAGGGGACGGCAGAAGGATGGTTTTATCTTCCTTTCGAACAGTCTCCCGGCACATCGGATTGGTGGAAGATGGATCATTCCAGGCGGGAAAGGCTGATTAATTCCCAGGTGGAAACCCAGGTGCAGGTGGAGGAGCTGGAGGACGGGCTGGAGCTGACCATCCGGACCCAGGGGCTGGATAGGATTCCCATGAGGCTGGAGCTGAATATACCGGCAGGGACAACCGTGGCTCATGATGCCTTCTGGCTGAAGGCCGCTGCCGGGGAGGGGATGATTCTCAGGGACGGGATTGTGACGCTGGAGCATGAGGGAAAGCGGATGACGGCAGGTCCTGGGTTTGGTGAGCATGAGTTTCAGGGGCATTATTCCGGAGAGGAGATAAACACAGAGGGCTATACCATTTACTGTAATGCCTACACGCCTTTTGAGCGAAAATTCACAATCCGGACAGTTGGATAAGAGGGAGAAAAGGATGATTGATTTAGGGATTGACCTGGGCGGAACGAACATTGCCGCAGGTCTTGTGGATTCGAGCTTTCGTCTCATGGCAAAGGCTTCGGTTCCCACAGGGCTGCCAAAGACTCCGGAGGAGATTGGGGACGCGATCCGGAATTTGGCGGCAGGGCTTCTTGAGGAGAACGGGCTGGATTTTTCCCAGGTAGGAAGTGTGGGAATCGGGATACCAGGAACCGTCAACAAGGCAGAGGGCATGGTAGAGTATGCCAACAATCTGGAATTTAACAATGTGCCTTTTGTAAAGATGATGAGCAGACGGTTTTCTTGTCGGGTTTTTGCAGAGAATGACGCCAAGGCAGCAGCCTGGGGAGAGTATCTGGCAGGGGCCGGAAAGGGATGTAAATCCATGGTGGCCGTGACCTTGGGAACCGGAGTCGGGGGAGGAATTATTTTTGACGGAAAAATCTGGGACGGCTGCAATGGAGCGGCAGGAGAGCTGGGCCATATGGTAATTGAGCAAGGCGGCAGGCTCTGTACCTGCGGACGCAGAGGATGTCTGGAAGCCTATGCTTCGGCTGCGGCTCTGGTGAAGCGGGGGCAGGAGGAGGCAGGGAAGCATCCGGACTCGCTTCTTGCCTTATGGGAGGCACAGGGGAGCAGGCTGGACGGACAAAGGATTTTTAAAGCCGCACAGCAAAAGGATGAGGCGGCTCATAAGGTGATTGAGGAATTTTTATGGTATCTGGCAGAGGGAATTGCCAATATTGTCAATATTTTTCAGCCGGAGGTCATTTGTATCGGCGGAGGACTCAGCGGTGCAGGAGACCGGCTGCTGATCCCGCTGAAAGAGAAAATAGAGCCGTTTGTCCACTCCAGGAATGCAAAGATCAATACCCGGATTCGGCTGGCAGAGCTGGGAAATGACGCAGGGCTTATTGGGGCGGCTGTTTTGGGCAAAGACAGCCTTTGAAAAGTGGCTTTAAATGAATGATTGGCACAGGAGAAGGGATGGGATGTTATGATACAGTTTGGCGTTAGGGCCCATGATTTTGTGGAACAGACGGATCTGGAGACATTTGGGGATCGTGTGCAGCAAATGGGGATCAGACATATTCAGCTTGCCTTGGAGAAATCGATCAGCGGCTATGATTTTTCCGTCGGCCATTATTCGGCAGGGTTTGCCGGATATTTGGGCCGGGAGCTGGCAAAAAGGGAAATTCATGTGGCGGTTCTGGGATGCTATATCAATCCGGTAAATCCAGACAAAACACAGCGGCTAAAAGAGGTGGATCGTTTTGTGGAACGGCTTCGGTATGCCAAACATATGAATGCAGATATGGTGGGAACGGAGACCGGCAGGTACAGCACAGATATGTCCGTGACGCCTATGACAGAGTCAAAGGAGTGTTATCGGCTTTTGCTGGAAAGTTTTGAGCAGATTGTGACAGCGGCAGAGGCTTTGGGCGTGGTCGTGGGAGTGGAGGGCGTATTTGATCACACCTTGTCTTCCCCAGAGAAAATGAAGCAGTTTTTGGATGATTTGGCATCGCCTGCTGTGGAGGTGATTTTAGATGCGGCAAATCTTATGTCGCCGGATACGGCAAAAAGCAAAAAGCTTCAGAATGAGAAGATTGACAGGGCATTTGACCTTTATGGAAGCCGGATTTCCGTGCTGCACCTAAAGGACTGTGTGTTTGATGCAGACGGGGTTCAGGTCTGTACCCGGCCAGGGGAGGGGCTGATCGGTTATGAAAGCCTAATGCGGCATGTGAAGGAACAGAAGCCCCAGATCATCGGACTTTTGGAGGAGTCTTCGCCAGAGCATTTTGTGAGGGACAGGGAATTTTTTGCAGGATTATGTCAATAAGTTTTTCAGGTGTTTGGTTTTAGGCGGCTCATCCTTTTGCGGGATTTTTCTGCAGAAGGATGGGCCGTTTAAAGTATTTGCTGCCGTTTTGGCAGCAATGTCTGTTAAGAGAGACAAGGTTCTCATGTTGACAAGAAACAGCGGCTGCCTTACAATATACAGGAAATACCAGGGGCGGGCAGACATGCCGGCAGTAGGAATCATTTTACAATATTTTCAGAAAAAGCAGGGAGGAAATATGGATGAAAACATGTAAATTCTGCGGCCAGGAGCTGGTGGATGAAGCATTGTTTTGCGGGAATTGCGGCAATCCATGTGAGAATACATCAGAAGACACACTGCAAAAGGAAGAACAGCAGGAAACGCAAGACGATAATCGGGCACAGAAGAAATCCTTAGCGCCGCTGATTGTGGGAGGCGTTTTGTTAATCATGGCATCAGCAGGCGGGAGCTTTCTGGCCTTGCGGCATTTTGCCGGAAACAGAGAATCTGCCGGCTTTGGCCAGGAACAGGCAGAGTTAGAGGACTTGTTTGATTTAAGCCAGGCAGAGCTGGAGGAGTCTTATAAAGAGCCGGAAGGAACAGGGGTGGTGGATCTGTCAGCCAGGAATCATCCGCCGGCAGCCAGAGACGTTTCTGCCCTGTGGGATAAGGAGTTGTTTTATCGTTTGGAGGATCTTGGCGGGGAGAATGATAATCAGATTGCAGATTGTATCCTTACCAGAATGGAGCTTCAGAGAGCGGACAGTAAAACTCCCATTGAGTATGAGGTATACCGGGAACCAACCACCGGGCAGATTCAAAAGATTGTTTCCATAGAAACAAAAGAGGATGGAAGTCTGGAATTAAGTGATTATTATTATAAGGACGGCAGGCCGGATTTTGTGTTCCGGCGCAGTGACAGCGTTTATACACCTTCCTATGCAACCATTGACAAGACCGGGGAACGCTATTATTTTTCGGGAGATCAGATGGTAAAATGGCGCTGGATCTATGAGCCTTCTGTGGTGAAGCAGTGGATTTTGGAACTGGAAGATACATGGTACACCCAGTGGAGGTACGGGGATATCTCAGAGGATGAGAGAAGGCAGTATGACGAGAAAGAAGCCCAGGTTTTGAACGAAGCATACAATACACTGGAGGCAGTGACAGCCAATGAGCCGGTGCCGGTGATCCGGGGCCGTGTGGTGGATGAGGCCGGAAGTCCGCTGGAAAATGTGGAAGTGGGGATCGGAAGGATCGCAGGGGGAGAGATCCAGCGGCCAAAGGTTAAGGTTGTGACAGACAAAGAGGGAAAATATGCCTGGGCTGTGACGGAGGATACGGGAGAAGATACAAAATCAGAGGAAGAAGGCAGCGCTGTACAGGACAAGGAATATTTTCTTGTGTTTCGGAAAGACGGCTGGATTCCGTCGGTAATGAAGCTGTCGGAAATGGGGGAAGGGTATCTTATACTGCAGTCAGAACAAGATGATATGGTGCTTTTAAAGGAGGATGAGGAAGATAACACCATCACCTTCTATACTTATCAGGTGGAACCCCAGGGAGAGCAGGATATCCTGGAAAGGGCATTTTCGGAAGATACAGAGCAGAAGGCAGTGCCGGTATTGGCTGATGCGGCAGTTACGATCTATCCGGGTGTGAACTGGTTTTTAGGAAGTCCTTTGGCAGAGGAAAAAAGCTCAGAGGAAGGGATAGTAAGTGTGGAACTGCCAACAGGGATCTATACGGCTGTGGTGGAAAAAGAAGGAATTTTGCCTTCCCGGAAGGTATTCCTTGCAGGAGGCAGAGAACAAAAACAGGTGATCTATGCCATGGCAGCAAACAGCGGGGAGACGACAGCGAAAAGTCAAGCAGGGGCAGACAAAACGGAGGGAACAAAAACAGACGAAGAATGGAGAATTTTGCTAAGCTGGGATAGCTCAGAGACAGATCCCCTGGATTTGGACAGTTCCCTGTTTACGCCGGATAAGGCTGCAAAGGGAGACCGGAACTGTATCAATACCCTGAACCGGAGCGATCATGCAGGAGCCCGGCTTTTGTATGACGGGGAAGGGAATAATGCCTGTGAGATCATTACCTTGGATGCGCCCAAACGGGGAAGCTATAAATATTACGTGAGCAATTATACGGATATTCAGACAGGAGACTTGGAATCTTTTGGGCTGTCAAAGTCTGGGGCCAAGGTAACGGTCTTTCACAATGGGATCCCGGTCAGAACCTTTTCAGTACCTCAAAAGGCAGGAACCGTGTGGGAAGTATTTGAACTGAGAGATCAGGGAATCGTGCCGATTCAGGAGGTTTACGGAAATGTAGAAGGAAAGGGCTGGTGGACAGAGGATAAGAAGCTTTCCAGGCTTTCCGAGAGGAGCCTGACGGCAGACTGGATTCAGTCAGACGGGGAATGGCTGTATTTTACCAATCCGATGGACGGAGGAAGGTTGTATTACTGCCGTAAGGATGGCAGTGATCTGACCAGATTCGGGGAGGATAAAACCATAGATCCGCGGATTCTTTTGGTAGAGGATCAGGTGTATTATATTGCGGGACGCTCGATTGTCAGGATTAAAAACGACGGCACAGGGCGCACGGTGGTGCAGGCGAATGTTCAGCAGGCAGAGATTGACGATCCGACGTTTTTTCTGGTAGGGTACAGTGACGGAATGCTCTACTATTATAATGCGCCGGAAACCATTGGGGGGATCTGCGCGCTGCCTGTGGGCGAAGACGTAAATACTTCCGCCTGGGGTGAACCGGGTTCCGGAATGAATGGCAGCACTCCACACTATACCTTTGGCGAATGTCCTGCAAGAGCCGCTGTGGTGGGGAATTATCTGTATTATTTGAATTGGAATTACAGCAGTGACGGCAGTGGTTCTTTTTGCAGAAAGAGCCTGAAAACAGGAGAGGAAGAATGCCTGAAGGCAGGGGTGAACTGGGATCTTCATTACTGGAGTATCTATAAAGGATGGATCTATTATCTGGAAGACGGAGCGATCAAGCGGACAAGACTTATGGGGCCGGGAAGTCTGACAGAGGAGCAGGTTTTAACAAATAATCAAAGGAATGATGGAATGGGATCTATTTGGAAGCTGGATGGAGATACATGTTATTACCCAGGCAATGACGGAAAAATCCATACGATGGCTCTGGACGGGAGCAGCCAGGCCACACTGCCTCTTTCTGCAAGATATATGACAATCTTAGACGGGGAGCTGTATACCCTGGAGGAATTTGGCTGGGATTTGGTTGTGGCTGCCGCAAAAAGCGGGGAGAATCAAAGAAAGCTGGGATTTGGTGTGGGGGCAGAGGGTATGATTGGCTCGGTGAAGCCAGAGCATGACAGCGTGATTGCTTCTGTTTTGGCACAGGAATTGTATTTCGGCTGTTATCACGGAGAAACCAATACATTAACCAGCGCTGATTTTACAAAGCAGCATGTGCAGGAGGCTGCATGGTATTATCTTTACTATGATTATTATGATGAAAATCTGATAGCTCCTGAAAATCCTGCCTCAAACTGGGCTATCTATGCTGATGCCTCTGTTTACTATGACCGGAATAAAGTAAATGAAGCAATGGAGGATCTTTATGGCGTCAGCGCTGTGTTCGGCCCGGAGTATTACAATTCTTATGATACGGAAAGACTTCAGCCATATTTGGAGGTTTATGAAAATAAAATCAGCTCTCAGTACTATTGGGGAAACAGCGGAGATCCCTATGCGTATGTAAGTGGTTTAAAATATTTTGTTGAAGATGGCTGTCTGAATGTTACGGGAGAGTTTTTTATTGACAGCAACGGCGGAATTATAGCTGAATATGTGCCGTTTTCGGCAAAGTTTAAGGTGAATCCAGGACGCCGTTTTCCATATCAGTTGATTTATTTATACATGAATATTTAAGATGTCAGTGTCAAAAGGTCTTTTGACCCTGGTATCCTGTTTCATAAAGCAGAGGGACACTTGGCCTGGTGTCCGCAAAAGTAAACAGAAAGTTACAGGAGGATATTATGGATTGCCCAAAATGTAAATGTCACATAGAGCAGGAGGATGCAAGGTTCTGCGGGAATTGCGGGACATTGCTGCGGCGGGATACATATTCTGAAGAACCGCAGAAATCAGGACAGGGAGAAGTACATCTGGCAGGGCAGAGCCAAAAAAGGAAGACACAAAAAAAGCAGTCTTCTCAGGCAGTCATTTTGCTGGCAGGCGGAGTGGCCGCGGCTTTGGCGGCGGCAGCCATTATTTTCTTTGTCATCTATTTTTTGAATCAGAAAGGCGCGGATTCCAATGGAGAAAGTGCGGCAGAGGAAACCGAGGTTTTGCATGATTCAGGTGATCAATCGGCCGGGAAAGAAACATCATCTTCTGCTCCTTCTGAGACAGAAGCCCCCATCGTAAGCGGCTGGCAGCAGGAGGGAGAAAAATGGTATTACTATGATGAGCAGGGGACTATGCTGACAGATACATGGGTGGAGAACTATTATGTAGGGGCAGACGGGGTTATGATGACCAATGCTCTTACCCCTGACGGATACTGGCTTGGCGAGGACGGGCTGGCCGGCGAAGACAGGAGAATCTATGGAAACTGCCTGTTTGCACCTGTAAGCTATGCCATAGAAGGGGACAAGGTGCTGATTACCGGGACGCTCTGCGATTCTTTATGTGCCCCCCGGGAGGTGATAAATTCCCTGCAGGTCGGAGATTTGATAATACGGCCTTCAGATGGTTTTTCCGGCAGGGTGTGTGCGTTTGATACGGAATCTGCCATTACAGACATAACTTATTACGACTACTTAGAAGAAGGCACTAACAGCACAAGCCAGATAAAAACCGTTTTTGTCTATACAGAGGGTAGTATTGACCGCGGCGGGCCTTACTCCTGCTATGCCATGAGCGAAAGAGAAATGTATTGGGATTGTGACGACAGTATGCCTCAGCCTCTTTACCGCATTATTCAAAGGAATGTGGTGCTGATTGCAGACAAGAATGTAAGTTTTGAAGGAGTAGGGTACGAATCTACGCCCTTCTCTATGATGGAGTTTTTAGATCGGTACACCCAAAGAGGGGAAAATGATTATGGTGTGATGGAGATTGGATTAACCGGAAATCGTATTGATTGGATAAAGGACACTTTCATGAATTATGCAGGGTAACAGACAGCCATATGCAGGGGCAGGTGGGATCCATACGGATCCCACCTGCCCTATTAAAATTTATCCTTCCGAATTTATCCTTTTGAATCAAAAGCCCAGTTCTTCTCCCACCAGTACCACTTTGATCTTTCCGGCCGGCCGGCTGATGCGGGTGCGGAGCATGGAAGCGCAGATGCTGGTTGGCTTTAAGCAGTCAGAGCAGGTACCGGTAAGATTGCAGGGATTGTCATTTTCAAAGCGCTGGACATTAATCGGGGCGGCAATGTACCGGGCACGGGCTTCGGCGTCTTCAATCGTTTTGGTCACTTTATTCATGCCGGCTACCACAATCACGCTTTTTGGTCCAAAGACCAGGGCAGCTACCCGGTTGCCGTTGCCGTCAATGTTGTAGAGCTGTCCGTCTTCGCTGATGGCATTGCTGCTCATCAGATAGGTGTCGCAGAGAAGGGATCTGCGCATCAGCTCCAAACTTTCCTCTCGTGAGGCAGCAGCATCCCGGTCAATAACCGGATTGGTCTGTCTTACCTTATCAATGATTCCAAGCTGCGCCAGGGTTGCAGAGCCGCCCCAGGCGACCACATCCTCTTTGGGAATCAAAGAAAGGACTTTTTGAAGGGCCTCCTCTCCGGTAGGGCAGTAGTATGCGTCAAAATGACGACGCTTTAAGGCTTCCACTACCTTAGGGCCTTTTTTGTCAAATTGTTTTTCAATGGGCGTGGTGCGTTGTGTCATGTGTCTATCCTCCTACTTGTTTTTAAATAACTCTGATAATGTTCCCGCATCAGGGAAATTTCCGCTGCATATCCGTCCAGCTCGTTAGGGGTTTCAAGGTAAAAAGGCAGGTGTTTTAAGGCAGGATGATTGACCACGCGGATCAGGGCGTCTTTTCCGATATGGCCTTCCCCGATTCGGGCGTGGCGGTCCTTGTGGGCGCCTAATGGATTCAGGCTGTCGTTTAAATGGATGGCTTTTAACCGTTTCAGGCCGATTACCTGGTCAAATTCAGTCAAAACTTCATCTAAATGGTTAACAATGTCATATCCCCCGTCCCATACGTGGCAGGTGTCAAGGCAGACTCCCATATGGTCAGACAAAGTGACACGATCCAGGATCTCCCGCAGCTCCTCAAAGGTTCTGCCTACTTCACTGCCTTTGCCTGACATGGTTTCCAAAAGGACCGTGGTGGTTTGCTCCGGCCTTAAAATCTGGTTCAGCATTTCGGCAATATACGTGATTCCCGTCTCCACGCCCTGTTTTACATGGCTGCCCGGATGGAAATTATAACTGTTGCCGGGAGTATGCTCCATGCGGCGAAGATCATCTGCCATGGTTTCTCTGGCAAAGTCCCGCAGGTGGGCGTCCGCAGAGCAGGCGTTAAGGGTATAGGGGGCGTGAGCCAGAATTTTGTGGATATTGTGTTCCCCGGCATAGGCAAGGAAGGCTTCTATGTCAGAGGGGTTTAGTTCCTTGGCGCTGCCTCCGCGGGGGTTTCTGGTAAAGAACTGGAAGGTATTGGCATTTATCTTGACAGCCTCCTTTCCCATGGCAAGGTAGCCTTTAGAGGAGGACAGATGGCATCCGATTGTCAGCATGGCAGAATATCCTTTCGTTGGTGGTTGTTTTGAAATTTTAAAAAAAGATGCCGTGATCAAAAGGCACTTTGGTATCTTAAAATATAATAGCGTAAACGCGGCAAAAAGTAAATAGAATACCTGCGAACAGCAATATTAGTAGCACTCACTAAAAATGAGTGCTAATTTTCTGTTGACATTTGTCTGCTGCCGTATTAGAATATAGGGCAGAGATTCCGGATTGCGGGTAAAGGAAAGCTTTCGGAGTCAAATATTGCAGAATGAATGGGATCGTAAGAAAATATAAGAACAGGAGTGATATGCAATGGGAAGCAAATCAGGCAATTTATCGATCAACAGTGAGAACATATTTCCGATTATCAAAAAGTGGCTCTATTCAGACCATGATATTTTTTATCGGGAGCTGGTGTCCAATGGCTGTGACGCTATTACCAAGTTAAAGAAGCTGGAGCTGATGGGAGAGTATGCCAAGCCGGAGGACATGGAGTACCAGATTCAGATTACCGTGAACTCTGAGGAAAAGTCCATCCAGGTAAAGGACAACGGTTTGGGCATGACGGCGGAGGAAGTGGAGGAGTATATTAACCAGATTGCATTCTCCGGCGCACAGGATTTTCTGGAGAGATATAAGGACAAGGCCAATGAAGATCAGATTATTGGTCATTTCGGATTGGGCTTTTATTCGGCATTTATGGTGGCGGACAAGGTGACGATTGACACGCTTTCTTACAAGGAAGGCAGCACGCCGGTTCACTGGGAGTCAGAGGGCGGACTGAGCTTTGAGATGAAGGACGGGGATAAGGAAGACCAGGGGACGGTTATCACCTTGTATCTGAATGAGGACAGCTATGAGTTTTCCAATGAATATCGGGCAAGAGAGGTACTTGATAAGTACTGTTCCTTTATGCCTATTCCGATTTTCCTTAACAATGCCAAGGCAGAGCCGGAGTATGAGACCATTGACAAGGAAGAACTGACAGATAAGGACACCATTGTGGAGACTGTGGTGGAGCCGGCCAAGACCGAAGAAAAAGAGAATGAGAACGGCGAGAAGGAGACCGTGGAGATCGAGCCGTCCAAGGAGCGCTACAAGATTTTAAAGCGTCCGGTGGCTCTTAATGATACCACTCCGCTGTGGAACAAGCATCCGAATGAGTGCACGGAGGACGAGTACAGATCCTTTTACCGGAAGGTATTTATGGACTATAAGGAGCCGCTGTTCTGGATCCATCTGAATATGGATTATCCGTTTAACCTAAAGGGAATCCTGTATTTCCCCAAAATTAATACAGAGTATGATTCCATTGAGGGAACCATTAAGCTTTACAATACCCAGGTGTTTATTGCCGACAACATTAAGGAAGTGATTCCGGAGTTTTTGATGCTCTTAAAGGGTGCTATTGACTGTCCGGATCTGCCCCTGAATGTTTCCAGGAGCGCACTGCAGAATGATGGTTTTGTGAAGAAGATTTCGGATTATATTACCAAGAAGGTGGCGGACAAGCTGACCGGCATGTGCAAGACTGACCGGGAGAATTATGAGAAGTATTGGGATGACATTGCTCCGTTTATCAAGTTCGGCTGCATTAAGGACGAAAAGTTTGCCGAGAAGATGAATGACTATATCCTGTTTAAAAATTTAGAGGGCAAGTATCTGACCCTGAAAGATTGTCTGGAGGAAAACAAGGAAAAGCATGAGAACAAGGTGTTCTATGTGACGGATGAGAAGGAGCAGAGCCAGTATATCAACATGTTTAAAGAGGAAGGTCTGGATGCGGTGATCCTGCCTCACAATATTGACAATCCTTTTATTAATCACTTAGAGCAGAAGAACGAAGGACTGAAGTTCCTGCGGATTGATGCAGATCTGAATGATACCTTCAAAGAAGAAGTGAAGGAGGATGACGAGGAATTTAAAAAGACGGCAGAGACCCTGACTGAGATATTCAAGAAGGCTTTAGGCAATGACAAGCTGGAGGTCAAGGTAGAGAAGCTGAAGAACGAGAACATTTCCTCCATGCTGACTGTGGCAGAAGAAAGCCGCCGGATGCAGGATATGATGAAAATGTACAATATGTACGGCATGGATCCTTCTATGTTCGGCGGGGCCGGTGAGACCCTGGTGCTCAATGCTAACCATAAGCTGGTACAGTATGTGTTAAACCATAAAGAAGGGGAGAATACGGCGAAGTTCTGTGAGCAGCTTTATGACCTGGCGCTTTTGAGCCATGGAACACTGAACCCGGAGAGGATGACCAAGTTTATTGCCCGGAGCAACGAGATCATGATGATGATGGCCGGGGAGTAGAAAAGGCATATAGTATTTTACAGAAACGGTATGGTTTTGGCCATGCCGTTTCGTGTTTTTTGGAGAAAGGTTCTTTCCTGCAAAGATTTGACAGAAAATGGGAATCGTACTAAAATCAGGAATAGATGCAGACAATAATCAGGATGGAGACAGGATTATGGAAAGAATCTATAAATATCCAAGAACCCGCCACGTAGAAGGATCAAGAAAGCAGGCGGGAGACGAGGATTTAAACAGTGTAAGATTTGCTGAGATAAAGGGAAAATATCTGGTGCTGGAGGAGAAGATTGACGGAGCTAACTGCGGAATCAGCTTTGGAGAGGAAGGAAGGCTGTACCTGCAGAGCCGCGGACATTTTTTAAACGGAGGATATGGAGAGAGGCAGTTTGACATGCTGAAGGTGTGGGCAGAGTGTTATCGGGACAGGCTGCGGCAGGTATTGGGAAGCCGGTATGTGATGTACGGAGAGTGGATGTTTGCCAAGCATACGGTGTTTTATGACAGGCTTCCACACTATTTTATGGAATTTGATATTTTCGATAAGAAGGAGGAGCGGTTTTTTTCCACAGCAAAGAGAAGGGAAATCTTGGAAAAGGCGCCTTTTGTCCATTCCGTGCCAGTGCTGGAAGCGGGACGGTATGAGAAGATTTCGGATATAACCAGGCTAATCGGACATAGTAATTATATATCAGAGAATCCGGCGGAAAATCTGCAGAAGCAGTGTGAGAAATATGGAACAGATGCAGAACGGACCAAAGCCCAAACAGATCTGAGCGGGGTCATGGAAGGGATATATATTAAGGTTGAGGAGGGGGATTATACGGTGGATCGGCTGAAGTTTGTCCGTCATTCATTTCTCAATTCAATTCTGGATTCAGAGAGCCATTGGATGAACCGGCCGCTAACAGCCAACCGGCTGGAGGAGGGAAAGGACTTATTTTTGTAAAGATGAAAGAGTCATTACATATTATGCCAGGAGGAGTATGTTATGGAAGATAGGGGGAAAGGGATACTTGGCTGGATTGGGGAAAGCGGTTTTTCGCTGGAACGGCTGACAGAACGGTATCCGGAATTGGAAATTTTAAAGGGGGTGGAGCAGAATCCGGAGTATCATGGCGAGGGAGATGTATATGTTCACACAGGAATGGTCTGTGATCAGCTTCTTAAACTTTCAGAATGGAACGGGCTGACAGACCGGGAGCAGGAAATGCTCTTTCTGGCAGCAGCTTTTCATGATATCGGAAAGCCGGCCTGCACAAAATTCGAGGATGGGAGGTGGACCTCACCGAAACATACGATTGTGGGGGAAAAGGTGTTTCGGGCTATGGCTTATCGTGAAGGCGGGCGGTTTGGCATGACGTTTAAAGAGCGGGAGCTGGCAGCCAGGCTGGTGCGTTTTCATGGGCTTCCGGTGTGGTTTTGGAAAAAGAAAAGGATTGAGTATGATCTTTTTCGAGCGGCGGAGATGATTCCCTTAAGATTGCTTTATTTATTGGCAAAGGCAGATGCCCGGGGAAGACTCAGCAGGGAACCGGGAGCCCTTGAGGAGCATGGAGAATTATTTGCAGAGTATGGGAAAGAGCTGGGAATATGGGAAAGGTCTTACTCTTTTTTCAATGATTATACCCGGTTCCAGTATTTTCAGAAGGAAGATCTGCAGCCCGGGGCGCAGATTTATGACAATACCCGGTTTGATGTGTGGATGATGTCCGGGCTTCCTCTGGCGGGGAAGGATACATGGATTCAGTCTGTATGGAATAAGGCCGGCGGGGTGGGAGGACCGGTGATTTCATTGGATGAGATCCGCAGGGAGCTGGGGATTTCACCGAAGGATGGTTCCGGAAAGGTGGCGAATCTAGCCATAGAACGGGCGAAGAAGCTTCTGCGGAAAAAAGAGCCGTTTATCTGGAATGCCACGAATCTGATGCAGGAAACCAGGCAGAGGCTTGTCCGGCTCTTTGCCGGATATGGGGCCAGGGTGCATGTGATCTATCTGGAGACGCCTTATGACGAGCTGCTAAAGAGAAATCAGACCAGGGACAGAACGATTCCGGCAAATGTGCTGGAGCAGATGATTGATAAGATGGAAATGCCAGAGCCTTGGGAGGGATATGAAGTAAGGTATTTGGAACAGCAGCCAGAGGAAGCTTAAAAGGAAGCCCTGACCGCAAATTTTCTTGCTAATTCATCTGGCTTATGATATCATATATTTAACTTATTCTTTGATCGAAATTATCATATTTAATTAGCAGAGCGTGTCTTAAAATTGCTTTCCGTCAGATGTGCGTCACAGTTTGTGGGAGATTTGGCCCGAATGAGGGAGGTGTAGTGGGCTGCGTTGACCGAATGATAGCCAAATATACCGCAAAGTGGGGCGTGTACTTGGCGGGAATGAATTTTCAGGCACGCTTTAATACTACAGCGAACACAATCTGCTCTGTATTTTTCTAAAAAGTATTTCAGGCAGATTTTCCAATAAAGCAACTGGTATTCTCCCATATCATATAGTTGATTTTGCTCGTAATATACAGATAAATTTAAAGTGTTCGCTGTAGTACTAAGGCTTCTCGTATATTTATAGAAAGTAACTGAGATTTTGGCATGTATATATTCTGCAGCCTGCGCGGCCATGCTGCATTTCCCGGTCATTTTCATACTACACAGGAGGCAGAGATGAAGCCACTTAAAAAAATTATCAGCCAATACATGAATCTGGTCACATTCATTTTGATTTCCTTTTTGACAATCGTTATTATAGGTGTTCAGATCGCTGACACCCACCGACAGGCGTACAACGATGCAATGATGACATTCCAGCAGATCGGGCAGGTTCTGGAACAGAATAATGCCGAGCTTGCGGAAATCAGTGAGGAGTACAGCCAAACATGTCTGCATAATGCCGAGGCCATCGCCTATCTGATCCAGGATAAGCCTTCTGTGCTTGACAGTGTTGACGAGCTTAGACGGATCGCGGTTTTTATGGAAGTGGATGAAATCCATATTTTTGATAAGGCCGGACGTATCTATGCAGGAACCCATCCGGAGTATTACGACTATACCTTTGACTCCGGTGAACAGATGATGTTCTTTAAACCCATGCTGGCAGATAAATCGTTAAAACTCGTGCAGGATATAACGCCGAACGTGGCAGAGGGAAAGCTGATGCAGTATTCGGCTCTGTGGAGCGCTGACGAGAATTTTATCGTTCAGGTGGGCATGTCCCCGGTCAATGTCATGAAAGTGACCCAGAAAAATGAGCTTTCTTATATATTTTCCCTGTTCCGGGTGAATCCGGAGGCCAGTTATTATGCCATTGACAGAACCAGCGGAGAGATCGTGGGTTCTACAGAATTAGACTGTGTACATAAGAATATCGAGGAGATCGGCATCAGCCTCCAGGACATTGCCGGCCAATCAAAGGGCTTTCATGCTGCGGTCAACGGCCAGGATTCTCTCTGTGTATTCCAGACATTTGATTCCAATTATATTGGGCGTATTCTTACCAGCCGGGTGCTTTATAAGTGGATCCTTCTGAATACTTTTGTCCTTTTTTCCTGTCTTGTTATAATTGCCGTGGTGCTTATGCGTGCCGTGACCCGTTATATGAACCATTATGTGGTAGATGACATCTACCGTATCAATCAAAAGCTCCATTCCATTGCTGACGGGAATCTTGACCAGGTCATAGACATTCAGAGCAGCACGGAATTTTCTGAGCTGAGCAGGGATATTAACCGGATGAAAAAGAGCCTTTTGGATAACAGCAGGAAGATGTCTTATGTGCTCAGCAAAACAAATATGTACATCGGGGTGTACGAGTATAATGATCATGTGCTGCAGGTCCGCTTTACGGAGCATGTACCGCAGATTCTTGGTCTTACTCCTGAGAAGGCGAGACAGTTATCCTGTGACTGCCGGATGTTCAGGGATTTTCTTTTCCACCTTTGCAGTCACCCCTTTGACAGTGAGGCGAATGTGTTTGAGTTGGACGGGCGCTATATTAAGGTCGAGGAAATCACCGAGAACAACAATATTTTCGGCGTTCTCATTGATGTGACCGAGGATACCTTAAAACGTCTTCAGATTGAACGGGAAAGGGATTATGATCATCTGACCGGACTGTATAACCGCCGGGGTCTGGAAGGCTTCCTCTCCTCCTGTTTCCATAAACCGGAGGAGTTTAAAGAAAGTGCTTTTGTGATGATCGATGCAGATAATTTAAAAATAGTAAACGATACATACGGCCACGAAGGCGGGGACGCTTATTTAAAAGAGATTGCCGGCCTTTTGGAGAAATTTGAGCCTGGTCACAGTATTGCTGCCAGACTAGGAGGCGATGAATTTGTCTTGTTTTTATATCAATATCAGACAAAGGAGGAGCTTTCTAATGCTGTCCTTACATTGGAGAAGCTGCAGAACAACAGCCGCGCTCGTCTGAACGATGATCTGTATGTCCCTCTTGGTTTCTCCTTTGGCTGCTGTCTGATAGAGGGCCATACTGATTATCAGAAGCTGTTAAAAGAGGCTGACGAGAAAATGTATGAAAATAAAAAATCCCGCAAGACCGGCCGGTCCTGATTAGTACATGAAATTTTCCAAAACCTGCTCATTATAGGGAAAACTACATGAAATGGATATCATGGCTAATATTGAAAAATAGATAGTATTGAAATATCTGAAATATATGCTATAATAAGTAGTAATTAAAACTACGTAATATAGAGATGATTTCAGGAGGATGAAGATGAGCTATAAGATTGTCGGCGACAGTTGTCTGGATTTGACGAAGGAAATGAGGATGGATCCGCGGTTTCAGATTGTGCCGCTGACATTGCAGGTAGGGGATGCCATGATTGTGGACGATGAGGGATTTGATCAGGCGGAGTTTTTGAAGCTGGTGAAAGAGAGCCAGGATTGTCCGAAGACTGCCTGCCCTTCTCCGGAAGCTTTTAAGAAAGCTTATGAGTGTGAGGAGGAGGATATTTATGTGATCACTATTTCCAGTCATCTGAGCGGTTCTTACAACAGTGCCATGGTGGGCAAGAGCTTGTATGAGGAGGAACACGGACATAAGAATATTTTAATTCTTGATTCGGAGTCAGCGGCATCAGGGGAGCTGTCCCTGGCTATGGCGATCTGTGAGATGTATGACAAGGGGATGAAGTTTGAGGAGATTTCCAGTCAGATTCTGACAATGCGGGATCAGCAGAGGACGTATTTTGTCTTAGATTCCCTGGAGTATCTGCGCAAGAACGGCAGGCTGACCGGATTGCAGGCATTTTTTGCCACGGCTCTTAATATTAAGCCGGTGATGGGGGCTGATCACGGCGTGATCATCAAGCTGGATCAGGCCAGAGGCGTGGGGAAGGCTTTTGCCAGAATGTGTGAGATCGCGATTCGTGAGAGAGGGAAAGACGGGGACGGGCGTGCGGTGATTGCCCACTGTAATGCGCCGGAGCGGGCAGAACAGGTTAAAAAGGAGCTGGCAGGTCTTGGACTTAGCCGGGAGATTGTGATTACGGAGACAGCAGGAGTATCTACCCTTTATGCGGGAGACGGGGGGATTATTCTGGCATTATAGTTTTGAACGGGATTGGCAGGCAGGATGAGACGCCTGCCTTTTTATTTTGATAAAAGCGTATTCTATTAAAGAAAAACCAGGTTTCTATGGAAAATAGGAGGCATATCGGTTATAATAGCCATATCCGTAAGAGATAACCTTGTAATTTCAGGCAGTGACAGACCAAAAGATGAAGGAGGAGATGGTATGACAGCAGTATATGAACGCCTGCAGAATTGTTATAAGAGCATTCAGGATCAGATTTGTGTCCGTCCTAAGGTGGCGTTGGTATTGGGGTCCGGATTAGGGGATTATGCAGACGGGATTCGGATTGAATCCACTCTGGATTATCATGAAATCAGCGGGTTTCCTGTATCCACGGTCAGCGGACATAAAGGAAGATTTGTGTTTGGATATGTGAAGGATGTGCCGGTTGTGATTATGCAGGGACGTGTCCACTATTATGAAGGGTATCCCATGGAAGATGTGGTGCTGCCGATCCGGCTGATGAAGATGATGGGAGCAGAGATCCTTTTTCTGACGAATGCGGCCGGGGGTGTGAATTATGATTTCCGTGCAGGGGATTTTATGATGATCACAGACCAGATATCAGATTTTGTGCCGTCGCCCCTGATTGGGCCGAATGTGGAGGAGCTGGGGGAGAGGTTCCCGGATATGAGTCATATTTATGATCCAAAGCTCTGCCAGGTTTTGCGGGAAACGTCTCATGACTTGGGAATCTCGCTTAAGGAGGGGACATACTTACAGCTTACGGGACCGAATTTTGAGTCGCCCCATGAAGTGCGGATGTGCCGGATTTTGGGGGCGGATGCCGTAGGAATGAGCACAGCATGTGAAGCAGTGGCAGCCAATCATATGAAGATGAGGATCTGCGGCATTTCCTGCATTTCCAATATGGCCTGCGGGATGACAGAACAGCCTTTAAGCCATACAGAGGTAAAGGAGACGGCGGATCAGGTGGCGCCCCGGTTTAAGGAGCTGATCACAGAGGCCATTGTCAGAATGGGATGATCAGATCGATTTACGAGAGGAAGCTTTTCAGTGAGGCAGGAAAATCAGCACATGGCTCTGTGCGTCTGGGGGAACCATGATGCTGGTTTTTCCCTGTAATGCATAAGAAGATCCTTTCAATCACAATATGTAAGACGGAGGAATATAACAATGAACCAGAGAGAGACATTCGGGTCCAGAATGGGCTTTTTGCTTTTATCAGCCGGATGTGCAATCGGAATCGGAAATGTGTGGAGATTTCCCTATGTGGTGGGACAGAACGGAGGAGGGGTCTTTGTGCTGTTCTACCTGCTGTTCTTGACGATCATGGGGGTTCCTGTGCTTTCCATGGAATTTGCCGTAGGGAGGGCAAGCCGGAAAAGTCCGGTGAAAGCTTATCAGGCGCTTGAAAAGCCGGGAAGCAAATGGCATCTT
Organism: uncultured Lachnospiraceae bacterium; assembly: GCA_910586205.1. GTDB lineage: Bacteria > Bacillota > Clostridia > Lachnospirales > Lachnospiraceae > Brotaphodocola. Next base: position 74,075 of record CAJUGD010000002.1, on the reverse strand, counting down.
CACGGCTATGTGGCCATGGCGGGAAATTATATGCTGATGATGTTTTATACTACAGTGGCAGGATGGATGCTGTATTATTTCTACAGCTTTTTTGTGGGGAAATTTACAGGGCTTTCTTCCGGAGAAGTGGAGGCGGCTTTTGGAGATACCTTAGGACAGCCGGGAGTCAACGTATTTTGGATGATGGTTGTGGTAGTGCTGGGGATTCTGATTTGCTCCATGGGGCTTCAGAAAGGAGTGGAACGGATTACCAAAGGCATGATGATTGGCCTTTTATCCCTAATGATTGTAATGGCAGTGCGGGGATTGACTCTGGAGGGAGGCATGAGCGGCCTTCGGTTCTATCTGTATCCGGATTTTGAAAAGGTGTCGGAGGTGGGAATCGGCAATATTATTGTGGCGGCCATGAATCAGTCGTTTTTTACCCTGAGTTTGGGAATCGGAGCAATGGCAATCTTCGGAAGCTATCTTAACAGGGATCATACGCTTTTGGGAGAGGCTGTGAATGTGGCGGTTTTAGATACTTTTGTGGCAATCACAGCAGGTCTTATTATTTTCCCGGCTTGTTTTGCTTTTGGGGTAAATCCGGACAGCGGGCCAAGGCTGATCTTTATCACCCTGCCAAATGTGTTTATTTCCATGATGGGAGGCAGGATATGGGGAAGTCTGTTCTTTTTGTTTATGTCGTTTGCAGCATTGTCCACAGTGATTGCCGTGTTTGAGAACATTATAGCATGCTGTATGGAGCTTTTTCATATGGATAGAAAAAAGTCCGCCTGGATGAATCTGGCAGTGATTACAATACTGTCACTTCCCTGTGCTTTGGGATATAATGTATTAAGCGGCTTTCAGCCAATGGGGCCGGGAAGTACGGTTCTGGACCTGGAGGATTTTATAGTCAGCAATTTGCTTCTGCCTTTGGGATCTTTGGTGTACCTTTTGTTCTGTACGCTGAAAGCCGGCTGGGGCATAGGGGACTATTATAAGGAAGCCAATGAGGGAACCGGCATGAAGGTGCCTGCATGGGCGGCAGGATATTTAAAGTTTATTCTTCCCGTGATGATTTTGGGGGTGTTTCTGCAGGGTATTTTGTAGACACAAACCAAAATAAGTCTTTATACGAAATGGGGAAAAGAGAATAGGAGCGGGGAAGTTTGGGGCACAATTATAAGATAATCCTGCAATATGAAGGAACCCGTTACAATGGATGGCAAAAGCAGGGCAATACGGAAAATACGATCCAGGGAAGGCTGGAGGCAGTGCTGGGCCGGATGGCCGGGGCACCGGTAGAGGTCCATGGATCCGGAAGAACCGATGCGGGCGTTCATGCTATGGGACAAGTAGCCAATTTTCTTTTGGATGAGTATTGGGAGCCAAAGCAGGTGACAGCGTATTTAAACCAATATCTTCCGGGGGATATCGCGGTACTTAGGACAGAACAGGCGCCGGAGAGATTTCACAGCCGTCTTCATGCAGCAGGAAAGATTTATCAATACCAGATTGAAACCAGACAGAGACGAGACGTGTTTCAGAGAAGGTATGTTTATGGATTGGGAAAGCCTTTGGATGTGAAAGCTATGAAGGCAGCAGCCGGATTTTTGTGCGGCACTCATGACTTTAAGAGTTTTTGCGGGAATCCCAGGATGAAAAAATCTACGGTTAGGACAATACAGGCGATTGACATCAAAAAGGAGCCAAAAGGCAGTGTGGTATGTCTTACCTTTGAGGGAAATGGCTTTTTGCAGTATATGGTGCGTATTATGACGGGTACTTTGATTGAAGTGGGCCTTGGAGAACGTCGTCCTGAACAGATAGCCGGGATTTTGGAGGCAGGGGATCGGAAGATGGCCGGGTTTACGGCGCCGCCGGAAGGACTGTGTCTGATGGAAGTAAAATATGGGGAAGTATGAGAGCCTATGACAGAATTTTTAGTAAGAAAATTGGTAAAGGATTATGAACAGACGGATAATCCGCAGGTACGCACGGCTTATGGAATGATGGCGGGCATAGTGGGAATCTGCTGCAACCTGATTTTGTTTGGGGCAAAGATTGGGGTTGGGTTTATGACGGGCAGCATTTCCATTATGGCAGATGCATTTAACAATCTGTCAGACGCCGCCTCCTCGATTGTCGGCTTTGTAGGCATGAAGATGGCGCAGAAGCCGGCAGATGAGAGCCATCCCTTTGGCCATGGACGGATTGAATATATTTCGGCATTTATTGTGGCATTTATTGTGATCCAGGTTGGCTTTTCCCTTCTGAAAACTTCTTTGGGAAAGATTTTGCATCCGGAGGAGCTGACGTTCGGAATCATTTCCGTGGGTATCCTGATGCTGTCCGTGGGGGTAAAGCTCTGGATGGCATTTTTTAACAGAAACCTGGGCAGACGGGTACAGTCTTCTGTCATGAAAGCCACAGCGGCAGATTCTCTGGGAGATGTGGCTGCCACTTCGGCTACGATTCTATCTATTGTGGTGTTCGGCATCTGGAAGGTAAATATTGACGGCCTGGTGGGTCTGGTGGTATCTGTGCTGGTTATGATCGCCGGAGTGAATATTGCAAAAGACACTTTGGAGCCGCTGATCGGAGGACCGATTGATCCGGAAGTTTACCGGAAAATCACAGATTTTGTCAATGGTTATGAGGGGATTGTGGGAAGCCATGACCTGATTGTCCATAATTATGGGCCGGGACGCAGTATGGCGTCCATTCACGCAGAAGTGCCCAGTGATGTGGAAATCGAGATCTCTCATGAAGTAGTGGATCGGATTGAGCGGGACGCAGCGGAGAAGCTGGGTATTTTTCTGGTGATTCATATGGATCCGGTAGAGCTTAAAAATACTCAGCTCAGGGAGCTTCGGCAAATGGCAGAGGGGGTTTTGCGGGGGCTGGATGAGCGTCTGACCCTGCATGATTTTCGGGTTGTGGAGGGTACGCGCAGGACGAACCTGATCTTTGATTTGGTGGTGCCGCGGGACTACACAAAGCAGATGCAGGATGCGTGCAAGCAGGAAATATGCCGAAAACTGAGGGAGCTGGATGAGAGGTACTGTTGTGTAATCACAGCAGAATGTACCTTTTGCATGGAATCGTAAAGGAATATTTTGGAAAGAAAACTTTACCAGATGGTGCAATAAGAATGGCTTCTATTGCATTAAACTATCAGAAAGGGAATTCGATTGAACGACGAGGAACTTTTAAAACAAGTAGGCACAGGTGATGAAGATGCCTTCCGACAGTTGTATCACAACACAGATCGGACTGTTTACAGCTTTATATTGTCTATTCTTAAGAATCCCCAGGATGCAGAAGAAGTCATGCAGGAGACTTATCTGAAGATATGGACCTCCGCAGCATCCTATCATTCCCAGGGAAAGCCTTTGGCGTGGATTTTTACCATTGCACGGAACTTATGTTATATGAGGTTCCGTGACCAGAAGCGGCAGGCAGATATGGGGCTGGATGATCTGAATGGGGAGGAGACGGGAGAGCTGTGTCTTCCTTTGGAAAACTTAGCAGATGCCATGGTGCTCCGTTCCGCCCTTGAGATACTGAAAGAGGATGAGCGGCAGATTGTGCTTCTTCATGCCTCGGCAGGGTTAAAGCACCGGGAGATTGCGTCTAATCTGCAGATGCCCCTTGCCACGGTGCTGTCTAAGTACAATCGTGCCATTAAGAAATTAAAACAATATTTGAGAGAGGAGTGAGCCGTGTTATGCAGGGTTCTGGCTTAGGACAACTGAATACAAGACAGATTGAAAAGCACTTAAAGTCAGCCGTGGATACGCTTACTCCCAATATATTGGAGCAGATTGATTTTTCTGTGCCTCAGATAAAGGTATCCGGGCAGGAACAGCAGAATCAGGTGATGCTTTTACGGCTTCAGCGGCGTATGCGCAGGCTTGCAGCGGCAGCGGCAGCATGTGTGTGTCTGGTGTTTATCGGCGGCGGGTCTTTTTATTACCATATGGAAAACAGGCGGGTGGAGTCCGTGATCGGCATTGATGTGAACCCCAGCGTAGAGCTTTCCATTAACCGAAACGGACGGGTGTTAAAGGTCAGGGCCTTAAATGAGGATGCTGTCAGCATTATTGACGGTATGGATTTAGAGGGCGTGGATCTGAATGTGGCGGTCAATGCCGTGGTGGGCGCCATGGTGACTCATGGTTATCTGGATGATTTGGACAATGCGATTTTAGTGACCGTGAGCAATGACAGTGTCCGCAAGGCCAGAGAGCTGCGTTCCAGCGTGGTGGGAGACATTGAGCATGTCTTAAAAGAAAACCAGGTGGAGGCAGTGGTTTATGACCAGCAGGTAATTGAAGATGAGGAGATAGACGCCATTGCCCGTCAGTATAATATTTCCTATGGGAAGGCTTACTTTTTAAAGGAGCTGATTGATCAGAATCAGGGTCTTACCATGGAGGATATGGAAGCTCTTTCTTCCATGAGCATGGAAGAAATTGCAGGCAGGATTGCAGAAAGTTCTTATGCGTTAGGAGAATTGGCAGATCAGGCGGAGGATCCGGAGACAACAGAGGAAACTTCACAAAAGCCGGAGACATCAGAAGAAACTGCCTCTGTGGAGGAGACGGTCACAGCGACGGAGAGCAGTGAGACTGCGGCAGAGGAGACGGAGACAACGACAGCGGAGGAGACGACTACAGCGCCGCTTGCAACAGCGCCTGCCACCGAGGCGCAGGAAGAACAGCCGGAGGAGGATACGGTAGAGATCGATTATGTGGACTATGAGGAAGGCATGATCTATGTGTGTTTTCTGGAACGAGTCAAGTGGAACACACCGTCTGTAGTGGTGCGCGACAGGGACGGCAATTCCTATGCTGCCATGGTGTCGGATTCTTCCCGAAATGACTGTTTCATAGAGGTAGACGGTTTGGAGGGAGAGAAAGAATATACATTTGTGCTGGGCGGTTTGTGCCCGGCCGGAAGCGATACGGCCGTTACGGTTAAAGGATACTTTGAGGTGCCGGAGATTGCGTCAGAGATTCTCGATGAGGAGGATACTCAGCCGGAGGAGACGGAAGAAAGGGAGGAGACAGAAGAAAGCGAGGAGACGGAAGAAAGCAGCAGCCGGGAGACGGATGCTGATGACAGAAAACCCACAGAAACCGAGACTACGGTTTCGGAAACCGTGAAAACAGAGGAAGAAATTGAGAGCCGGACAGAACCTTCTTCTGAGGATTTGAAAGATTCAAAAGAAGAATCTTCGTGAATCGGAACGGGTAAACAGGGACTGTTTGAGGAATTTTGAAAAAATTTGAAAATATATGAAAAAAGGGCTTGACGAATTGGGGACTATCCGTTATAATAATCATCGTTGCAGCAATGGGCTATCGCCAAACGGTAAGGCAACGGACTCTGACTCCGTCATTTCAAGGTTCGAATCCTTGTAGCCCAGCGCAGAGAGTCTTCTGGTAGATAGAAGGCTCTTTTTTTGCATTTTACAGTTATTTTTGTCTGCCTAAAAGTGGATCTATAGGGTGTAAAACCAGATGAAAAATTCTGAAAATTTTCCAGCCCTTTACAAATCTTAATTATGTGGTATAATCATTAACAAGTCCTATATTAATTTTTAATATATTTGTAATGATTTTATGTTACAGTAAGGGTCTTGAAGCGGAAAATGGTTGAATTTAAATAGCGACAGAGGTGTAATATGAATCAGTATATTATGAAGGGCGGCAATCCGCTGGTAGGAGAAGTTCAGATTAGTGGTGCGAAGAATGCTGCATTGGGGATTCTTGCGGCTTCTATCATGACGGATGAGAATGTAGTGATTGAGAACCTGCCGGATGTGCGGGACATTAATGTAATGTTGGAGGCGATTGAGGAGATTGGCGCCCGGGTAGAGCGGCTGGAGCGTCATAAGGTTAGGATCAATGCCTCAACGATTCATGAAGTGTCAGTAGATGATGATTATATACGGAAGATTCGGGCCTCTTATTATTTTATTGGGGCGTTACTTGGAAAATATAAAAGCGCTGAAGTTCCGCTGCCTGGTGGATGCAATATTGGCAGCAGGCCCATTGACCAGCATTTAAAGGGATTTCGGGCACTGGGAGCAAAGATTGAGATTGAGAGAGGCGCTGTATTGGCTCATGCCATTGATCTGGTAGGAGGACATGTCTATCTGGATGTGGTGTCAGTAGGAGCTACGATCAATATTATGATGGCAGCGGCTCTTGCAGAAGGACTGACGATTCTGGAGAATGCGGCGAAAGAGCCTCATGTGGTGGATGTGGCCAATTTCTTAAACAGTATGGGAGCCAACATTAAAGGGGCCGGCACAGATATTATCCGCATCCGCGGAGTGAGGAAGTTCCATGGAAGCGAGTACTCGATTATTCCGGATCAGATAGAAGCAGGTACCTTTATGTGCGGCGCAGCAGTGACCCGGGGAGATGTGACGGTAAAGAATGTGATACCAAAGCATTTGGAGGCTATATCGGCCAAGCTTTTGGAGATCGGCTGTGAGGTTATTGAGGGGGATGACGAGGTGCGTGTGGTGGGCAGGCCCAGGCAGCACTCTACCAACATTAAGACCCTTCCTTATCCGGGATTTCCTACGGACATGCAGCCTCAGATGGCAGTGACCCTGGCTTTAACCACAGGAACCAGTATGATTACAGAGAGTATTTTTGAAAACCGGTTTAAATATGTGGATGAGCTGACCCGCATGGGAGGCAATATTAAGGTAGAGGGTAATGTGGCTGTGATTGACGGTGTCAAGGGTTTTACCGGAGCACAGGTAGAATCTCCGGATTTGCGGGCCGGAGCGGCGCTGGTACTGGCTGGATTGGCAGCAGACGGCTTTACGGTGGTAGACGAGATCGGATATATCCAGAGAGGATATGAATGTTTTGAAGAAAAGCTGCAGAAGCTGGGAGCAGCTATTGAGATTGTGGATTCAGAGAAAAAGGCCAATAAATTCAGATTAAAGACAGGGTAAGGCAGTAAGGGTTTTGTAGGATTTTTGACTATGAATCGTTATTTTCTTTTCACAATTTGTACATTTCTTCCGGATATTATGATAGTAGGGTTATTGTTTAACCATTCTCTTGTCCATTAAGGGCAAGACAGTTTAAGAGATAAAAGGTGTAAAGGAGGAAGAAAAATGAAAAAGTGGAGAAAAGGATTGGCGGCAGCGCTGGGTACAGGGTTGCTGGCTATGGCGCTGACAGGGAATGCGCTGGCAGCAGAGGAACGGACAAAGATCAGTCAGGTTTCGCTTAATGTAGAATCACTGATTGAGGCAGGTAAAGACGGAAGTGATGTAAATGTGTCTATTGATTCCGGAACGGGCTACAGTCTGGACGATGTGACCGTTAAGAATGACGAAGGCGAGTGGATCAGCGGCGATGAGCCAAGGGTGGAGATTACCCTGGAGGCAGAGGAGGATTATTATTTTGACTCCATGAGCAAATCCAAGGTGAAGCTGAAAGGGGATAAAGCTACTTATGTGACTTCCAGCCGCAGGGACAACAAGTCTACTTTGGTAGTGACAATAAAGCTGGGGGCTTTGGAAGGCAGCTTAGAGGTGGATGCCGTAGAGTGGGAAGGCGAAGATATTCCCGTAGCCAGATGGGAGAGTACCGCAGGGGCGAAAAGCTATCAGGTGCGCCTATACCGCGAAGACAAATCTGTAGGCTCTACCGTTACTACAAGCAATGAATATTATGATTTCAGCAAAAGTATAACAAGAGAAGGCGACTACTATTTCAAGGTCCGCGCAGTTAACAGCAATTCCAAAAAGGGCGAATGGTACGAGTCAGACAGTATGTATGTGGATGAGGACATGGCAGAAGATTTTAAGAACGGCAGCTATTCCTCAGGAAATCAAAACAGCGGCACATCCAATGCTCCGGGAGCTTCATCAAACGAGGGTGTGTGGAAGCGGAACAATGTGGGCTGGTGGTATGAGTATTCCAATGGTTCCTATCCGCAGAACGGCTGGCTGAGCATTAAGAACGTATGGTATTGCTTTGATGCGGCAGGTTATATGCGCACAGGCTGGATTCAGGCCGGCGATGGGAAGTGGTATTACTGTGATCCCAGAGAGGGGTCAAATCAGGGAGCCATGATGGTTAACACCACAACACCGGATGGATTCCGGGTGGATGCCAACGGTGTCTGGATTCAGTAGAAGACAGAAACGAGTTGAATAATAAAAGAAAGTGATTTATGGCGGAGAGAAGAAATTCTCTCCGCTTTGTTATATTTACAGGGATTGACATATGAGGTCTAGTGTAGTAGACTTTATATAAGGACTATTGAAATAGACCTGACGGGGAAGGGCGGCTGCCGCAGATAAAAGGACATCAGGTATATAAGAGTGACTTACATAGTGAAGAAGATCACAGAATGGAGGAAAATTATGGAAGATAAGAGACCAGAAGATCGGAGGCTGTTTGACGGGGAATATCGATTGATGGATCTGATATGGGAGAATGAGCCGGTGCGATCTATGGAGCTGGCAGGAATCTGCCTTAAGGCACTGGGATGGAAAAAGTCTACCTGCTATACAATGTTAAAGAAGCTTTCAGACCATGGATATATAAAAAATGAGAATGCGGTGGTGACAGCATTGGTAAAGCGGGATCAGATTCAGAGAAAAGAGAGTGAGGCTGTGGTGGATAAGAGTTTTGGAGGTTCTCTGCCTGCATTTGTGACAGCATTTTTGACAGGAAGAAAGCTGACAAAGGAGGAGGCATGTGAGATTCGGGAAATGATTGAAAAGGCGGTGGAATAATGGACAAAATTATGATTCAGCTTTTGAATATGAGCTTTGCAGGAGGATGTACCGTGCTGCTGGTACTGCTTCTGCGGATTTTTCTGAGGCGTCTGCCAAAGGGATATTCTTATGGTCTGTGGCTGATTGTGCTTTTCCGCTTTTTATGTCCGGTATCGATTCCGTCGCCTTTTTCTTTGTTTCCGGTGAACCCGGAGCCTGTGAGCCAGGAGATTGTGTACTGGCAGGAACCGAGAATTGAGACAGGGGTGATATGGGTAGACCGGGCCGTGAACCAGGTGACAGGGGAGAACCTGGCAGCGAGAAATCCGGGAAATTCCATAAATCCGATTCAAGTGTGGCTGGGGGCAGGATTTGTCCTGTGGACTGCCGGAATGGCAGTATGTTCAGGATATAATCTGACACAGCTTTTAAGGCTTCGCAGAAGATTGAAAACGGCAATACAGGCAGAAGATGAAGGGGTACAGTCAGATGAAAGGAATAAGAGAAGGATTCTGGTGAGAGAGACGGATCAGATAGACGGGGCTTTTGTATTGGGGATAATCCGTCCGGTGATTTATCTGCCGTCAGGGCTTTTGGAGGAGAATCGAGAATATGTTCTGCGCCATGAGAGCATTCATGTACGCAGAAAGGATTATGTTGTGAAGCTGCTGGGGATTTTGGCGGCAACGATTCATTGGTTTAATCCTTTCGCCTGGATTGGATTTTGGACCATGTGCCAGGACATGGAGATGTCCTGTGACGAGAAGGTGCTGAAAGGTATTGGAACGGATAAGAGAAAGGCTTATTCCCAAGTTCTTCTGTCAGAGATGGAGAAAAGGAGCGGACTTTGGCTGCCTCCTGCATTTGGAAAACATTCTATCTGCCGGAGGATTCAGAATATTCTCTGTTACCATAAGCCGGGAGCAGCTTTGACGGCAGCAGCAGTAATCTTGCTGGCTGCAGCAGGCGTGGGGCTGATGACGAATCCACAAAGGCAGATAGCTGAGGATGAAGAAGTTCAGGAGGGGGATTCTATATCGATCATCGGAGGAGCGGATGGACCGGTGAGTGTTTTTGTGGCGGGTAAGACAGGGGAGGATAATACGGCTTGGCAGAGCGAAAGACCGGATTCTGAGTGGCTGTCTTCTGTGAGAATTGCGGGAGCAATGGGGGGACCGGCTGTTCAGGAAGAAAGAGCCGGGCAGGAACAGAGCGGACAGGAGAATAAAAGCATTGTTTCTAAGGTGTATTTGGATTTTGCATCGGAGCATAGCCTGATTTTCCATGGGGATTTTGGATTGTTTTCTTTTGAAAAGGGGGAGGATGGCCGCTGGATTCAGAAGATGTTTATTTCGGATAAGAACATGGGGGAGCAGATGGGACAGGGAATCAGCCAGATCGCAGACAGGGTTTTGGCAGAGGACCGGTTTTTAGCGGAAAGGGATTCATCATCGGAAAGAAAAAGCCAGAATATGGACTGTGATGCAATTAAAATAGCAGGAAGTCAGGTAGCTGTGCTGGGAGTATGGTCGGAGAGAGAGGGGGAGGGAAGGCTGATTGATCTGTACTATGGATACTATGATCCTAAAAAACAGGAAATGAGCCAGGTGTTTTTGTTTGTGGGAGACGGAAAGGAGCTGAACAATCCGAAGGGGGAGATCAGTGAAAGCCGCTGGCTGTTTGCCCGAGATGGATTTGACTATTATGTAAGGACGCCAAGGGAAGCCCTGCCATTTGAGAAGTCGGATTTTCAGAGTTTTAATCGGTATAATATTCCCTATGACAGAATGGAACTGGCACGCAGCAGGGAGAATCAGGATCAGGTGGTGGATGCTTTGATGTTTATGGAGAAAGGGAACCGCCAGAAGATAGTGGTGACGGAAGAACGGTTGATTTATAAAGGATTTGCAAATGCGGATATGATGAGTATGAAACGCCCTTTGCCGGTGAGCATTTGTATGGATGGAAGTGATCGTCAGGCAGGGAATGTGCAGTACGGGGTTGCAGAAGGGCTATGTTATGCGGACGGTTATCTTTACTATGAAGGCTGGACTAATGACGGAGCATTTCCTAAGCCGCTTATGCGCATGAAGGCAAACTTTACAGGGGAGGAGAAAGTGGGGGAGCTGCCAGGTTCTCTGATCACGGTCAGGGAAGGAGGGGCTTGTCTGTGGATGGATTGGAAGAACAAGCGCATTATGGCAGGATCCGTGGAAAATATAGGAGAATCCGAGAAATACTGGCCATACTTAAAAGGCGGGGAGTCTGGACGGAGAGAGGAGTGCCGGATGGAAAACACAGGAAACGGGGAGCTTTGGATTGTGCTTTCAGACGTGGAGGATCCGACAAAAAAGGAAGAATTTTGGCTGTGGATCCCAAGTCAACTGTGGGAAGAAGACTTTTAAGTGATTGTTTGTGAAAATATTTAAAGGAATAATAGGGGCTTGACACTTGCTGTAGAATCTGCTACTATAAGTTTGTAACAGAAAATAACAATAGAAAAGTGCGTAATATCCCTTATTCAGAGTGATGGAGATACATAGGATCTGTGAAGTCACGGCAACCCCGAATAGATTCCGAAAGGAGTTATCGGAAGGTGCCAACCTGAGCGAGAAATCGAGCAATAAGAGGATTTGATGTGCCTGTGATATATCAAGTCCGCAGTATGATTGCTTCGGGCTTTTCTTTTGTTTGGATTTTCGGATATCCGGAAATCCGTGAACACATTATTTGATTCTAAGGAGGAATATTCAGTGGAGAAATTATTGTTTACGTCTGAGTCCGTGACAGAGGGACATCCGGACAAAATGTGTGATGCCATTTCTGATGCTGTGCTGGATGCTATGATGGCCCAGGATCCCATGAGCCGGGTGGCCTGTGAGACTTGTACTACCACGGGTTTGGTGCTGGTGATGGGAGAGATTACCACAAAGGGATATGTGGATATTCAGAAAGTGGTGCGGGATACTGTGCGGGAGATCGGCTATGACAATGCAGAGTATGGATTTGACTGCAATACCTGCGGTGTGATCGTAGCGCTGGATGAACAGTCCGGGGATATTGCCATGGGCGTGGATAAGGCTCTGGAAGCAAAGGAAAATCGGATGAGTGATACAGAGCTGGATGCTATCGGCGCCGGGGACCAGGGGATGATGTTTGGTTTTGCCAGCAATGAGACCCAGGAATATATGCCTTATCCCATTGCCCTTGCCCATAAGCTGGTTCTTCGTCTCACAGAGGTTCGTAAAAACGGTACTTTGCCTTATCTTCGTCCTGACGGAAAGAGCCAGGTGACAGTGGAGTACGATGAGAACGGCAAGCCTCTCAGACTGGAAGCGGTTGTTCTTTCCACTCAGCACGATGCGGATGTGGAGCAGGAACAGATACATAAGGATGTAAAAAAATACATTTTTGATCATGTGCTGCCGGCTGAAATGGTGGATGAGAACACCAAGTTTTTCGTGAATCCTACCGGGCGGTTTGTCATCGGAGGCCCTCATGGGGACAGCGGGGTTACGGGAAGAAAGATCATCGTGGATACCTACGGCGGTTATGCCCGTCATGGCGGCGGAGCATTTTCCGGCAAGGACTGCACCAAGGTGGACCGTTCTGCTGCTTATGCGGCCCGGTATGCGGCCAAGAACCTGGTGGCAGCAGGACTGGCGGATAAATGTGAGATTCAGCTTTCTTATGCCATTGGGGTGGCATATCCCACCTCTGTCATGGTAGATACTTTTGGAACAGGGAAGCTGAGCAATGAGAAGCTGGTAGAAATCATTCGGGAGAATTTTGACCTGCGTCCGGCGGGAATCATCAAGATGCTGGATCTGAGAAGGCCAATCTATCGGCAGACAGCGGCTTATGGCCATTTCGGAAGAACGGATCTGGATTTGCCCTGGGAGCGGCTGGATAAAGTGGACGCGCTAAAGAAATATCTGGCATAAGGCAGTATTAGTATTTTGTTAAACCGGTGTTCGTGCAGGAGTGCGGATGCCGGTTTTTTTGTTCCCCAAAATATCTGGCATGGGGGATTTTTATGTGTTTCGGCGGCTTCATGGACCAATGGGGTTAAGGAAAACGTAAGACAATGTAAGGAGGCGTTGACTTGTATTTAACGGATTATTGGATATAATTAGAAAATGACGACGGAAAAGGAGGCAGAAAGGTTTTATGAAGAAATATCCCATTGGCAGAACAGCAGTGATATTGGCGCTGGCAGCATTTCTCACAGGAATGGGAAGCAAAGCAGCGTTTGCTAATCCGGACGGGGAGGCGGCTGTGCAGCAGGAAAAGCCGCAGCCTACAGAGTTTGCCCACATCACAAGCTGTGCTATCGAAGGAGGCAGCCAGATTGCCATCCGGGGGCAGATGAAGGGAACCTGGTCGGATCCGGCTGTTTATGATAATTATCTGTATCTTTTTGAACTGCAGCCATACCAGGATACTCTGGAGGGCAGAACGGATTATTGTGCATGGATTACTAAGGGGGATGAGCTTTCTTTTGATATTCCTCTGAACCTGGGCACAGAGCAGAACCGACTCTACTCTCGTTTTGTTGTGGCTGTTTTTGACGGGCAAAGCTATACTCAGGTCAGCAATACGGCTTATGTGACAAACCCGGAGGTGCTGGCAAAACATACGGAGCCTTACCGGAATGCACAGAACAAAAAGGGTCTTTTGATACAGAATACGGACAGTATGGTGGCAGATGCCTTTGAACTGGGAGTAAACCATGTAATTGTAAATATTCCGTTCCATCACATTTTAGGGCAGGGAATTGATTATACGTATGATGGGAAGAATTACAGCTTTAATAAAGAGGTGCTGGAGAACCTGGACTATACCATTCGGAGAATGTCAGAGAAAAGCATGACAGTCACAGCCATTATTCTGAACGGGTGGAATGACAGCACGCCTCAGCTGGTATATCCGGGGGTGACGAAGCAGCCGGAGAATCAGGTGTTTTATTATGGGTTTAATGCTTCTACCAAGGAAGGATATGAGACGATAAAGGCGATTGCCTCGTTTTTGGCAGAGCGTTACAGCAGCTTGTCCTCTCCTTACGGAAAGGTATCTAATTGGATTATCGGCAATGAGATCAACAACCAGCAGTGGAATTATGTAGGACCAATGGACATTGACCGGTATATCCAGGAATATGAGCGGGCTTTCCGGGTGTTCTATACGGCCATCCGCAGCACCAACCAAAATGACCGGCTGTTCTTTTCCACAGATTACAACTGGCTCCATGAGTCAAATGGAACCACCAAGTATAATGCTAAGGATATTATCGATAAATTTGCAGACAAGACCGGAGCAGGCGGTTCCATGGACTGGGGGCTGGCATATCACCCCTATGCGATTCCGCTGACAGAGCCAGAGTTTTGGGATGATGATCAGACCGGGCTTATTAAGAATGATGTCAGCTCACCGGTAGTTAATCTGAAGAACCTGAATGTTCTGACGGATTATATGCAGTCCGGCCCGCTGTTAGACAGAAACGGCAAGGTGCGCCATATTATTTTGTCAGAGCAGGGATTTACCTCGGTAAGTCCTACTCATGGTGAGAACAATGACCTGCAGGCAGCAGCCATTGCATATGCTTATTATATTGCAGACAGCAATCCGTACATTGATGCGTTTATTATGAGCCGGCAGGTGGATGCGCCTTCGGAGGCAGCGGCTTCCATGAACTTTGGCCTGTGGAAGTGCGATATGAACAGGCCCAATGATATTGTGCCTACAATGCGCAAAAAGTCCTGGTCTGTGTATAAATATATTGATGATCGAAAGCGAACATTGGAGACTACGGAATTTGCCAAATCCATTATCGGGATTGAAAGGTGGAGCGACGTGATTCCAGGGTTTAAATGGAAATCCCAGGAGAAATAAGAATCAGAAGAAACTTTGCAGGGCAGTGGACCATTGGAAGGTACCATGGCCCTGCTTCTGCTATAAGGCAAAAGCGTGGTCAGCCTAAGCATTTTTTATGAAAGGGAGCAGGGAATGAAAGGAAAAGAACGGAATGCGGCGCAAAAGGCTGCATTGTATGGAATGCTGATTGCCCTGGCATTTATTTTCAGCTATGTGGAGGCCATAATACCCATGCCGCTTCCGGTTCCGGGAGTAAAGATAGGGCTGGCAAATCTGGTGAATGTGGTAGGGCTGTATACAGTGGGACTGGCCGGGACAGCAGCAGTGGGATTGGTAAGAATCGTGCTGGTAGGGTTTACTTTTGGAAATACCTTCAGTATGGTGTACGGGCTGTCAGGGGGAATCCTCAGCATGGCAGTTATGGCAGGGGCAAAGCGGTGCAAATGGTTCGGTACAACCGGGATCAGCATTCTGGGAGGTGTTTTTCATAATGTGGGACAGCTTTTGGCAGCATCCTATGTGACCGGGACTTTTGGGGTGTTTTCTTATTTTCCCGTGCTCTTGGCAGCAGGGGTGGCAGCCGGCGGGGTAATCGGACTTTTGGGCGGCATGGTGGTGGAGAGGATCAAGGGTTATGCCTTAACGGAGAGCAGAAGCCGGTGAAGAAAATTCCGGGGGAATTATTGTATTCCTTCTGTGAAAATGTTATAATCTAAGAAATTGATTTGACAAAATATAAATCACTGGGAGGACGGAAATGATACACGATGGGATTAAAAAGCTTGTACAGTATGGAGTGGAGACAGGTCTTTGTCAGGAGGCAGACCGGATCTATGTGACCAACCGGATTTTGGAGGCGCTGCACATGGATGAGTATGAGGAGCCGGAGCAGGACTATAAGGAAGTGGATCTGGAGGAGACCTTAAAGGAACTTTTGGATTATGCCTGTGAACAGGGAGTTACCCAGGACAGCATCGGATACCGGGATTTATTTGACACAAAGCTGATGGACTGCCTGATGCCGCGGCCTTCTGAGGTATCAGCCCGGTTCTGGGAGATTTATGAAAAGGAAGGAGCCCAGGCAGCTACCGATTATTTTTACAAGCTGAGCCAGGATTCGGATTATATCCGCAGATATCGGGTATGTAAGGACCAGAAGTGGGTGGCAGAAACTCCATACGGCAATCTGGATATTACGATCAATCTTTCTAAGCCAGAGAAGGATCCGAAGGCTATTGCAGCGGCAAAGTTAGCAAAGCAGAGCGGATACCCCAAGTGCCTTTTGTGCATGGAAAATGAGGGCTATGCGGGCCGTCTGAACCATCCGGCCAGGAACAACCACAGAGTCATTCGGATTACGGTCAATGAGAGCCAGTGGGGGTTCCAGTATTCTCCGTATGTGTATTATAATGAGCATTGTATTGTGTTTAACGGACAGCATACTCCCATGAAGATTGAGAGGGCGGCTTTCGTGAAACTGTTTGATTTTGTGAAGCAGTTCCCTCATTATTTCCTGGGTTCCAACGCGGACTTGCCGATTGTGGGCGGATCGATCTTAAGTCATGATCATTTTCAGGGCGGTCATTATACGTTTGCGATGGCTAAAGCTGGGTTTGAGAAAAAGTTTGTGATGCCGGGCTTTGAGGATGTGGAGGCTGGCATTGTATATTGGCCTATGTCTGTGCTGCGTCTGCGGGGAACGGATCCGGAGAGGCTGATTGATCTGGGCAATATGGTGCTGGAAGCCTGGAGAGGATATACGGATGAGGCAGCCTTTGTCTATGCAAAGACAGATGGGGAGCCGCACAATACCATCACCCCTATTGCCCGTAAAAACGGAGAATTGTATGAGCTTGACCTGGTGCTCAGAAATAATATTACCACAGAGGAGTTTCCTTTGGGCGTGTATCATCCTCACCAGGATCTGCATCACATTAAGAAGGAGAATATCGGGCTGATCGAGGTGATGGGTCTGGCAGTTCTGCCTTCCAGGCTGAAGGATGAGCTGGCCCTGTTAGGGGAGTATCTTGTGGAGGGAAAGGATGTCCGCAGCAATGAGTCCATTGAAAAACATGCAGATTGGGTAGACGAATTTGTGCCGTCATATGAGAAGATCACAAGAGAAAATGTGGACAGGATCCTTCAGGACGAGGTAGGGAAGGTGTTTGCTCGTGTTCTGGAAGATGCAGGAGTCTATAAATGTACGACCGAAGGCCGGGATGCCTTTGGGCGGTTCCTGGAAAGCATGGGATTTAAGAGTGCAGAATAAGCCTTTGGACAGATTCCGGGGCCAGAGAAAAGGGATGAGTATGAAACGGTTTGTGGCTGCCGTCTGGCTGGCATTGGCATTGACAGGATGTGGGCAGGCAGAGCAGAGAAGGGAATTTGACGTTCAATATTTTGACTATTTTGATACCTTTACCAGCTTTACAGTCTATGCGGAGGATGAGGAGCAGTTTCAGAAATATGCCAGGCTGTTTCAGTCAGAGTTGGAAGCATATCACCAGATGTTCGATATTTATCACAGCTATGACGGTCTCAATAATCTTAAGACCATTAATGATAATGCAGGGATTACGCCGGTGCAGGCAGATCAGGAGATACTGGAGCTTTTGGAATTTTCCTTAGAGGAATATGAAAGGACCGGCGGTATGGTGAATGTAGCCATGGGAAGTGTTCTTTCTGTCTGGCATGAGTATCGGGAACACGGCCTGTCAGATCCTGACAGGGCACAGGTGCCGGATATGGGGGTTCTGCAAAAGGCGGCAGAGCATATGGATGTGAGAAACATTCATATTGACAGAGAAAAGTCAACGGTGTATCTTTCTGATCCTTCTATGCGCCTGGATGTAGGGGCAGTGGCAAAAGGATATGCGGCCAGAAGAATCTGTGAAAAGCTGAGGCAAGAAGGAGTTACCTCGGCACTGATCAGTATTGGAGGAAATGTACAGACAATCGGCGCCAAGGAGAATGGAAAGCCATGGCGGGTAGGCATACAGAATCCGGATACCTCGTCTGCCAATTCTTATTTATATGTGATAAAGCTGCAGGATCTGGCCTTGGTGACCAGCGGGAATTATCAGCGTTATTATCAGGTGGACGGAGTGCGCTATCATCATATTATTGACCCGAAGACCTTGATGCCGCGGCAGGATCTGGCCTCCGTAACGATTTTATGTCCGGACGGGGGGAGAGCAGATGCCCTTTCCACTGCTGTGTTCAATATGCCTTTAAAAGAAGGCATGGAGTATGTGGAGTCGCTGAAGGATGTGGAGGCTTTCTGGATATGTGAGGACGGGCGTGAAATATTCAGTTCAGGATTTGAGGAGTATGCGGCGGATTAAAGATTTTTCTATGAGAAAGGGCGGCTGTAAGGCTATGGAGCTTTACAGCCGTCTTTGTTTTATGGTCTTGATCATTTTTAGATGTTTTTAGTCTCAGCCATTTTCATAGCACGTACCTTTAGGGGCAGTCCGAATAAGGTGATGAAGCCGTCTGCATCGTGATGATCGTAAAGGTCTCCGGTGGTGAAGGAGGCTAAGGATTCGCTGTATAAGGAGTAGGGAGAAGTGGTGCCTGCTTTGATGATATTGCCTTTATACAGCTTGAATTTGACCTCACCGGTTACATACTGCTGGGTGGATTCTACAAATGCCTGCACGGCCTCCCGCAGAGGGGTAAACCATTTTCCTTCATAGACGATTTGGGCCATCTTATTGCCCATATCCTTTTTGGTTTCCATGGTAGCGCGATCTAAGACCAGTTCTTCTAACTGCTGATGTGCTTCCATCAGGATGGTTCCTCCGGGAGTCTCATAGACGCCGCGGGATTTCATGCCTACCACCCGGTTTTCTACTATGTCCACAATACCGATGCCATGCTTGCCGCCCAGCTCGTTAAGCTTGCGGATAATATCAGAGACTTTCATCTTTTGGCCGTTGACACTAACGGGAATCCCTTTTTCAAAAGCCATGGTTACATATTCGCCTTCTTCCGGCGCCTTTTGCGGTGTAACGCCTAAGACCAGCAAGTGATCGTAATTGGGTTCATTGGCCGGGTCCTCCAGCTCTAATCCCTCATGGCTGATGTGCCAAAGGTTGCGGTCGCGGCTGTAGCTGCTGTCTGCGGAGAAGGGCAGATCAATGCCATGCTGTCTGCAGTATTCGATCTCGTCTTCCCGTGACTGCATAACCCACACATCCGTCATACGCCATGGAGCAATGATCTTTAAGTCAGGAGCCAGAGCCTTGATGCCCAGCTCAAAGCGGATCTGATCATTTCCTTTGCCGGTGGCGCCGTGGCAGATGGCGGTAGCGCCTTCTTTGCGGGCGATTTCTACCAGGCGCTTGGCAATGGCAGGACGTGCCATGGATGTACCCAGAAGATATTTGTTTTCATATACTGCATTGGCCTGCACACAGGGCATAATGTAATTGTCACAGAAATCGTCTACCAGATCCTCAATGTAGAGCTTCGATGCGCCGGACAGCTTCGCGCGTTCTTCCAATCCGTCTAATTCATTTCCCTGTCCGCAGTCAATACAGCAGCAGATAACTTCATAATCAAAGTGTTCTTTGAGCCAGGGAATGATGGCAGTGGTATCCAGACCGCCGGAATATGCAAGGACGACTTTTTCTTTCATGTTGGTTTCCTCCTGAATTTTGTCTGTATTTTGGCAGCCGGCTGTTATAGGGGACGGCTGCAAAAATTTTGAAAGGCCCGCCTTGCCAGAGAAATGTGTTAAGGGGGCTCGAAATAGGATAGCGTTCATAAATATACAATATTTTTGAGAAAAATGCAAGAGGAAAAAGAAGAATATCTCTGAAGAATCAAAGAAGCCTTTAAATTGTGTCAGGAAAAATATAGATGAAAAGCCTATGAAACGGGGATATCATAAAAATCGAAAAAGTCATAAAGGGAGAAGAGTATAAAGGAGAGAGAAAAAACAAAGGAAAAAAGGATGAAAAAGCAAAGGCAATGAAAAAACAGGGGTTGAATAATATACATTTATAATGTATAATTATGAAACGTTGGGTAAAAAGAGAGATCAGGAGGGAATGAAGCGCTGAAGCTGCAGAATGCCGGGAATGAACGTATGGCATGGGGGTTTTAGGCGGAGAGATTAAAAAAAGGGCTTTTCTTATTGGAGGAAAGTTACTATAATGGATAGCGGCGGCCGGTTTGGAAAGCACAGAACCGGGAGTGCCGGAAGATGAAGAATGTTAGAACATGTCTGTTTTATGGAGAAAATTCGAGAGAGGAAGAAATGGCAATGATAAAAGCTGGGATTATCGGGGCAACGGGATATGCAGGGGCAGAGTTAGTAAGGCTTCTTCTGCAGAGAGAGGATGTAGAGATCGTATGGTATGGTTCCCGAAGTTATGTGGGGGAGGATTTTGCTTCTATTTATAGAAATGTGTCCCATATTTTGAAGGAAGAGCCTTGCAGGGATGATGATATGGCAAGGCTGGCAGATGAAGCAGATGTGATTTTTACGGCCACGCCTCAAGGGTATTGTGCGTCTCAGGTGACGGAGGAAATTTTGTCAAAGGCAAAGATCATTGATCTGAGTGCGGATTTTCGGATTCAGGATGTGGAGGTGTATCAGCATTGGTATAATATGAAACATTCTGCGCCGCAGTTTATCAAGGAGGCAGTTTATGGTCTGCCGGAGGTAAATCGGGACAGGCTGAAGGGGGCAAGGCTGATTGCCAATCCAGGGTGTTATCCAACCTGTTCGTTTCTCACCCTTTATCCTATGGTGAAGGAAGGGATCATTGATGTGGGTACTATTATTATTGATGCCAAGTCAGGGACATCAGGGGCAGGCAGGAGCGCAAAGGTGCCCAGCCTGTACTGTGAAGTCAATGAGAGCATGAAGCCTTATGGGGTGGCCAGCCACCGCCATACGCCGGAGATTGAAGAACAATTATCTTATGCGGCGGGAAAGCCTGTGGTAATCAGTTTTACTCCTCATCTGGTGCCTATGAACAGAGGGATCCTTGTGACTGCCTATGGAACACTGGCAAGATCCGTGTCAGCAGAGGAGGTAAAGGCGATTTATGACAAGTATTATGAGAAAGAATATTTTGTGCGGGTGATGGAGCCGGGCATGGTGCCTCAGACCCGCTGGGTGGAGGGAAGCAATTTTGCGGACATTGCGTTTCAGATCGATGCAAGAACCAATCGCCTGATTATGATGGGAGCTATTGATAATATGGTAAAGGGTGCAGCCGGACAGGCCATACAGAATATGAACCTGATGTTTGGGTTGCCGGAGAATACGGGACTAAAGCAGATTGCCGTATTCCCGTGATTCTTATAAAAGTACTGATGCAGGGTGCATGCAGGTTTCTTATGAAAGCCTTTGGCCAGAGATGATTTAAAATCTGGTATGTCAAGCGCCGGGATATCAAACAGGATGAAGGAGGAGCAGGATAAAGCGATGGGTGGGACTATGAGTGTCATTGTCCGGGAAATGACGATGGAGGATTATGATAAGGTTTACGCATTGTGGCTCAGTATTCAGGGCTTTGGAATCCGGTCGATTGATGATTCCAGGGAAGGTGTGGAACGTTTCCTGAGGCGGAATCCCACTACCAGTGTAGTGGCAGAACAGAACGGCAGAATCGTGGGGGCAATCCTCTGCGGGCATGACGGAAGGAGAGGATGCTTTTATCATGTGTGTGTGGCAAAGGATTACCGCAAGCATGGAGTGGGACACAGAATGGCGCAGCATTGTATGCGGGCGCTTTTGGCAGAGGGGATCAATAAGGTGAGTCTGATTGCATTTAAGAGCAATGAGGTGGGAAATGCTTTCTGGCAGGGGGTAGGCTGGACGAAGCGGGAAGATATTTATTATTATGATTATACTCTCAATGAGAGGAATATAACAGATTTTATTAAGTAAGCAGCTTCAGTGTCTGAACTGCTGTATAGAAAACGAGGAGGAATAATATGAAAAGAATTGAAGGTGGTGTGACGGCTGCGGCTGGATTCTGCGCGGCTTCCACGGCCGCGGGAATCAAATACAAGGATCGGGACGATATGGCGCTGATTTTCAGTGAGACGCCATGCAGGGCGGCAGGAACATTTACCAGAAATGTGGTAAAGGCGGCTCCCGTTAAATGGGATCAGAGGATTGTGAGCGAGTCAGAATTTGCTCAGGCCGTTGTGGTTAATGCAGGGATTGCCAATGCCTGTACCGGCAAAGAGGGACTAGGTTATTGCCGGGAGACGGCCAGGGCAGCATCTGCGGCTTTAAAGATTCCGGAGGAGGCGGTGCTGGTGGCATCCACAGGGGTTATTGGAATGCAGCTTCCAATAGACCGGATCAAGGCAGGTGTGGAAGCGATGGCTCCCTGTCTGTCAGGAGAGCTTAAAGGAGGCACAGCGGCGGCACAGGCCATTATGACCACAGACACCAAAAAGAAGGAAGCGGCTGTGCAGGTGGAGATCAGCGGAAGAACCGTAACCGTGGGAGGAATGTGCAAAGGTTCTGGAATGATTCATCCGGACATGTGTACCATGCTGGCTTTTGTGACCACGGATTTGGCTATTTCCAAAGAACTTTTGCAGGAAGCGCTCAGTGAGGATATTAAAGATACTTACAATATGATCTCAGTGGACGGAGACACCTCCACCAATGATACAGTGCTGCTTTTGGCCAATGGCATGGCAGGAAATCCGGAGATCACGGAAAAAAATCAGGATTATGAGATATTCTGTCAGGCACTCAATGTGGTCAATGAGACTTTGGCAAAGAAAATGGCCGGGGATGGGGAAGGATGCACGGCTTTGTTTGAGGTAAAGGTAAAGGGCGCCGAGAGCAAGGAGCAGGCAGTTACGCTGTCTAAGTCGATTATTACCTCTAATCTGACAAAGGCGGCGATTTTCGGACATGATGCTAACTGGGGAAGAATTTTGTGCGCCATGGGCTATTCAGGGGCTCAGTTTGATCCGGAGAAGGTGGATCTGTTCTTTGAAAGCAAGGCAGGGCGGCTGCAGATTATTGAGAATGGGGTGGCCCTTGCTTATAGTGAGGAGGAAGCTACCAAGATTCTTTCTGAGCCAGAGGTGACTGCCATTGCAGACGTGAAAATGGGAAGTGCAACGGCAACGGCCTGGGGATGTGATTTGACGTTTGATTATGTGAAAATCAATGCAGACTACCGGTCTTAGAGTGTGTCTGAAAATTGCTTTCCGTCAGACACGCTCTAGTGCTCCATCCGGTCAGAAATTGCACTGCCAGTGCCGGATAATTTGTCAGTCTGCAAGGCGGAGGAGGGAGACGATGCGGTGGCATCGTTGACTAACGACAACGCAGCAGATGGCAAAATAGACGGTGCTGAAAGTGCAGTTACTGGCCGGATGGAGTACTAGTGTTCTGAGTGGTATTATTAAGTAGGAGAAACGATTATGGAAATGGATAAAAGTGTGATGCAGAAGGCAGAGGTGCTCATTGAAGCCCTGCCTTATATTCAGCGGTTTAACAGGAAAATCATCGTGGTAAAGTACGGCGGAAGCGCGATGGTGGACGAGGAACTAAAGCACCGGGTGATTCAGGATGTAGTGCTTTTAAAGCTGGTTGGGTTTAAGCCGATCATTGTTCACGGCGGAGGGAAGGAGATCAGCCGCTGGCTGGAAAAGGTGGGCATGGAGCCTCATTTTGTCAATGGCCTGCGGGTGACAGACGAGCCGACCATGGAGATCGCCGAGATGGTATTAAATAAGGTAAACAAAAGCCTGGTACAGTTGGTCAATGAGCTGGGAGTAAAGGCAGTGGGGATCAGCGGCAAAGATGGGATGATGCTTCGGTGTGAAAAGAAATATTCCGGCGGCGAGGATATTGGCTTTGTGGGAGAGATCAAAGAGGTGAATCCAAAAGTGATTTATGATCTGCTGGAAAAGGATTTTCTGCCGATTATCTGCCCCATTGGATTTGATGAAAAATTCCTGAGTTATAATATTAATGCGGATGATGCAGCCTGCGCCATTGCCAGGGCTGTAAATGCGGAGAAGCTGGCATTTCTGACAGATGTAGAGGGGGTATTCCGGGACTTCCAGGATAAGAGCACTTTGATTTCAGAGATCACAGTAAAGGAAGCCCAGGAGTTTGTGAATGGAGGCGGCTTAGGAGGCGGTATGCTGCCGAAAATGCAGAACTGTATTGATGCGATTCAAAACGGGGTGAACCGGGTACATATTTTGGATGGACGGATTCCTCATTGCCTGCTGCTGGAGATCTTTACGAATAAGGGAATCGGTACCGCCATTTTGAGGGATGGGGATGAACGGTATTATCATTCCGGAGAGTAAATCTTTATGAGGCTGGCAGAAAGGCACAGTAACCCCTCATGCCCCGCTTAGGGCACCACCATAAATGAAAGAGGGGTTGCTGTGCGCCTCCGGCAGATTCGAGACTTTCACAGTAGAACAATTCGGAATGGGAAAATGAGTGAATCGAAAGGAATATAAATGAATATGGAGAAACAGCAATATATAGATCGGGCGGAGCAGGCATTGTATAAGGTCTATAACCGTTTTCCCGTTGTGTTTGACCGGGGGGAGGGAATATGCCTGTATGATACGGACGGAAAGGAATATCTGGATTTTGGGGCAGGAATCGCTGTAATGGGTTTGGGATACAACTGCAGGGAATTCAATGAGGCGCTGAAGGTGCAGATGGACAAGCTGTGCCATACGTCTAATTTGTTTTACAATGTGCCTTCTATTGAAGCCGGAGAAAAGCTTTTGAAGGCTTCTGGCATGGAGAAGGTGTTTTTTACCAACAGCGGCGCGGAAGCTATAGAGGGACTGCTGAAGATTGCGAAAAGATATGCCTATAATAAGGGAATGGGCACGGATTATGAGATCATTGCCATGAGGCATTCTTTCCATGGGAGAACCTTGGGGGCCCTTTCTGTGACCGGAAACGATCATTACCAGGAACCGTTTGCACCTTTGGTTCCTGGAATCCGGTTTGCGGATTTTAATGATCTGGACAGCGTAAAGGCAGTGTGGAGTGAGAAAACCTGCGGAGTCATTATGGAGACGATTCAGGGGGAAGGCGGTATTTATCCTGCTTCAGAGGAGTTTTTAAAGGGAGTGCGTATGCTGTGTGATGAGCACGATGCATTGCTTCTGTTAGATGAGATTCAATGCGGCATGGGAAGAAGCGGCCATATGTTTGCCTGGCAGGCTTATGGAGTAAGTCCGGATGGGATGTCAGTGGCCAAAGCCCTGGGAAACGGGGTTCCTGTCGGGGCGTTTCTTGCACAGGGGAAAGCGGCGTCTGCCATTGTGCCGGGAGATCATGGAACTACCTATGGGGGAAATCCGCTTGTGTGTGCAGCAGCTTCTAAGGTGCTGGATCTTTTTGAGGAATGGAAGCTTGTGGAGCATGTGAGGGAAATCGGGGACTATCTGTGGCAGAAGCTGGAACAGGTCATGGATCAATATGGCTGTGTGAAGGCCCACCGGGGAAGGGGGCTGATGCAGGGCCTGGAATTTGCGTGGCCGGTGGCGCCGGTGGTGAAAAATGCTTTGCTTGAGCAGCGTTTGGTCTTAATCAGCGCAGGCAGCAATGTGATCCGGTTTGTCCCCCCTCTTATCATTGAGCGGGAAGATGTGGATGAGATGGTAAGGCGGCTTCAGGCAGCGATTGAGGCGGGAATTATGAATTTATAAGATTATCACGGAAGAATCTGTAAGAGAGGCTGACAGAAAACGGAAAGATAAGATAAAAAATCCGGCAAAGGCACAGGAAGAAAACTGTACTTTGCCGGATTCTGCCAGCACTAGAGTGTGTCTGATAATAAGGTTTATTTCCATGAGCAAGGGGGAGGGGCTGTGCTTACAAAGGCACTTGACTCAGCATAAACCTTAAGGGCAGGGAGTTATGCAATATTTAAGTGGGCTTTGATTTTTTTGACTTCCATCCGCAGATCAACGATCTCTAATTCCATGCGCTCCCGTGCTTTTTCCAGACGGAGGGCTTCTTCTAACCGCATTTTTAAGAAATCATGGCCTTCACCGATAATGTTGATTTTTTTGCTGATTTCGTTTTCGATCAGCAGTTGGGTCTGCAGAGCCATGTCCCTGACCTGGTTTATGCTTTCATTGCATTGGCCGATTTTCTGCTCAAGGGTTTCGCTGGTTTGGTCAAGCTTTTGATTGGTTTGGTCAAGCCTTTGATTGGTTTGGTCAAGCCTTTCATTGGTTTGATTAAGCTTCTCGTTGGTTGTCAAAGTTTCTTCTTTGATCTCATGGACTTCCTTTGTTAATGCGTCTAATTTTTCAAGAATCATTTTTTCTGCATCGCTCATAGGCTTTTTACTCCTTTCTGTTTGATATTGGTTTCTTAAATCATAACGAATTTTTGTCATTAGTATGGATTGGCAAAATATGTAACTACTTGCAAATAATATACCATTTTCTGAGGGGAAAGTCAAAAATTATATTGGTATATAGTTACTCATATTTTGAGTTTTATAATGAATTATTATTTATCCGACGCTGTTTTCTGATAAGCAAGCCGCGGGCTATTGTCCTTTAAATAGATGGTTCCGCAATGGCGAAACCCATTTTTTTCCAGCATTTTCTGCATGGGAAGATTGTCCTGGTGTGTGTCGATCCGAAGATTGCCTCCGCTTTGCCTGAAGCACCAAAGGAGGCAGAAAGTGCCGACACCCTTTTTGATTCCAGGTGAAGCTACACGGTGCATGACGCCGTAAGGCTCCTGGTTGAGCCAGGCACCGTCATAGATCTGGGCATAGTCTGGTTCTGTTTCCTTAGCATAATAAAAGGTCCCCAAGACATTTTTGCCTTCTGTACACAGAAAGCTGCATCCCCGTTTAATATCATCTATAACCTGTTCTTTTGGAGGACGGTTCTGGCCCCATTGATCAGGGTTTCCATTTTCACGCATAAATTGCCGTGCCTTGGCATAAAGGTCTAATACAGTGTCTAAATCTTCCATTGTAGTTTTTCTGATGTCCATCTAATTCTCCCTGCTATTATTTTTTTGCAATGCTTTTATTGTATGAGGATTGCGGGAGTACAAAGTACAGAACAATCCAGTATCAGAGGGGGCAAAAGACCTTTTGACCCCAACATCATTGTATCCAATTAGGGACAAGAATGCAAGAGAACAAAGGGAAAGTTATCTTGAAGGAAAGAGTTGGATATGGTATACTAAGGGAGCGCAGCGGACGTGTGCTGCAGGCTTAAGGATTCATGGTCTTATGAGTCCTGACATATACAAAACAATCGGCACGGAGATGTGTCCGGACTTCACAGAAAGAGGAGGCATAATTTATGAAGAAAGTGATTACCATCAGTCGTGAGTTTGGAAGCGGAGGACGGGAGATCGGGTTTTGCTTGGCAGAAAAACTTGGGATTCCGTTTTATGATAAGGAAATCATTTCCATGGCAGCGCAGGACAGCAACATTGCGGAGGATGTATTCCATGCCCATGATGAATTTCTCCGGCATCAGGATCGGACAGACCATGAATATGTGTCGGTGAATCCTTTTTCTGTGCTCTATGAGGTTCCGGTGCAGGATCAGCTTTTTATGGCTCAGTCCCAGATTATCCGCAGGCTGGAGCAGGCAGGCCCCTGTGTGATTATCGGAAGGTGTTCTGATATTATAGTGGAGAATGGGTTTCATGTGTTTATCTGTGCAGGAATGAAAAAACGGGCGGAGCGCATGAGCCGGTTAGAGACAGGGGAAAGCCCAAAGAAAATGGAGGCGCGTATTCGGGAGATTGACCAGAGGCGCCGGGATTATTATCAATATTACAGCGGTAATGAGTGGGGAAACCCAAAGAATTACCATCTTAGCTTAAACAGCGGCAAGCTGGGGACGGATCTGTGTGTAAAGATGATCTTAGCATGTTTAGAGGCAGATAGTTCTGAAAAGTATGATAATCTTTGAACAGAGAGGATAAAGAGGAGATGAAACTACGAAGTTTGGTGACAGGTGTACTATTTTTGGCAGGCGTGTGCTGCTATGGCATGGTGAGTGCGGCTGACGAGAATCCTTCCTTAGAGCAGGTATATGTCAATATGCCTGAAGTGACGGCCTATGGGTGGGGAATCGGAGAAGACGTGGCAGAGGTGTATTTGGGAAAGGAAAAGCTGGAGCTTAAGGAGAGCATTCCTTTTTCTGAGTCAGGGCAGCCCGTCTATTATTATGTGCTGCTGGATGTATCCAATTCCATGCCAGAGGCTTATTTTGATGACATCAAACAGTCTATTCAGAGCTTTGAAGGCTCTATAAGGCCAGAAGACCGGATGGCACTCTATACTTTTGGAGAGCAGGTGGAGCTGAAGCTTCCGGAGGATCACAGTGCAGAGGATACCCTGGCTGTGATGGAAACCATTGACAATGTGGATAATAAGACATTGCTGTTTGAGGCTATCAGCATGGCTGCAGACCGGGCGGAGCAGGTTCCTTCGGATGTATGCAAAAGAAAGGTTCTTATCGTCATATCAGACGGAGAGGATTTTACCATTGGAAAAACAGTGGCTCAGGAGGCTCAGGAAAATCTGAAGCGCAAGGGGATTCCGGCCTATGCCTACGGAATTACGGATACGGCTCGGGAGAACATCAACAATTTCGGTGAATTTGCCAGAACCTCCGGAGGGCAGCTTGTGGTCTTCGGCAAGGAGGAGGCAGCCACTCTTTTAGATGGTTTTGCACAGGGGATGGGTGAAGTTCAGGTGCTGAAACTGCAGGCATCCAGCAATGTTGCCAGCAACAGTATGGAGACTTTTACCATCAAGACTAGCTCGAACCAGACCATTACCAGGGATGTGCTGGTAGCCAGGCATATGGAGGACGTGACAAATCCAACGATTCTTAAGGTAGAGAAGATTACAGATAATCAGGTAAAGCTGGAATTTTCAGAGCCGGTTAAGGGCGCGGACGCGGCGGCGGCTTACATGGTCACATGGCAGGATGAAAACAGCGGGAATGAGAAAAATGTGGCGGCTGTGGCAGGTGTCAGTGTGAGTACGGACAATGCCAATGAAGTGTTTCTGACTTTTACCAATGATTTAAAGCCAGGAGATTACACGATATCCTGTACGAATATTTATGACTTGTCCATGGAGAGCAATCCTGTATCAAACACAGCCGAGTTTGGGATCAAAGCGCCTGTGACAGAGGAGGTGCCGGCAGAGCCTACGAAGTGGGAAAAGCTTGTGAGCAGTCTGAAGGAACGGCTGTGGATTTTCCTTGTCATCGGGGCGGCTTTGGCGGCAGCGATTGCGGTGGTTGTTTTAAAGAAGCGCAAGGACAGCCAGGTAGAGTCTTTTGAGACTTTGGAAACGCCTCAGGAGGAGCCGTCTACTGTCAGCAGTTCTACGGTATCACTGATTTTAGATGATGACGATGACTGTACCCGAAGGCTTTTTGACTATCCGGAGATGGGGCTTAAGACTTATCAGCTTGAGCTTTTTGATCTGGATTCCCCGGATCTGGTGTATCAGGTGAATATGACAGATACGATCACCATTGGAAGAAGCCGGGAGTGCATGGTATGTATTTCCAATAACCGGACCATGTCCGGGCGTCACTGTGAGATTGTGCTTCGGGACGGCAGGATGTATCTGCGTGATCTGGATTCTAAGAACGGAACCTTTTTAAATGAGAATCCTAACCGGATAACAGAGGCAGAGTTAAAGTCAGGGAGCATTATCGGAATGGGGTCAGCCAGACTTCGGGTTCAGGTAAGGCAGATCAACGGATAAGGGATAAATAGAACCAGGAGGGGCAGATAATGCTGGATATCATAAAGGAGAAATGGTACTTTGCGGTTGCGGCTGCATTGCTGCTGCTTGTGATCGTGATAGTCAACCGTTATCTGAAAAAACATAGAGAAAAAAAGGAGCAGTACCAAAAACGGCTGAAGGAGCAGGCTTTAAGCGAAGCCTTAAAGAACAGCCGAGGCAGGAAAAATGTATTTGTCCAGAATAATCAGGCGGCTCCTATTGAGATGGAGAATTCCGGGAACAGGCAGGAGACTGCCCTGGGAGGCCGCCTTGTGGTACAGATATCAGTGACAGGGCAAAATTCAGGAAACTATGTGCTGAATCCGGAGGAACATATCCTTATAGGAAGCGCGGAAACAGGAAATGATATTGTGCTTTCCGGAAAGGATGTGGCGCCGAAGCAGTGTGATATTTTTCAATATAAGGATCAGGTTTATGTGAAAAGCTTAGACCCAGGCTTTCCGGTGGAACTGCGCAGAAAGGTGCGCCAGACGGCTGTAGGAGAAAAGGCCATTCGGGTTTTGACGGGAGATCAGATCCGAATCGGTGTACATATTATTCAGGTTTCTCTGATGGATTATAAGGGGAATTTGATTTAATGCCGAAGACGGAAGGCTGTTTGCAGTTCTGAGAATACTTGCAGGTGTTTTCAGGAAAACGGACTCCGCCTGCTGTGAAAAACCAGTATAATTTACTGAAGGAAAACAGATACAGAATAGAGGAAAATATGAGATGAGTATAGTACTGTCCGTATACACAAAAAACGCATATAAGGAATTTCAGCTTCCCGCATCCAATAACGCAGATTATGATATCGGAATCTCAAGCCAGGTGTTTCTTTTGAAAGAGGATTTAACCTTAAGGCTGGAAGCTGTGGAGGGAAAGTGGCGTCTGCGCCACAGCAGGGCATACACTTTAGAAAAGGAAAGCGGGGATCCCTATGATTATCTCCGGTCTGATGATATTCTTCGTATTACTACCTGGCTGGAAGAACGGATTACCGTGGTGGTCACAGAGAGGGAGAGCACCTTTGAGGTGCTGAATAAATACAGCATTGCCTCGCTGAACCAGGTGACAGTGGGCTCTGCGTCAGAGAATGATATCCGGTACCGTTTCCTGGATCTGGTATCCAGGCGCCATGCAGTACTGAAAAAGAACGGAAAGGATTGGATCATTGAGGATGTAAGCGCCAACGGTATTTTCCTCAATGAAAAAAAGATTTCCGGACGGGCAACTCTTCACTTAGGTGACTGCATCAATATCTATGGTCTGAAAATCATATTCTTAGACGGAAGGCTGGCCATTGCTGCGGTGAATCATCAGCTCAGCCTTAACAACAAGATTCTTCCCCTTCACTATGTCCGATCCCAGTCCCAGGAGGGAATGGATGCCGGCAGGCGGGTTCGAGGGAAGAATTATTTCCACCGCGCACCTAGAAACGTGGCTCCTCTGGACGAGGAGCAGATTGTCATTGACGCGCCTCCCGGCGCCAAGGTTATGAACCGGAAGCCTCTTTTGATGGTCATAGGCCCTTCTTTTACCATGATGATTCCCATGCTGTTGGGAACCATGCTGACCATGTATATGCGTTCCAGCAGCGGGGCTTATTCCGGAGCTTTTATGTATACGGGCATTATTACTTCTGTAGGATCTGCTGTGCTGGGAGTGTTTTGGGCATTGATGAACATCCGGTATGAAAAGAAGATCACGGTGGAAGAAGAACAAAAGCGTTTTGACGCATACAGCAGTTATCTGGTCCGCCAGGTGGAGCTGATAAAAGAAAAGTATGAAAAAACAAGGCAGAATCTTCTGGAGCTGTATCCTGACGCAGAAGCCTGTATGGAATATGACAGGACTAACCCGGCTCTGTGGAGCCGAAACAGACGGCATGAGGATTTTCTGTCTCACCGGCTGGGCCTGGGCAGCCTTCCTTTCCAGATTACCATTGATGCACCCAAAGAGCGGTTCAGCATGACAGATGACAACCTGATGGAAAAGCCCAGAATGATCAAAAAGGAATACGATACACTTTATGATGTGCCGGTTCAGGTGGATTTGGCATCTTCCCATGTCATCGGCCTTGTAGGAGGCCAGGGGAAAAAGGGCGCCATTGAGATCATGCATGTCTTATCTGCTCAGATAGCTGCCAACAACTCCTACACGGATGTGAAGCTGATTTACATCTATGACGGAAAGAACCATGGGGAGGAGTGGCAGTTTGCCAAGTGGCTGCCTCATGTATGGGCAGAGGACAAGAAGGCCCGCTATGTGGCTTCCAATAAGGAGGAAGCCAGCGATGTGTTCTATGAGCTGGTGAAGATCTTCCGTATGCGGTCAGAGGATGAGCATCAGAAAAAGAATACCTTGCCGAAACCTTACTATATCATGTTTGTGGCAGATGCTTCTGTGCTGGAGGGAGAACTGATCACAAAGTACATATATGACGGACAAAAGTCAGTAGGGCTTACCACCTGCATTATGGCAGAAAGCTATGAGCAGCTTCCCAATCTTTGTGAATTTGTGATTCAGAAGGACGGGGAATTTGAGGGAAGCTACCGGCTGTCTGATGCAGAGCGCCATCCGGTCCGGTTTGATCAGGCCGGGGCAGAGAAGATGGAAAGGCTGGCCAGGCGGCTGTCAGGCATTGAGGTAAAAGAGGTAGAAAAGGGCGGGGATATCCCCAATGCATTGACTTTCTTTGAAATGTTCCATGTAAATTCTCCGGAGGAATTAAAGGCTGAGGAGCGGTGGAGAAAGAACCGGAACTATGAGAACATGAAGGCCGAGGTGGGAGTCAAGGCAGGAGGAGAGATGTGTTATCTGGATGTCCATGAGAAATACCATGGACCTCATGGCCTGGTGGCAGGAACTACAGGTTCTGGTAAGTCAGAAACACTTCAGACGTATATGCTGTCTCTGGCTTTGAACTTCAGCCCGGATGATATCAGCTTTTTTATCATTGACTATAAAGGCGGCGGTATGGCAAACTTGTTTGACGGGCTGCCTCATCTGATCGGCCAGATTTCCAACTTGTCCGGCAACCAGGTGCGCAGAGCCATGGTTTCCATTAAGAGTGAGAATAAGCGCCGTCAGCGGGTGTTTAATGAGCACAATGTAAATAATATTAATCTTTATACAAAGCTTTATAAGAACGGGGAGGCTACCATGCCGGTTCCTCATCTGTTCATTATTATAGACGAGTTTGCAGAGCTGAAGCGGGAAGAATCAGACTTTATGAAGGAGCTGATCAGCGTGGCTCAGGTAGGGCGGAGCCTGGGAGTTCATCTGATTCTGGCAACCCAGAAGCCCAGCGGTACAGTGGACGACAATATCTGGAGCAATTCCAAGTTCCGTCTGTGTCTGCGGGTTCAGGATCGTCAGGACAGCAATGATATGCTTCACAAGCCGGATGCCGCCTATATTACCCAGGCAGGCCGGTGTTATCTCCAGGTGGGAAATGACGAGCTTTATGAGCTGTTCCAGTCCGGTTACAGCGGAGCAGTGTATGATGAGAACGCCGGTTCCTTCCAATCCGGCATTGCTTCTATGATTTCCATTACAGGAAAAGAGGCGCTGATCGGAAGCAACTTAAAGAGAAAGCAGCAGGCTGAGCTGCGGCTTAACTGGATCTGCAGCCTGGTGAAGATCATACAGCAGACTGCAGCAGGCAGGATGCAGACTTTAAAGCAGCTTTCTGAAAGCCCGGATGCAGTGGAAGCCATTTATGAAAAGCTTGAGGAAGTTGGCATTGATTATCCTAGAAGTGAGTATAACAGCAGGCGTCTTGAGGAGCTTTTCAGGAATTACATGAAGATTTCTGATATTGTCAGCAGAGACAATCCGAAGCGCTTGGAGGAAGAAGTCCGGGAGCTGCTTAAATATGTGGATCAGAACAATGTAAAGCTGCCGGAGCAGAAAATGAAGACCCAGTTGGATGCAATGGTGGAGTACTTGGCAAAGACAGCCAGAGAGCATGGCTACAACCACAACTTCCAGCTTTGGATGCCGCTTCTGCCTGTGTCCTTCCCCATTATGCAGTTGGCAGGATATAAGGAGCATTTATTTGACGGGAAGATTTGGCCCCAGGCTCCGGAGGAATGGGCTTTGGAGGTGCCTTTGGGCCTGTGTGATGACCCGGTGAACCAGGCACAGATGCCGCTTGTGGTCAGCTTTTCGGAAAATGGCCATCATGCCTTCTGCGGCATGATTGTCAGCGGAAAGAGTACCCTTTTGCAGACCTTGTTCTATGGGATTATTCATAAGTATGCGCCGGATTATGTAAATCTATATGCCATTGATTTCAGCAGCCATATGTTGTCAGCCTTTGAACATGCCCCTCATACCGGCGGGGTCATCTATGAGGATGACCAGGAGAAGATGAACAAATTCTTCCATATGATGGAGCAGATGCTGGAAGAACGCAAAAAGCTGTTTAAGGGCGGAAACTATAGCCAGTACGTGCGTGCCAATGGCATCAAGGTGCCGGCTGTGATTGTGGCCATTGACAATTATGCCAACTTCAGGGAAAAGACAGACAACAAGTATGAGGACGTGGTGCTGCATTTGGCCCATGACGGTGTGGGATATGGAATCTTCCTGGCCATTACGGCAGGAGGGTTTGGCTCTAGTGAGATTCAGAGTAAGGTGGGAGATAACATTAAGACGGTTTTGTGTCTGCAGATGAATGATAAATTCCAATATGCAGACGCCATGCGCGTTCCCCGGATTGAAACCTTGCCTGAGGCCAATATTAAGGGCCGGGGCTTAGCAAAAGTGGGAGAGAGGATTTTAGAGTTCCAGACAGCCCTTTCCCTGGAAGCAGAGGATGATTATCAGAGAATGGAACGGATCGAAAAGGAATGCAGGCAGATGCATGAGGCCTGGACCGGAAAACGTGCAAAGCAGATTCCGGTTATCCCGGAAAAGCCGGTATGGTCCGAGTTCCAGGAACTGACAGACACAGAGGAAATGTTCGAGGGGGATCGTTATCTGCCCATGGGATACGACATGGAAAGTGCATCTCCTTTTGGAATCGACTTAAGCAAGATTTATTGCTATATGATATCCGGAAGGGCAAGGAGCGGAAAGACCAATGCCTTAAAGGCCCTGATCCGTTCTGCAAGGAAAAGGGGCGGAAAGCTTGTGGTGATCGAACATGGATCCGATGAGCTGAAATCAACGGCAGCCAAAATGGATGCACAGTATATTGACACCCAGGCAGCCCAGTCAGAATTTTTCGCCAGTCTGTTAGAGCCAATCAAAAAAAGAAACGGAATCAAAAAGGCTTTGATCGAGGAAGGACGGGAGGAGGATGTGTATGAGTCCATGCTCAAAGAGGAAAAATACTACATTTTCATCGCAGACATTGTATCCTTCATCACCTCTGTGTATAAACCGGAGGAGGGTGTGCTGAATATCCGTCCGTTCCTGGAAAATATTACGGAAAAAGGAAAAATGCTCAATGTATATTTCTTTGCAGGGATTAATCCGGATTCCTTGTCTTCTATTATCGGGCTGCGGGCCTATGAAAACATGACCGGATACCGGACAGGCGTCCACTTTGGCGGCAATGTGTCCAATCTGCGCTATATGGATTTTGGATACATGAATTATACGGAACAGGCAAAGACATTTAAGGCAGGTATCGGCCAGCTTCCGTCAGGCAACGATGACAGCGTGGCAAGGGTTGTGGTGCCGCTGGTTAAGGGATAAGGGATAATTGACAAATGGTTTCCATGATGGTATATGATCCTCGCGCAGAGGAACTGGAATTAATGAAAAGACTGATCCGGCAGGCAGCAGCAGTGCTGACAGAGGAAAAGTGGCAGATGGAATTTTTTGTGGCGAGAGAGCAGGTGGCTTCTTTTTTAAAGGATCGCCCTTTGCTGGATTTGGCTTGCTATGATGTGTCTTACAAGGGAAGCATTGATGATCTGGAGCGGATACGCAGGGATTACCAGAAGCTTCAGCTTCTGATTATTGCAGATGCTTCTATGTCGCCTATGGAGTATATCCGTCCCACGATTTTGGCGTCCTCCCTGTTGATTCGCCCTATTAGCCAGGAACAGGCAAAGGAACAGCTTATGGAGCTGGTGGAGCAGTTTCGGGACCAGACGCCTTATGGGCAGGCGGAAAGCCTTGTGATTGAAACCAGAGAAGGCAGAACCTATGTGCCTCTGGTTCAGATCTATTATTTTGAAGCCAGGGAAAAAAGGATTTATGTCCGGTTAAAGAAGCAGGAGCTGGCCTTTTATGAGACAGTGGAGCATTTAACGGAACGTCTTCCTGATTATTTCGTCCGCTGTCACCGCAGCTTTATTGTCAACAGGCAGCGGATCCGCAGGGTAATGCTGTCAAAAAGCCTGATTGAACTGGAACAGGGAATACAGCTTCCCCTTTCCCGCAGCTATAAACCGGCATTTAAGGAGCAGGAATGATCGATATTTTGGATTTACTGGAGTTTCAGGTATTGGCGGCGGCCAGAAATATAGATTCCTATTATGGGTTTTCCCG
The DNA here is from genome assembly GCA_910586205.1 of uncultured Lachnospiraceae bacterium. GTDB lineage: Bacteria > Bacillota > Clostridia > Lachnospirales > Lachnospiraceae > Brotaphodocola. Next base: position 38,156 of record CAJUGD010000002.1, on the reverse strand, counting down.
GGAAAAGGCGGCTGCGAAGGAGGAAGTGTATTATACGGTTTATTTGATGGCCCGCTCCGGAATTTTAAAGCAGGAGAAGGAAGGGCTGATTATCCAGCCGCCATTCTCCGGATATTTAGATGAAATTAAAAATTCTTCTTGTGTGCTGGTCATTGACCGTGGGGGATACATCTTGCCCCGGCAGTGTATTTACTTTGGCGGCGGACAGTATGTGTGTCTGGAATACTGCTGCACAGATCAGGAACGGATCGGTGTATGCGGGATGGGAGAGGAAGAATTTTTCCTTCAGTTAAAGGAGCTGGATCAGCTTCCTGAGCCTCGTCTGGCAGAAGGATCCGGTCAGTTCGATTTTCCGAAATATTGGGAGAACCATCTTTCGGAGAGGCTGAAAGAAATGCCAGAAGATGAGGAGGACAGGGAAGAATATCCAAAAGACGATCAGGTACACAGTGTTTTTACTTTGCGCAGCAAGGAGACAGGAAGGATTTTTGCCAGGATGATTTTGGCAGCCTTGCCCTTAGAGTATTGCATGATTGTTAAAAAGGCAGGGGAACCGGCATCCAGGGAACCTTATACCCGGGAAAAAGCCTGGGAGATTTTAAAAGCTTGGTGGAGGAACAAAGGATGATATTAGTAGACATTTATGCGCCCGGAGCGAACCAGACCTATGATTTCAGCCTGGACGAGAATGTGAAGATTGAACTTCTTTTAGAGGAAATCAGCGGGATGATCTGCCAGAAGGAGCATTGTACCTTAAGCGGAAGCATAAAAGAAATGCTTTTAGTAAGCCAGAACCAGAAAAAGGTTCTCAATTCTGACCTGACCCTGTCCCATTATAAGATTGTCCAGGGAGACCGGCTGATGCTGGTGTAGGCCCATGGGAGACAGGAATATAGTGGATAGGCAGGTGCCCGGGCGGAGTGAAAACAGGCGCAATATTCTGGTCAGGCAGGCTGTCTGGCAGAGAAAACAAGTCATTCAGCCATGGAAACAGGTCATCCGTCAGAAATGGAACCAATGTACAGAGATATGTGGTAGACTTTTGCTATCAGAAAGGAGAAGACGATGTTTACGGTAGCCATACGAGCATTGGCAGAATCCTCCGAGGAACTGCAGCAGATGATTCGGAAGCTGAACCAACAGGCAGAGGAAGTAGAAGACATTGTCTCCTCGATTCGGCGGATGTCGGCTTATGATGATGTGATACGTACCTTGCGGCGTCAACTGGAGGATCTGAATACAGAGAGACACAGCATGATGGAAATGATGGCATCTTTAAATCAGATTCAAATGATGTACCATCAAGGCGAACGCAATATCACGGATTACGGGGATCAGGTCCGGAAAGTCAATTATTATCAGAGCATGGATGTGGTCAGCCTGGGAAATATAAGGGACAGCATCCAGGAATATCAAATCAGATAGGAGGAGAGAGATGGCGGATATTATTGAAATCAATATCGGCACTCTGGCAAATGACATCGGGGAGATGCAGACAGAAGTGAAAATGCTTCGTGAGGAAATGAGGAAAGCATTTGAATCTATCACAGAGCTGGATGCCATGTGGAACGGGCCGGCCAATGATGCTTTTAACCAGGCATTCCGATCAGACCATGAGGCCATGGAGGAGATGTGTAAGATCATTGACAGCCTGATCAGTTACATGGAAAATGCCAGGGACGAATACCGAAAATGTGAAGCATCTGTTTCGTCAGAGATTGATTCCATACGAATATAAGGAGGTGACAAAGAAAGATGGCTATTGTTGGGGCTGTAGAGCTTTTGGTAACGCCGGATGTGCTGAATCAGAAGGCAGTCGAGGTAGAGAAGAACATAAACAATATGCGTCAGCGCTTTGATGCCATGAAGACTTTGGTGGAAAAGAGCAAGGGGTACTGGTTAGGAGAAGCAGGGGATATGCACCGGCAGAATTATACAGAGCAGCAGGACAGTATTGATGAGGTTTTAAACCGCTTGTCAGAGCATCCGATTGATTTGAGAAATATTGCACAGACTTATTCAGCTACAGAGCTAAAGGTAGAAAGCATCATCCAGTCACTTCCTGGGGATGTGCTGTAAGCCAGGAAAGAGGAGGTGAAGGGCAATGGCGCGGAGTTTACACAGCATTGAGATGGATTTCAGCAAGGCAAAAAGGCAGGCCAAGGATCTGGATGAGTTAGCCACCAATCTGGAAAGACTGTCAGGATCCCAGCTTGAGGAGACTTTGAATCAACTGGGTATGCACTGGACCGGGGATAATTCTTTAAAATATATCGGAAAAGGGAAGACCCTGCAGGGAAATATCAATAAGACAGCACAGGCGATCCACGATGTAGCACAGGCGATTCGGGATATTGCATCAACGATTTATGAGGCGGAGATGGAAGCATGGGAGCGTGCCCATAACCGTGACTAATGTGCGGAACCATGAGTGTGTCGGCACACCAGAAAATAATCTATGGTTGTAATAAATATTACATATATCACAACATTATTTAAGGAGGAAAACGATAATGGCATTAATCAGGGTAACAGCATCGCAGGTGAGAAGCAGCGCAAATTCTTTGAGGGAGCTTAATCAGCAGTTTAACAGCCAGGTACAGAACCTGCAGGCATCAGAGGAAAGCTTAAATGGTATGTGGGACGGCCAGGCAAATGATGCGTTTCATGCGGCGTTTATGAGCGATAAAGAGTATATGACACAGTTTTATAATCTGATTAATAAGTACTGTGAGGCTTTAGACAGCATTGCTACAGAGTATGAGAATGCTGAGAGCATTAACCTGGATACGGCAACCAAGAGGAGCTTCTAAAGCTTGTGATTATAAGAGGCTTAGGAATAAGTGTCCGTATAGAAAAAGAATGGATTTGGCTCTGATTTATCCAGGAAAGGGATAAGACAGAGGGAGAACTTCAGCATTAAAAAAGTAAAAACGAACAATAAAAATAAATAGTGAAAAGGAGAACTTATTATGGAAGGCAGTTTATTAGTAACCCCTGAGAAATTGATTGAGACTTCATCGGAGTTCAGCACCTGTATGGGACAGGTACAAACCCTGACAAGCAGTATGATGGAACAGGTCCGCGGCATGTCAAGCTTCTGGGAAGGCGAAGCGGCTACAGCATATCTGAATAAATTTAATGAGCTGGAGGATGATATCCAGAGGGTTCATACCATGATTCAGGAGCATGTAACGGACCTGAATGAGATGGCGTCTATTTATCAGAAGGCAGAGAGCAAGAGCCAGGAGATCAGCGGGGCATTGTCAGGGAATGTGCTGTAAGGAAACCTGATATGAGGTTAAAGAAAAATTGCTGATGATTTATAATTATTCAGGGAGAATGCCAGGTGTTTTGTGAAAGGTAAATCCAATGAAAATATCTGGCATTCCCATGATTTTTGGAAGATATCTTTTTATTTACGTTTTTAACAGCATGTTTTGGTGCAGAAATGCAGTCATCCTCTAGTAATTCAAAGTTTTCAGTGCAGTCGGCGTCTCCGCTAGCTCTTAAGTCCTCCACCTCTCAGAATGATAAAGTCCAGCATATATGAAAACACTGCAGGATGAGGGAAAAACCTATCGAGATGAGACTGTAAAAGCAGTGATAATTACGACAGAAACAACAAATGCGGGGACAGATGAGGATTGGTCCCAGGCAGATAAGATTGATTATATAGATGAAATTTATGAAAAGAATATTGGTTGGCCCAGAAGGGGAAGGGAATTATATATGAATAGAAATTGTTTTACATTGACAAAAGATGAGTTATGGTTTCTTGTAATGTCTCAAAATAAGAGTTATTTGACTGGATGTGATGAAATACCACTGGATTGGAATAAAGATGAGATGGAAAATTGTTTTTTTAAGCTGAAACAGAAAAAATATTATATTATAGATAAGAGCGGAAACATATCGATAGATCCATTATTGAATTCTTGGATGTATGTTGTAACCCATCCCCAGGGGTATTGTAAGGCTGAAAATCAAAATGCGAAAGGTGAAAGGATACTATTATATTTTTATGGGGAAAGTATTGTAAGTATTCATATGAAAGATGAAATTTGTGAATTGATATGGCTTCCTTTTATACATTTAGCTATAGGACAGTTTTCAGCAATTATAAAGAAAGAAAATTATAGAAATTGGAGGTTTTCTGCACAATATAATGACAGTAATTTAATACATGAATATATACCTTCTGAGACAGAGGATTTTGTTGATGTAGTTAATCATTTTTCCAAGATTTTTATATCAGTGTATGGAGAAGTAATGAAGCAGATGGTAGAGGAAGGAAAGGTGATGTAAATGGAAAAGTTTATGATAAAAGCAGATAGGATAGAAGGAAATTCGAAAAATATTAAATTGATTTGTTCGGCTATCCATGATATTGATCAGTCAATTTCAGGGATTTCAGGAAAACTTGCCATAAAAGCAGAGGGAGCTGAACAAATAAGGAGCAGATTAAAGAATATTAACGAGCAAATTTTAAAAGAAGCTGCTATGATGGATTCGCTGTCAGGCGCACTGTTACATATAGCAGAGCTTTATAGAAAGGCAGAGAAGCAGATTATTGGCAGTGTTGAATATAATACGAAATTCTATTCAATAGATGAAACAAATAAAGAGAGCGTTTGGGAGAAAATAAAAAATTGGTTTGTAGAAAACGGACTCTCCGATCCAGAAAAACAAGAAAGGATAAATGGAGAGACAGTAACTGCTCATCAACAAAAGGAACAAGATCTTTATTTGCAAAAAGAGATAGAAAGTCTTAATAAACAAAAACGTTATTCGAAGAAAGAGTGGAAAAAAGCTTCAACCGAAGAACGAAAAAAAATTCTTGAAGAATATATTGAAGAAGTTTCAGCTATTATGGGGCTGGATATTGATAAAATTAATTTTTTTTATAGTGAAGCAGAGGACGGCTACTGTACAGGCGGTTATTTTGTTTCCAAAGATAACTCTATTTATATCAATGAATGGATTATTGCGGAGGGAGATACAAATAGTTTTCCTTCCAGAGATCTTTTTTCGACAGCAGTACATGAATTAAGACATGCATATCAAGATATGGCAATTAAAAACCCAGATAAGTTTGTAGTGACGGAGGAAAGTATAGAAAAGTGGGAAAAGAGTTATGAAGAATATAAAGATCAAGAGGATTTTGAGGCTGAAGGTATGAGTGAGAAAGATGCTTTTAAAGCGTATAGAGATCAGGAGATAGAGCAGGATGCGAGAAACTTTGCTAATCAATGGTAGAAGTTTTATTTTTGTATGTATAGTGACAGGGTTATTTTTATGTAACTGTAAGGAAAGTATTGGAAATGAGGAAAAAAATATGAGTATATTTGATACTACAATAGAAATTCAAGATAGGAAACCGGAATTGGGAGATATAGAGATAGAGACAATTTTTTCGGATGAAGAACTTGCTGAAACGTTATCTGAATTGCTTGGATGTAATCAAAGAACTTCTCAAAGTATTTTAAATACCCTAAATAGATATTCAGATGATCCTATTATAAATATTACTAAGGATGAAAGCAGCAAGAGAACGAGACTCTTTCTTAGCGGGCGTGAGGGAAATAGATATCTTGCCGTTATGGGAAGAGGATATGTTGTAGAGGCATTATATCGTAACGATGAGAATGGTGAACAAATATACAGGATTTTCCAATGATATTTTACGTTTCATTCACGAAGAAATTGAATTTTTGGATTGTACATATGTGGCGCTTTTAATGGCTGTGAGTTTTTGAGATATATGACAAGAAAGAACGGAGGTGATATTTATCTTAGAGTTAATAGCCTTTTACCTATTTATCTTTATCCTTTTAGTTGCATTTGGGGCAATCCCCTGTGCAAAGACAAATTTAGCACGGCGTTCCCTTATGGCGATATTGTCCTTGCTTGATCTTATTGTATTGCTGATTGCATTATCAATAAATTTTAACAAGCTGCTTCTTGCTTGTATATTGGCTCCATTGGTGGTATTATTCAGCTCTCTGTACGAAATTTATCAGGAAAAAAGACATGGTGAAAGGCAAATGCATTTTCAGATCCCGGCAGACGCCTACCAGGTGGACTGTCATCTTACTCCTGGAATTTTGAAAGGGGTGAGGATGAAAAGCACTACCGGTATTTTGTGGGACGGAAAGCTGATTATTATGCCTCAGCCCTTTGTATGTGACGGTGATGGGCTGGATGTGGTGTGCAGGCAGTCGGGAGAGGATCCGGGAAAATATTTTTGCTCGGAATATGTTTTGCGGGGAAGAAGAAAGCCTGTGGGAGAATGGTTACTGTCAGCCAGCCTGTTGGTGTTTTTGATGGGATTCCCGGTGTGTTTTTATCTGGGAAAAGGCGAGCCGGAAGGGTTCTGGATGACTTTGGGAAGCAGGATGCTGGTAGGGTTGGTATTTGGATTTGCAAGCTTGACGCTATATGGAAAGGGGAAGAATCGGTCTGTTTTTTTGATGAAGCTTTTATTCGGAGGATTTTATTTTCTGGGTGCCGCGGGGGTGCTTCTGTCACTGGCAGGATTTTAATGCATTCATATGCATTATCTTGTAAATAAGTACAAACAAAGGAGGGAGGAAATGTTTTGGAGGAATTTACAATAAAATCAGGAAGGGTGAGAGGATGCCAGCATGCTATGGCAGGTTATGCCAGAACAATGCGAAGCCAGGCAGATGACCTGGATCGCATCCGGCGTGCTTTGAGGGGAAAAATCAGTGCTTCTGAGCGTCTCGGAGAACGTCTTTGGTCCATATCAGCCATTATGGAGGAACAGGCAATTCACTTTGAAACCATGGGTGAAAAGGCAGATGTGATTGCCGGGCTGTATGAGCAGGCAGAGAGGAATATTCTGGGCGAGAAGGAAGAATCGCCCTGGAATATTGCTGATTTGTTTTCAGATATTGTGGGAGGGGCAGGTGTTGCAGGTTCCGGTTTTTCATTTGGATCTTCGCTTGTCACTTGGTTCAATCAAGACAACTGGGATGACCCGATACAGATGCTCTTATATACTGCCGGCTCAATGATTGACCTTGAAAGCGGTATTTTGGGGATGGATGATCCAAGTTCTTTTGAAGAATGGTTTGGAATGACTAAGTATTGGGATTGGGACGGATTGGGAGATATATCACAATTAAATAAGGGAGACCTTTTTTTGTCCAGTCTGAAACATGAGGCAAAGGATTCCGTAGGCTTTGTAACCGATTCAGGATGGGCGAAGGCATTGGGAATAGCCGGGTCTATTCTTACTGTGGGAACCACGGCATATGACAATTATAAAGAATGGAAGTCCGGAGAAATCAGCGTAGGACGGGCGGTAGCGGAAACGCTCGGTGAGGTTGCGGTTGATTGGGGCATAGGAATATTGGCGACAGCCGCAGCCGCGGCATTGCTTCCGGTAGGCGCTCCTGCGGTAGCGGTGGGGGCAGCCGCGGCAGGAGTCACATGGCTGGCAGATTGTATCTGTGAAAGCTTTACCGGAAAGGGGCTGACAGAAACTATTTCAGACGCAGCGCTGGATGCAGGGACAGCCATATGGAATGCGGGTACAGAGGCTGTCAGTGCTATAGGAGACGGATTATCTGAGGTAGGAGGCGCAATATCGGATTGGTGGGGAGCTTTGTGGTGACAGAGTTTGAAACAACACAACGAATATATTAAGAAAATCAGGAGGATAGAAAAATGAATATTAACGAATTATTGCCCATTGGCTCTGTAGTTCTTTTGGAAGGCGGAAAAAAAAGGCTGATGGTTTTCGGTGTAAAGCAGAAAAAAGGAGATACAGGGGAGGAATTTGACTATATCGGCGTAATCTACCCAGAGGGAAATGTGGGGAATCAGGGGCAGTTTTTGTTTAACCACAAGGATATTGCCCAGGTATATTTCCGGGGATTTGAGGACAGTGAGAGGGAGGAGTTTGTCACAAAACTGAGCGCTTATTATGCCAGGAAAGGTGAGAATTAAAACATCTGTATAAAATTTAAAAATCAGCCCAAAAGTGTAGTCTACGCTTTTGAGCTGTTTTTATGTCATGCTGCAATACTTTCCGATGTTTTTCAAAACCAGGATATGATACATGGTTTTATGTTTCTGGATTTGCATCTGCCGCAAAGGAAAAAGTTATGGATCATTTAAGGTGTTTGTGATATGTTATAGTTAAAAAAATACTTTTATAAAGTCTGGGAGATGAAATGGATAAGAAAAAGATTACAAATATGGAAGTAAAGAAAAAAAACAGAAATGATGTTTTCCGATATCTATGCAGGCATGGAACGGTCTCAAATCCGGATATCTCTTATGCTTTGAAATTGAGTCTTCCGACAACGACACAGATAACCAAGGAATTGATAGAGAAAGGTCTTGTGGAAGAAAAAGGAGAGCTTCAGTCCACGGGAGGAAGAAGGGCAAAAGCTCTGGCAGTGTCAGATAATGCAGGGAAGGCGGTGGGGCTGGATATTACGAAAAATCACATCAGCCTGGTTCTTACCCAGTTAACGGGCAGGATTTTAAGATATGAACGGATCTTTCTGCCTTTTGCTTCAGAGGATTGCTACTATCAGGAGGTGAACCAAAAGCTGGAGGATTTTCTCAAGGAATGTGGATGTGAGAGGGAACATGTTCTGGGAATCGGTATATCCTTTCCTGGGATTATTGACTTAAAAGAGGCATTGGTTGCGGATTCTCATATCCTTGGGGTAAGCTATCTTCCCTTTTCTTCTATCAGCCGTTATTTCGCCTGGCCCTGTCATTTTCTGAATGATGCCAATGCGGGAGCCTATGCAGAGGGGATTCAGTCAGAAAGCATAGAACGTTTCTTTTATTTGTCTTTGAGTAATACGGTGGGAGGGGCGGTTTACAGCAATGGCAGGCTGGAGCAGGGAGAAAATTATCGGTGCGGAGAAGTGGGGCATATGACCATTGTGCCGGACGGGAAGGTTTGTTATTGTGGGAAATACGGATGTTTAGACGCTTATTGTTCGGCAAAATGTTTGTCTGACGGGAAGCTGGAAGATTTTTTCCGACGTCTTAAGGAGGGAGAAGCTGAGGCGGCCAGGCTTTGGGATAAATATACCTCTTATTTGGCCATAGCAGTGAATAATATCCATATGGTTCTGGATTGTGACATTGTTTTAGGCGGATATGTGGGAAGCTATATGGGGGAATATATCCAGGATGTGCGGGAAAAGGTATCTGAAAGAAATACCTTTGGAGAAGGAGGCTCATTTGTCAGATCCTGCAGCCACAAGACAGGAGCGGCTGCATTGGGGGCTTCCCTGAAGGTTATAGAGTTGTTTATGGAACAGGTATAAAATACTTGGGAGATTTCAGAGATGGAATCTCTTTTTTTATTTCTGTTGTTTGCAGAGGGGCGTTTGACAGCAGTATTGCCAAAAATAGTATTTGTAATTTGTATGAAATCACGAAAGAGAAAAGAATTTGAATTTTATATTGACAAAATCATGTAGAAGAAATATAATCATATACATAATAAAACTATTTAATTAAGTATATTAAAAAGTGGTAAAGAAACAAAGAAAACAAAAAGAAAGAGAGGAATTTATCATGAAAGGAACAATGAAAACTGCTGTTATGCTGGGGATTGGCAAGATGGGATTTGAAGAAAGAGAGATTCCTGTGCCCAAAGACAATGAGGTGCTGGTAAAATTAGAGTATGTGGGCATCTGCGGCAGTGATCTGCATTATTATGAGACAGGAGCCATTGGGGATTATGTGGTAAAGCCGCCGTTTGTGCTGGGTCATGAGCCGGGAGGAACCGTGGTGGAAGTGGGGAAGGATGTAAAACATCTGAAGGTTGGAGACAGGGTTGCGTTAGAACCGGGAAAAACCTGCGGACATTGTGAGTTTTGTAAAACCGGAAACTACAATCTCTGCCCGGATGTAGTATTTTTTGCCACTCCTCCCGTAGATGGAGTATTTCAGGAATACGTAGCCCATGAAGCGGATCTTTGCTTTAAACTGCCGGATAATGTCAGCACGATGGAAGGCGCCTTGATTGAGCCTTTGGCTGTAGGTTTTCATGCGGCTATGCAGGGAGGGGCAAGGGCAGGCCAGACAGCAGTGGTTACGGGTGCAGGCTGCATCGGCCTTGTGACTATGATGGCGTTAAAGGCTATGGGGGTATCGAAAGTATATGTGGTGGACATCATGGAAAAACGCCTTCAGAAAGCATTGGAACTAGGAGCAGACGGTGTGATCAACGCAGGCCAGACCGACGCAGTGGAGGAAGTGAAAAAGTTGACAGACGGAAAGGGATGTGACCTTGCGGTGGAAACAGCAGGTACCCAGATCACCACTGTCCAGACCATACATATGACGAAAAAGGGCGCAACCATTGTGCTGGTAGGTTACAGCAAGAGCGGAGAGATGACCCTTCCCATGAGCTTGGCTTTGGATAAAGAGCTGACTTTTAAGACCGTATTCCGCTACCGCCACATCTATCCCATGGCCATTGATGCGGTTGCGGCGGGCAAAGTAGACCTGAAGGGGATTGTGACAGACGTATTTAGTCTTGATGAGGCACAGAAGGCCATGGATTACAGTGTGAACAATAAAGCAGATATTGTGAAGGCTGTTATTCGCATTGCAGAATAATCAGACGAAACATGAAAATGATTTTGACTGTGCAGGGTAAAAATGCAGGCATAGCGGCTCTGCGCCGAGATTTTTAACCTGTGCAGTCTATTATATAAGGAGGCAGTAATGGGGCAGAAAGAAACAGATATAAAGGTGCCATTGATCAGTAAAATTGCCTATGGCATGGGGGCTGTTGCAGGGCTGATGCTGTTTTCAAGATTTTGGGATGCCATTAATGACCCGGTGATAGGAGGGCTCAGTGATAAGACCCATACGAAATGGGGAAGATATCGTCCTTGGCTTTTGATTGCCGCGCCATTAACTGCTTTGGTGCTGATGCTGACATTCTGGGCTCATCCGGATTGGCCGTCTGCAGCAAAGATAGTTTATATGGCAGTTACGTACTGTATTTTGGTATTGGGCTATACCTGTGTCAATATTCCTTACGGCACTTTGTGCGGCGCCATGACTCAAAATATTGAAGAACGGGCAAAGATCAATACCTTTCGTTCAGTCAGCGCTATGATTGCCATTGGCATTATTAATATTATTACTGTTCCTCTGATCGGGGCGTTAGGAGGAGGAGATGATAAGAAAGGCTACTTATTGGTTGCTGCTATCTACGGATGTATTTTTGCGGCATGCCATATTTTCTGTTTTGCAAAGACAAAAGAAGTCGTGGAGGTTCCGGAGAGGGAAAAAACATCTCTGAAAATACAGCTTACTTCTGTTGCAAAAAATAAGCCGTATATGATTGCAGTAGCAGGACAGTTTTTGTTTGGAATAACGCTTTACGGAAGAAATGCAGATGCACTTTATTATTTTACTTATGTGGAAGGCAATCAGGCATTATTCAGTACATACTCCCTTTTTATCATCATTCCTTCGATTATCGGCGCTGCCTGTTTTCCGATAGTATTTCGGCTGACCAATAATAAAGGGCGCTCTGCATCAATCTTTGCATTGCTTACAGGGCTCAGCATGTTCATCATGTACTTTTTTACGGTGGGGGCGTCACCGGTTCCGTTTTTTCTGTTTTCATGCCTGTCACAGTTTTTCTTTTCTGGATTTAATACAGCGATTTATGCCATTGTGCCGGATTGTGTAGAATACGGCGAATGGAAAACAGGTCTGCGCAATGACGGTTTCCAGTATGCATTTATTTCTTTGGGCAATAAGATTGGAATGGCTATAGGAACTTCTGTGCTGGCCGGCGTTTTGGGCAGTATGGGATATGTTGCCAACCAGCAGCAGAACCCGGCTGTGGTGGCAGTGATTAAACATTCTTTTACTACTGTTCCCGGTGTGCTGTGGATTGTAACAGCGGCTGTTCTGTACTTTTACCGGCTGAACAAGAAGGCTTATAATAAGATTGTGCAGGAAATCCAGGAAAGAAAGGAGAGCAGAAACCATGTATGATGTAGTTGCAATGGGAGAACTGCTGATTGATTTTATCCAAAAAGGCAATACAGAGGGCAATATGGTATTTGAAGCAAATCCAGGGGGAGCGCCTTGTAATGTATTGGCAATGCTGGCGCGTCTTGGATATCAGACTGCATTTATTGGTAAGGTGGGAGATGACTACTTTGGACGGATGCTTGGAGAAACCATCAAAAAAACAGGGATTGGGGATGAAGGTTTGCTCTATGATCCAAATGTAAATACCACCTTGGCTCTTGTCCATACCTTAAAAGACGGGGATCGGGATTTCTCATTTTACAGAAAGCCTGGGGCGGACATTATGCTGACGGAAAATGAAGTAAATAAAAGACTGATAGAATCGTGCAGAATCTTTCATTTTGGCTCTCTTTCTCTTACTAGTGAGCCGGCGGCAGGGGCAACGAAGGCTGCTGTTGACTATGCAAAGAGTTTGGGAAAAATGATTTCTTTTGACCCTAATTTAAGGGAGCCTTTGTGGGAAAGTGAAGAACAGTCCAGAGCTGCCATTTGGTATGGAATCAGTGAATGTGATATTTTAAAGATTGCTGATAATGAAATTATATGGCTGACAGGAACAGAAAACTATGATGAAGGAGTTCAGGCGATTAGAAGACGGTCAAGAGCAAAGCTTATCAATGTGACTATGGGAAACCATGGAAGCATGGCCTATTATTCGGACAAAAAGATTTTCGGAAAACCGTTTTTAAATGATCACACGGTTGATACAACTTGTGCCGGAGATACCTTTTGCGCATGTGTGCTAAGTTTTGTTTTGGAGCATGGCCTGGACTGCTTGGGGGAAATGGATATGGAAGATATGCTGTTGTTTGCCAACGGGGCAGCATCCATTGTCACAACCCGCAGAGGGGCGCTTCTCTCCATGCCGGACAGGGAAGAAATCCATGGTTTTATTTCATCTTACAGGCAGAATGAGGGGGAATCAGAGCAGACAAAAACGTTTCCTTTGATGCTGCGTTCTGTGGACAGGGTGAAGGATTTTGTCAGTGAAATGAGGCAGATTGAGGGGGACGTGTTTATCTCTACAGGAAAGTATATCATTGACGCGAAATCCATTATGGGTATTTTCAGCCTTGATTTGTCAAAGCCTTTGCAGCTTGAATTTGCGGATTGGAAAGAAGAATATAGGTCAGTTGTGGAAAAGTATATGCGTTTGTAAAAGGATTCTCAATTAAAATGTACTCTCAGAGTCAATAAACGTAAGTTTTGCTTACACCTTATAAATTTGTGCGCATATGACAAAGAGTCATCTCGCAAATCAGGCAAAGAGAGATTCTGGGAGTACATTAAAAGTATGCGGAGGAAGAACCGTGAGATTAATGAATCATATCCGTTTGTACCTGCGAAAGAAATGGAATGGACAGGCTGCTGTTGATCTGTTTGTAAAGACCTATGATCAGGAGACTGCTGCGTTCTTGGGGCTAAAAAAGGCTTCCTCTGATTCCATCCATTTACATGAAAAGATACCAGGATCAAAAGAACATGAAATATTATTAAAATCAAATGATAAGCCGGAAACAGAAAAAACACGGCAGGACAGTTAGATGAAATAGAATGTGGTTATCACGCCAATATAAGCCACACAAAATAACCTTAGGTTTCATTGTATTCTTTTCCTTTAGATTCAGATAAAAATACCCAGAACATTTATTACGCCTCAGTCTTTTATCTGCACTTTCGGGAAAGCATTCTCATCGAAACAAATCAAGGTATTTTGTGTGGCTTATACTCGTCTCAAACACGCTCTGGTGTTCTGTCCGGATTAGTGGAATGCCGTACTGGATTTTTCTATGGAACGCTTTAGACAGCGGGCTGCCTGGTCCTTTCCTCGCCGGGCAAAATGGAAAACAAGCAAAAGTCCTCCATAGCAGAAGCATAAAAACAGTATTTGCATTGCTGTCTCAAAAAACAGAGGAAGAAAGCCGGCAAACGGATAAAGGCTGTCAGTAAAATAAAAGATTCCAATGGAGATCACCAACAGCAGGGAAGGCTTGACGATCATATCCCAGGCATTCCAGGTAAAGGAAATCATTTTCTTGAGGGACCACAAATGGAGAAGGGCCAGCAGGATCTCGCTGATTAACATTCCCCACAGATAGGCTATGATCCCAAACCAGGGGATGCCAAAAAGCACAAAGCCAATGCGGAGCAGCAGGGAAACCGTGTTTTGGAAAAAGGTTGTGCGGGTTTTTCCCAGTCCGTTTAAAATGCTTCCCATGGTGGTGGCCAGGTATAAAAAGGGACAGAGCCATGCCAGGATTCGGATAAATCTTCCGGCATCCGGATCATGAAACACACTGGTTCCCAGTTCTTCTCCAAACAAGGTAAAGATGCCGATACACAGAATCCCCATGTAAAGGCTGTAGCGCAAAGACAAAGACATGCTTGCCGCAATGCTGCCCTTGCGGCCTTCCGCCTGATCCTTGGCTACACTGGGGAGCAAAAGAACGGCTAAGGAGTTGGTGATGGCGGAGGGAAAGAGGATAAAAGGCAGGGCCATCCCGGTAAGCACGCCGTAAACAGCAAATGCCTGGTCATTTTTCAGCCCGGACATCTGCAGACGGCTGGGAATCCAGATGGCTTCAGCGCTGCAGAGCAGGTTCAGAACCAGCCGGTTGCCCATTAGGGGAAGGGCAAGAGCCATCAGGGGGGCAGCGGTGCCCGCGGAAAGGAAGCCTGCAGAGACAACTTCTGTCTGAGGCGGGAAAAGATACAGGCAAAGCAAAGTGAATGCAGCAGAGGCAGCTTCTCCTGCTAAGTGTCCATAAGCAGCAAGCATAACGGTAATGGTGCGTCCGGAGGAAATCCAGCAGCCTGCAATGAGAAATACGGCGGCCATGCGGATAATCTGTTCCACCACCTGGGAGAAGGCGGGAACATGGGATTTCTGCATACCGTAATAGTAGCCGTTGATGCAGGCATGGAAGGCTGCAAAGGGCACGGAGATCCCCATTACAGGAAGGAAAGGCGCACAGCGCGGTTCCATCAAAACAGCGCCTGCCAGAAATTCTGCGTGGCGGCAGATCAGAAAGGCCAGCACAAAGGACATGGTCATAGAAATAACAATACCGGTTCTGAAAATGGAACGTCCTCTGGCTATATGGGAGGCAATGTGCTGTGACAGAGCGGTTTGAATGGAACCGGCGCATAAAGCAAAGCAGATGCCGAATATGGGATGTATCATGTTGTAAACACCTAGTCCCTCTGCGCCGATGGTCCGGGAAAGAAAAATGCGGTAAAAAAAGCCCAGCGCCCGGCAGGCAAAGCCTGTGCTGGTAAGAAGGATAGTGCCGGTGAGAAAGATGCGTTTTTTGGGGGAAAGCTCAGATATAGAAATCATGGGTTCTCCGAACATGGAAATTATTATAATATATGGTGAATTTAGGTGAGTAGAACCGTGTGAAGATTTTGGTTGTAAAGGGGTAGAAAATAGATTATAATGAAACTCACGGCAGTAAAAGCAATGTCAATTCAGAAATTTATGAATATATTGATAGTAGCAGGCGGAATTCTATAGGAAGGATTTGATTTTTTTAAATATCTAAAAGTAACAGCGGACATGCTGCTGATTATGATGTTTTTATTTCATATTGTATTGCTATGAATATGCTGCTATAATAAATACATCAGTGAAGCAGGCTTGCCTGCAGAACACTGCATATTCAGGAAATAAGATTTCCGGAAAGGTGGATTTTTATAGATGAAGAAGATTATATATCTGGATAATGCCGCGACTACAAGGACAAAACCAGAGGTGGCAGAGGCGATGCTTCCTTATTTTACGGAGTATTATGGGAACCCGTCGTCTGTGTATGATTTCTCCACGTCCGCAAAACAGGCGGTCATGGAAGCACGGGAGATCATTGCCGGGTCTATTGGGGCGCAGGCACGGGAGATTTATTTTACCGGCTGCGGAACAGAAGCTGACAACTGGGCTGTCAAGGCAGCAGCGGATGCATACCGGGAAAAGGGGAACCATATTATTACCAGCAAAATTGAACATCATGCGGTGCTGCATACCTGTGAGTATTTGGAAAAACAGGGCTTTGAGGTGACATATCTGAATGTGGATGAGAACGGCGTTGTAAAGCTGGATGAGCTTAAAAAGGCGATTCGTCCTACCACGATTTTGATTTCCGTCATGTTTGCCAATAATGAGATCGGGACCATACAGCCGATCCGCCAGATCGGGGAGATTGCAAAGGAGCATGGGATCCTGTTTCATACAGACGCGGTGCAGGCATATGGACATCTTCCCATCCAGGTAGATGATCTTCATATTGATATGATGAGCGCCAGCGGACACAAGATTAACGGACCAAAGGGAGTTGGATTTTTGTATATCCGCACCGGAGTGAAGATCCGCTCCTTCATGCATGGCGGCGCCCAGGAGCGCAAACGGCGGGCCGGTACGGAAAATGTGCCTGGAATTGTAGGATTTGGCAAGGCGGCGCAGATTGCGTTTTCCAACATGGAGGAGCGTGCCTGCCATGAAAGGGAATTAAGGGATTATCTGATGGAGCGGATCATGGAGGAGATTCCTTATACCCGCATTAACGGAGACCGGGTCAACCGGCTGCCAAATAACGCAAACTTTGCATTTCAGTTTATTGAGGGTGAGTCTCTGCTGATTATGCTGGATGGAAAGGGGATCTGCGGTTCCAGCGGATCGGCATGTACGTCGGGTTCTTTAGATCCTTCTCACGTGCTTCTGGCCATTGGCCTGCCTCATGAGATTGCCCATGGGTCACTGCGCCTGACTATGAGTGAGGAAAACACAAAGGAGGAGATGGATTTTGTAGTGGAATCCATCAAAGAGATTGTGCAGCGGCTTCGAAATATGTCGCCGCTGTATGAAGACTTTATGAAAGCGGGAAAATAAAGGATACGGCACTGTACCAAATAAAAGACCAGAAAGCGATTCTGGTAAACAGCAGAAGACAGGAGAAAGAGATATGTATACAGAAAAAGTCATGGATCACTTTGAGCACCCAAGAAATGTGGGAGAGATTGAGAATCCCAGCGGTATGGGAACCGTGGGAAATGCTAAATGCGGTGATATTATGCGGATTTATCTGGATATTGATGAGAATCAAATAATCCGGGATGTGAAATTTAAGACCTTTGGATGTGGTGCGGCTGTGGCTACCAGCAGCATGGCTACAGAGATGGTAAAAGGAAAGACCGTACAGGAGGCCATGGAAGTTACCAACAAAGCAGTTATGGAAGCCCTTGACGGTCTGCCTCCGGTAAAGGTTCATTGTTCTTTGCTGGCAGAGGAGGCTATCCACGCGGCTCTGTGGGATTACGCCCAGAAAAACGGGATTGAGATTAAGGGGCTGGTTCAGCCGAAAAGCGATATCAGTGAACATGACGAAGATGAGGAATATTAATGAGTAAAGTAGTGGTAGGCATGTCAGGCGGCGTCGATTCTTCGGTAGCCGCCTGGCTTTTGCAGCAGCAGGGTCATGAGGTTATGGGAATTACCATGCAGCTCTGGCAGGATGAAGATGCACAGGAGGCCGCAGAAAACGGCGGGTGCTGCGGATTAAAGGCTGTGGAGGATGCCAGGCGGGTGGCATGGCAGCTGGGGATTCCTTATTATGTGATGAATTTTAAGGAAGAATTTAAGAGCAGCGTCATGGATTATTTTGCAGAGGAATACATAAAGGGCAGAACCCCTAATCCCTGTATTGCCTGCAACCGGTATGTGAAATGGGAGGCCCTGCTAAAGAGGAGCCTTGGGGTGGGAGCAGAGTATATTGCCACGGGGCATTACGCACAGGTAGAACGACTGGAAAACGGAAGATTTGCTTTAAAAAGCTCTGTGACAGCGGCAAAGGATCAGACTTATGCCCTTTACAGCCTGACCCAGCAGCAGCTTGCCCGCACCTTGATGCCGGTGGGAGCCTATACAAAGGAAGAAATCCGTCAGATCGCAGAAGATATAGGGCTTTTGGTGGCTCATAAAGCTGACAGTCAGGAGATCTGCTTTATTCCGGATCAGGATTATGCCGGCTTTATCCGGCGGCAGGCAGGGTATGAGCCAAAGCCTGGGAATTTTGTGGATCTGGACGGAAACGTAATCGGACGTCATAAAGGAATTATTCATTACACAGTGGGACAGCGAAAAGGTCTGAATCTTTCCATGGGAAAACCGGTTTTTGTGGTGGAAATCCGCCCGGAAAGCAATGAAGTCGTAATCGGAAATGGAAATGACGTATTTACGGATATACTGATTTGTGATAAACTGAATTGGATGGCCATTGACGGCCTTCATGGAGAGGAACGCCAAATGAAGGTCAAAATTCGATACAGCCATAAGGGAGCGCCGGCCGTGATCCGTGAGATTGGAAGGGATCGGGTGGAATGCCGGTTTCTCGAGCCGGTTCGGGCAGTGACGCCTGGACAGGCAGCGGTATTTTATGACGGCGGTTATGTGATGGGAGGAGGAACGATTCAGTGAGAAAAATAAAATTGGGCAAAAAAGAAAAAAGAACCGGAAATTGGAAGGCAATTCTGGCTTCTGCAGGGCTTTTGGCTGCTGCGGCAGTCCTTTCGACCGGGTGCCAGATGAAGAAATATGAAAAGATCGAGCTGACCGGCATTTCGGAAGCAGAGGAAGAAAAAGAGGAAAAGGAGACTGCAGATACCCAGGAGCCTGTGCAGAATCCGCCGCGCAAAGCAGAGAGCAGCCCGGTAGGGGCTGACATTACCAAGGAGACTGCGCCGGAGATGGAGGCACGGGACGAGACCGTGTATGTAAACGGAAGCAATGTGAGAGTACGTGATTTTCCGGGGACAAAAGCATCGGTTGTGGGTAGTATGAACCAGGGGGAATCGATAAAACGTACAGGTTACAGCCAGTCTTGGAGCCGAGTCATATACCAGGGCAGGGAATGTTATATGTCCTCTCAGTTTCTTACCACATCTCAGCCTGCGCCGCCGGAGACCACAGCTCAGGCATCTTCAAAAACATCTGCCCAGGCCGGTGAGGTAGGACTTAATTCCGGCTGGAAATATGCGGACTTTTCCAAGATTAATTCCGGAAAAGCGATTCTTTACAAGGCAGAAGGGGCAAACCGCAAGGGAAAGGTGGTCTGCGTCAATGCAGGGCACGGCACATCGGGAGGATCCGGGGTAAAGACATTATGCCATCCGGACGGTACGCCGAAAGTAACCGGCGGCAGTACGGCGGCAGGAGCTACCACAGCCATTGCGGTCAGTTCGGGAATGACCTTTTCCGACGGCACGCCGGAGGCCAAGGTTACACTGGCTCTGGCCATGGTGCTGAAGGAGAAGCTTTTGGCGCGGGGCTTTGACGTGCTGATGATCCGGGAATCGGATGATGTACAGCTTGACAACATTGCCCGGACCGTAATTGCCAACAATATGGCAGACTGTCATATTGCCCTGCACTATGATTCCACTACCAATGACAAGGGAGCTTTTTATATGAGTGTACCCAATATCGCGTCTTACCGGGCCATGGAGCCGGTGGCATCCCATTGGCAGCAGCATCACGCCCTGGGTGACAGTTTGATTGCAGGTCTGAAAGGCGTGGGCGCTAAAATTTATTCCGGCGGGAAGATTGATATGGATTTGACTCAGACTTCATATTCTATGGTTCCGTCTGTGGATATTGAGCTGGGAGACAAGGGTTCCGATCATTCGGCTGCTTCCTTAGACAAGTTGGGAAACGGACTGGCAGACGGGGTGGAGTTGTTCTTTAAAAATTAGTTAGCTAAAAACGGGCGGTATTGAATTGAAAAAATTCAAAACCGCCCATTTACAATTTGTCCAATATCATGTATAATAATTTGGTCAGTATTTTGGAGATGTAGCGAAGAGGCCGTAACGCGGCGCACTCGAAATGCGTTTACCGGCTCATAACCGGTACGTGGGTTCGAATCCCACCGTCTCCGCTGAAAAGCCTTGGTCTGTAAGGCTTTTTTTGTTTCCTGCCACCCTTGGTTCTTTGTCCTTTCAGCGCATTTCATCACTCATAAGCGCTTTCATCACAAAAGCGTAGATTTCCTGGCTGCGTGCTTCCCAGTGGGAACACATAAGTTCAGCCTGGTCCTTGTCAGGGACGGAAAGCTCCAGATTAATCAGGGAACTGCGCCCTTCTCGTACTTCGCAGTGGACAATATAGTCCTGGTTGGTAGATTTATAATAATCGGATATGGTGCTGACTTCATTCCGCATTCGAAATCGGTTTTCTTTTAAGTAATTGTCCATATCTTCCACAATGGCAGGGGAGATATTGCTGCCAAAAAAGGACAGGGTGTCCTCTCCCTCCCGCGTGATTTCATACCGGGTGCTGTTGTGGGAGGATTCGGCGCGGACCAATCCGGATTCCTGCAACTCATTTAATGCTTGCTGCAGGGTAAAATAGTTGGTGTACTCGTGCTGCAGGAAAAATTCTGTTAACTGTGCATTGGTCAGCGGGAAATTCACCTGCTTGAGCATATATAGATTCATTAGTTTGTATAAAGTCATGGGGTCCGATAACATAGCGTGCCTCTTTTCATGTCATAGGAGCTTAAATGTAACTGCCATTTAAACTTTTTCTTTATCATACCAATTTAAACCTTTTAAATCAAGTGAAAATATGCTAAGATAAGATGAAATGACGAATTTTTGAACAGGTGGTACTATGAGAGAAAGAATAAACCGGCTGTCAAAGGGCCTTCTTGACTCGGAGGCTCTAAGGCTGGTTATAAGTCCGGAAGAACTGACGGACACAGTCTACGCCGGAGAAGTGACAAGAAAAACAATAACCGTGGCAGATGAGGAAAGCCGTTATGTCAAAGGGCTGGTATATTCTTCCAACATCCGTGTCCGCGTTGTCAATAACGCATTCGGCGGCGTCCGCAATCGCATTACATTCGAGATCGACAGCATGTACCTGACCCAGAAAGATGTGATTGCGGGGGCCTTTTATCTTGTGACCAATGCCGGGGAACGAAAAGTGCCGTATTCTTTTTCCATAGCGGTGGAGGCGTCGGGCCGGACATTGGAAAGCCTGAACACGGTGGAAGATTTTGCAGAGCTGGCCAGAAAGGATCAGGAGACAGCCCTTCGACTTTTTGAATACCAGGATTTTGTGGAAGCGCCTTTTATGCAGGATATCCATACACGGGCTCTGTATGACGGGCTGAAAAGCAGAGGGAACCGGCAGAATCTTTTAGAGGAATTTCTGGTGGCCTTAAAGGCTAAGGAGCCGGTAAGGCTGGAGGTAGAAAGCCATCATCTTTCTTTTGAGAAACAGGAAAAGCCTACAAAACAGTGGCTGGAGGTACATGCCAGCACCTGGGGATATGTACAGTTTCAGGTGTCAGCAGACGGTGATTTTTTAGAATTGCCCAAGAAGTTTTTTACTCTTCAGGATTTTAAAGATGGTGTGTGTAAGGTCGGGTATATTGTGAATCCGGCCAGGCTTCACGGAGGAAGGAACTTAGGAGCGTTTTTGATTGCAACCATACGGGACTTTGAACTGGTGCATGTAGAAGCCCAGGGGGGTGACGAGGATCTTAAGCTGCCCCGCAGCGCACACAGGGAGAATCTGAGCCGTTATCTGTCTTTGCGGCTGCAGTATGAGCTGGAGCTTTTAAAGCAGAGCAAGAAGGAAAACGGATGGCAGGAGTCAGGAGGTCAGGAGAACAGCGGCGCTGCCGGGCGGAGTTTTATCGGACAAATGAGACAGGAGACAGAGAATCTGCGCCGGATAAATGGGGAGACTCCTCTCATTGTTCTTCTGCAGGCAGAGATTGCCCTCATGGAAGGCCAGGAGAGCAGGGCGGACGGACTTTTGGAAAACCGCAGGGGAGAGCTTTTAGATCTGCGGCGGGAGGAACCGGAGCTATATTGTTTTTATCAATATCTTTTGCATTTGCAGAACAAAAAGGAGGGCCAGAGGGAGAGCCTGGTTCGGCTTGTGAAGCGCTGCCTTTTGGACGAGAATGGACATCCCTATCTTTTTTTGCTGTGGCTTAGGCTGGAGCCAAGACTTCGGGAGAATCCGGCGGAGCTTTTAGACCGGATGAGAAGACTTTTTGAGAAGGGCTGTTCCAGTCCGTTTTTATATGCCCAGGCATTCTTCCTGTACAGAAAGGAACCTCATCTGATTCATCGGCTGGGGAAATTTGAGATTCAGGTTCTGCATTTTGCTGTTCGCAGGGAGCTTTTAGAGCGGGATGTGGCAGTTCGAATTTCTGAGCTGGCAGGTGCGGTCAAGACCTACAGCCGGTCTGGCTACCGGCTTTTGGCAGCGCTTTATGAGAAATATCCGGAGAAAGAGTTTTTAAGCGCAGTCTGCGGGATGCTTATTCGAGGAGACTGCCGGGAGGAGAAGTACTTTCCCTGGTATGAAAAAGCCTTGAAGGCCGAGGTCAGCCTGACGGGACTTTATGAGTATTATCTGTTTTCCATTCCAAAGGATTATCCTTATCTGCTGCCAAAGGAAGTACTGCTGTATTTTTCCTACGAAAAGTCCATGGATGATTACAGCCGCTCCCTTTTGTACATGAATATTTTAAAATATATGAACCAGGATTCGGAGCTTTATAAGCAGTATGAGAGGGACATTGAGAAATTCACAATGGAGCAGCTTTTAAGCGCCCGGGTCAACAGGCGGCTGGTGGTGCTCTACCAGCATATGATTTATAAGGAAATGATAGACCAGCGGGTGGCCAGGGTACTTCCTGCCGTTCTTCGGTCCTGTAGAATAAAGATTGACAACCCTAATATAAAATACGTGGTAGTATGTTATGAGGAGTTAGAGGAAGAAGATGCATTTCTGGTCAAGGACGGGATGGCATATGTGCCCCTGTTCAGGGAACATTCCGTGATTCTGTTTCAGGATGGTTTTGGCAACCGTTATGCCAATATTTCCTGTGAAAAGCTTCTGGCTATGGAAAAGAAAGATGTGCGGGAGCTTCTGGAACGGTGTTATGAGGTTTATCCTGGTCATGAGATGCTGCGGCTGCAGGAATGCGGAGATATTGTAGATAAGGGGGTATCCGGCGAGGAGGATGTGATGACACTGGAAAGGATTTCTTCCGATCTGAAGTTTAAGTCTCTGTATCGGAGGAGAATCCTTGGCCGCATTATTCAGTATTACCAGAGCCGGGCAGAGACAGAGGGAAATGCGGCGGCAGGCGGCGGAGAGTATTTACTTGGAATTAACATGGACAGGATTACCAGAAAGGAACGGGTGGGAATCTGTGAGACGTTGATTCAGCAGGACTATATAAAAGAGGCATGGACTCGGATCCGCAGGTATGGAAGCGAGGATATCAAAAAGACAAGGCT
The DNA here is from genome assembly GCA_910586205.1 of uncultured Lachnospiraceae bacterium. Classification (GTDB taxonomy): domain Bacteria; phylum Bacillota; class Clostridia; order Lachnospirales; family Lachnospiraceae; genus Brotaphodocola. The sequence continues at coordinate 14,774 of CAJUGD010000002.1, read as the reverse complement.
TTTGAAAATGTGCAGCCAGATGATCCTCCAGCAGATTTTTGATGAGGATGAGACACTGCTGACTATGGCCTGTGATTTGTTTTCAAAAGGGAAGCATGACGGTGTTCTGCTGGATTATCTCTGTGAGTATTTTAACGGCTCCGGAAAACAAATGTTTAAGATCTTAAGCCAGGCAGTGCGGGAGAGGGTGGAGGTATATGACCTGCCGGAACGGCTTTTGGCCCAACAGCTTTTTACCGGAGAGACGGATCGGATGGATCCGGTGTTTGACTGGTATGTGGCGGGAAAGAAGACAGGAGAGACTTTGATTAAAGCATATTTTACCATGAAGTCATCAGAGTATTTTCTCAAGGGTCAGCCTGCCAAAGACCGGGTATTTGAATACCTGGAGGGGGCCATTAAGGGGATTACGGATTTTGACAAGGTTCCGGATGTATATCTTTTAGCGCTCTCCCGCTATTATGCGTCTTTGCCGGTACTTGACGGAGATCGGCTTAAGACATGCCGGGCGGCTGTGGGATATCTGATGTCAGGGGGAATGGTATTTTCCTGGTTTCGGGATCTGGGTAAATGGATTCCCATGCCGGATTCTGTTATGGAGCAGGTGATGGTAGAGTATCAGGGAGACCGCAACTCTACACCAGCTCTGCAGGTAAGAGTCTTGCCAGAGGAGGAAGAATATCACTGGGAAGAAATGCGCCGGGTATATCCGGGAATCTTTGTGCGCCAGAAGGTGTTGTTTGAGGGGGAGATTCTGGAATATCGGGTTTTTGAGAAAAAAGAAGAAAAGCTTACATTAGTAAAGGAAGGAAGCCTTTCCTGGGAACCGGACGGAGAGAAAAAGGAAGGAAGCCGGTTTGCGTCCCTAAATGAGCTGGGACTTTGTGTTGCTTTAAAAGAGGAAGGGGCCTTAAGGGAAAAGATGAAAAGTTATGTGGAGGACAGCGTTGTGATGGAGGAGCTGTTCCAGGTTATTTGAATTGAACTTTGCTGGGATTTGGTTTGAGTGAAATGATTGAAATGGGAAAGAGGAATGGATCTATGGACGGACTTTTGGTGGGGATTGATCTGTGCGATGAATATACGCAGATGAATTGCCCGGATGAGGAGAAGACGTGGACGATTCCCACGGTGATATGCCGCAATAAATATGTGGACGAGTGGTATGTGGGGGAGGAGGCTTATGCCCATACGCTTAAAGGGGATGGGATCATTGTTGACAAGCTGGTAAATCTTGCCATGCGGGATGGGACCGCTACCCTGGGGGAAGTGCGTTATGGGGGAAAGGAGCTTTTATATCTGTATTTGGAGCGGGTGTTAAAGCTGCCTATGGAAGAATACAAAAAGGAAGAAATCGGACAGATAGTTTTTGCCGTAAAGAAGCTGGAACCCAGGCTGAACCATATGCTGCGGGACTGTGCGGTGCGCATGGGGATTCCGGAGGAACGGGTGCAGGTGATCAGTCATTCGGAGGGATTTATCTATTATATTTTAAGCCAGAAAAAGGAGATCTGGAATAATACGGTAGGCATGTTTGATTTGTCAGAGGTAGGGCTGCGGTATTATGAGATGAAAGTCCAGCGGGGGATGAAAAAGATCACGGTTATTGCAGAGTATGAAGATCTGGAAGAATGGTTTAATCTGGATATTTTAAAGAACCCTTCAGGCGGCCGGTTAGCAGATAAGATTCTTACTGCCTGTGCGGAGCGGATGATGGCAAGAAAAGCATACTCGGCAGTGTTTTTGACGGGAAAGGGCTTTTCGGATCAGGATTGGGCAAAGGGACTGATGAAGTTTTTGTGTACAAAAAGAAAGGTTTTTGTGGAACAGGGACTTTTTGCCAAAGGGGCAGCGTGCCGGGCGGCAGAGGATCCGGAGGGAAAGGCTGCCCTGCCCTTTACCTGCATTTGCGACGGCCGGTTAAAGACCACGGTTTCTATGAATGTACTGCACCGGGGCCAGGAGACCAATGTGACGGTGGCAGCGGCAGGTGACTGCTGGTATGACCGGGTTTCTGTGATTGATGTGATTCCGGATCGTCAAAAAACCGTAGATTTTATCGTCACATCAGTGGACTCCAAGAAAAAGAGGATGATTTCCATTCCTTTAGAGGGGTTTCCCAAGCGTCCGGATCGAACGACCCGGGTACAGATTCGGATTCTCTTTTTGGATGAGCGTACAATGGAAGTAACATTGCAGGATCGGGGGTTTGGAGAGCTGTTTCCGGCCTCCGGGGTACAGATCAGGCAAGAGGTTATGTTATGAGTTTATTGTTGTGCAGGCAGGAGCATGTGAAGCGGCCTTATTTTGTGGAAGCTATGGGGGTTCATTTGTATTCATCCCAGGAGCTGTCTTATGTGATATTCAACCATCCCCTTCTGGTATTGGACGATTTTATCGATGAACGGCTCTTAACCTTTTTGAGAGAAGAACTAAACCAGGGGTTTTTGGCTCTTAAGCTGGAGAGGTGGATGAAAAACGGGGACAATCCAGATGAGGCGCTGCTGATCATTTTGCAGGAATGCGATTATTACAGTATGTCAGAGGTGGGCCGCTTCCGTCAGATGGCAGCGGCTTTAAGGAAAAAGCATCCGGCGGATTTTAAAAGGATGAAGGCCGACGAGCTGTTTTCCTTAGGGCAGTATGGCAGGGCCGTGAAGCTTTATAAAGAGCTTTTGGAATATCCGCCGGGGGAGTTTGTGGATGATATGTTTTTTGCAAGGATTTGGAATAATCTGGGTTCCTGTTATGCAAGGATGTTTCAAATGCAGAAGGCTTTTGAGGCTTTTGAAAATTCTTACAAAAAGAAAGAGCAGGATGAGGTTTTGGAGCGTCTGTATCATTTAAGCCAGATGGATGAGCGGCTGTCTTTAAGCGGTGAATTGGCAGGGGAAATTACAGAACAGAAAAGAAAAGCATGGAATCAGAGGATGGAGAAGGCCAGGGAAAAGGCCAAGGAGGCTGAACAGATGAAAAAGCTGGAGGATTTGTTCCGACAGGATCCGGTGAAGCGTCTGGAGGGGGAGGCAAAGCTGGTGTACCAGTGGAAGCAGGAGTATCGGAATATGGCATAAGGGATTTTTTACTTGACAAACTTATAAAAAGCTTTTATGATAAGGACTATACCAAAAAGGCAATGAGAAAGAGGAGTACATCGGAATACCCGGCAGAGAGGATCGTTCACCGGCTGAAAGGCGGTCCGGGGGAAAACGTATGGAAGGTAGCTTTGGAGCCGGGGATCTGAAGATAAGGCTGGAGAGATTTCAGCTTTCTGTCAGGATATGACAGGAAATAGTAGGATTTCACGTTTTGTCCGCGTTAAGGATTCAGAGAGATACTGTCCTGGCTGTTTTGGAGTTTAAGGGCAGTATAAAAAAGGTGGTACCGCGGAATGGATTTTCGCCCTTTGTACAGGCATTTACCTGGATAGAGGGCGTTTTTTTATTTTATAGGAAGCTTTTCTTATGAAATAAAGCACGAATTTTTTGCTTTGGAAATAACAAGGATTTAACACCAGGAGGGATGATCATGAAAGAATTGGAAAAGAATTACAACCCATCTCAGATTGAGGAAAAGCTATATCAAAAATGGCTGGATAACGGATATTTCCATGCTGACGCCAGACGGGGAAAGAGAGAGGGAAAGAAGCCGTTTACGATTGTAATGCCGCCGCCTAATGTTACCGGACAGCTTCACATGGGACATGCTTTGGATAATACCATGCAGGATATTTTGATCCGATATAAAAGAATGCAGGGGTATGAGGCTCTTTGGCAGCCGGGAACAGATCATGCGGCGATTGCCACAGAAGTAAAGGTGATCGAAAAGCTTAAGTCTGAGGGCATTAAAAAGCAGGATTTGGGCAGAGACGGATTTCTGGAGAAGTGCTGGGAGTGGAAAAACGAATATGGAACCCGGATTATTAATCAGCTTTACAAAATGGGATCTTCCGCAGATTGGGACCGGGAGCGTTTTACCATGGACAAGGGCTGTTCGGATGCAGTGCTGGAGGTGTTTGTCAAGCTGTATGAAAAGGGATATATTTACAAAGGCTCCCGAATTATCAACTGGTGTCCGGTGTGCAGGACTTCGATCTCAGATGCAGAGGTAGAGCATGAGGAACAGGACGGCTTTTTCTGGCACATCAATTATCCGATAGCAGGGGAAGAAGGAAAGTTTGTGGAGATTGCCACCACCCGCCCGGAGACCCTTTTAGGGGATACGGCAGTGGCTGTAAATCCGGAGGATGAACGATACCAGGATTTGATCGGGAAAATGCTGGAGCTTCCTCTGACCGGAAGACAGATTCCGGTGGTGGCAGACGAGTATGTGGATAAGGACTTTGGGACCGGCTGTGTAAAGATTACTCCGGCCCATGACCCCAATGATTTTGAGGTAGGCCGGCGTCATGGTTTAGAGGAAATCTGTATCCTGCATGATGATGCCACCGTTGACTTTGCCGGCAGTCCCTATGATGGAATGGACCGGTATGAGGCAAGAAAAGCCATTGTGGAGGATCTGAAGGAGCTGGGTCTTTTGGTGAAAGTTGTTCCTCACTCTCATAATGTGGGCACCCATGATAAATGCGGCACCACAGTGGAGCCTATGATAAAGCCACAGTGGTTTGTAAAGATGGAGGAAATGGCAAAGCCTGCCATAGAAGCACTGAAAAACGGGGATCTGAAGATTGTGCCGGAAGGATTTGGAAAGACCTATCTTCACTGGTTAGAGGGAATCCGGGACTGGTGCATTTCCCGGCAGCTTTGGTGGGGACACAGGATTCCTGCCTATACCTGCCAGGACTGCGGCGAGATTGTGGTAGCTAAGACCATGCCGGAAAAATGTCCTAAATGCGGCGGCGTCCATTTTGCTCAGGAGGAGGATACGCTGGATACCTGGTTTTCCTCTGCCCTGTGGCCCTTCTCAACATTGGGCTGGCCTGAAAAGACAGAGGATTTGGAGTATTTTTATCCTACAGATGTGTTGGTGACAGGCTATGACATTATCTTTTTCTGGGTTATCCGCATGGTGTTTTCCGGGCTGGAGCAGACAGGGAAATGTCCCTTCCACACAGTGCTGATTCATGGATTGGTGCGGGACAGCCAGGGACGCAAGATGAGCAAATCTTTAGGAAACGGAATTGACCCGTTAGAGGTCATTGACCAGTACGGGGCAGATGCTCTGCGCATGACCTTGATTACCGGAAATGCGCCGGGAAATGACATGCGCTTTTATTGGGAACGGGTGGAGAACAGCAGGAATTTTGCAAATAAGGTGTGGAATGCATCCCGGTTTATTATGATGAACATGGAACATGCTCCTGTGGAAAAGCTTAAGGAGTATGAGGCATTCTATGGGGCAGGAAATGGAAAAGCGCTGGATGGGGCAGGAGAGGAACTTTGCCTTACCATGCCGGATAAGTGGATTCTTTCCAAGGCAAACAAGCTGGCTCGGGATATGACGGAGAATTTGGACAAGTATGAGCTGGGGATTGCCTTGCAGAAGGTATATGACTTTATTTGGGAGGAGTTCTGTGACTGGTATATTGAGATGGTAAAGCCCAGGCTATGGGATGAGAATAACCAGACCAGGGCCGGAGCGCTTTGGACTCTTAAGACGGTGCTGATTCAGTCGCTGAAGCTTCTGCATCCCTACATGCCGTTTTTGACAGAGGAGATATTCTGCAATCTTCAGGACGAGGAGGAATCCATCATGATCTCAGCCTGGCCGGTATACCGAAAAGACTGGAGCTTTGGGTCTGAGGAGCGCGAGGTGGAGGTGATCAAGGAGGCAGTCCGGGCAATCCGCAATGTGCGCACTTCCATGAATGTGCCGCCAAGCAGAAAAGCAAAAGTGTATGTGGTTTCAGAGGATGAGAAGGTTTTAGAGATCTTTGACCACAGCAGAGTGTTCTTTGCTATGTTGGGATTTGCCAGTGAGGTAAATCTTCAGAAGGATAAGTCCGGGATTGCGAAGGATGCCGTGTCAGCGGTGATCTCCCAGGCAACAATCTATATGCCGTTTGCAGAACTGGTTGATGTGGAAAAGGAAGTGGAGCGGCTGAAAAAGGAGCAGGAGCGGCTGAAAAAGGAGCTGGCACGGGTCAACGGAATGCTTTCCAATGAAAGATTTGTCAGCAAAGCGCCGGAGGCAAAGATTCAGGAAGAACGGGAAAAACTGGAAAAATATACACAGATGATGGTCCAGGTTGAGGCCCGGCTGGCACAGCTTCAAGGGTAATGGCAAGGAGCTTTAGAAAAGCAGATGTCATAAACAGAAAAAATTCACATATACTATAGTTATGGATGAACAGGCGAAAGATTATCTTTTAAAGATACCATTTTGGACGAAAAAGAAAAACTCCTTAGAACAAGTGAGGGATTTTCTCGTGGAGTTAGGAGACCCGGAAAAGGGGCTTTCCATAATCCATGTGGCAGGAACCAATGGAAAAGGCTCTGTCTGCGCAGATCTGACCGCCATTTTAAAGGAAGCCGGATACAAAGTGGGAACATTTATTTCTCCCCATTTGTCAGACATCCGGGAAAGATTTCTGATAGGCGGGGAGCTGGCTGATAAGAAGCTTTTTGAGGACTGCTTTGGGCAAGTGCTGGAAACAGTAAAAAAAATGAAGGGGAGAGGATATTTTCATCCAACATTTTTTGAGTTTGTGTTTCTTATGGCAATGGTAATGTTTGCACGGGAAAAGGTGGATTATGTAATCCTGGAGACAGGGCTGGGAGGACGGCTGGATACGACGAATGTGATCCGGCATCCTAAGGCGTGTGTGATCACGTCCATCAGCCTGGATCACACCCAATATCTTGGGGAGACAATTCCGGAGATTGCGGCAGAAAAGGCAGGGATTATCAAGACGGGAGTACCCGTGATTTATGATGATTGGGATCCTGCTGCTTCAGAAGTGATCTGCTGCCAGGCCAGGACGGCAAAAGCTGCGGCCTGGCCGGTTGGACAAGAGGATGAGGCAGAGGAGGATCAGAAAAACTTTGCAGCTCCCTATCAGGCAAGAAACGCCGCTTTGGCAAGGAAGGTTTTAAAAGTGCTGGAGATTCCTGGTGTTGATGAGAAGGTGTGCAGTGCAGGTCTTAGGAAGGTTTCATGGCCAGGCAGGATGGAGAAAGCGGCATCCGATATCTGGTTGGACGGCGCTCATAATCCAGGAGGGATCCGTGGTTTTATACAAGCAGTAAAGGAACAGATGAAAAAGGAATCCAGGCAGATTCACCTTTTATTTGCTGCCGTGGAGGATAAGGATTACAGGGAAATGATTCAGGAACTTTGTAATCAGCTTCCCCTAGTCCGGGTAACCGTGGTGCATTTAAGAGACGAAAGAGGAGCCGCAAAAGAGCTGCTGGCAGATCAATTCAGACAGGCCGGCTGTATGCAGGTGGAGGCGTATGAGACGGCTGCCGAAGCTTTAAAGGCAGCGCTTTCCCACCGTTTGGAGGGGGACAGGCTGTATGTAGTCGGCTCCTTGTATTTGATTGGGGAGATCCGGGAGCTTTTGGGGTGAATGTATTCCGCTGATTTGGCAGGCGGCGCGTATTATTACATATTTAGATGAGGAGGAATAAGGATTGCTGGATTTTGAGGAGGAGCTGAAGAATTTTCAGCCCAGTATGGAGATTGGAAATGTGGAGGATGCCATCGGGAGAGAGGATCTGACAGATATGACGGATCTGATGATGGAATTGTTAAACAATAAGTAGCAGTAACCATAAGAGAAATAAACGGAGACAGAGCATGGATACAGGAATGAGGAATCGTCAAATTTCCAATGCTTACTATAATGTGGGGCTGGAAAAGGCGAAGGAGCGCGATCTTACCGGCGCTGTGCAGGTCTTAAAAAAAAGCCTTCGGTTCCATAAATATCAGACGGATGCCAGAAACCTTTTGGGACTGGTTTACCATGAGATGGGAGAGGTAGGTGCTGCTCTTGCTCAGTGGATTATCAGCCTGAATCTACAGGAAGAAAATAATCTGGCAGAAGGGTATTTGAAGGCGCTTCAAAATGCTTCGGGATATTTGGACATGGCAGATCAGGCAGCAAAAAAGTATAATCAGTCTCTCCATTATGCACGGAATGATAATGAGGACTTGGCCGTTCTGCTGCTGATGCGGATGGTGGAGGAGATGCCCAATTATGTGAAGGCCCAGCAGCTCCTTGCCCTTTTGTATATGCACCACGAGGATTATACGAAAGCGGGCCGCTGCTTGTTCCAGGCTATGAAGGTGGATCGGTTCAGCCCTCTTACCCAGCGGTATATGACCGTTGCCAAAGCCCACACAGGCAAAGCAGAGGTGGAAAAACGTAAACTGAAAAATGCATTTTCTCACCGTCAGATGCAGGATGATGATATTATCCTGCCGCCCAGCTATAAGGAGAATACGGGACTCCAGTCCGTGCTGAATATTCTGGCGGGACTGGTAATGGGAGTGGTGGTGGTATTCTTTCTGGTAACACCTACCATTCGGGATTCCATCATCAGCAAATATAAAGAAGAAATCCGGCAAGGGCTGGAGTTAGTCAACCAAAAAAGTCTTCAGATCGATGAGCTGAACCGAAAGTTAGAGGAAGCCAGCGAGGCACAGCAGGAAGCAGAATCCAGCCTGGAGGCCATGGTCAATGACAGCGGCAGTGTGATCAGCCAATATCAGCGTCTGGCCCAGATTCTTCAGGCATATCGTTCAGAGGACATGCGTACTGCAGTGCAGTTTTATGTAGAAACGGATTTTTCCGTTCTTGCAGACGGGGTTCTGGATGAGATTGCATCCTGGGTTCAGCAGGATATGGCAGTCAACGGCTACCCGGTATTAGAGCAGATGGGAGATGAGGCTGCAGCCAGGGGAAACACGGATCAGGCAGTGAATTATTATCAGAAAAGCCTGCAGATCAACGGAGGAAACATAGGAGTGATCTATAAGATCGGCATGGCTTATAAGAATGCAGGAAATGTGGATCAGGCCAATGAATTTTTCGGAGAGATTATTATGAATCATTCGGATTCAGAATATGCGGCCCAGGCAAAGGAGGCGCGGGGATTTTAGGGCAGAGGTGCAGCGGGTCAAGGAGACCGTGCTTTGCAGCTGCCGGACTGTGTCTATAGTGGCTGTCTGCAGAGGGCTAGATGCAGAGAATATATTTTTTAATTTACAATCAGATAAAATGAAAAAGGATACAACAAGAGAGAAGGCTTGCTGTATCTTTTTTTGCTCTAAAATCGGATATACCGAAATGTTAAGAGGAATAAAGAACAGATTCATAAACAGAAGGCCAAAGATACAGGCTTTAATGATTCAGGAGAAGATGAAAAACGGAAACAAAACAGGGAAAGGAACAGGGTGGCAATGGAACAATCATTTATTTATGAGGCGCGGGGGCAAGTGCTGCTCATTCACATGCCTAAGGAGCTGGATCATCATAACTGCAGAAATTTAAAATACGAGACAGATCTGCTGATGGCAGAAAATTATATCAGCCGCGTGGTTTTTGATTTTTCCAAAACCGAATTTATGGATTCTTCGGGAATTGGGATCTTAATAAACCGGTATAAGCAGATGGCAGCCAACGGAGGAAAGGTGGCGTTGTATGGGGTTAATGACCGGGTGCAGAGGATTCTTACTATAGGAGGAATTACCAGGCTGATAAAGCATTACGCGACCAGGGAGGAAGCCCTCATTGGATAGGCAGAGCATATGGCATTTGAAAAAAGGCTTTGAGACGGATCCAAACAAGTGCGGCTTTTGGTTAGGATTGCTGGCGCTGGTATAATATGAAAGGACAGTAATTGAATGGTTTTCCAGCGAGTTTACATCAGAATTTACATCAGATTTTACAGCAATGCTGGAACAGATTAATTTATGGCGCAGTTTATGCGCTGTTGGAGGATAAGAGAAGATGGAACGTTTTCGGATGGAGATTGAGAGTTTATCAAAAAATGAGGAGTTGGCACGAGTGGTAACGGCTGTTTTTATGAGCCGTCTGGATCCGACTCTGGAGGAATTGGATGATGTGAAGACGGCTGTTTCAGAGGCTGTGACCAATGCGGTGATTCATGGATACCAGGAAGGGGAAGGAATCATTTATATGGAGCTGCAGGCAGAGGGGAAGGAGCTGACTGTGCTGGTGCGGGATACAGGAGTGGGAATCCGTGATGTGAAAAGGGCAATGGAGCCTATGTATACCACTGATAAATCCGGCGAGCGCTCCGGCATGGGATTTTCCTTTATGGAAGCCTTTATGGATCAGGTGCTGGTGGAATCAGAGCCAGGACGGGGAACATTGGTGACCATGAAAAAGAAAATCGGCAGGTGACAGAGCATGGAGGAAACCACAAAATTAATTCAGCTTGCCCATGAAGGGGATCAAAGTGCCAGAGAACAACTGGTTCTGGACAATGTAGGATTAGTATGGAGTATTGTTCGCCGGTTTGCCGGAAGGGGACATGAGCTGGAGGATCTGTATCAGATCGGATGTATTGGTCTGATCAAAGCGATTGACAAATTTAATCTGGAATTTGACGTAAAATTTTCAACTTATGCCGTGCCGATGATAACCGGTGAGATCAAACGTTTTCTGCGGGATGACGGTATGATCAAGGTAAGCCGTTCCTTAAAGGAATTGGGAATGAGGGTCAGCAGCATCCGGGAAAAGATGATATGGGAGTTGGGCAGGGAACCAGGACTTGAAGAACTTGCTGTGCGGGCCGGAGTCAGCCGTGAGGAGGTGGCGGCATCCATGGAAGCGTCTGTTGAGGTGGAGTCCATCTACAGAACAGTGGGTTCTGGTGAGGATCAAAACCTGCGGCTTTTGGATAAGCTGCAGGATGAACATGAGCAGCAGGAGGAGCTTTTAAATAAAATGGTGTTAAAACAGCTTTTAGAGCAGCTTTCCCCGAAGGACAGGGAAATTATTATGCGCCGTTATTTTGAAAATCAGACCCAAAGCCAGATTGCCGCCGACTTAAATATTTCCCAGGTTCAGGTTTCCAGGCTGGAAAAAAAGATTCTTCGAAAAATGAGAGAATATCTAGGTTCATGATGACACATACTAGAAGCATCTTTGAAAGGATGTGATCATATGGACTTTTTGAAACAATTAATCGGGATTGTGACAATATTTCTGTGTCTGTCAATAGCAGCCTTGATTGCTTGGTACTGCCTGTTTGGCAAGGTCAGGCAGGAACCGGGAGGAACCCTGGTAAATCAGGCGTGGGAGGTGATGCTTTGAGCAGCAAAACCAACACAGTCTATTTAAACCTGTCTGAAATCACGGAGGTTCATTCAAAGGATGTGTTTTTGAAAGATGTGGCGAAGCTGTATTGCAGTGATACCAACATCCAGAATAAATGTGAATGTGTAAAACTGAAGCATATCACAGAGGATAAATGCAGACGGTATGTGGAAAATGCTTTGGATGTGATTGAAAAACTGGAAGCCGTAGATCCTTCTGTTTCCGTGAATAACGTAGGAAAGGTAGAATATATCATTGATTATCAGCCGGCCAAGAAGCCGAAATATGTTTGGCAGTGGACAAAGACACTTTTTGTCTGTGTGATCTGTTTTTGCGGAGCTGCATTTGCCATCATGACCTTTAATAATGACGCCAATGTGCGGGATGTATTTCAAGAACTATACCGTCTGGTAACAGGGACTGACGCTCAGGGAACAACAATCCTGGATCTGACGTATTCCATTGGCCTGGCTCTTGGAATTATCACATTCTTTAACCACTTTGCCAAATGGAAGATCAGCACGGATCCGACTCCTTTGGAAGTGGAAATGCGTTTGTATGAGGACAATATCAGCAAGACCCTGATCCAAAACGATGGGAGAAAGGAGCAGGGGATTGATATTCGGTGAAATGGCAGCAGAAACAATAGGTATGCTTTTTATCCAATCAGCCTCAAACATTATGGGGCTGGTCTGGTGGCAGGCATCTGTGCTGGGATTTATTGGATTAAGTGCAGGAGGGGTGATTGCAGCAGGAGTATTTGCATTTCTGGCCATTATCGGTGTCTTTCCCCGGATCATGGACAGAACCGGCACCAAATACATTCTGCTTTATGAAACCCTGATTATATTAGGAGGAATTTGGGGAAATGTGTCGGATCTTTATGAACTCCCGATTCCTGTGTGGTTTGGGGAAAAGATTGTGCTGGGAATCTTTGGTCTCTCAGCCGGGATTTTCGTGGGATGCCTTGTGATGTCTCTTGCAGAGACATTAAAGGCAGTGCCGGTTTTAAACAGGCGGATCAGACTGGCAGTGGGACTGCAATATGTAATCTTGTCAGTGGCATTAGGGAAGCTGGCAGGAGCTTTGATTTATTTTTATAAAGGGATGTGTATTTAAAGATTTGAAGTTTTTTACTGTACGTTTTTTCTGTGCAGATGTTGGATAGTATTTACAGAGGAGTTCTAAAATTATTCGAAATATACAAGGAGTGTACGTGATGGAATTGAATAAACAGGAATATGATAAATATGTTAAAAAGATTACTCCGACTCATCCCCTGGGAGCTGATATGCTTCGGGCATTTGTGACAGGCGGAACTATCTGTCTGCTGGGACAGATTTCAACTATGAGCATGATGAAGCTTTGGGGGATGGAAAGGGATACGGCAATGACCTGGACGCAGTTGGAGCTGATTCTTTTGAGTGTGGTGCTGACAGGGATGAATGTGTATCCGAAGATTGTGAAGTGGGGCGGCGCCGGGGCGCTGGTGCCGATTACAGGGTTTGCCAATTCGGTGGTGGCGCCGGCGATTGAGTATAAGGCGGAGGGACAGGTGTTTGGGATCGGCTGTAAGATTTTTACCATTGCGGGGCCGGTGATACTTTATGGGATTCTGAGCAGTTGGGTGTTGGGTGTAATTTATTGGATTGGGGGAGTGATGGGGGTTATTTGAGAAGTGGATAGGGAAGTAAAAAATTAATTTGGTAGTTGGCTTTATGAGCAGGATGATGGAGAGAAAAATTCATTAGCCTGCTTTTTTGATGCTATATAGGATACAGAAGAATTATCCATGCGGAGGGTATGGATACCCAGCCCCGTCAGTTTTGAAAATTCCCCGATGGGATATTCCATAAAAAATCACCTCAATCCTCTTGACATAAAGTTTACTCTACATTGTATGGTTGGATTATACCAAATCGAAGGAGGATTATCAAATGGTTCAGGAAAAAGGAAAATATACGATTATCACTGGGGCAAGCTCCGGCATTGGGGATGAAACAGCAAAGGCATTTGCAGAGCATACTTTTATTGTCGTTGGTATTCCTGATAGGTCTTTCCCCATTCACACAGCTCACCTAAAATCGGTTTTAGGGTGCAGCCTATTTCGCTAAGCGAATATTCAACCCTCGGAGGGACTTCCGGGAAAACGGTTCTCAGGATGATTCCCTGTTCCTCCAGTTCCCGGAGCTGCTCCGTCAGCGTTTTGGTGGTGATGCGGCCTAAGAGCCGCTGTAATTCATTAAAACGGATTGTGCCTTTGGAGAGATGCCATAATATTTTCAGTTTCCATTTTCCGCTAAGGATATTCAGCCCAAGTTCAACCGGGCATTGCTCATCCACTGCCTGCACCTTTGCCATTATGTATTGCCCCTTTCCACGCACGGTTTCAAAAAGGAAACCTTATTTCAAAAAAGTGCGTACTTGATTTTAGCTATCCTTAATGCTAACGTCAATATACCAAAATTGTCAAGGAGGTTCTGAAAATGGTGATAGACAGCCACGAACATATCATGTTCCCCGTAAAAATGCAGTTGGATAAAATGGATGCGGCGGGAGTGGATAAGACGGTATTATTCTGCACCGCGCCGCACCCGGAGAAAGCCGGAACATTAAAGGAGCTGGAAGAAGAAATGGCAGTCCTGAATAAGATTCTGGCAGGAGCCAACAGTAAGGAGGATAACATCCGCCGGCTGAAAAAGAACATCTCGGAAGTTGCGGAGGCAGTAAAGGAATACCCGGAACGCTTTTTGGGATTCGGTTCCGTTCCTTTAGGGATGGGGCTGGAGGAAACGGAAGAATGGATTGATACGCAGATTACTTCCAATTCTTTTTATGGAATCGGGGAATTTACACCCGGAAACAAGCAGCAGATCATGCAGTTGGACACTGTATTTCAGGCATTGATGGCTACAAAGATTTATCCAGTCTGGGTGCATACCTTCCACCCGGTCACGATGGACGGGATAAAATGCTTAATGTCACTATGTGAAAAGTATCCCGGCATTCCTGTTATTTTCGGACACTTGGGCGGCTCAAACTGGATGGATGTAATCAAATTCGCAAAAGAGCATGATGATATCTACTTAGACCTTTCTGCTGCATTTGCTTCCATTGCTACTAAGATGGCATTGACCGAGCTGCCGGAGAGATGCCTGTACAGTTCAGATGCCCCTTATGGGGAACCGTATCTATACAGGCAGCTTATTGAATTTGTAAGCCTGGACAGGAGGACAGCGGAGATGGCATTGGGGGAGAACATATCCCGATTATTGGAATTAAACTAAGGATAAAGAGGAAGATGGCTCACAGGCCCTTTTTCTATGTGCGGCGGTCTGCTTTTTCCGCAGGCAGGCCGGGCGGCCTGATAAGGGAAATTAGTTGGAAAGTGGGGGAATCAGAGGTAATATGCTTACACGGCGGTTTGTGTTTCCCCTATATCGGACGAATGGCTAAAAACTTTAGGGCTGATTTTGAAATTTCCGTACTGCATTTCTGCCTTTCGTTCCCGAAAAGTGGTCGT
>CAJUGD010000001.1:179696-321426 GCA_910586205.1 uncultured Lachnospiraceae bacterium | reverse complement strand
CTGTATTTATGCGGATTGTTGGCCTTTTTTATCATTTAAGTGTCGAAAACGGGATCTTAATTACTTTTTCTATGGATATTTACCCAACAACTTCCAATGTGCAATCTGTACCAAAATGTACGCTTTTTGAGAATTTTTTGGCACAAATTTTATTTGGATTTTTGCAGATATTCCTATTTTTTCAGATTATTCAACTTCTAAATCAATTTATTTTTCATATTTCGTTTATTACCTCCTAATTCTCATTATTATACATCTATCTTTCTGTCTGACTGACTCTATTTTCATACCTTTTGACATGAACACTTATGTCATTTCTGCCGTTCTCTTTTGCTTATAATATCTCCAACAGCAAAAATACAGCCTAGAGCGTGTCTGAAACCGTTGAAAAAAAGTTCCCCAAGCGCTCTCAAGTTGTGCTATAATATCACCAACTGAAGCAAAGCAAATGCTGCTGACCTGCGCAAATATCAGCAGGCATTCTTGTAATATAACATAAACACAGCATTATATTCCGTCAACTACAGCAAAAGGAGCTTCCTCTTATGAAGATAACCGAAGAATCTATGAACCAGCAAAATCTCCCCCAGGAGCCGGTCCCTAAGCCGGAGTCAGAGCCAAAACGCAGTGAGCTGGAAAAACTAAAAGCCATGTCCTGGAAAGACCGTGTCTGGTATATCCAGGCATACTACAAAGTCCACATTGCATTAGTAATTGCCGTACTCCTGATTCTCCAGGTAGTCGCTACCTCTCTGTACCACAGCACCTTTCGCACCGCCCTGTACTGCATGATCATCAACAGCCAGTCCCAAGAGGAGATCAACCTTGCTCCGATTCAGGAAGGCTTTGCCCAATATTTAAATTTAGGCAAAAAAGACCTGATCAATGCAGAATCCAACTTCATCACTTACGGTGACAATGCAAATGAGCTGAGCTACGCAACCATGGCAAAGGTATCTGCCCTTATCTTTTCCAAGGACTTAGACATCATCATCGGTGATGCAGATACAATCCGGCACTTTGCCTCCCTGGACGGATACATTGATTTAGAAAAAGACCTGTCCCCTGAGCTTCTCTCTCTGGTACAGGATCGCCTGTTCTATGCAGTCAGGGAAGACGGATCTGAATATGCCTGTGCCATTGATATCAGCAGCACTTCCTTTTCCTCTGATATTCACTTAGGCCAGGACCCTCCCCTTTTGGGAATTATTATCAACTCCACCCGGCGGGAAAATGCTGATGCTTTGATTCGATATATTTTTTCACAGTAACCCCTCATGCCGCGTTTCCGCGGCACCACCTTAAATGAAAGAGGGATTACTGTGAACCCTCCGGGGGATGCACACAAAATGCCAAAAACAGGCATTTTGGCGCTGGTACGGACAGCGCAGCAAGTGCGCAGTCCTACAGCAAGAATTCGAGACTTTCACAGTAACCCCTCATGCCGCGTTTCCGCGGCACCACCTTAAATGAAAGAGAGGTTGCTGTGAACCCTCCTGAGGGAATGTTCAAAAAGCGGGAGGGAACACTTGCCTCATTGCTCACAAAAATAAAGAAGACCAAGCTTCTTTAACAATCCCACAGAGGCCTCATTAGACGCCTCTGCAACCGCATATACCATACAGCCGTATTCTTCCTTCACATACTCTAACACTGCCCGGCAGGCTTCCTCACCGTATCCCTGTCTCCTGTACGGCGCGAAAATGTGATATCCCAGTTCCATTCTCCCCTCCTCATCACATTGGGTTATTCCTGCCTTTCCTATGATCTTTGCATCCTCTTTTCTTTCCACCGCCCACAGCCCATATCCGAAAAATCCATACTGCTCTTTTATATATGCTTCCAGCTTTTCCTGATCCTGAAATATCCGGTCGTCTTTCTGATCCTCTGGTTCCTCAGGCACCTGCCCTGCATCTTTTGCCATAAACTCCCGGATCCGCAGGCGATCCGTCTCCTTTATAATCCAGGGCATCCCTTTTTCCCGGCGCACTACCTGCTCTAGATATCTCTCTGTTACCGCGTCCGTTGTCTCAGCCACATAGCGGGCCATAGGAAGCGCCTTTTCCATATTTTCTCCTATTACACCGACAATAACCCTCCCTGCTGCTTTCGCCGCAAGAAGGGTCTTCTCATCGTCAGATATAACAACACGGATAACCGTATTCTCTACCACTATGTCTTTTTCCTGTACCATAAGGCTTACACCTTCTCCGGCTCCTCAAACTCCGCTTCAAAGGTATCCACCACTACTGTTTTCATTCTCTGAGGCTTTAAGGGCCTGTCATTAAAGTCCACCCTCACCTGTGCAATCTGATCCACTACCTCCATTCCTTGTGTTACCTTCCCAAATGCAGCATATCCTCCGTCCAGATCCGGCACATCCTTGTGCATGATAAAAAACTGGGAACCTGCTGAATCCGGCACCATGGTACGGGCCATGGAAACCACACCTCTCTCATGCTTTAAATCATTGGCAAACCCGTTTTGCCGGAACTCTCCTTTTATGGAATACCCAGGGCCCCCCATTCCGGTTCCCTGAGGGCACCCTCCCTGTATCATAAAATCCTCAATAACCCGGTGAAAAGTCAGTCCGTCATAGTATCCTTTTTTCACCAGGCTGATAAAATTCCTCACCGTATTAGGCGCTATGTCAGGATACAGCTCTGCACAGATCACCCCTCCATCCTCCATTGTAATCGTCACTAACGGATTCTTCATTGTTCCAATCTTTCTCCCTTCGCTTGTTGTTTTCAAAAATCCTTCCCGCTTAAGGCTACCCTCTGCGGCACAAAACCGTGGGTTTCCCTTTTCACGGAGGGTATCATGCTTTTATAAAGAAAGCATCTCTCTGCTGTCAAAAACAGCCTTTATCAATAATTTCCGTCATCCCTGCATTCCAGAATACTGCGGTAAAATTCCTCCATCTCCTTTTTTGTGTCAAACACAGCCACATACATATGATTCCCCATGGCGCCGGCCAGCACATCCGGAAGACGTTCTGCCATCTTCATTTTACTGCCGTACTTTTCCATAATGTCCCCGTCGTCCATAATAAAGTCCTTGCCGTCCCGGCGGCCTGCAAATGCACAGAAAGCATGCTTTCCTACAGGCACCGTAGAGTATCCAAAAGCAATCATGTCTGCCCATATCTTGTACACATTGGTACTGTGGGCAAAATTAATCATGTCCGGCGTAAAGCCTCCGCAGGGACGCATATTCACCTCCAGGGCTACCACATCCCCTTTTTTACCCAGCCCTTCCTGATCTCTTGTCAGGCGGAAAAACTCAAAATGGACAAAACGGCTCTTTACCCCAAAGCTTTTCACCGCCGCACGGCCTGCCCTGCGTGTATCTTCCGGCAGCTTTTTCAAAATATAATAAATGGAATTGTCCTCATTGTTTACGATATCCATAATGGACATAGGAGTCACATTCCCCGTCTCAAACATAGGCTTTCCGTTGGCATCTATAATGGCGTCATAGGAATTGACCTCTGCATAGACATATTCCTCCATAATGTAAGAAACCCATTCCATACGGCTGTCCATAAAGACCTGAAGCTGTTCTTCATTCTCAATCTTCCAGGTGTCAGAAGCGCCTACCCCATTGTCCGGCTTTGCCACCACCGGATATCCTACTTTTTTGATAAATGCCAGGCACCCTTCCATATCCTTTACCATGTGATAGCGGGCCGCAGGGATCCCTGCCTTTGTATAATATTCCTTCATTCGGGATTTATACTTAACCCTGGGAATATCCTCTATCTGAAATCCGCTTTTGATGTTAAAGTCAGTCCGCAGACGGGCATCCTTTTCCAGCCAGTATTCGTTGTTGGATTCCAGCCAGTCTATTCTGCCGTACTTAAACGCAAAAAATGCCACGGCCCGATATACCTCATCCTCATTTTCCAGACTATGAACCTTGTAATATTCATTCAGGCTGTTTTTGACCTCATAGGCCAGCTCATCATAAGGCTGATCTCCGATTCCCAGCACATTCATTCCGTTATTTTTCAATTCCTTGCAGAACTGCCAGTAATTTGTCGGGAAATTAGGCGAAATAAATATTATATTCTTCATGATTTTCTCCATTCTGTGCACATTACACTTTACATCGTACTCCGTGAACATAGCCTTCCCTCTCTGTCAGGTACAAAAAGGTATGAGTACTCTGTACGTTATGGCACATTGTATTTTTCTGCAGCATTTAACCAGTCTAAGCAAATGCTGTTGACATACCACCTTTTTATCCTCCGCATACAAGGGAACACATATCCTTGTTTACGGAAAATATCTATCCCAGCAAATACGGCAGAAAATACACTACCTGCTTGTACCACCACGGCCAATCATGGGAACAATCATAGCCCCAGAAATCCACCCACGCATGAATCCCCTTCTCATTTAAGATTCTCTGAAGCTGGCGTGTAGATTCTGGCAGCTCCCAGGGCCCCTGCCCCACACAGATTGCCGCCTTGTTCTGATTATACTGAGCCACATACGAATGATCCGCCGACATATTGGACAGATAGTGAAGCGGGGAGTTTAAATATACCCGTTCATCCATATATCCGTGAAATCCATACTCCGCCGTATAGATCCCGCTGAGGGCCAAAAGCCGGTCAAATATCCCCGGAAAACGGAAGTACAGATTCGTCCCATGAGTTGCTCCTAAGCTGCACCCAAATGCCATCACTCCCGGATTGCCGCTCCATCCATTTCTCTCATTGACCCTCCAGCGCATAAAGGGAACCATCTCGTCTACAATATACTGGATCCACTGTTCATGACGCCAGCTTCGCCATCCCGGATCCCCGCTCCGGTTAGACCAGGTCTCCTTGTCCATTGTGTCAATGGCAAACACCATCACCTGGCCGGAATCAATCCAGGGAGCCCACACATCCGTCATCTTATAATTCTCGAAATCAAAAAATCTTCCGTCCTGGCAGGGTATAAACAAAACCGGACGCCCGGCATGTCCATATACCTTGCATTCCATATCCCTGTTAAGCGACGGGCTGTACTCTCTAAAATATTGAACCTCCATATATTCCTCCATTCTGTGCGTGCACCGTTTTGCCGGATACAGGCCGGATCATCTTACTTTTCCGACGCACCTGCTGTGAATTTATTTATCCTTTCTGGCTGTATAGCCTGAATCATGGCCAGGCTTCGGCCTTTTGGCCTCCTCCCTCCACTCATACATCAGTGTGTTCATAAAAAACGGAATCTGTCTCTCCCAGCTTGCCTCACAATGCTGTCCGCCCGGCACAATCCGGCTCTCTACCATGATCTGCTTTTTCATCAGCAGGGATGTTACCTTTACATACTGTTTCCTCATATTCGTATGATTCCCAAATTCCTCTGAACCATAATCCATATAGATGACGGTATCCGGCAAAACCTCTGTCTTGCTGATCATCTGCTCCAGCTTTTGGCGTGCCAGCCAGACAGACGGAGACAGGGCTGCTGCCCGGGAAAACACCTGGTTATACTCCAGCACTGCATACAGGCTCATAAGCCCGCCCATGGAGCTTCCGCTGATAAATGTATGCTCTCTGTCCGGTAAGGTTCGAAACTCCCTGTCAATTTCCTTTTTGAAGCAGTTTACCATCCATTCCATGGTGATCTTTCCCTTCCCATGGATCTCTCCGATGCCCTTCTCCCTGAAGTCAAAAGGCGAATATTCCCGAAGGCGTCCGTGATCCGGGCTGTGATTGCACTCCACAGCCGCGATGATCAGCTGAGTCTCTGAGGAATCCATAAACTCCTTCATTCCCCAGCACTTGCCAAAGGTTGCATCCTCATCAAAGAAAACATTATGTCCGTCAAACATGTACAGCACCGGATACCGCTTTTTCGTGCTTTTAAAATAAGACTCCGGCAGATAGACATAGGCACGTCTCTCCTCCTCCCCTGTCAGCTCCGGAATCGTAATGTTCCACTTATCTACCATTGATACAATCTTTCCTGCAACTGCCCGCACCGGCGCAGTCACTCCTCCCTTCCTATTGTTGGTGGCGCTTTACTTTTCCACATTAATATATCATAGTACACGGCAAAATTCAATCGTTTGCCTGTTCTCAAACCGGAAATAAATTTCTATTGACAAACCTCCTGTTCTCTGATACACTTATTTTCGAACATATGTTTGATAATGTGAGGAAAGAAGGGATATACCAATGACTGCCACCACCGTATACTGTAAGTACTGCCGCCAGAGACTATTCGACATTACCCCCGGAACCAAAGGCAGTGTTTTAATCAAGTGCTCCCGATGCCGAAAGATCATAAGAGTGACCCTATTATCTCCGGAAAAGACAAAAGCAGCAGCGCCTCCGCGCCTGCTGTCTCCATAAAGACTACCTAGCAGCGGAATGATCCAATTACCGAATAGCAGGAGAGACACATTGCCCTAAGGCAGTGGGTCTCTCCTTTTGTTTTGTACAGCGAAAGGAGAACCGTATATGGACTATTACATCAAAATCCACGACAAACAGATCCCCGTGTCAGAGGAAATCTACAAAGCCTACTGTAAGGGGGACAGAAAAGAACGATATTTCCGGGAAAGCGATATAAAAAACCAGACCTTCTTCTATGATGCCTTGGACACAGAGGACTTAAACGGAAGCGACATGTTCTGGGACGCCTGTGCTGAATCCGTAGAGGAGACTGCCGAGAGGCATCTTCTCCTGGAATCTCTGAAAAAGGCAGCCCAGGAATTATCGGAAAACGAGCGGGAGCTTATCTGCAGGCTTTATGTATACGGAGAATCCCTCCGCGCCTATGCCCGGTCAAAAAAAATGCCGGTGACTACCCTGCAGGCCCGCCATCAAAGGCTTTTAAAAAAACTCAGAAAAAAATTAGAAAAAGAATCGTACATACGTTCTGTTTAACGGATGAATAGTAAAGGAGGAGATAACATTGAAAGAAAAACTTTTACGATGGCTTATCAACCTGTTCCTGGCTGCTGCCCTTGTTCTTGCCGCGGCGGCATGGCTTCCCAAAGCCTTTCACATGGAAGCCTATGTAGTAAAAAGCAGCAGCATGGAACCTGCCATCAAAGCAGGAAGCGTCATCTATGTGAGTCCCTATAAGAAGGAGGAGCCCATTCACCAGGGAGACATTATAAGTTTTCGAACCGGTGAAACCCTGGTCACTCACAGGATCCTGTCCGTAGATCAGGCCAGCGGCACAGCCATCACCAAAGGAGACGCCAATCAGGTACATGACCCGGCGCCTGTGCCATTTGATGACATTCTGGGAAAGGTTCGTTTCCACATCCCAGGCATCGGTTATCTGCTTCTTCGGTAATCCGTCCCCATATCCGGGTAAATGGGGCAAACATCCATCAGCAAAAATCAGGAGGAATCTATGTATGGAAATGAAACAGAAAAAATCCAGAAACAAGCTTAAGCTCTTCACTGCCATCGCCCTCATCGCTATCTTAAGCCTGGGCGGCACTATGGCCTATATGACCGACTATGAGGCAGCGAAAAACAAATTTACCGTAGGCAAGGTAGATTTCAACTTATACGAAAGCAAATGGGACGGCGAGCTCCCGGACGGCAGCTATGCCACTCCCTCTGACGCCACACCGTCCGACGCTTCCCCGTCCAATGCCCTGGGCATTAAGCAGGCCGAGAACATGTATGCAGGAATGGAGATTCCCAAGAACCCGGCCATCAAAAACAACAGTAAAAATGATGCCTACTTAAGAATGACCGTAAAGATCCCGGTGGATTCTGTTATCATTGCCGATGACGACGGCTTTTTGGAAAATGACGGAGAGCTTTTGGAGACAGAATTATTCTCCTATCAGTTCAATGAAGATTCCGGCATGAGGCTGCTTCCCGGCCAGCCTACTGTAAAAGATGGCTACAACATCTACGAATATATGTACACAGGAGGTGGTTGGACCGAGATTCCCGTGCCGGCCGGACATGATATCCCGCCATTATTTGACACGGTCACCTTTGCCAACATTGTAGGCGGACAGTTAGAGGACAGCGTAGAGTTTATTGATGTAGACTTTAAGGCGATCCAGTCCGGCGGTTTTAACAGCCCGGAGGAAGCATGGAGTGCTTATGAAAACCAGAATCCGGACTAAAAGCATCATCCTATATTATCCCGTCACGACAGTTCTCATATCATGAACTGCTGCATCCCGCTGATTATGCGTCCTGCATATTCGGCGGGATGTTTCTATATTTTCTGCATACTCTGAAGGTTTCATATCCGCCCGCCATTCATCAGGCTCCATACAAGAGGCACCCATCGACGCAGCATTCGGCCTATAATACCTGCAATCCCCAAAACCAGAAACGGCATAAAAAAGTACAATGCCAAAGGCACTGCCAAAACAGGTGGAAGTATCTGCGCACCTGCTTTATTGATAAACCTTACAAGGGCAAAATGAACACCATACAAAAAGAAATTGTGACACATAAAATCCTTTGCCTCTGGCAGCCCTTCTGCCGGCACAGCCATCCACAATCCTGCGGCCGCCATCAGGCGGCACAGCACAAAGCAGGGCACAAAAGCCGTCCGCAGCCCGGCCTGATATACCGCACAGGCTCCTCCAATCATGCCAAGTCCCCACAGTACTTGTCTGCAGGTTTCCTTTTTTGCTGCTGTTTGGCATTGGCTTCTCTTTCCTGTCCTCTCCACCCACTGTGGTTTAGAAAGGGCCAGGGACGCGGCGGAAGAATAATAAATCAGGGCATCTGCATTTACAAAAGGCAATTCCTTTTTCACTGCTGCTATATACCACAAAAAAAGCAGAAACAAAATCCGGCTCCAAACACATTTTAAAACCGGGTACAGGACCGGCGCCAGCAGAATCAGCAGGATTAACTGGAATAAATACCAAAACACATAATTATATGTATAATTGATGACTGCATCCACGGCTGTAAAGAGATCAAAGGGAATCACTCCTTTGCCCACCACATCCGTCATCCATGGCAGACGGCTGCCGATCACATAACCCATGTAATACAAAAAATTCCATAAAATATATGGCAGCAGCACACTGCGTATCCGGCGGTTCCATTTTTCTCCCAGCCTGCTCCATGTAAAATCCCGGTAAAACAGATAACCTGATATCATAAAAAATCCCGGCACTGCAATCTGTCCAAGACCGTCTCCGATCCTATGCTCCAGACGATAAACAATCTCCATCTCCGGAGATTTTCCCAGATACAGCTCTGCATTGTAAGAATGCACCCAAATAACCAGAAGGCTGAAGACAAAGGAAAACCATGTGATTTTATTGTGAAACCATCTGTCCTTCATCCCATCCCCCTCTTCTCATGAAAAAATCTTACCCGTTTATTCTACCACGGCAAAAAAGGATTGTAAATGGAAGAAACACCCGCTCCTATTTTTGCATATAGTTCTATATACTGAAATTCAGAAAGGACTCAAAATGCTGGAATTAACTACAACCCTGACTACCCTTCATGTGATCTATCTGATCGGTGTCATTGTGATATTAGCAGTCATGGTAATGAGGAGAGACACTCCCATGGTCTGTATTCTTTTTTTATTTCTTTTGGGCCTTACTGCCACCAAAAGCTTCGCAGGCGGAATCCAGACGGTTTTTAATGCTTCTCTCTATGCGGCAAAGGAATTTATGGAAATTATTGCCACCATTGCATTGATCACCGCTCTATCCAAGTGTCTCTCTGACTTAGGAAGCGATTATCTGATGATGAAGCCATTTTCACGAGTCATGCGCAGCCCCTCTGTGGCCTGGTGGATTCTGGGCATTGTCATGCTTTTATTTTCCCTGTTTCTCTGGCCGTCCCCTTCCGTGGCGTTAGTGGGCGCTATTATGCTTCCTCTTGTGATCCGTAAGGGACTGAATCCTCTGGCTGCTGCCATGGCCATGAATCTGTTTGGTCATGGAATCGCCCTGAGCTATGATTTTATTATTCAGGGAGCCCCTGCCATCTCAGCAGCTTCAGCCGGAATCAATACAACGGAGATCCTTACTGCAGGTTCTCCTCTTTTTATTACTATGGGCGCTGTCACTGTGATCTCCGCCTTTTGGCTGAACCGAAAAACCTTAAAAGGCCACAGAGTGAGCCTGCAGGCTTTCTCTGACATGCCGGATTCTTCGGATTCTGCGCTCTCCTATAACCTGACTCAAAAACAACCCCCCGGATCCGGTGCGGCTGTTTTTATTGCTGTTTTTACCCCTCTTGCCTTTCTTGCAGATATTGTGATGATGATGGCTTTGGGGCTTAAAGGCGGCGACGCCACCAGCTTAGTCTCCGGCACTGCCACCCTTTTGATGGTTCTGGGTTCCGTTTTAGGCTTTGGCTTTCATGCGCCGGAAAAGGTGACGGATTATCTGACAGACGGCTTTTTGTTTGCCATCCGGATCTTTGCACCGGTGATCTTAATAGGCGCCTTTTTCTTTATGGGCGGTGAAGGAATCACAACGATTTTAGGTGATCAGTATCAAAGCGGCATTATGAATGACTGGGCCATCTGGCTTGCCGGAAAAACCCCGTTGAACCAATATGCGGCTGCCTTTCTTCAAATGATCATCGGAGCCTTGACCGGGCTGGACGGTTCCGGATTCTCCGGCCTTCCTCTGACCGGCGCGCTGTCTCAGACCTTTTCCCTGATAACCGGAGGATCGGTTCCGATCTTTGCCGCATTAGGACAGATCAGCGCAATCTTTGTGGGGGGCGGCACCATCGTCCCATGGGGCATTGTCCCGGTAGCTGCTATCTGCAATGTAAGTCCCATGGATCTGGCCCGCAAAAACCTGGTTCCTGTTTTGATTGGATTTGCCTGCACTTTCCTGGTGGCATGCTTTCTGCTGTAAAACATGATTTTTATTATAGAAAGAGAGGACTCTTATGTGCGGTATCAGCGGTTTCTGCAATTTTACGAAAGATTACACCGATTCTCCTGAAGCTTATTCCCGCATTTTAAACCATATGCAGAAAGTTCAGGCCCATCGGGGACCGGATGATCACGGAAGCTTTCTGTCGTCTCATGTGGGGCTTTCCCATGCCCGTCTGTCTATCATTGACTTAAATGGCGGACATCAGCCCATGACCTGCACATCCCAGGAATATTCATGTACCATTGTATACAACGGAGAGCTTTATAATACCCGTGAATTGCATAAGGGTCTAAAAGGCCTTGGCATTTCTTTTGAGACTGCCAGTGATACGGAAGTCATCTTAAGAAGTTATATGGAATATGGACCGGATTTTGTTCAGCGCCTTAATGGAATCTTCGCTTTTGCTATCTGGGATCCAGGAAATGAAAGACTTGTTTTATATCGGGATCGCAGCGGTATAAAGCCTTTGTTTTATACCATACAGGAGGATGAGCTTATTTTTGCCTCTGAAATCAAAGCAATTCTGGCCTGCCCTTGTATAAAAGCGTGTGTAGATTGGCAGGGGCTTAATGAAATTTTCAGTATCGGGCCTGCCAGAACCAGCGGCAGCGGCATATTTCAAGGCATCCGAGAAATTCTGCCCGGACATTTTGCTGTGTATAATCGGAATGGCTTTCATGAGCGCTGCTACTGGAAGCTGGCCAGTCATCCTCATGAGGACAGCTATGAGACGACCGTAGAAAAAACGAAAGCCCTGGTTCTGGATTCTATCCGCAGGCAGATGGTATCGGATGTGCCAATCTGCACATTCCTTTCCGGCGGCATTGACTCTAGCCTTGTATCGGCTGTATGCGCAGAGGAGTTAAAGAAAAAGGGAGAGAATTTGTGTACCTTTTCCTTTGATTTTGCGGGAAACTCTGAGAATTTCCAGGCCAATTCCTTCCAGCCCTCCCAGGATCGTCCCTATGTTGACCAGATGGCAGCTTTTTTAGGCTCAGACCATCATTATCTGGAATGTTCTACTGCCGATCAGACTGATTTTCTGAAACAGTCTGTGGATGCCCATGATCTGCCTGCCATGGCGGATGTCGATTCGTCATTGCTGTATTTCTGCTCCCAGGTACGTCTTACCCACAAGGTAGCCCTTACCGGGGAATGTGCTGACGAAATCTTCGGCGGTTACCCCTGGTTCCACAAAGAGGAATGCTTTCAGGCCAATACATTTCCCTGGACTATGGACTTAAGACCAAGGCAGGCGCTTCTTAAGGATGATTTTCTGAAATATCTGGATATGGAGGAATATGTTTTTGCCCGCTATGAAGAATCGGTGGCTCAGACTCCCCGGCTGGAATCTGACTCTCCTCAGGAAAAGCGCCGCCGGGAGATTTCCTGGCTGAATCAGCGGTGGTTTATGCAGACTCTTTTAAACCGTATGGATCGAACCAGCATGTTTTCCGGATTGGAAGCCCGGGTTCCTTTTGCCGACCACCGGATACTGGAATATGTCTGGAATGTTCCCTGGGAAATGAAAGCTAAAAACGGCGTGGCAAAAGCTCTGCTGCGTGAGTGCGGACGGGATTATCTTCCCAATGAAATCCGCCACCGCCGTAAATCTCCTTATCCGAAGACTTATGACAATCAGTATGAAAACTTGTTGGCATCTCGGATCCGGGAAGAAATCCTTGGTGATTCTTCTTCCCCTGTCCTGCAGTTTTTGGATCGGAAAAAAATGGAAGGCTTTCTCGCAGCACCTTCTGATTATGGTAAACCATGGTATGGACAGCTTATGGCGGGACCTCAGATGATGGCTTATATATGGCAGATTCATTATTGGATGAAAAAATATAAGGTTAAGGTGGTTTGAAGGGGGCAAGAAGATGCCCCCCTGAACAGCAACAAAATCAATAAGAAACATTTGCCAATTCATCCTTGTACATTCTGTTCTTTTTCAGTATAATAAAAGAAAATACGGCAAAGGGGGATTACTATGGAGACAAGGTATACGAAGATACACACAGCCGGGACGAATGCGGCGCTGAAGGTTACACCGGGACATTTTGCCACAAATCATTCTCACATTAATTATTATCTGGATATGACCACTTTAAAGACCAGAACCAGTGAGGCCCAGGATGTGGCAAAGGGGATGATGGGGACCTATCTTTATGGAATGGTGGTGGATACCATTGTCTGTATGGAGGGAACAGAGGTGATCGGCGCCTATTTGTCGGAGGACCTGACCCGAAGCGGCGTCCTCTCCAGGAATATGCACAAGACCATTTATATTGTACGTCCGGAGTTTAACAATAACAGCCAGATTATATTCCGAGATAATATTATGCCTATGATCCGGGACAAGCATGTGATTATTTTAATGGCTACTGTGACTACGGGATTTTCAGTAGAGAAGGCTATTGAAAGCGTACAGTATTACGGGGGAAAACTACAGGGAGTTTCTGCTATATTCAGCGCAGTGGAGGATGTAAACGGCGTTCCGGTTCATTCGGTATTCGGGAAGAAAGATCTGCCGGATTATGTGGATTACGATCACCGGGATTGTCCGCTTTGTAAAAACGGGCAGAAGCTGGATGCACTGGTAAATGCATACGGTTATTCCAAATTATAGAAAATCTGATTTATGCAGAGAATTAAAGGGAGACATACATATGGGAATTACAAAGAAGTATTCTTATGATTTTGACCAGTATGAGGAGGAAGGGAAGGGTCCGTCCACCCTGGTTGAAGATATCTTAGCAGATCCGGAATTTCCTCAGGTAACAGATCTGATTATCGGTGATTGGGGCAATTCCTGGGAGGAGGACTGCCAGGCGATTCTCGACGGGATCGCTGCAAATGCACAGCGGTTTTCTCATGTGGAAAAGCTGTTTATCGGCGATATGGAGTTTGACGAGTGTGAGGTTTCCTGGATTATGCAGGGAAACTATAAGGAGCTGTGGACAGCTCTGCCTCATTTAAAGGAACTGACCATTAAGGGAAGTATGGATTTGGACTTGGGAGAAGTGTGTCATGAGGATCTGGAATCTTTGACTATTATCTGCGGCGGACTTCCCGTGTATGTGATTGAGGAGATCCAGAAGGCCAGGCTTCCTAAGCTGAAAAAGCTGCTGCTTTATATCGGAAGCGACAACTATGGTTTTGACGGGAATCCGGACACGATTCGGGAATTTCTGGAAAAGGTACAGCTTCCCAAGCTGGAATATCTCGGAATCGTGGACAGCGAGATTCAGGATGAAATAACAGAGTTTGTGCTGGAGAGTAAGTTTATGACGCAGATTCACACTCTGGATTTATCTTGCGGAACCTTATCAGACAAAGGAGGGGAGCTGATTTTAGAAAAGCTTCCTCAATATGACAACATTAAGTATCTGGATGTTCATCATAATTTCATGTCTGAAAAACTGATTAAGAAGTTAGAAGAACTGCCTTTATCTGTGGATACTTCTGACAGAAATGAACCGGATCATTATAATGGCAAGATTTATATGTATGCCATGCTGACAGAATGAGGCAGCCAGTGCTTCTGGGAAAGCCGGATACCAAACGAACGCATTATCTGGAACGTGCAGCGCGGGAAGCCGGGCTGCACGTCCTCTTTCTGGATTGGGATAGATGGAAAAAGCATTTTCCAGAAGGAAAGATTTTTTTGAAAATTGACCCTCCCATGTGGGACTGCTGCCTGCTGGATCAGCTCCCTGGGCTGGCAAAGGATTATCTGCAGTGCTTAGAGGAACTGGAAAGGCTTAAAGCATGTCAGGATGTCATGTTCTTTAATCATCCCAATGTCATTAAAATGCTGCTGGATAAGAAGGAATGCAAGAATCGTCTGAAAAAGGCCGGACTGGCAGTAACAGAGGAGCTGACTGAAATCCACAAGCCGGCAGAGAAAAAAGAACTGGCAGAAGCCAAAGGGCCGGCACAGCCTGCAGTGGAGAAAAAACAAGATCGTATAAAAACACCGGAACAGCTTTTAGCAATTATGGGCGAAAAGCGAATCTTCCAGGTTTTTCTCAAGCCAGTTTACGGTTCCGGCGCCGCCGGAGCGGCTGCCTTACGGCTGCAGCCGCAAACAGGGAAAATGGTTTTATATACCTGTGCCGGAGAAACATCAAAGGATGGAATAAATTGCCTTGTGAATACCAAACAACTGCAGCGGTTTACCGATTCCAGGCAGGTGCTTTCTATGTTGGAAAAGCTTTTGAGGCTGGGATGCATTGTGGAAAGATGGTATGCCAAGGCTGATTATCAGGGATATTCTTATGATCTGCGGGCAGTGGTGCAGGATGGAAGGATGGATTTCTGCCTTGCCAGGCTGTCTAAAGGGCCGATCACCAATCTGCATCTGAATAATCATCCTTTAGAATTGGATGCTTTAGGACTTTCCCACATTGTGATGGAGAAAATCCAGGATCTGTGTCAGCGCAGCATGGAGTTATTTCCGGGCCTTCGCAGCGCCGGCATTGATATTTTGCTGGAAAGAGGAAGTTTAAAGCCAAGAATTATTGAGATGAACGCACAGGGGGATTTGATTTATCAGGATATTTATGGAAAAAATGTGATTTACCGCAGACAGGCGGAAATGATGAGGGCTGCCTGCAGTGAGGAGTAAGGTATGGATGAACGAAAACCATCTAATGAAGTTCCTTCCAGGCTGTTTCTGGATATGCATACAGAGCAGAATCCTTCTGTGGATATGGAACAAATTGTCGGAAAACAGGATATTTTATTCATCTGTCTGGATACCCTGCGGTATGACGCGGCAGCAGCAGAGGAAAAGGCTCAGGGTACACCCGTGCTTAACCAGTTCGGCCCTTGGGAAAAGCGTCAGGCGCCGGGAAATTTTACCTATCCGTCTCATCATGCCATGTTTGCAGGCTTTCTGCCTTGCCGTTTTGACGCCAAGAGCCTGGCAGAGCGGGAAATGCTCTTTTTCCCCAAATCCATTGGTATGGGAAACCAGGCTCCAAAGGGAGCTTTTGCTTATGAGGGAAGCACCATTATAGAAGGGCTCCGAAAGGCAGGTTATGATACCTGGTGCGTGGGAGGCGTTTCGTTTTTTGATAAACGATCAGATTTGGGAAAGGTGTTTCCCGGTTATTTTGAAAAAAGCTACTGGAAACCTTCCTTTGCCTGTACGGTTAAGGAAAGCGCTAAAAATCAGGTGGATTTCATTTTAAAAAAACTGGAAAAAGCAGAGGAATCAAAAAGGATTTTCCTCTATCTGAATGTGGATGCTATCCATTACCCCAATTATTTTTATCTGGATGGAGCCAGAGAGGACAGCCTTCTGACCCACAGAGCCGCATTGCGGTATGTGGATAAAGAACTTGGCAGGTTGTTCCAAGTGTGGAGAGAGCTGCGGGACAATGGGTTTGTTATCTGCTGCTCAGATCATGGAACCTGCTATGGGGAGGACGGATGCCTGTTTCATGGGATTAACCATCCTGTGGTGAATGTGGTTCCTTATAAGCATTTTTTTATCCGGAAAAGAGGGATTGATGAAGCAGATATTTCACGATAACATAAATCCATATGTGCAATATATGTACAGCTATCCCCACAAGACGGCTTATCGCTCTCTGAAGGGGATTTCTTTAAGAGATTATACCGGAGTCCTGGCAGAAAAAGGACATGGACTGTACCTGCATGTTCCGTTTTGTCAGGCAAAATGCGGGTATTGTAATCTTTTTTCCGTTACCGGGCAAAACAAAGAAGCTTTTGATAAATATCTGGATGGGGTAAAACGGCAATGCCAGCAGTACAGCCAGATTCTCAAGCCCTGCCAAACTGAGTTTTCCGAGTTTATTATAGGAGGAGGTACACCGCTCCTGTTGTCAGAAGCACAGCTTAGCCGGGTATTTGACCTGATTCATTCTTACTTTGTGATGGAGGATAATAAACAGGCGGCGATTGAAACTGCGCCGAACCAGACTGAGATTGGAAAACTCAGGATTTTAAAAGAGGCAGGAGTCACCAGAGTCAGCATGGGAATCCAGAGTTTTTCCGATACGGAGCTGAGGGCTTTGGGGCGAAATCACCAGGCTAAACGGGCCAGGGAAGCTTTGGAGCTGTTGAAATATATGGATTTTCCCTGCATTAATGTGGATTTTATCTATGGGATTCCAGGACAGAGCGTGGATTCTCTGTTGGAATCACTGCAGGAGGCTCTTTCTTTTGAACCAGATGAGATTTTTCTATATCCTTTATATATTAAGCACGGCTCCGGGCTTGTTTACACGAAGGTATCGCCTGATTGGCAGCACGGTTATGAGCAGTATCAAAAGGCATCCGGGTTTCTTCGGGCATCCGGGTTTCGTCAGGATTCTATGAGAAGATTTGTGAAGGGGAAGAAAAAACGGGAATTTTCGGAATGCGGCTTCAAAACCTCTCTGGCTTTGGGCTGTGGAGGAAGAAGCTATCTGGGCAACCTTCATTTCTGTACTCCTTATGCCATTACTCAGGACACTTGTCTGAAACAGTTAGAGGATTTTGAGCATACGGAGGACTTTTCGGTTATCTCTCATGGGATTTTGCTTTCTAAGGAAGAAATGAGACGAAGATATGTGATCCGTCATCTGTTGATTCGTCCCGGGATTCCTTTGAATCAGTACCAAAACCACTTTGGCTCTTGGGTCATGGACGATTTTCCAATATTAAAACAATGGGTTGAGCTGGGATTTCTTCGGATTGATCAGTCTGGTGAAAAGACAGACTCCCATGGTTTTCTCACATTAACAGAACTGGGAATGGGACTTTCGGACTATCTGGGGCCTAAGCTGATCTCTGACAATGTACGTGAAAGAATGAGGGAGTGGGATGAGATTCATGAATCGTTCGGTGATCTTGTATCGGGGCAGCTTAAAAAGCTGTAATTATAAGTGCAGCTATTGTCCTTTTTCCAAACATAGAATATCCGAGCGGGAGCTGGAAAAGGATAAAAAACAGTGGTTTCACTTTGTGGAAAGTGTTGTACATACGGTTCAGGAGAACACTATTTTAGGAAAAAGGGCTGAGGAGCATGATTTTCGGAAAACCTTAGGAGGGATAATGGTAGCTCCTTATGGAGAAGCATTGATTCATTCCTGGTATTGGGAAGGGCTTGCCCGGCTGAGTGCGTTGGACAGAATCGATGCAGTGGGGATCCAGACAAATCTCAGCTTTTCAGAACAGCAAAACCTGGCTGTTTTTCTTCATAAAAAAGGAAAACCGGAAAAGCTGCGTCTCTGGGCCACTTTTCATCCGGAAATGGTTTCCATAAAGGAATTTGCAGAGAAATGCAAAAGACTTAAAAATCTGGGCATTTCCCTCTGTGCCGGAGCTGTAGGGAATCCTGAAATGACAGAGCAGCTTTTGGCGCTCAGAGACATTCTGCCAGATGATATATATCTTTGGATCAATAAGATGGATGGCCTGAAACGGGAGTATACACAAGAGGAGCAAAAGAAATTTCTGGAGATTGATCCCTACTTTTGGCGAGAGCTGGAGGTAATACCGGCAGAAGATAAATGGTGCCGGGAAAGAGTGTTTGTGGAAGCGGACGGAAGTATGCGTATCTGCAATATCAGCCGGAAAACAGGGATTAACTGGTATGACTTTAAGGGAAGTTCCCGGGAATGGCTGTCCCAAAAGAAACAAAATCACGATGCCGAACAATGCGGACAAAAAATTTGCTCTTGTTATCTGGCCTATGGAGGAAGAAACGACTTTGTAAGCCAGGTATTGTTTGGGCCTTATCCTGTCTTTCGAATACCGCGAAGATCAAAAGCCGTATTCTGGGATATTGAAGGGACACTGATTCAAAAGAAACTGCCAAAAGAAAAAATACTTCCTTTTTCTGATTCTGTCAAAAAATGTCTGGAAACCTTGGCAGGACAAGGCACGCTTTTGTTTTTTGCCACTACACTTCCCTACAGGGATGCTATGAAACGCTGTCATAAATTCCGGCATTGGTTTCAGGGAGGAGTATTTGCCGGAGGCGCCCATGTATACTTGAATCAGAATGGAAATCAACGGGAATTCTTCTATGAATTAGATGAGGAAATTCTTTGTCAGTTAGAGCCTGCCTGTTTCACGTTCGGCTTTCGAATACTGAAATACAGGGCAAAAGAAACATTGTATAAGCTGACCTTGCTTCGTCCGTCAGAAAAGTTATGGACAGCAGATGAGTGCCAAAAGCTGATGGATCGGATGACATCAGACTGCCGAAAAAATATACGATGGATTTTGGAAGAAAATTGTCTTCAGATCGTTTCGGCCAAAGCCACCAAGGCAGAAGGCGTCCGGATGCTGTGCCGGTGGGCGAATATTGAGCGGAAAGATGCGGCAGCAGTGGGCGATTCAGAGGAGGATGTGGAAATGGTCAGGTGGTGCCAAGATATATAGGCTTGAATAATAGAAATTTCTGCTAAACTGCGGTATAATTTAAAGCAGGCGCTGATTCTCAGCGCCTAGTGCTTCATCCAGCCAGAAATTGCACTGCCAGTGCCGGATATTTTGTCAGTCTGCAAGGCGGAGGCGGGAGACGATGCGGTGGCATCGTTGACTAACGACAACGCAGCAGATGGCAAAATAGACGGTACTGGCAGTGCAGTTACTGGCCGGATGGAGTACTAACCCCCTCATCTTCCCTGTCCACGTTCTGTGTCTCCCCCACAATATAAATAGGCCGATCTTTCAGCTCACTGAACAGAATCCCGATATACTCCCCAATAATTCCCACAATCAGAAAAAGTACTGCAAACATAAAACAATTAAGAATCACAATGGTAGCATATCCGCTGGGCGCTCCCCGGCGGGTGCACAAGGTGTAAATCATTACTGCCACTCCCAAACATGCAGCCATCCCTCCGGCATAGATTCCCAGCTTTAAGGGAAGATTGGAAAAGCACAGAATCGTATTCACAGAAAAATTCAGCAGCCTGCGGATGCTGTACTTGCTCTGTCCTGCTGCCCGCTCCTGAGCCTCATACCGAATCGCTGCTCGTTTGAACCCGATAGTTTGTACATATCCTCGAAGAAAACGAACCTTTTCCCGATAATTTCCCCGCAGCACGTCTGCTGCCTGTCTGGAAACCGCGAAAAAGTCTGAGGCATTGGCCTCAAATTTCACATCAGACAAAGTATTGATCACCCAATAGAATCCGGACGAGGTGATATTTTTCACCATCCCGGCAGACTCATTGCGGGTACGCACCATGGTAACTACCCCGCATCCCTCCTCAAACCTTTTCACAATCTCCGGCAGACATGACGGCGGATGCTGCAGATCCGCATCCATGCACACAATGCCATCACCCTTAGCATAATCAATCCCTGCAATCATGGCTGCCTCATGGCCAAAATTTCTGGAAAAACTTACCACCTTAACATGATTATCCTGAGCCGCAAGGTCTAAAAGAATCTTATGGCTGCCATCCTGACTCCCGTCATTAATAAACCATAATTCATAATCCCAGGAAAGTCTGTCCAAAACCGGCTTTGCCGTCTGGTAAAATATGGGTAATGCCTGCTCCTCATTATATACAGACACCACCACTGACAACATTTTTTCCATTATATCCTCGATTCTTGCCGGGTTTTACATTATAGATCTTCTTCCTCGTCAAACACCTGAATCTGGGCTGTGGAATGACCAGGAACCCGCTTATCTTTGGGCGGCAGCTTTTTGTAATCCCCATAGATCCAAGTCAGCACCTCATCCCAATGCTTTGGAGCCATCAGCTTTGTGTCGCAGAATGTCACATCCTCCACCTGCTCACACCACTCCTTCTGCAGAGTCACATAAAGATAATCCGGCTGATAGTTGCTGTAATACCGCAGATTGCTCCGGCATTTTTGATCCTTTAATGCTGCTGCCCGCTGCAGCCAGAACAGAAACTTCAGGGGGACCAAACGGCCTGCTGCGGACAGCCCGCCCACTGCCAGCTTGTGAAACATGCTGTATTTACTAAAATCCAAGTGATACCGGTGTCCCATAGCCATACCATAGATAGTCTTGTGAAGCAGCAGTGTCACGGAAGACGCAACCTTATTCTGAGGCAGCACGTCAAGGGTAAACAAATCTACCCACAAATGATTCATCTTCCCTTCATAGTACTGGGTTTCCGGTGAATCCTCATGAATTCGGCTGTTTTTGTAATAAATCCTGGCAGTAAAATCAAAAAACGCCCGCCCTTTCTGAAAATCCCAAGGCATCAAAAGCTCCATGGTATCCGGCAGCTCCCGCCGCACTACCTTCATAAATGCCTCATAGTTCTTTCTTGTAAATACGATGTCCGCATCATCATCCCAGGGGATAAAGCCCTGGTGACGTATTGCCCCTAAGAGTGTGCCTGCGTCCAGCATATATTGAATCTTATATTTGCGGCAGATTCTGTCAATCTCCTTTAATATTTTCAGATTGACCTGATGTGCTTTTGTCAGATCAAATTTCATCATCTCTCCACCGCCTCATGAATCACCTGTGCCATGGCATCAATCATAGCGTCTGTCATTCCCGGATACAATCCTACCCAAAAGGTATCTCTCATAATCCGATCGGTTATGCTTAAATCTCCCACAACCCGATATCCGCTTCCTGCCATGCGCATGGAATCAAAGCATGGATGGCGGGTCAGATTGCCTGCAAACAGCATCCGGGTCTGAATCCCATGTTCTTCTATATATTGTACTGTCTTGTTTCTGTCCACCCCTTCCCGGCAGGTGATCAGAAATCCAAACCAACTTGGCTTGGAACCGGCACATGGTTCGGGCAGAATCAGCTTGTCGGAAAGGTCCCCAAGGGCTTTTTTTAGACGGTCAAAATTATGGCGGCGGCGTTCTACAAAACCGGGAAATTTCTCTAGCTGGGCACAGCCTACCGCTGCCTGCATGTCTGTTGCCTTAAGATTATAGCCAAAATGAGAATACACATATTTATGGTCATATCCCATAGGCAGCTCTCCATACTGGCGGTCAAAGCGATGGCCGCAGGTATCGTCTTTTCCGGCCGGACAAGAACAGTCTCTCCCCCAATCCCGGAAAGAACGTATAATCTTGTTCAAAAGAGGGGTGTCTGTATACACTGCCCCTCCCTCTCCCATGGTCATGTGATGAGGGGGATAAAAGCTGGATGTGCCTATATCTCCTACGGTTCCTGTGAGCTTTTCCTTTCCATCCAGGGTATATCTGCTTCCCAAAGCATCGCAATTATCCTCAACCAGCCACAAGCCATGGTGATCACAAAAGTCCTTCACGGCCTTCAAATCAAAAGGATTCCCTAAAGTATGGGCAATCATCACTGCCTTGGTGCGTTTCGAATAAGCTTTCTCCAACAGTGTCACATCTATATTGTACTGCGGGATCGTCACATCCACAAATACCGGTACAGCGCCATACTGAATCATGGGAGTGACTGTGGTGGGAAACCCTGCTGCCACAGTGATGATCTCGTCTCCCCGCTTTATTTGCCTCTCTCCCAAAAGAGGAGAGGTCAGAGCCATAAAAGCCAAAAGATTGGCCGAAGATCCGGAATTTACCAGGGAGCAATACCGCACGCCTAAATACTGGGCAAACTTTTCCTCAAATTCTTCCGTATACCGCCCTGATGTCAGCCAAAACTCAAGTGCACTGTCAACCAGGTTCACCATTTCCTTGGCATCATACACCCGGGACGCATAAGGAATCCTGTCACCAGGTTCATACTCTTTCTTATTTTCCAAGTGGTACTTTTGACAATATTCTGCCACCAATCCCAGGATTTCTTCCCTGGCCTGCTGCTGTGCCTTTTCCATCAGACTTGTCTCCTTTCTTCATCAGGAACCTTTTTTAATAGCTTCCTATCTGCCGATCCATTACCCGAACCATATCCTGCCCGGAAAGATATGCCTTTGACCACTCTGCGGTCAGCTCCAACGCCTCACGGATCCTCCACCGGGGATGCCACCCGAACACCTTCTTAATCTTAGAACAATCCAGCTTCAAAAAATTCGCCTCATGAGGGCCTCCGTCGTGGCGGCTGATCCACTTTGCCCCGTCTCCCCAAATCTCACAAAATAATGTAGTCAGCTCTCCGGTCGTCACACAGTCCCCATCGTCAGGCCCCACATTATAATATCCTTGATATTTTACATCCTCATACTGCCTCTGCATAATCTCCAAATACACAAAAAGCGGCTCTAACACATGCTGGAAAGGGCGGGTGGCATAAGGATTCCTGACCACAATCTCCTTTCCTGCTGCCGCTGCCCGTACACAATCCGGAATAATCCGATCATTGGCAAAATCACCGCCTCCGATCACATTACCTGCCCGTGCCGTGGACACTGCACATCCCCCCTTGTCAAAGAAGGATTTTCGATAACTGTGTGTCACCAGCTCCGAACAGGACTTACTGTTAGAGTAGGGATCATACCCATCTAAAGGATCACATTCCCGATATCCATATTCCCACTCCCGGTTCTCATAGACCTTATCCGTAGTCACATTAAGCACAGAACGGACCGAAGAACACATCCGCACACATTCCAACAGGTTTACGGTCCCCATTACATTGGTTTCATAGGTATACACCGGCGCCTCATAGGAATCCCTCACAATGGGCTGTGCCGCCAGATGAATCACCAGCTCCGGCCGGACTTTGTCAAACACCTGTCTTAAATGTTCCAGATCCCGAATATCTCCGATCACAGAGTCCATGTTATCCTCCAGTCCGGCTATCCGGAAAAGAGCCGGCTCTGTAGGCGGCTCCAGAGAGTATCCTGTTACCTCTGCTCCGGCCAGTGTCAGAATGCGGCACAGCCAACTGCCCTTAAATCCAGTATGGCCTGTCACCAGTACCCGCTTCCCCTCATAAAATTGCCTGCATACTTCCAGATTATACATATATCTGCTCCTTGTCTCCTGCTATTTTTATTCCTTATCATTTTTTCTCATATAGGTGGTACGCGGTGCCTGCCTTTCTTCACGGTCTTTATGTTGGCCACACCTTCCAGGGCGCTCTCCCTGACTGCCACATTTTTTCCAATAGCTGCATCTCCCTCTGGGTATCCATGCACTGCCAGAATCCGTCATGGAAAAAGGACATAAGCTGTCCTTCAGAGACCAAACGCTCCATAGGTTCCTTCTCAAATACTGTGGCATCATCTTTCAGATAGTCAAAAATCTCCGGGTTCATCATCATAAAGCCGCCATTGATCACCGCCCCGTCTGTAGAAGATTTTTCCCGGAAAGACCGAATCACATGATCTGGTCCAATGTCCAGCACTCCCTTCTGCTGTCCGATATTCACGGTAGTTAATGTAGCAATCTTCCCATGCTGTCTGTGGAAGCTGACCAGCGCATCCAAATCCACCGTGCAGACTGCATCCCCATAAGTCAGCATAAAGGTTTCCTCCCCAATATAAGGCTGAATCCTCTTTACCCGCCCGCCGGTCATGGTGTGAAGCCCTGTATCCACCAGCGTGACCCGCCAGGGCTCAGAGTAATTGTTGTGTACCTCCATGCTGTTGTTGGCCAGATCAAATGTTACATCTGACATATGAAGAAAATAATCCGAAAAAAACTCCTTCACCACGTACTGCTTATACCCAAGACAAATAATAAAATCATGAAATCCAAATTCCGAATAATACTTCATAATATGCCACAATATAGGACGGCCCCCAATCTCAATCATGGGCTTTGGCTTTAAATGGCTCTCCTCACTGATCCTTGTCCCCAGTCCCCCTGCCAAAATGACTACCTTCATCACTTGTTCTCCTTTATGTTCTCACTGCTGTCTGCCAAACACATTCCATCCGTTATCCTTTAAAATCGTCAAAGCGCTGCGCACCTTGGCTCCGCTGTCCGGCCGGCTCCGCCTGTAGTCAAAATTCTCCCGCAGTACATCATCCTCCACTGCTTCAAACTGAACTGCAATCGCTTCAATCCGCCTCCCATACGCTTCCCTGTCCGGAGCTTTTTTCGCCTCCACATAATCTGTATATCCATGCCCTGCAAACAGTATGAGGCAAAACACAGCGGCCGCTGTCTTAAAAAATCTCTTTTCCCATCCGTTTTTCTTCCATGCCCTCCAGGTCATGGCAAAAGTCAGGATAATTCCCAAGATTCCGGCCTGATACTGAAGTGCATAGCGGGAACTCATCCCGTAATTCTCATTAACAAAAATAAACCGGGAAATCAACACAATCCCATGGTTTCCTACTCCTGAAAAAAGAAGCATCAAGGGAAGCAAGGTCCTTTTATACAGATGAAACCGAAAATTCAGCCAAAAAGCCGCCAGATAACCAGCCGCTGCTGTCAGTCCCATGCCATATACCATGCTGTCATGAATCTTCCCGCTTTCAATCCACCCTGTAATGGTCTCTCCCCCCACAAGCATGGATGCCAGAGACTTCAGCACAAACCGGACAAAAAATCTCGGAGCTGTAAGCAGAAGCTCTGCCAGTCCTACATCCACTGCCCCCGCATGGTCCTCCACTGCATAAGAATTGCTCCACATGTAAAGCAGCAGAGGAATCAGGGTACAGACAAAAACCAGTCCCCACAGCTTCCCATTCCTGCCTTTTTCCTGCCGGTTCTTGAGCCATGCCGCTCCGCAGGACAAAAACACCACCACAGAGTACACCGCACAATAAGGTCCTGCCACTCCCAATGTAATCACCGCAGGCATTGTCAAAAGCAGCCATGAGTCACATTTCTTTCCTTTTCCGTAAAGCACCCGGTCAAAAATCCTATAATATCCATAGAACCCGGCAAAAGCCAGAAAATGTGCCCAGCCGGTTCCATTGGTCATCATTTCCCATTTATTCAGTCCAAACAAAAGAAACATTAAAAACACAAACCAGCCTGTCCCTACATTTTGGTCCCGACAGTACATTCCAAGAATCAGCCCGGAAAGCCCCAACCCCAAAATTCCCAAAACCATATCAAAGGTTGTACTGTATCCAAAAAAGGTCACATTGATAATCCTGCTTAAATAATTTACCGGAATCCGTGTCAGCACATCCGGCACAAAAAATTTCTCCGGATTCCACACATCCGGCAAATACGTATTTACCAGACGAATATAGTCTGTATATACAATATCACATGTGGCCTCTTTTACATACCAAAGACACAAAAGCACTCCCAAAAGAGGTACGCCATAATACACCAGCCTTTGTCTGGCCTGACCATCAATCTTATCCATCATCTTCATTTTCCGTGATAATAACACAGATTTCCTCTTTCTTCAACTGTTTCGTCAATCCGCCTTTAAGCCCAGCAATACTGCCAGCCTGTTCTCTCCCCGCTGCTCTTGGGCATCCTCTACATAAAAATTCGTCTCAATCTCCAGCCTGACCCTCTCAAACGGCAGAGCCTGCACCTCCACAACCTTCTGATTCTCAT
Organism: uncultured Lachnospiraceae bacterium; assembly: GCA_910586205.1. Taxonomy (GTDB): domain Bacteria; phylum Bacillota; class Clostridia; order Lachnospirales; family Lachnospiraceae; genus Brotaphodocola. The sequence goes on along the minus strand of CAJUGD010000001.1, from coordinate 295,173 downwards.
CAAACTCCAGATATTGAACCGGATCCCCATTAACGTAGATTGTCAGCCATTGATCCGGCTTTAATTCCCTGGGATACAGAAAACTCAGCTCAATCTTGCCCGTCTCTCCGGCCATTACCCGAATCTCTGCCCGCTCATCTATCCACCCGTCCCGATAATATCCATAAACACCCTTGCACCGGATATTCCGGACTGTCTCTGTAATATCCTGAAACCGGTCAAATTCCGGCTCCTCCTGAAGAATCAGCATATCCTCGGTAACAATTCCAGCCTCCCAAATATCCTCAATATGAACTACCTGCGTATTTTCCGCCTTTCGCTCCTTATCATACACTTTAAAAAATGTATTTGCAGTAAAATCACTCATTTCATACTGATTTCCCACTATATAAATGGTCTTTCCGAAAATCTTATCTCCGTAAGTTCCATAGGTCTCCTCTGCCAGAGAATTATACCTCTGCTGGTTTGGCCAATAATAAAGGTTGGGATACATCTGCCGGTAATAAAGCTCTGCTGGCGCCATCAAAACCACATAGGCAGCAATCAAAGCCAGATACGGCACCGCATGAAGCAGCATCCCCTTTTTCATCAAAAGCTCTGTCATAACCCCATACATCCAGGACAGGAAAAGCAAAGCCGCCCCATAGGATACATAGACCCACCGCATCTCAACACGTATGGTCACACTTGAGCAGGCAATACATCCTCCGATAAAACCGACAAATAAAAAACAGGTCTGAAAGATCCGAGGCCGTGTTACCTGATGCCGCACAAGGCTTATGATAAAAGCCGCTATGAACGCTGCCAGCAGAAGATCTGCGATTCCTATAATCACCAGGATCCATATCGGCGACTGCCTGAAATTCTGGCCGTTTAAATGCTCCGGCCCTGCATTGACCCCAAACAGATAGGCAATCTGGCTGACGGCAAAACGAATCACGGATCCCACGGACCAGGTATCTGCCACATCGGTTCCCCCGGTTCCTGCCGGCATCAGCCTGCCAATACTCACCAGACGCACTGCCTGAACCAATGCAAAGCTGACAGACGGCCACAGCCACAGCTTCATTTCCCGTGACCGATGGAACAAAAGCACCAGAAAAAACAGCGGAATCAGCACCATATAACGCTCATGAACAAAACAGATGCCCACATACAAAAGACATGCTCTCACAAAACATGAATCCTTTGTTCTTCCCTCTCCGTTGAGATATTCGCAGAGCTGATACAAAATTCCCAGGGCCATCCATGTGGCCATTGTCTCCATTAATCCGTAAAGCTGCCCGATCTGATAGTAAGACATACGGGAAAAAAGAAACGCAATTCCAGCTAAAGCCCCGACAGTGGCTGAATGGCTGAACCGGTGGGCCATCTGATATAAGGTAAAAGCAATACCCACATTTAACAGGATATTGATGGGAACAATCAGCCAGACATGATTTCCTATCAAAGCCAGTTCCAACCAGGCAAAAAGATAATATAAAAAACGAAACCGGGTACTGCCTATGGGAAATACAAATTGGAAAAAGGACTGCTCTCCATAGCAGGACCACAAATACAGATCATCCATATAAAGCCCTTTTATTTCCATACCCTGATTTATCCAAAAGGCAAGGCTTATCAGCACAAACAGCACAATCAGATCTGTTTTCCATCTTAACATGGTTTTCGTCTGTTTCTCCATCTTTTTCACTCCTTGTTGTTACTGGTGGCGCCGCGAGAACGCGGCATGAGGGGTTACTGTGAAAGTCTCGAATCCTTGCTGTAGGTCTGCGCACTTGCTGCGCTGACCGTACAGCGCCAAAATGCACGTTTTTGGCATTTTGTGTGCATCCGCCGGAGGCTTACAGTAACCCCTCTTTCATTTATGGTGGCGCCGCGAGAACACGGCATGAGGGATTACTGTAAAAGTTCAGCGCTCCTGCCGAAATTATTCTTTAAACAATTCTATTTAAGGATGCTGAATATATTTTTCATCAAACACGCACAAATTCTGCGCTGCTTCCCCCTTTGTATGTCCTGTGCCATGTCTGCAGACACTTAAAACCAGATTTCCGTTCTCATCCCGCACATCACACAGCCGTCCTTCCTGAATCAGATTTCTTATGATCTGGTAAATTCTCACGCTGGTATCCACATACTCCTTTTCCATATACAGATAATCCACATCCGCATACTGTAAATACCGGAAAAATCCAGGTGCATCCGCCACCACATCAGGGTTCCCCCAATATCCAGAAATATCCACATAGGACTGAACCCAACAGGGAAAAGACAGCACTCCCGGATGCTCCCCCAACGCAATCACTCTGTTTTTGGGATCTTCTGCAAAAATATCCCATATGGCAGCGCTTCCCTGGGCTGCCCGCTTTTCTCTCTCCACCTGTAAATGAGGATAATATCCCCGATTCACCGGATGAAGCGCTCCGTTTCCCAAAGCCCATGCCCAGTTAGTCAAACCGCATAGGATCACTCCATAAAACCAAACGGGAAGAAGCGCTGCTGCCGCTGCCTGCCAATATGACCGGCTATGCCCATTCAGTCCAATACAAACGGTCAGAATAAGTACGCCATATGTCAGCATATAGTAATTGCCGTCAATCTGAGAAAGAGAATACAGACTTACCAGATCAATCAGCAGCAAAGCAGCCAGCAAAGGAAAAAGAAATCTCAGCGCCTTTTGTGTATTTTCCTCTTTTCTTCCCTTTGCCCGCAAAAATAAAAGCACTATGAGTAATGCCAAAGGCAAAACGCCTCCCCATGCAATGATCACATGAGCCATATCATCTCCCTGCGGATTGGTAAGAATATGGAACACACGCGCCGCAACAAATGCAAGCTGGCTTCCCATTGTTCCTTTGCTTCCTGCTGCCGGAAAACCAGCCGCGTAAAACGGGTACTTTACCATAAAGCCCAGCTTTTGGAAAACCTGATAAAAAATAGAGGTCACAGGCACTCCTACCAGGTATAAGGTCCTTCCCCATATTCCTGCCAGAGCGCCAATAGACAATGCCAGAAACAGGAAAGACCTGTCATATCCCTGCTTCTTTCCCCACAGGCTTTTCTCTCCCAAAGCTTCTCTCAAGCCCGCAGCCAGACCGGCTTGGCGCCTCTGCCCCCGGTCCAGGCTCCGCTCCAGCATCATCCAAAAAACCGCCATTCCTGCAACAGCCGTGGAAAACACCACTGCCGTAGGCTTCATGGCCAGGCTCACACAGCCGGCCGCTGCGCCTAAAATAAGCCATTGCTGCTTTCCTTCTCTCCCATACCAAAAAACCGTCTGGATCATTAAAATCTGACAGAACAATGTCATCATATCAGCCTTAGCTGTCCCGGACATATTCATGATCCCCGGTACGGACGCTGCCAGAAACGGCGCCCACAAAGCCTTTTTTCTATCCAGAAATACTGCCGCCGCCTCATAAAATGCCATCAGTGTAAATCCTGCTGTCCACAAATTCATGGCCGTGACAAAACTATAAGAGGGCAGCCCCGCTAAAGGCAGGGTCAGTACCTCCCAGCCCTTTGAATAAGTATAAACCACTCCCAGAGTTCCTAAATTTTCGTAGATCCCTCTGCCGCTGTCCAACATGGTATGAGAACGGACTCCATACCACAGACTGTCAAAATCTACAGTCAGATTCAGCCTGCCCGCCTGAAGAAACAGCAAAGCCGCGATCCCGGCCGTCATGGCAGCAGAAACCAAAGACATGGCTGTCTTTTTGTCCGACGAAGCAAACAGGAAAGCAAGCTTCTTAATATCTGACCAATGCCTTTTAATCCAACATCCAAACAGCGCAGCCCCGCTGACCAATACCCAAATGCGCAGCATCCCAATACTGCCGGCTCCTGCCAAGGACAAAACACAAAAAATAAAAATTGTTGCTGCTGACCCTAAAAAGAAATCCCAGCAAAGTCCTGCCGGTCTTCGCCGGGAGCCCTTCAGCCACTTTCCCAGAAAAACCAAGTATAAAACATAGCAGCCCGTAAACAGAATGGGAAGAAATATCATGTGAAGCCAGGCAAAAACCGCACTAAGAACCGTGATGCCGACTGTACGCCGGCTCCAGGCCATGTTTTTGACAAAAAGCAGAAACAGCGCCAGCCACAGAAAGCACACCTCTGCCATCATGAGCCGGTATTCCTTCTGAACAATGTGCCAGGACAATACCCCTTTCCCGATTACATTCACCGCAGAATACACAAGCGCAATGGCAATGAGAATTATTGAAGCTTTTATGCCTTTCGTCTTCTGTTCTCTCATATCCCATCACCTGTCCTTTCATTCCGGCTTCGCTGACTGATCTGAGCGGCCTTTCATTCCGGATCCGCTAACTGATCTGAGCGGCCTTTCATTCCGGATCCGCTGGCTGATCTGAGCGGCTTTTCTTTCCCGCAGCAGTCTGTCTTAAGCAGCAGCACCTTGTCATCAATCATAAGAAGCATACGCTCTTTTATAAAAGTACATCAAGAGCCCTGCTATTGGCTTAGGCCATATCTTCCGATACATGGCAAGTTCTTCCTTGGGACGCCTGTCATCCTCAATACATGCCTTGGTTGCAGCCCCGTCATGCACCCGGTAGCAAAGCAGCGGCTTTTCCTCACACACAAATCTTCCCTTTCGTGCAGCCAGACGATACAAGGTGTCCCAGTCCAGCGCAAACTTAAAAGAAGAAACAAAAAGAGGCGATCCCAATACCTTTTTATCATAGGTACAGGCCGGACAGATCACCGGATTTCCCCACAGAAACACAGCCTGCTTTACTGCCTTTAAATGGGCAAGGCTTCGAAACCGCAGCGGGGTGCGCAAAATTCGCTTAATCTGAAGCACAAGCCCCCTCTTTCTGACCTTTCCTTCCTTGCTCACCGCACAGTCTGTGGTAAAAATCAGAGTATCCGGATATTGCTCCCAGCACTGCTGCACATATTTCCCATAATCCTTATGATAAATATCATCCTGGTGGGCAATGGTCACCAGCCTGGACGCAGCCTTTTCATAAGCAAAATTCCAGTCATCCTGAATATCACTTTCTCCATCCCTCACAAAAAACGGAAGCCCATACTTCTTTGCTGTCCTTTGAAGGTACGGGCTGGGTGTAGAGGTACACAAAATTACAGATGCCGGAATAGTCTGTCTCAGCAGAGAACGGATGCAGGCTTCCAGATAAGGCGAATCCTTATATGCACAGATTGCATAGGTATGGGTCAGCATCAGGACTTCTCCTCCCCAAAGAACCTTTCCTCCAGCAGAAGACACAGCACATGGTAAATAGGCAAATGCATCTCCTGGATCTTAAAGGTCTCCTGCTCCGGAGCCACCACAGCCGCATGGGCACGTCTTGCCAGCTTTCCCCCGTCCTTTCCCGTAAGGCCGATGACCTTCATTCCCTTAGCCTTTGCAACTGTCACCGCATAATCTATATTTTTGGCATTTCCGGAAGTGGAGATCCCTAAGAATACATCCCCCTCCTCACCATATCCGCAGACCTGCTGGGCATACACCATATCTGCGTCCACATCATTGGCAAAAGCCGTGGAAAGACCCGGATGTCCGTTTAGGGCAATGGCCGGCAACCCTCTCTGCAGACACTCTGCCAGCCTTGCGCCGTTTTCTTCATCCTCCGCCCGAAGCTTATCCTGGAGTTCTGCCTCCAGATTTCTATGCTTCACAAAGCCCTTCATCAATTCCCCTACAATATGCTCTGCATCTGCACAGCTTCCCCCGTTGCCGGCAATCAAAAGCCTGCCTCCGCGCTCATAACACTTCTCTAAAATACCATAAACCTCCAGAATATCCCCGCCGACTGCTTTAAGCGCCGGATACCGATCCATCAGCTCTTTAAAAATTTTTTCCTGCCTCTCATTCAAAACAGCCATATATTCCTCTGCCTCCCATTGTTCCTCTGCCTTCATCTTTACCTTCAAGTATCGCACTGGCGGCGTCAGCAAGTGTCTTGGCGTAAACATCATAAGGAAGCTTCCTCCTTTCCTGGCCTGTCAATTCCTGGTGTACCTTTGCCCCATATCCGGTTCCCACCAGCACGGTACGGACACCAAATCTTTTTCCTGCCTCCACATCAATCAGCTTATCCCCAATCATCCAGGAATGAGCCTTGTCCACCTGAAAGTACTGCTCTGCCTGCTCAAACATCCCGATATCCGGCTTTCGGCAGGAGCAATTTTTTTTGTATTCTCCAATGCCATGCTCCGGATGATGAGGACAGTAAAAAAAGCAATCAATCTCCGCTCCTAATGGCCGCAAAATTTCATTCATGTATTCATGGAGAAGCTTTACATCTTCTTCCTGATAATATCCTCTGGCCACTCCTGCCTGGTTCGTCACCACCACAAGCCTGTAACCGCTTTTCCGGAACCTGCAAAGGGCGTCTGCTGCCCCTTCAATCAAACGCAGATCTTCCTTTTTGTGCAGATAATGCACTTCCTCGTTCAGTGTCCCGTCCCGGTCCAAAAAGATTACCCGTTCCATTTTTATCTGCTCCCTCTGCTCTGTTATATGGGAAACTGATACTCCCCGCCGGCCATCTTCACCTTTACCATATTATAATCCCAGCGGTTCTCGTCCGCAATCCATGCCTGAGCGCCGCGAAGCTCAAAATTCCAGTCCGCAAGCTGTCCGCCTACCTTCTCTAACCGCTCCGCCACCTTATGTCTCACATTATAAGGACAATAGACCAGAAGATACCCGCCGCCGCCTGCGCCTAAAAGCTTGCCTCCGAAAGCTCCTGCCTTTAAAGCCTCCTCATACAGCTCATCGATCTGAGGATTCGTGATCTTGCTGCTCATACGCTTCTTGCTCTGCCATCCATAATCCAAGAGCCGCCCGAAGCTGTGAAGATTTCCTTTCAACAGCTCATCCTTCATGGCATAGGCCAGGGCCTTCACCTCACACATGGCGTCAAAAGCATCCTTTTTCTCATAGTTCTTCACCTGATCCCGGATAATATTGGCAGACACATGAATATTACCTGTATAGCACAAAAGCAAGTTGTACTGCAGTTCATGGATAATGTCCTTTTTGATTCTCAAAGGATTTACCACCACATCATTGCGCCCATGAAACTCAATAAAATTAAAACCGCCGAAGGTGGAAGCATACTGATCCTGATACCCGCCGTCAATCTTCAGATCCTCCCTCTCTACCTGGTAGGCAAGATCTGCCAGGCCATAGCCGTCTAACTCCACCCCTTTCCACCGGGCCATGGCAATCAAAAGAGCCACCATCACCGTGGAGGAAGTGCCGAGTCCTGAGCCGGGAGGCGCGTCACACTGCAGATACACCTCACAGCCCTGATCAATCTTCATGGCTTTTAGTGCCGCTGTCACCAAATCCAGACGACCGTCATACACATAATTTTCCCTTGCGTTGTATTTGACTGTCATATCAAAATCCAGGGAATGAACAATAATCTGATCGTCCTTTCTGGGTACAATCGAACAATAGGCATATTTATTAATGGTGCTTCCAATGATCGCTCCGCCCTGCTCCACACAAAAGGGAGCCACATCCGTTCCCCCGCCGCCAAAGCTGATGCGCAGCGGCGCCCTTCCTCTGATTACCATGTTATGACTCCCTTCCTTATATCCTCCGCAAACCGGAAATAATCCTCCGGCACTCCGATATCAATAAAATAACCGTCATTTACAAATCCCCCCAAACGTCTGCCCTCAGCCATCCACTTGGGAATCATCTCATTTTCCAGGGAAATCTTTCCCTCCGGAATCTCGTCCAAAAGCTTTCGGCTCATCCGGTATACTCCTCCGTTAATGGTTCCTGGCCTGGACTCTGCGGTCTTTTCATTAAAGCCTGTAAGGTACCCATTCTCCAGCACAGCTTCCCCATACCGGGACACATCTGAAACCTGCCGCAGCACCAGGGCCATGTCTAACTTTTGCTGCTCTTGAAGGCCCGCAAGCCGCCTGTAATCGATCTGGTAAAATGTATCTGCATTCAGCACAAAAAAACTGTCCTCTGTCACCAGACGCCCGGCATTTTTGATGGCCCCAGCTGTCCCTAACAGATCCTCCTCATAGGCATACCGAATGTTCAGCCTCTGGCCGGCTAAATCTGTCATCTGGCTGCCGTCTCCAAAATACTCCTCTACCATAGAGCCTTTATATCCCACTGCAAATATAATATCCGTGATTCCATGCCGGGACAGCTCATGGACCACATATTCCATAAAAGGTCTGTCTCCAATCAAAGCCATGGGCTTGGGACGGTCGCTGACCACGCTTCGAAGCCGTGTTCCCAGCCCGCCTGCCAATAAAATTGCCTGCATATGTCCTCCTGGTTTTTCTTTCGATTTCTGCGGAAATTATAGCATTTTCTTTCCAAAGATTCCACTATCTTCATAAAATAGTAATGTTTATTCAAAATCCTCGGCAATCACCCTCCAGGCCGCATCCACACTGAAATGTCCCCGGATATATTCCTGCGTCCTGCGGCAAAGTTTTCTGCACTCATCCGGATTCTGGTAAAGTCCTGCTACCGCATCGGCAAAGCTCTCCGGTTCATCTTCTATAAGCAGAACATCCTCTACCTGGAAAATCCCCTCTGCCCCAATGGCCGTTGTTACAATCGGAGCGCCGTGATAGATGGCTTCCACCACCTTTCCCTTAACACCAGCCCCATACCGGAGAGGCACCACCACAATTCGGCACTCTCCATACAGGCGGCTAAGCTCCTCCTCAGACACAAAGCCCTTGATAATAATACCGTTTCCCGGCTGCTCCAATTTCCGGATCTCCTCTGTAACCTTTGAGCCTGCCACCACAAATTCCGGCGCCTTTAACCCGGCTGCTTCCATCTTCTGGCGAATCCGCGGATATATCTCTCCTGCAAACCATAAAACTGCATCTGCATTCGGCGGATGGGCAAAGCCTCCTACAAACAAAAGTCCCTGCCTTCTGGCAAAATCCTCCTGCAGATTGTCTTGAAACTGATCAAACACATAAGCCGTAATATCCTTCACATGAATGGTAGGATCCATGTCACGGATAGCGTCCCTCTCCACATAGGAAGGATAATAGGACACTGCAGCCTTGCTCATTAAAGAGAGTTCAACAGATTTCCAGTACTCTGCCTCCTCCCGCTTCTTAAGATCACCCGTAAGCTGATATTCCCGCCCTTCCCGCAAGAAATGCAGGTCATGTCCATAGTAAATCACCTTAATATCCGTATTGTCCAAAATGTAATCAATATATTTTGAGGCAATATGCGGCCGGTTTAAATACGCCACCGCAATGTCATCCCCATGGTCCCGCAGCCAATCCCAAATCTTCACCTGATATTCTGCGCCATAGAGAATCTCAATGCCCATCTGCTGCAGGGTAGTGGAATAAGGCTCCTCATGAAGAAAATTATCCCCTAAAAACTTCACCACATATCCCTTTTTTAAAAACATCTTCAGATATTGGAATGTGGTCTTTGAGCCTGCATCCCGGTCATAGGTGGGCACATAGTGATCCACCACCAGAATAATCTTTTTCCCCATACTCCGCTCCCTGGCCCGAAACGGATCCGGATTCCCGTTATTCTCACACTGGGCGGCAAACTCCTCTGCCCACTTTTCCTTCAGCTTTTTACTGTTTTCCACCTGATACCGTTTAAGTCCTGTTCCCTGCACATCTGTGCCGTTGGAAATGCCCTCAAAATGGATTACCTTGGAAAGAGGCTGATACACCACCCGGTATCCTGCCTTCCTCACCTCAAAGGCAAGATCCGAGTCCTCACAGTAGGCCGGTGCAAAACGGGTGTCAAACCCGCCGATCTGCTTCCACAGCCATACAGGCAAAAGAATGGCTGCCCCTGAAATATAATCCACATCTTTTACATAATTGTATTCGGGCTTATCCGGATCATCCAGCCGCCCATAATTCCAGCCGGAACCGTCACTCCAGATAATGCCTCCTGCCTCCTGCAGCCTTCCATCCGGGTACACCAGCTTTGACCCTGCCATTCCAATAGAAACGTCTGACTCTATCAGCTCTACCAAAGAGCTGAGCCATCGGTCTGTCACCTGGGTATCATTATTCAGAAACATGATATATTCACCCCGGGCCTGCTTTGCTGCCTGGTTGCAGTTTTTAAGAAAGCCCTGGTTTTCTTTATTCCTGCAAATCACCAGCCCTTCTGCAAAATCCTCCAGACGGGCGGTTGCATCGGTAGACACATCATCTCCGATCAGCACTTCATAGCTGATATCCTTTGTGTGCTCCAGAATCGATACCAGACAGGCATAGGTGTAATGAATCTGGTTATACACCGGAATCACAATGGAAACCTTGGGATTTTCCTGCCTCTCAAACCGAAGCTTCCCGTGCTGCCGGTATAGCTCCCCGATATGAAAATCTCCGTCCCGCAGATTTTTTCCTTCCTCTGTAGAATAAAGCCTGGCAGATCGGACAGGGTGCAGCAAATACTCCTTTTTATATTTCAGCTTCTTCCTCTCTAAAGAACCTGGAGGATACTTTTTGTTCACCTGCTCCCCTAACTTTCTCTTTGCTTTAAAAAGAAGGGCCTCGTGACGATTCAGATAAGAAAGAGTCTTTCCCATTTCCTCAATCTCCCTGCGCAGATTCTGGATTATAATCTCCAAATTCGTCACATGATTATTTGTCAGGCGCTGCACCTCCGTCAGCTTTCGAATCGCCGTGTCTTTCTCCCTGGCATGGATCTTCATTTGCTCAATCCGCTCCCTGGCCCGGGCCAGTTCACTTTCTGTCTGCCGGATTTCCATGATTCCGCGGGAGTAGACCATGTAATTGCCTAAATAATGCTTCTGATTTTCTCCATGAACATAGTTTTGAAAGCTGGCTTCCATCTTTCTGTACACATCCGCCTGCTCCGGCATAATATTAAAAGCCCCAAGAATCTGTTCCAGCCCAATGGAGCCCATCAGACTGCTGTACTGCTCATAAAAATAATAAAGCACCCGATATTTTACAAAATGCTCCGGAATCGGGAATAAAAATACCCATTCATAATCCAGGCAATAGTCTCCTGTATCTGTAGTCAGTATATTTTCCAGCAGAATATCAATATTGGAAGCCGGGCTGGCTGTGTCCTTCTCCAAAACAGTAAGATCCGCTTCCTCTATGCCTTCCCCGAATATTTCCATAAATTCCCCGGTTCTGACAAATCTGCTTTGACTGCTTTTATCCTGATCGTCCAGCCGTTCCATAGCTGCTTTTAATGCCTCTAAAGGAAGCTTTCCCCTTGATATCTCCTGACCTGCCTGCTCTGCCCAGGTAGCGCCCTTCAGGTAAGGAAAAAGCACGGCATTCCGGTCCTTCTGACAGTCAGGCTCCACCATTTTAATGTTCTTATGAAGCTTTGACAATCTCTGATATTTTTCCTGAAAAGACCAGATATGCCCCATTCCTTCCAGGCAAAGCGCCGCCTTTTCCACATAGCGCTCATTAGGCTGAACGGCTGCTTTGCTGCGTTCATCCCCCGAAGCCGGATCCGGCTTTCTTTTCTGACAGATACATGTTCTGATCTGATAAGCCTCTCTCCGTGTCTTATTGTATTTAATAAAAATCTTCTCGTTTCGCTCCAACTGTTCCAAAGCCCTGCTCCAGAACACCAGATAAGAATTGGCATACAGATCAAACAGCCCATCCTCACAGACCGCGTCAAAACCCTCTCCCATATTCATCATATGGTAAGGCGGATAATCGTAAGCCGGCGTCACCCGGGTTAAGTCCCCTTTTTTCGGAAGATACTCATCCGAATAAATAGTAATGGGAGTCCGATAATCCGGCATAGGATAATAGAAACGCAAACACCCCTCCCCGGCCGATCCGCCGCAGAGCAGCTCAATCAGACGTTTTTTAGAGATCTCATCCTCCTCCCGCCTGCTTCCCGCCCAATATTTCATTCCCAGGGCATTGGCTGCTGCCACAATCAGCATCCCGTTCTCTTTAAGCAGCTCTCTGGCCTGTGGAATCTGATCTTCCCAGGCTCCTTTTGGAGTTCCTGCTATGATTACATATTTATATTTTCTTCCTTCCCCAACCATTTTTTCCCTAAACTCAGCCAGAGAAGCCTTTACACACGTAATATTTCCTGCATCCGGATAACGAAGCTGTACGGTCTTAAGCGCTTTCTCCTCCTGGTCCAAAACCGTAACAGACCTGACAGCATTCCGGTAAAGCCCGGTCATTGCCCCATAATCCGCGCCTATCTGGAGAATCTCCTCCTCCGGATCAAAATCATACCATTCCAGCAGCAATTCTCTCTGCTCAGAAATAGCATACAAATAATCCAAACGAGTATTTTCCGCCAAAGCCTGACGCAGATCCCCGTCATATTCCTTGAGTAAAAGCTGGATTTCCTCATCAATTTTCTTCATGTCTGATCTCACCACCTGTATTTAATCTGAATCTGCTGCCGTTCATTCAGCCTGGCTCTTTGCCGGACAATACCTCGCCTCCACCTGAGACTCCATATCATAGACTCCCACTGTATTTTTATTGGAAATCACCGTAATATTCGCCACATCATAGAGCCGGTGATACACGGTATGCTCCCCCTGCTCGAATCCCGTGCAGCTCATAGAAAGCAGGTATTCCCCGCCCTGAAGGGTCATCTTCTGCCGGAAATTCACCTCATATTCATCCCCGGCCTTCACAGAATGGATCTCTGCCCCTTCAAACATAGTGTTGGTTCCAGACAACTCCGCTCCCTTTTTATCTTTGATTGTATAAGTAAAAATCGGGGCCTGGAGCTCTGACCGAAAACGAATCTTCTCCCGAATTGTGAAATACTCTCCTTTCAGCAGCAGGTTCGTCAGATTTCCTCTCTCGTCAAACATTCCTAAATCATAGATCTCAGCCCTTCCGTCCCCATACTCGGTACGGTTGGGATTAATCGTCAAATGTTCTTTCATCAGCCCCAAAGAATCGCCTCCTGCCCAGGCATTTTCTCCGCCCTCACTGTCCATACCTGCGGAAAAGTCATTCATCTCACTCAGCTCTGCTTCCAGATCATCCATCTGATTAGCCAGAATCTTCTTATATAAATCCACCATTTTTCCCGGCGCACCCTCTGCCACAAAATTCCCCTTATTTAACAAAACCACCCTGTCACAATACTTGATCACACTGCCCATATCATGAGTGACCATGAGAATCGTTGTGCCGTTCTGACGGATCTCCTCCATTCTCCGGTAGCATTTCGATTGAAAAAACACATCCCCCACAGACAAAGCCTCATCCACTATCAGAATCTCCGGCTCCACATTAATAGCCAGCGCAAATGCCAGCCGTACAAACATACCGCTGGAATAAGTCTTCACAGGCTGATACACAAAATCACCAATATCTGCAAAATCCAGAATATCCTTCAGCTTTTCCTCCATGTCCCGGCGGGAAAAGCCCATCATAGTGCCATTCATATAGATATTCTCAATTCCTGTATAATCCATATTAAATCCTGCGCCTAACTCCAACAGGGCAGAAATCACCCCGTTTACCCCCACCTCTCCGGAGGTAGGAGTCAGAACACCCGTAATAATCTTCAGTATGGTTGACTTTCCCGATCCATTGGTACCAATGATCCCTACGGTCTCCCCCTTCTTTACCTTAAAAGAAATCCCATTCAATGCAAAAAAGTCCCTGTGGTAATTCTTATGAGACAAGCTCAGCGATTCCTTCAAACGGTCAATAGGCTTATCATACAGCCGGTACACCTTGGTCACATCCTGCACACGGATAGCATATTCTATATTCTCCTCTAACGGCATGATTTTCCTCTCATTCTTCCCTTCATAATCTGTGCATTGTCGGTTTGCCTTAAAGAATACCACAAACCTCCGCTGCTTTCAACCTGCCTTATAAAATCCTTTGAGAACAAGATGCTTTACTTTTTATTGAATGAGTTTAAAAGCAGGATTTTATCATAGAATAATACCCTCAGTGGCGCAAAACCGTGTGTTCCCTTGTCCACTGAGGGTAAAAATGACATAAGACACAGCACTGCTGCAAAATCAGCCTGGCCGCCCGGAAGGAGGCCAAGCCGAAGAAATCATTTCTTTGACGCTATTATAGCATGAGAGGATTTGAGCTGCAAGGAATTTTTAATTTAAATCATCCATGGTGTAAACAACAGCTCTAAAGTTTACTCTTTACTGAATAGAAATCACCTTATAGTCCTGATCCTCCACAGCCTTTTTCAGCACCTCGTCTGTCACCGGCCCGCCAAGCGTCACCACAGCAGTCCCATTTTCATGGCTCACCGCCGCCTCATTCACCCCTTCCAATGCTTCCAGGCACTTCTTTACCCGCGCCTCGCAGTGTCCGCACATCATTCCTTCAATTTTCATGGTCTTCTCCATCACCAGTTCCTCCTTCTTACTCCTTTTGATTTTTTTTTCTCCTTTTGTATTATGCATATCAAACCAGTTCAGCCGCAGCGCGTTCGTCACCACGCAAAAGCTGGACAGGCTCATAGCCGCAGCGCCGAACATCGGATTCAGTTTCCATCCAAATAAAGGATACCACAAACCTGCCGCCAAAGGAATCCCTACCACATTATAAAAGAACGCCCAGAACAGATTCTCATGTATATTCTTCAGGGTTGCCCTGCTTAAACGAATGGCAGCCGGCACATCGCTCAGACGGCTTTTCATCAGCACCACATCTGCCGCGTCAATGGCAATATCCGTCCCTGCCCCAATGGCAATACCGATATCCGCACGGGTAAGGGCCGGGGCATCGTTGATTCCGTCGCCCACCATTGCAACCTTGCCCTTATGTTTTAAAGAACGAATCACATTTTCCTTGCCGTCTGGCAGCACTCCGGCTATCACCTCGTCTACTCCTGCCTGGGCGCCGATAGCCCTGGCTGTCCGCTCATTATCCCCGGTAAGCATAACCACATGGATTCCCATGTTCTGCAGTTCTCTCACTGCCTGGGGACTGTCCTCCTTAATCACATCCGCCACTGCAATAATTCCGATAAGAGAGCCTGCCTGGCTGAAAAACAGCGGCGTCTTTCCCTCCTCGGCAAGACGCTCTGCCTGCCTTTTCATATCATCCGGTACCTTTGCCTGACTGCTGATAAATCCAAGGTTTCCGCCGCATACAGTCTCACCGTTCAGCCGCGCCGACAATCCGTTGCCTGGCAGAGCTTTAAATTCTGTGACCTCTGCTGCTGCAAGTCCTCTGGCTTGTGCTTCCTGCAATACGGCCCGGGCAAGAGGATGCTCACTTTTCTTCTCCAAGGCATAAGCCATCTCCAAAAGCATCTTTTCCTCTATCCCTTTTGCCGGCATTAAATCGGTCACACGCGGCTCTCCACTGGTAATCGTACCAGTCTTATCAAGCGCCACCACTTCTGTCTTTCCTGCTTCTTCCAGAGAAACTGCCGTCTTAAACATAATGCCGTTTTTGGCTCCCATTCCGTTTCCTACCATAATGGCCACTGGCGTCGCCAGGCCCAGAGCACAAGGGCAGCTAATGACCAGCACGGATATTCCTCTGGCAAGGGCAAATCCTATACTCTCCCCAGCCAACAGCCAAACCAGAATCGTCACCGCCGCAATGGCAATGACCGCCGGAACAAATACCCCTGACACTTTATCTGCCACCTTGGCAATAGGCGCTTTGGTAGCCGCCGCATCGCTGACCATCTGAATAATCTGGGACAAGGTTGTATCTTCTCCTACCCGCGTAGCCTTACACCGGATAAAACCAGACTGATTTACCGTAGCTGCTGATACATGATCTCCCTCTGCCTTATCTACCGGAATGCTTTCACCTGTCAGCGCCGACTCATTTACCGCACTGCTGCCTTCAATCACCACGCCGTCCACAGGAATATTCTCTCCCGGACGAACCACAAAAATATCATCCTTTAATACTTGATCGATGGAAACTTCTGTCTCTGTCCCATCCCGCACAATAGTCGCTGTCTTCGGCGCCAGCTTCATCAAGCTTTTCAATGCATCTGTAGTCCGGCCCTTTGACCGCGCCTCCAGCATTTTCCCCACAGTAATCAAAGTAAGAATCATAGCCGCAGACTCAAAATAAAACTCATGCATATACGCCATGACTCCGGCCATATCTCCCTTTATCTGTGCATCTGTCATGGCAAACAGAGCATAAATACTGTATATCAAAGATGCTCCTGAGCCTAATGCCACCAAAGTATCCATATTAGGCGCCCGGTGCCACAGGCTCTTAATGCCGCTGATAAAAAATTTTTGATTAATGATCATGACAATGGCTGTGAGAATAAGCTGCAAAAGCCCTACCGCCACATGATTCCCGGCAAAAAATGCCGGAACCGGCCAATTCCACATCATATGCCCCATAGAGAAATACATCAGCACTGTCAGAAATCCCAAAGACCAATACAAACGCTGTTTTAAAACCGGAGTATCCCGATCTTTCAGCATATCCTCTGCCGCTGCCATCCCTCCGGATCCTAAGGCTGCTGCCCCGGCAGCGCTGCCTGCCCCTCCCTGTCCTGCCGCACCGCCGCGTACTCGTTTAGACGCTCCGTACCCTGCCTGCTCTACGGCAGCAATCACTGCCTCCGGAGACGCGGCTCCCTCTACTCCCATAGAATTGGTCAGCAGGCTGACAGAACAAGAGGTCACTCCGTCCACCTTGGAAACTGCCTTCTCCACTCGAGTGCTGCACGCCGCACAGCTCATTCCCGTCACTGTATATTGTTCCATATTCTACACAGCTCCTTTCCCATTAATATTTTACCATCTTTCTCTTGGCTTAATCTTTATAGATGTTATAAAAATCTTCTGTCAGTCCACTCTGTTTCCCATCACTTCATCAGCTTCTGCAATGTAGCCACCAGCTCATCAATCGTCTCCTCTTTTCCCTCCCGGATATCCCGAGCCACACAGGTCCGAATATGGTTAGCCAGAAGAACCTTATTAAAACTGTTCAGCGCCGCATTAACCGCTGCCACCTGAACCAAAATGTCCGTACAATAGGCATCTCTTTCCACCATTCCCTTAATCCCCCGCACCTGTCCTTCTATCCGGCTTAAACGGTGAAGAAGATCCTGGTATTCCTTATCAGAACGTTCTTTGGTTTTATGACAACATTCCTGACAATCCGATATATTCTTTTTTTCGCTGTCTTTCTCTAACATTATCTCCACTGCCTTTCCTCTAACCTTTAATGCCATTATATACCCCTATGGGGTATATTGCAACCCCATTTTAACATTTTTTTAATTCAGACCCTCTCTTTACCAATCATCAAGTATCTTTTGCCTGCTTAGTTCGGACAAAGAGCATCAGAGTGGAAAAAATTATCTTTACTCTTCCCCTTTCTATAATAACATGGTAAAATGTAACCATAACCAAAACAAAGGGATAAAGAGGAGGAGGACAAACCATTGAAGCAAAAGATAACTTATCTGCTTTGCTGCTGTCTGGCTGTAAGCCGCCTGCTCGTTATTACGGCTTGTGCCGAACCGCCCCCTGCCTGGCCGTCAAACACCGGGGTCTCTGCAGAAGCCGGCGCTGTCATTGACGCTGATTCAGGCGCTCTGCTTTATGGGCAGAACAGCATTAATACTGCCTTTCCGCCAGCCAGCATTACCAAATTGCTGACTGCTTTAATCGTTCTGGAACACTGCCAATTAGACGAGGTTGTCACCTTCTCTCAAGTTGCCATGAACAGTGTGGAAGCTGACAGCGGTAACAAATTAAGCCTTGTGGCAGGCGATCAGATGACCGTAGAAGACTGCCTCTATAGCCTGCTTCTGATCTCCGTCAACCAATCTGCCAATGCCCTGGCCGAACATGTGGCCGGAAGCATTCCTGCATTTGTTGACATGATGAATGAAAAAGCCGCCCAATTAGGCTGCTCTGACAAAACACACTTTGAAAATCCATCTGGATTAAATGGAGATACCCAAAAGGTAACAGCTTATGATATGGCGATGATTTCCAGGGCAGCATTTAACAATAAGGATCTGCTGCGGATCAGTTCTTCCCTCAACCACAAGATACCTGCCACTATCAATAACCCCGACGGAATCACAATCCGTCAGGAACATCGTCTGCTCTATACTACAGATCCGGACAGCGAATTTTACTACCCGCCTGCTAAGGCAGGAAAAACCGGTTATCTGATAAAAGCCGGCAATACCCTGGTAACTTATGCAGAACAGGACGGCCGCCGTCTCATTTCTGTTGTGTTAAAAGGAAAACGCCCGCAATACTTTGTAGACGGAAAAACCTTGCTGGAATTTGGCTTCAGCCATTTTAAGAATGTTGCTATTTCTGATTATGAATCACGCTATGTGACCGGTGAAGATTCCGTCAATATAAATGGCGTCTCCTACCGTCCTTCTGATTTAATGATTGAACCTGGACAAATGATCACCTTACCCAAAGACGCCTCTTTTGAGGATGCTGCCATGTCCTTGGAAACGCCGGGCAGCGATTCTCCTGCCAACGCAGTAGCAGTTCTCCGCTACAGCTATAATGATCGTTTTATTGGGAAGGCACACCTTATGACCATTGCCATGGATTCTGATCTGGAAGTAAATATTTCTTCCTCCGAGACTGCAGACGGACAGCCAGGCAGCTCTGGTTCCGACCAGGCAGACGGCAGCAAAGGATTGCCGTTTTCCCTTCATCTTCCTCCTGCTGTCACGATTGCTGTCGGCATTGCCGCCGCGGCTGCGGCTGTACTGTGTATTTGTGTAATGTGGTTTTTGTATTCCCGCAAAAAGGAAGCCCGTGAATTAGCTGCCCGGCGAGAAGCCCGAAGACGGCGGCTTCAGGCAAGCGGTCAGGAAGAAGAATTTAAGCGGTTAATGGAAATGCGCAAAGCCAGAGACTCCCTTCCCCGATTCATGGGAGAAGATAATATGTACGAGACAGACGATTGAAAAAAGCAAGATGAATAATAGCTGTAATGATACTGTTTTTCATAAATTCCTTTTTATCATTCTTGAAAATGCCCAAAAAGAACCGATATTTTCAATCAGTTCTTTTTGGGCATCTTTTTTACTGCCTTCCATACATCAGCGCCGCATAAGCATCCACAACGCCTCCTGACACGATCTTCCCTTCAAGTCCATCCAATGGCCTGGCTGAATTGAGCAATGCCTCTTTCACATCCTGCAGACTAAAATCTGTCCGGTAAGAATAGACAAGGGCTGCCACACCTGTCACCATCGGCGCCGCCATAGAGGTTCCTGTCATAAATCCATAAGATCCTCCTGCTGTGGTACTGACAATGTAGGTTCCCGGAGCTGCAACATCCACAAGGTTTGCACTGTAATTTGAACTCTTTGCCAGATTTCCGTCAAACATCAGATTTGCTACGGAGATACTGTTATCCAGGTTAAATGCTGCCGGATAATCCGGATTTATATCTGCATTCATGCCGATTCCATTCTTATCCCCATTGCCGGCCGCACTGATAAAAAGCATATTCGATTCCCGCATCACTTTCTCAAGATTTGGGTAATAGATTTCCGTTCCAAAACTCAAATTACAAATTGACGCTCCATTATCCTCTGCATACCGGATAGCCTCAATCACTGCTGTTTCCTCTCCGATTCCAAGCTCTGTACCTAAGGCTTTCAAAACCATAATTTTCACATACTTATTATCCGCAATCCCTGCTATTCCCAAAGAGCTGCGCACAGCCGCAATGGTTCCTACTGCATGAGTGCCGTGATCATCCTCCTCTCCCACAAACACCTGACTATTGTTGTGGAAAAAATTCCACCCATTTACATCATCTACATATCCATTCCCGTCATTATCAATGCCATCCCCTGGAATCTCATCCTCATTCACCCATATTGCATCCTTAATATCCGGATGATAAATATCAACTCCTGTGTCAATTACGGCTACAATCACCTGACGATGTTCCTCAACGCTGTTATCATACAATTCCCAAGCCGGCTGAATATTAATGTCAATTCCCTTTACTGAATTGGTCGTCTGTATTTCATATGCGCTGGGTCCTTGTACCACCGGCGCAGGGATCCCTAACAAATTAGCCAGATCAATGGCCTCTGCCAGCTTAGGGTTGCTGTCCTTAAAGCGGTTTACCACTTCCAGATATTGCAGTTGTCCGTCATTTCTCAACCCCCACTGATACTGTGCATAAGGATCCCCTGAAGATAAATTATCTACTCCCGGACCATATGTCCGCATGGAAAATCCCTGCTCGTTGCGTGTATGCTGTTCTTTACATGTATGCTGCTCTTTATATGTATGCTGCTCTTTCTGCGCCATACCATCAGCCGTTTTCTTTGATTCTCTCGATTCTCCTGTTTCCTTTGTTTCTTTTGTTTCCTCTATTTCCTTTGTTTCTGTCATACTACTGCCGGATACCTGCGCCTGGAAAGACGCTGCCGCTGCCGAAAATGGTATGTTGAAAACTAAGACTCCATTCATTACCAGCATTATCACCAATCTATAAAACTTCATTTATCTAAACTCCTGACTTAAGGTGCCGTAATTTCTTCTGTATATTATATAGTGTCTATTTAAATCTTATTAAGTATAACATAGATTTATCCAAAGTTGTTTGAAAATCGTGTGAATTTTAACTTACGATTTTGTAAAATAAGGAAAATAAGGGCAGCAGTGAAGCCGGGGATTACAAAAAGATAGAGAATTGCTGTGACCTCGTTCTGGATACTATGATCGATGTTACGGAATGTGGGGATGAAAAGTACATAGATATTGGCTGGCTGCTTGAGAAGGTCAGCCGGATTTAAGGGAAAGGATAATACTGTTTTATGTAAGGTATACCCTAAAGTGGCTTTTCACATAAAAAGGCTTTCAGAGAAATACCCCGAAAGCCTTGATTTTACTAAGCAAATTATAATTACTCAATGATAGAAACAACTCTGCCTGATCCAACTGTTCTATCATCCTCACGTTGCTACGACATGTTTAAATATAACGATATAATGCATTTCTATTGATTCCGACCATTCTATTTCTATATAAATCGTCACATTGAATAATTCTTGTTTAAATCTTGGATAAATCTTGTTTAAATTACAATTTTAAAACAAGATCTCACTTTAATATCCAATTAGATTTTTGCTGGTTCTTTGAGTCAGTATCAATAATGCCTTGTTTTCTCAGTGCTGTAAGTATATTTCGGATTTTATTTTCTTTTTGGGCATCACTCAACACATTTGGCAGCTTATCCCATAACAATTCCCGAATATCCTTCTTTTTGGCTTTCTTATACTGTTTCAAATATTCAACAATCAAATCCTTATAATACTTATCATCAAATCCCTTATTTTTAATATAGTTTGTGCTCTCATCAATGCTTTTAGCCGCTGACGCTGATAAATACAAACTTGTTATCCTGCCCTCTACCAGCTTCAATGCACGCAGTTTATCTACATCTTCTTTATCTATCGACAAGCCTTTCTGAACCCGGTCAAGCAAAAATACAGTCTGTAAATCTAAATCCTGATGGTCAAACAATATGTGCATATAATTATCATTCAAAGTCTTACCATATACCGTCACTTCAACCTGTGTTCCCGAAGATACATTATAGTCTGGCAAAGGAAAATACTTCGCCTTTTGAATATTATATGCTCGACGAATTCCCAACGTTGTAGTATCAATCATATGAAATGCCATCATAGAATCCGCTAAAAGTTTATTCCTAATTTTAAGCATATAGTACAAGTACTTTGTAATTCTCAGTTCTGATTTTCCCTCAAATCCAAAACCATCTATTACAACAATACATTGTTACATAATAGCTTTTCACAAAAAGAGGGGCTGTCGGGAAATAGATAGCCTTAAACAGTGGGAGGTGAGATCCATGCGGATCACACCTCCCACTGAAATTTATCCATAAAAAAGAAAAAAGATGGCTAACAACAATCATCTTTTCTCCGCTCCATGTTATAATGGAACTATGCTAAAACAAGATTATTATAACAACTTTTTTGATATAGGGCAACAAAAAATCAACTTCCGTTTCTATGAATTGGGTTTACCCGACAACGATCCAGTCTATACCCTGAAAAAAGTAATGGAGGAATTAGATTTTTCAGGCCTTCTGGCCTGTTATTCAGATAAGGGAAGAACCGGGTATAATCCAATCATGTTGTATGCTGTGGTTACTTACGCAAATATGCGTGGAGTCCGGGCGGTTGATCGTATTGTGGATCTGTGCCGGAGGGATCTTGCCTTTATCTGGCTGACCAAAGGGCAGAAGCCCCAGAGAGATGCTTTTTATGACTTTAAAGGAAAAAAACTGACGGGCGAAATCCTGGATGAATTGAACCATCAGTTTATGCGCCGCCTGCAAAAGGAAGGACTCATTACGCGGAAAGAACTCTACATTGATGGGACAAAGATTGAAGCGAATGCAAACCGATATACGTTTGTCTGGCGTGGAAGCATAAACTATCATCTTGCCGGTCTTTTGGACACCATAGATGCCCTTTATACAAAGTACAACGCATTTTTGTATGAGAATGAATATGGACCAAAATACGATCTTGGAGAAGCACGGATGTTCCTGATCGAGGGGATGGAAAAGGTCAGGAAAGTGATCGAAGAAAACAGGCGGCGGAAACTGACAAAGCATAAGAAAATCTCGAACAATACCCTCATTGAGATTGATCACTGTTCTCCGCTTGAAATCTTAAAACTGCAGAAGAATCTGGAGGAGATTGCAAAAGGCGAAGGGATTCTGTTTGTCAGCGGAAAGGGAAAGCATAAATCAGAGCTCCAGAAGCTTTATGAGGAACTGGAAGAATGCGGCAGGCGTCTTATGGAATATAAGGAATGCTTTGAGATTATGGGGAAAGAGCGTAACAGCTATTCCAAGACGGATCTGGAAGCAACGTTCATGCGGATGAAAGAGTACCATATGCTGAATGGGCAGTTGAAGCCGGCATACAATGTCCAGATCGCGGTAGAGAATTACTTCATTGTCCATAGTTATGTAAGCAGCGACCGGACGGATTACAATACGCTGATCCCTGTTTTGGAGAAGCATCAGAAAGCATTCGGAGATACCCTAGAGGCAGTGACTGCAGACAGCGGCTACTGCAGCGAAAAGAATCTGATGTATCTGGAGAAGAACGGAATCCAAAGCTATATCAAACTCCAAGATCCTGAGAAACGGAAGACCCGGGCATACAAGGACGAGATCGGAAAGTATTACAACATGACATACGCCGTCTTTGAAGATGAGCATGATTACATCTGCCATGACGGAAGGGAGCTACGCCATATCCGGAGAGAAAGCAGAGAACAGGCTGGATATACCCAGACACTTGAGGTATATGAATGTGCGGACTGCAGCGGCTGTGAGCACAAAACGAAGTGTCTTTATAAATATGATGCCGAAAAGAAACCGGATCGAAGCAAGGTCATGAAGATCAACGAACGATGGGAAAAACTGAAAGAAGAAACTAATGCGAACATCCAGAGTGAGACGGGTATCCTGAAACGGCAGACACGCTCCATCCAGACAGAAGGACACTTTGGGGACATAAAAGAAAACGAGGACTTCCGAAGGTTCAATTACCGTTCAGCGGAAAAAGTATATAAAGAGTTTATGCTGTATGCAATCGGTCGAAACATCATCAAATACCACCGATTTATCCATCATGAAATTGAAAAATATGAAGGAAAAAAGGAGCAGAAAGCCGCTTAGCCAAAGGAGCATTTCTCAAAATCCAAACAAGGGGATTTTGCGCCCTAAAATAGACACTGCTAAAAGAAGAAAACAGTCCGGTAAAAATCCAGGGCCTTGAAAAAGCCTGAATTTTTACCGGACTGTTTTTTCTTACCTATCAGGGACATAAATCGTTATTTCCCGACAGCTCCTTGATTTTACTAAACAAATTATAATTACTCAATGATAGAAACAACTCTGCCGGAACCAACAGTTCTACCACCCTCACGGATTAGGTTGGGGAAACCTTGTATGGCAAATGGCGTGTTTTCGCAATGTCATTAACTTAAGAAAAGGAACAATACCAGATACCTTTATATCCTTATTAAGGGACATAAGTATCCGGTATTGTTCTGAAAACCAATTCTGATATTTCATGTTTTTTATTTTTATTCTGCATGATTTCTGCATACTTTACAGCTTTATTGTCTAATAAGCTCTTTTATGCGTGTTTGAATATTTTCCCGCAAGCTGCCCTTTGGTTCTATGGTCATGACGGTCTGGTCTTACTGGAACCAGATTTTTGCTGATATCTTCATTTATCTGCTGGAACAGCCTGTCCTGCTTTTTCGCATCTGTTTCCAGCAAAATATAGATCCGATCATTTTTCAGGATTCCTATGCCCAGCGTTCGGTTGACCGCCATTTTATGTTTTCTGTTCTTCTCCTTTTCATCCAGTTCTGTCTCCGCATCCCGGATGATATCCTCCGCAAGGTTGCTGATGTAGATTGTGCTGTAAATATCCTGCAGTAGCAGAATCGGCTTTGTCCCTGTGAAGTTCTCTATCTGCAGACGATCTTTCCGTGTTTCATATGCCGT
The DNA here is from genome assembly GCA_910586205.1 of uncultured Lachnospiraceae bacterium. Taxonomy (GTDB): domain Bacteria; phylum Bacillota; class Clostridia; order Lachnospirales; family Lachnospiraceae; genus Brotaphodocola. The sequence continues at coordinate 270,651 of CAJUGD010000001.1, read as the reverse complement.
TTCGAGCCCCCATCTCATATGGTACAGTTCCGCTATCTGCCGGCTGTCAAAGGTCTCGGAGGGCAGATTTGTGATTAATACTTCTTCACGGTCTTCCGGCAGCGGCACTTTCACCATCCGCAGGCCGCTATCCGTTCCTTCCTAATGCCTGATTCGGCTTTTGTCCAGATGGATATCCACCCATGTGTCCGAAACGGACAAAGCGGCCTGCTCTTTTTTATAATCACTGGATTTCAAACGTACAAAGAAAAAAATGCCTTTCTCCATCATTCGAATAAAGGCTGCGGTAGACGGATATCCTCTGTCCATGACAACCAGAAACGGCTGGGAAACGCCGATCGTTTCCCTTACACGGTCGATCTGTTCTTCCGCAAGGCGCATTTCATCAAACTTACCTTTACAGCAATCACTCTCCAGAATCATACGATTCATGACATCATACAGGCATCCCAATCCTATAGAAGCCTGTGGTTTTGTCCCTTTTCTGCTGGATGTCCCGAATTCTTCCAGGGTTTCCTTGGTCGTGGGGATGTTGATCCCTGAACCGTCCGCAGCCAAAACCAAATATCCCTGATATGTGGAGAATCCAGGTTCTGCGTAAAAGTTTCTGTTATGATGGCGGTAAAGTTCATAAAAAGCCAGCGGGTTGAGCTTCATGCGCTGTTTCAGATAACCGGGCTTTGATATTTCCATCCCCGGATGTGCAGTTTTCATATAATTTCGTAGTTCCAGGCTCAAAGGAATCCCCCTCCGGTTGATCATAGGTAACAAAAGGTCAATAAGCGGCATTTTTCTGTTTCTTATAAAAGAGGACGGATTCCCGTTTCTGCAAAAATCATGGAATTCATCCTGATGGATTAAACTGATATCACAACAGGTACGTTTTTGAGAGTCTTTCATAAAATCACCTGCCTTATGAGAAAAACATCAGTTATCTATTTTCATTATACAGTATAAACACCGAAAAAAGGAACCTTTTACCATTCAAAATGTAAAAGATTCCTTAAGTTAATGACATTCCGTGTTTTCGGGGTTTTCTGTCATCATATTTTCTGAAAGTATTGATTTTCTCTGTAATTTAAAATTTTTTGTAGCCACGACACATTTATGAATTCCACTCAAACCGCACTCATTTCAAGCAAAGTTTGCATTACAAAGAAACAGACCATATCCTTAAACCCATATTTTTATTGAATATATCTATTATTTTACAACCCGATAGCACCTGTTTCCGAAAATTAGATGTATATTTTTCCCAAATATACATATGCTATAACAACCGCATTTATACAAAACACCATTATAGTTGGGCTTAATCTATAATGGCAAAAAGCCCTAAATGCGGTCTTTTTCTGTAATCCTGTTTTTAGCCATTTCCATTTTTAACTTTTGAGTAGCTTGTCCACCAAAAAAGCAATCAATTAGTGATTGTGCCTCACCATATACTTCAACATTGTTTCGCAGCAAATACTCTCGTACAGTATACTTAATTATAGACTTTTCAATCTTATTATCTAATTCCTGATTTAATTCTTGTGCCCGCTTAGAAAAGTAATCAACATCAAAAATTCGTGAAATCATCATCAAATTCTGCAATTTATAGTTAGAATTCTTGTTAAAATCAAAATCATTTAAAGCAGCAATCGTCTGTTCGGAAGTGCAAGTAAATGCAACTACTTGATATAATGCCATCACTAGAACAGCAGATATCTGCTTGATCATATGCTTTACACTATCAATGTTGGTATCCACTATTTGCTTTTCTTGTCTTAGAGCAGAAATATCTTGATATATATCAGTGCAAAACGATTCAAAATCTTCATTAATATCATTTAATATTTTAAACAAGAATTGATTTGGACACTTGTATATCAATGAAACTAATATATCCTGCTGTTCAACTTTCATATTTTGGCAAAAAGCAGGTAATGTTTTTGATAATATTTCCAAATATTTAAAAGATATCATTACTTGGTTTTCAATTTTCAATAAATCTTCTTCCAAGTAATCATATTCATTTACTAATTCAATCAAGTCAGAGAAGTAAACATCTTCTTCTTGTTTAGCCAACATTTCATCTCTTTTGCTTCTCTCTTCTTCACTTGGCAAACTGTTCTTTACGGGAACCGAAGCATCAAGTAAAAACTTTACATTTTCAGCATCAAATGATAATTCTTCTTGTTGAGCAAAATGCTCTTTTGCTCCTCCTATAATAACATTAACAAACTTTGGATTATTGGTTATTAATGCCAAAAATAAAACAATATCACTATTAATGCTAAAACAAAGGTTTTTTAAGAGGTAATCCAAATTATCTTGTATATTCTCCTCTTGATGATGCTTTTGATTTAATGCTTGCGCTACAAAATATGCTATTAATGTATGATCTCTGAAACGCATTTCGTTCCCCGTGTCTACTAAAATTTTCGCATTTATAGCTGTATTAAGAAACATACGAATATTTACTTTCTGACGGTATGCCTTTTGATATTGTTCTATTACGTTCGTTATCTCATCTATACTAACAGCGCTTTTTTTCTCAAAATGCATATAAAAGGCAAGTTCTCTTAAAACATTTATTACTAATGTAACATCCATGTTTTCTGAATTATCAATTATTCTATTTCGAATAGAACTTTCGTAGACCACATTAAAAACATTCATCCCCGATGAAAACCGAAATCGAAAGTCTTTTTCATATTGATTTACAAAATTAATAATAAATTCCGGATTCAGTTGAAAAAATTTTACTTGAGAATTAATAAGTTCATTAATTCTTTTTGTTTCACTTTCTATATCGCGGTTTTCGCTGTTATTAGCTTCCAGTACATTACTTATCAGCCTTTTTCTTTTAACATATAAAAAAGGCTTCATTGTTAAATTCAAAGTATCAGACTCAACCATTATATTTACAACTTGTTTTCTTATATCCAAATCCAATTTTTCTTCAGTAAAGACGATAACTTTTCCAAAATTCAGTTCTAAAAATTCCAAAAATATTTTTAATGTTTTAATTTGTAACAAATTCGCCTCATCCAATAAAGCTATTTTATCAGATTTATTAATTTGTTCAAACTTAGCAAATCCATTATCATCACTTTCATATTGCTCTGAGAAAGTATATTCTATTGTTTTCTCAATTCTTTTTTTATTTATTTCACTCGCTGAAATTAATAAAGGGGTTTTGCCCTTCTCTAAAAAAATACGAAATAACTTTCTTGCTAAAACAGTTTTTCCAGCCTTTTGCTCACCCGTTATAATAATTTTATTGTGCTTTATTATAAGTTCGTCCAATTCACTTTCTGTTTCAACATCATGCTTTTCAACTTCCTCATTTTCTTTGTAAACGTTATATGAAAAACTAGGGAACACATAATAATCATCTATTTTCTTTTTGCCATTATCTAAACTGATTTCTTCAAGAAACATATTCTTTATAATCAGATTAGTTCCATAACTTCTTTTAGTTACACTATCCAGTATTTTTTTCGGTACATAGATATCATTTTTCCATATAACAGAATGCCCAACTACTCTATCTTGTTCCATATCTATATTAATTACGCAAAATCCATTTCCTTCTGTAGCATATCCATACAAAGCATTGCCTTGAACATATTGAACATCTCCATTTCTATTAAAATTCCTACTTTCCCCGATAGGTAAATGTTCATGTCCTGTTATAACCAAAGAATACCTTTTCGAAATAATTTTTTTCAACTTATCCTTACATAAACTGCTAAACCATTCAACACTATGATGCATTACTAATACATTTATGTCTGCTTCTGCTGCCTGATCTAATTTTTTAATATGATTGTCCGAAAGATAATGACTCCCCATATCTTCCGAGTTTCCACCTAATAAAGATAAAGGTGCCGTATTTAACAGCACAAATGCTATCTTTTTATTTTCATATTTCATTACTTTTTTCGAAACAATCGCGTCTTCTAAAAAACACTTTCTATACCTTGCAAACCCGAAAAAGCCACCCATATTGGATATGTATGTATTTACAACATCTTCTATTTTACCCATTTTATATGCCTCTTTTATCATATCAAATGTAATCTCAAATTTCGAAAAATCTATATCATGATTACCCGGCACACAAACAAATTCAATTTTTTTACCCTTATATTTTTTACAGCTAAGTTCTCTAAATAATGCTCCTATTAAACTACTAACGACTTTATACTGAGTGCTAACTCCTTTCACTGCCAAATCACCAGAGATAACAATAATACACTCATCCGCATTATCAAGAGTATCTATTGCCTGTATCATTTTATCAATTCGGATTTCAAAAGAGTCCTCCCTTTTTTCAAAGTGCATATCACTTAAATGTATAATTTGTAATCTCATGTTTTTCTCCCTTAAATTTTCATATTTTTACGAAATTAATGAAATTCAGTATGCATATACTATAGGCATTTACTGGCAATCACATTAGCATCCGCCGCCGCATATTTGCTTTATATAATACAATGCAAAAGTATCACTAATCAAATGATGTATTTCTCTTGCATTTCTACATTTAACAGCAACACTTTTTAAATTGTTCAAATATTGTTCCGACATTTCCATGCCCTTTAAGGAGCCACAGTGACACTTTCAAACTTATAAACATTGTCATCTCCATTTGCTCTTGCAAGATAATCTGTCAACAAAGTATTCTGCAATTTACTATCAACGACTTTAGAAACTATAGAAGAATACCTCATATCACCTCTACCCTGAAAAGACGCTCTTAGCATCGATAAAATATTAATACCTCCTCCAATATCAGCCTCGATTTCTCCAATTATTTTCCCTAATCGCTCTTTATTTTCATCTGTAGACCAGTCAAGATGCCCTCCGTTGCGCATGTCCAAATAATCTTGTGCAGCTTCTTCATCAAAATATGGGATTTTAACCAAATTATCTGTCCTAAGCTCTTTACCCTGTTTCTTATCCGTCATATAAACTATCCTCCACAATTTTATAATCCTTATGGATTGCAAATTTCTCTACCATGCAAATATAAACTTATCAATCATTTTCAAGAATTACATAAGCATATAAATCTCATATTTAATTACACTATTCATGCCTTTCCCTATCTCCATATGGTACCGGTGCCTCCGCCACCATAAACAAATTCTGCGGCATCTCATATATATAAGCGCCCGTCTCATCCAAAGCCTTTATATCCTTCTTCCTCATCTCCCGATACACAACCTCCGCCAACGCACTCATAATCGCATTATATTTAGCCGTATCTTCAAACAAACTCTGATACGACTCCTGCGCCTCCATATATCCGTCCTGCGCTGCCGTACCAAACGCCTTAGGGAAAATACTTTCAACAAATATTTGCGGATCAGAGGACTGCGCCATCTTTTTCAACTTCTTATCAGAAAGTAGCTTATCTCTCAACACTGACAGAATAACCTTATCCCTTCTGTGAAATTGCCCTTGAACTTTTCATTAATTTTTGCAATTACCTCATCCAACGGCGTTTTTTCATCCATCCCCTTGACACCTTTATGCTTTGCCGGAACATATACAGTCTTTGCTTCATCCAAAGTAATTTCACCCTGAAACGTCTTTTGCAACTTATAATATTCCAGTTTCAACTTATCCTCCAAGTCAATCAGTTCTACAGGGTCTTTCGGTAATAAACCAATTAAGTATGAGCAAAATACATACTCTTTCTGCAATTCTTTATCAAACATTCTCAATATCTGCGATATGTAACTATACCATTTAATCAAATTCCGTACCTGTCTGCGAAATTGGTATCTTTCATTTTGAGTCTTTTTGTTATAACGGTTGGAAACAGGAAGTAAAATACTACTCATTCGCCCCATTGCCCTATCGTCCTGCCTACCATTTTTGTAATACTCATCTGTAAAAGCTTTAATATCCTCATCCGAGTAAATACCATACGCCCGCAATTCTCTCTGTGTCTGATACAATAAGTCTGCGTTTACTTCTTCCTGCAGGAATGTTTCCTGATAGAACGGCTGAAATGCATCCTTTATATCCTCTGCCTATTTACAAAATCTAGCACAAAAGTATCTGTCTTACCCTCGCAAGTGCGGTTCAATCGGGATAAGGTCTGCACTGCTTTCACGTTCTTTAACTTCTTGTCCACGACCATCGTATGTAAAAGCGGCTCATCAAACCCTGTCTGATACTTCTCCGCTACAATCAGCACATTAAAATTGTCATGGAACTCCGCTTTTGTCTGATTCTCCGAAATGTGGGATCCATCTTTGCGTACATTCAGTTTTGATTCCGTATATTCTTCGCCCTTATCGTCAATCGCACCGGAAAAAGCCACCAAAATATCCACATCATCATATTTCTTTTCCTCTATGTATCGTTTGATTTCATGGTAATAGCGGACAGCCGCTAGTCTGGATGATGTAATCACCATCATCTTCCCTTTGCCTTCAATCTTATGCCTTGTGGTATCTCTGAATGTCTCCACAATAATCTGTGATTTCTGACTGATATTATAAGGGTGTAATTCTTGATATTTACGAATGACCTTTGCCGCCCTACTGGACGGAACATCTGGATTATCTATCATAGTCTTTGCAATTCTAAAACAGGTATTATAGGTCATGTAATTTTGAAGGACATCCAAAATAAATTTCTCCTCAATCGCCTGTCTCATGCTATACACATGGAACGGATGGAAAGAGCCATCCACCTGCTCTTGCCCAAACATTTCCAGTGTAGTAGCTTTTGGCGTTGCTGTAAAGACAAAAAGGATAAATTCTTATGCTTACCTTGGGCAATCATTTCTTTTACAAGCCTGTCCTCCGGATCGACTTCTTCCTCTGCTAAACCTTCACGCTCCGCATACTCTCGCAAGGCATCTTCCGTATCTGCCAGCGCAGTCTTTAATTTAAGCGCTGAACTACCTGTCTGAGAAGAATGTGCTTCGTCCACAATCACAGCAAAACATCTGCCATTTGCCTTATCAACTTCCGTATAAATTACCGGAAATTTTTGTAAAGTAGTAACAATAATACGCACACCATCATTGATTGCATTTTTCAAATCCTGAGAATTTTTATCTTCTCCTATGGTTTCTATAGCACCTAACTTATGGTCAAATCCCGAAATTGTTTCCTGAAGCTGTGCGTCTAATACAGTGCGGTCTGTCACGATGATCACACTGAAAAATATCGGCTTGTTATTCCTATCAAAAAGCGATGCAAGACGATATGCCGTCCACGCAATAGGGTTAGACTTACCAGAACCAGCACTATGCTGAATTAGGTAATTTTTTCCTGCACCATTTATCCATACATCAGCAATAAGCTTCCGAACAACATCTAACTGATGGTAACGTGGGAATATCAATGTCTTCTTTCTCTGTAAATTAATAAACTTCTGGATAATATCCAACATACTGTCTTTCTGAAATATATTTTTCCAAAGGTATGCTGTAGGATACCCGTTTGGATTTGGGGGATTCCCCGCACCACCGTCCGATCTCGCTCCATTAGAGCCTTGATTAAAAGGCAAGAAATAGGTGCCTTTCCCTGCCAGTTTTGTTGTCATCCAAAATTCTGTATGGTCTACGCAAAAATATGCCAAAATTCTCTTATTAAACTGAAAACATATCTCGCGTGGATCTCTATCATACATCCATTGGGTCTTGGCATTATCCGCATTCTGCCCTGTGTACTGGTTTTTCAGTTCAAAAGCAAACACTGGAATTTCATTTACCACAAGCACCATGTCCACCGACTTTTTCGTGTTTGCGGAATAATACCATTGTCTATAGCATTCCACTTCATTTTCCGCATACTAAATCCCGGCTGTATCATTCAATACAGATTCGGGTTTAAAATAGCAGACTTTAAAGGTAGTTCCCCTATGCTTAAATCCGTTTCGTAAAACATGCAGCACTCCGTCCATATCGCAAGCATTATTAAAAGCAACACAGAATTTGCGCACAGGGTCTATGTCATTTTGCCGTTCAAATACCGCCCACTCCCTTGGTTGAGTATGCCGAATAAAAGAAATCAGTTTATCTGGATATAAACCCATCTTCGGATTGTATGTTCCATTTCCCTTTGTATAACCGCCTTCGGCTGATATAAGAAAAGCTTCAATATCTGATTCAAATTGTTTTTCTGTAGTAGCTGTTATGCTCATGTTTTCCTCCGCAAATCGATTTTAAAAAAATTGCTACATGTAGCGACTTTTACTCTTTTCGTTGCTCTAATTGTATTTTTGCTCTTTGAATTGCCAAACGCAGCTTTTCTTCCAATTCTTCCTTGGGCGGCATAGCTGTCAAGTATTGAGCTACTCTAATGTCTCCCTTATCCAATTCAAGCAATTCAATTACTTCATCTGACTTCTCTGCACATAATATTAATGCAATTGGCGCTTCTTCATTTTCCATCCGCTCGTATTTGTTAAGCCATCGCAGATAGAGTTCTACCTGTGCTTTATACTCTGGTTCAAATTCTCCAATTTTTAATTCCACAACAACAAGTCTTTTTAATTTTCTGTGAAAGAACAGCAAGTCTATCTTGTAATCTTTTCCATCTATAGTAACCTTCTTCTGCCGCGCCATAAAAGCAAAATCTGTTCCCATCTCCAAAATAAATTTTTCCAATTCTGCCAAAATTGCGTTTTCTAAGTCTTTTTCACTGTAAGTATCCTGCAATCCTAAGAAATCCAATATACAAGGATCTCTATAAAACATATCTACCGTCATCATATCCTTTTCTTCTAGCAGTTGAATGTCATTCCTGATTGTTTCTTCAGGAAGCTTGGAAATAGCAGTTCTTTCATATAACATTGATTTTTTTCGTTCTCTTAATACTCTTACACTCCATCTTTCATTTTTACATAAAACAGCGTAAAATTCTCTTTTTAATTCGTCATTAACCGGCAACAACTCCTTAAAATGAGACCACGTCAATTGTTGCGACAGTGTAGCAACTTTTTCAAAATCAGGAAATTCTTCATAAAATTGTATCATCCGGAAAACAGAACTCTTTTCATAGGAACGTCCATATTGAAATTCTAAATCTTTGCTCATATTTTTGACAATTGATTTGCCATATTCAGCCTTTTGTCCGTTCAAAATATTATCCTTAAGTTCTTGTCCTATATGCCAAAACAAATATACTGTTTGAAAATTAGCCGTCTCATATATTTTATGTTTTGCTGTCTCAATCATTTTCACAATCTTGTCATATGTTTGTTTATAATTTTCCGGCAAAATCAATTCATTTCCCATTTTGGTCTCCTTCTCGGAATTTTTGTGATTGATTATAATCATGGTTTTAACATGATTCAATACTCTACGTTCATCTCGTTCTCCAAATTATATTGCAATATTATAAGGAAATTAATATCAACAATTTGAGCTTTGGATTTAAGAAAGTCAATATAAACTAAGTAATCTGGAAAGATCTTTTCTATTGCCCCACTTTTAATAGTAAATCCTTTTTCATTATAAGCCGCAATATCACAAAGTAAGTGCATAAAACGATAGCATTGTATCTTTTTATCAGCATCGGATCTGATGAAATCAGGTGCGCAGTCCAGTCTTTCCATCATATCAGTTTCATATTTTCTTCTTTCATCATCCGGCATCCTATTTACATAGTTAAGCATCTGGCATGTTCCTTTATACCGTGCAAGAAATTCCGTCCAATACCAAAAAGAACAACAACTCAACATGCTGTCATATGTATTATGACCGAAAATATCTAAATTGTTCTTGTAATCTCAGTAATGAGTGATTTCATGAATTAATACCTCTACCCAACAAAAATTCTTTCTAATGGAATCAAATAAGAAAGCCTCATTAATCAGAATTACTGCTGTTTCATCATCAAGAAAAAGGAGATATCCATCACATTTTTCTATCTCATCTCTCCCTTGCTTTTTTGCAATATTAGGGCGCAAGTTTTCAATCTCTGACCATATACTTTTTACAATCCTAATATCTCTAATACCAGATAATTCTTCTTTGTCACAATTCTCATCCGCACAGTATTTATCTAAAATCCCACAAAGACAATTCTCAATTGATTCCAAAATCAAACCGCCTTCTTCCCTGTCACATACTCATAAATTAAAGATTTTTTGTAATTTTCTATTTCTAAGGGATATTGCTCTTTCTTGGCAATAAGTTCATCTATTGCTGAACATTTTTTGTCGAGATAATTTGCTATCTTTTGCTGTTCTTCATAACTTGGCATAGTAATAGAAAAATTCAGGAACTTATCTACCTACAATCTCCATCTCCCTAATCCGCTTACTCCTTGCCCTAATCCATAAAAAATTCGATTCGTATAGCACATCTGCATCAGATATAAATAGTATTGACTGCAATAATTATCTTTATCAATTAATCCAAACACTCTATAATCAGGACTTGTTACCCCTTCATATTTAGAAATATCCACCCATCCCGTCAGTAAATCCATATGATTCATTGCGAAGTCGCCTATATGTACCAATTGATAATTACTATAGTTCTCAGCTAACTGTCCTTCATTCTTCGATAAATCTTTTGGCTTAATTCCTTTTTGTGTTATGGATAAAACTGTATGTCCTTCTTCTCCGGCTATATCTTTCTGAATTTTGAAAATATATTTAATCTTTCTCATGTTCCAGTCATCAGGAATCTGTCCGAACCACATACTTTGGCTGTCTTTCATTTCCCTGTCACCTCTTATTCCTTTAGTGACAGCTTGTGTAATCACAGCTTGCTTTAACTTTTTGTATTCTTCTATGCTTGCACGAGTTTTTTCAAGCACATTATCAAGTTCTGCACATTTTTGCTCCAAATACTTCACAATTTCTCTTTGATCTTCTACTGAAGGAATTGGTATTATGATGCCCTTCAGGTCTTCTTTAGCTACTTTTAGTCTACAAGTATTTACTCTATCATCTCCTCGCACAATTGCATATATACCCTTCCCTAAACTATACAAAACTCTAAGCATAGTTTTACTTCTAAATTATATACTCACAATATTTCGCAGTCACATGATCTTCTAATTCATCATAAAATGTATAATATGTGGGACTTACACAACCAAAATAGTCAGATACTCCTGTTGCTCCCACAATCATATTCATGCTATTCATGACCAAATCGCCTTTATGAGCTATTTTATATTGCTCAAAATCATCCTTAAACCTATCCAAATTAGTTGTTTTCTCTGCATAAAGAGTTACACCTAAATCAATAGATAGGGATAGTCTCTCTCTCGACTTTATAGGATTGTTTTTTTCTTGACGTTCATTAAGTACATAGAGAAACGGAATCAGCTTCCATGCAAACGGTATCTCCCCAATCCACTCAACTTCACTATCTTTCATTTCTCTAGCCATACCTATTTCTCCTCCGCAAACAGCTTCTCCAAAGAAGCAGAAATATCAGCCTCCAGCACATGAATCCTAGCAACGATATCCTCCACCTTTTCCGGTGCCTGATACTCATAGAAATGTCTTGTCATAGGTATCTCATACCCTATCTTCGTCTTTTTCTTATCAATCCATGCATCTTCCACATATGGTAGCACTTCTCTCTCAAAATACCTGTCAATATCCTGCATCAGCGGTACATTTTCCGTATCACGCAGACTTGCATCCGCAACAGGCTTCCCTTTTTTCAGGATGACTTCCCCATTTTCATCCCGCAACGGTCTTTCCACCACAATTTTGTTATATCCAAACTCTACTGTCTCAAATATTTTACTCTCGCAATAGATTCCGTCTTTATCTCCATACACAGCACCATTTTCAAAAGAACCGTAAGCCTTTACAATCAATTCCCGACATTGATCTGTAATATCATTTCGTTTCGTACCAATACTTTTTCTTCTTGCCTCGTAACAGTGAGACGCATCTATTAGCTGTACTTTTCCTTCTCTATATGTAGGTTTATTCTTAGAACATATCCAAATATAGGTACTGATACCTGTATTCATAAACATATCCGTAGAAAGCTGCACGATACAGTCCAGCCAGTCATTTTCCAAAATATATCTTCTAATCTCTGATGGACCACTTCCGGCATCTCCGGAAAATAGTGGAGACCCATTTTGTATAATTGCCATTTTTCCATTCGGTGCAAGTTTAAAAAGCCCATTTAACACAAACAACTGCTGTCCGTCACTGATTTTAAGAAATCCGGGCGCAAATCTGCCCTGTTCTCCTTTTGCTGCTTCTTGTTCCACTTTTTTTGCTCACGCTTCCAGTCAATTCCAAAAGGTGGATTAGAAATACAATAATCAAAGGTAAATCCTTCAAACTGGTCGTCTGACAAAGTATCTCCAAACCGCATATTGTCCGGATCTCCGCCACGAATCATCATATCCGCTTTGGCTATTGCGTAGGTAGATGGGTTGAACTCCTGTCCAAAACAAGTAACCTCTATATCACTATTCAAATCATGGATTCTCTCCTCCATACAGGAAAGCATCTGAGATGTTCCCATCGTCATATCATAAACTGTCATTCCGCCTGTGTCTAAATTGGCATCCGCAAGCAGCAAATCTGTCATAAGGTAAATAATATCCCTACTGGTAAAATGCGCTCCTGCTTCCTCTCCAAATGACTCTGAAAATCGGCGCACTAAGTCTTCACTTTTTTATACTGCACAAGCACATTATCATGAGTAGGCAGTAAGCAATCATGAAATCTCTTAACCACTGTCATCGGTAAGATAACAAGACCATATTCATGCGGCTTGAACGGTCCACGAAGCATATCTGCCACATTCCAAATAACGGTAGCCTTTTCTGCAATATTTATTCCAACATCACTGATTTTATCGTTGCTCATCCTCATCAGCTTCCTCCTGTGTTTTTTATAGTTTACCAAATCTGCAAAATCACAATCAAGTTTCTCACATATACGTTCCAGAACAGATAAATTCACAGACTCTCCATTTGTCATTTTTGCCATAGTACTAGAGCTTAGCCCCGTACTTTTACATAAATCGCCCTTTTTCATACCCTTATCAATCAATAACTTCCATAATCCGTTATAACTGATTGCCATAATATAGTTCCTCTTGCTTTCTACAAATCAGCGTTTCATAATTCATATTAAATCATAGCATCATTATACCAAATATGCAATTTGAATATTCAAATATTGTAATTTGGAAATCAAATATCTGTTTATTTCAACGTCTCTATCAAAAGATTTAATGATACTGCGATTTCTTCATTTAATTTCTTTTCGCTTTCATTCCTAGTATGAATGTCCGCTATCTCATGCATGACATCTATAATGATATGTGCATCTTCTTTAGTCGGCTTATCTGCACTTCCATTATTTAGCACCAATTGTACAGACTTAAAAAAAATTATAGTAACCGAATATCGCTCCTCGTCAACATCAAAGTTATCTTTTATAAATTTGATTAAATATTCTGCTGATTTCAGCATTTGTGAAACCGTCAAATTCTCTTTTCCATTTGTAGCAAGAACCGTATTCCCCTGCAATTTTCCATGTGGAGCTGCAAATAACTCCTTAATTCCTATTTTTTCCATAAGGTCTTGCGCACTTTTCAGCATCACACTCCCTCCTTCAAATCATCATAAATACATAATACTCTTTTTCCAATGATAATTCAGCATATATATGATAAAAAGCAGCAAGAACTTTTTTATTTTGTTCTTGCTACTTTTCACTCATAAGCAATAAATGATTTCTTCCCTCACAATCTCCTCTGCCCTTTCCCGAATATTGTTCATTCGCTTTACCCAAAGCATCTTATTCTGCACCTTTAACTGTTCCGTCACTCCCTCCTGCTTTGCCATCTGCTCCACAAGTAAATCAAATCTTTCCTCTGACTGTTCTTGTATCATAAGCAAATGTTTCTTCAATTCGCCTGATAACAGTAATCCCGAATAAATACCTCTCCTATGATTCTCCAAGTAAGATTTTCTCATCAATCCGAACTTTCTCAGTTCTCCATCCGGTTCCGGATCAGGAATCAAGTTCGGTATCAGATAATCCCCACACTTTTCATATGTTATGTTCATAGCAATTTCCTCTCTCTTTCTTATAGACTCATTTCTTGTTTCCGATCAGGCTTTGTTGTATGCCGCCATCAAAAACGGCAAAAACGACATTTAAAGTGGCAAATTCATTTTTTTTAAAAAATGTTTTCCAAAACACTTTTTGTAAAAATTTCATTCTAAAATAAACACTGTTTTTTAATATTTTAATCCCATTTAAAAATTCATTTAACGTTTAGGATTATAGAACTAACCAGATAACTTTTTTGCTGTATCTAGTTAGCCCTATATTATAATGTGGTTGTTCCTCTTCAAAAAATAAAAAACGTAAATAATCATCTAACACAATCCCGACCAAGGCCACCGGTAACCAAAGCAAAAAGAATTGCGGACATATCTGTCCTAGAAGGTTGCCTGATATCTGACTATAGTCCCAGACTGCCCACCCCAACCATAGGTTTACAATACAGCCAGTAACAAATTCCAGGCCAGTGATGATGCCAGCTCCAGCCACCACCTACTTCCATAAGGGTACTGTCCATGGCGATATCTCGTTTATTAGCCCCAGGAGGATAAAACATAATCCACCCAAGATGAACATTGTCCAGTGAGTCCATCCTCTGAATGTAATTTCTATGATATTATACAACATACCTCCAGATGTAAATAAAAACAAATACTTAATGTTCTGATTCATCTGTATTTCTCCCAGCCATATCCGCTATTTGTAAAAGATATGCATTAAGTACCTCTGATCTGTACTCCTCTGGAACATCAGCCCCATAATAAATTCTCATCACTTCTTCCGATTCCAAGGCTTCCTTTTTACTCGAAAATCCCCGTTTTTTCTTATGTTTTTTCTTGCCCTGCCAGTCCTCTACCCATATCTGTGAAGTCCATGTGCCTTTTCTGTATCTTTATATACTGCCATTCTTCAACCACCCCTTCTTTATACGATATTTCTTTTTCCAAAGTAAAATTTTTCACTCCAGTATGTACGTGGCACTTTTGCCTGTATCGTCATATATCCGGCAGCCGCTAATTCCTCATTGAGCTGACGGATAATGCGATACCCTTTCTGCTTTGGCACACCCAACTCCTGAGCGACATCATCAACAGTCATCATATAGTTTGTCTTTTCCATGTCAATTCTTCTTTCGCATTATATTTTCTCTAATTACGCATTTCGTATTTGGATTGATCCTATATTATTACTCATTGCGTATTTTGTCAATACTATTTTAAAATTATTTTTTAATGTTTACGAATTGCATAATGTGTTGTGCAGTGTTATAATATACAAAATAACTTTTCTATTTTTGTCACTAACGTGGCAATCAATATACTGTATAAGGAAATAGCATAAGGAAATGGATGAATTAATGAATAGAGATCAATTTAAGCTTATACACAGCGAACTAATTCAACAAGTTCAATGTATAAAAAATAATTTGAAGATAATATATGCCGCAATGTGCAAAGGAAATTTTAACAATAATTTAAAATCCATTGAAAAGGTGAACTTGGGTAAGATAGCGAGAGAACTTGAAGAACTCGACAATAGTGATGATATTCCTGAATTTTCTGAAGAAGAATACAACACGATAGATGAAATCAGGGAAATAAGAAATTATTGGTGCCATCAGTGTTACTTAGATTATATCTATATCGAAAATGATTATGAGCGGGAGAAAGCATTTCAAAAAGTTGCTAAAAAATTGCATTATGACGAATATAGAACATATGACTTATTTAAAAAAACGGAAGAAATGCGTTTGATTATTATAAGAAAATATAGATAATGTAGGGAATGTTTATGAGAATGAAATAAAAAATTTGAGCAGAAAGGAATACATATTTATGGGTTACGGTCAAAATCTAAAAGATATTTTAGACAACAAAGGCATGACAGTAAAGGAACTTGCGCTAAAAGCGAAAATTGCTCCCACAACGCTTTATTCGATTATCCAGCGGGACACTGCTATCCGTTTTGACACTGCACTTAGAATTTCTAATATATTGGATATCCCCATCAGTTCTATATGCAAGGATAACCCCTATGACGATATCGAAACCTTACCAGCACTTCCGTCTGACAGCGAAAAGCGGAATATCAACAGTCACAAGAACGCCTATATATCAGATCGTACCGCCCGCATCTTGAAAAAGTTTGATTACACAGAACTGCCTATGGTGGATGAGTTGATTGCAGATTTATATGTACTAGACGATATCACCAGACGCGATCTGTTTGAATATGCTAAAATGCTGAAGAAAAATCATACTTCTCCCGAGAGAGCCGCTGATTTGAAAGATATAAAATAGCGTAACATTATCTTTAAATTCATAAATAAACTGAGAAAGGATAACACTACATTGGTTATAGGTATATACATATGAATGAACATTTAATTTATCTCTATAATTGGTTCTCAGATATTAATTGTTACCCTCAATTTCCTAACATACAATTTACGCAAGAAGCCATATTTACTGTAAAACGAGAACTGAATCAATTAAGTCAAGATATATATCCAACTGATACTTTCTATAGCAAAGAATTTGTTCGTCTAAAAGACCGCTTGTTTACCCCGTTAGGGATACATCCAGCTATTTTTGGAATGACCTTTGGATATATCAAATCTTTATATGAAAAGCCAAAACAACCCTTCAATGATATATGGGATTATATTCACCCTAAAATCCAAAAAGTTTCCAAAGGGCAATATCTCTCTTGACGCTGCTGAAAATGCCTTTAAAGAAATCAACGCACGGACAAAACGCATATATGCAAATGCATGTTCAAATACTCCTATTCCGAATGGCGCCGCTGCAATGACAAGAGTATATTCTTCAAACAATCCTATTGTAGAATTTTGTGATAGACATACCGAGAGTGGACAAAATACTCAATTAGGTTTTATGAAAATGGCAGAAGGTGCTATGACTGCTTTAAGATATCCCGTTGCGCATGAGAATCTAAACATGTCCCAAGATAATGCAATGCGTCAACTCATGTTTGCAAGTATGATAATGTATAAAATTGACGAAGACGTTATTTATTCTGGAATCACTGAGGAAGAATAAAATATCGTAACCATTTTGTAGCCACTTTAGTCCCCTAAAGTGGCTTTTCATATAAAAAGGCTTTCGGAGAAATCCCCGAAAGCCTTGATTTTACTGAATAAATTATAATTACTCAATGATAGAAACAACTCTACCAGAACCAACAGTTCTACCACCCTCACGGATAGCGAAACGAAGTCCCTGCTCCATAGCTACCGGATGAATCAGCTCAACGCTCATCTCTACGTTGTCGCCAGGCATACACATCTCGGTGCCAGCCGGCAGCTCGCAGACGCCGGTAACGTCAGTTGTTCTGAAGTAGAACTGAGGACGATAGTTGTTGAAGAACGGCGTATGACGGCCACCCTCGTCCTTGGTCAGCACGTACACCTGAGCGGTGAACTTATGATGACACTTAACAGAGCCGGGTTTTACCAGAACCTGGCCACGCTCAATCTCAGTTCTCTGAACGCCACGAAGCAGAGCGCCGATGTTATCACCAGCCTGAGCCTCGTCCAGAAGCTTCCGGAACATCTCAATACCAGTAACAACGGTCTTTCTGGTTTCTTCCTTGATACCAACGATCTCAACCTCATCGTTCAGATGCAGAGTACCACGCTCCACACGACCGGTAGCAACCGTACCACGGCCGGTAATGGTAAATACGTCCTCAACAGGCATCAGGAACGGCTTGTCAGTCTCACGCTCTGGATCCGGAACCCAAGAGTCAACGGCATCCATCAGCTCCAGAATCTTGTCGCCCCACTCACTGGACGGATCCTCAAGAGCCTTCAGAGCAGAACCCTGAATGATCGGGGTGTCATCGCCCGGGAACTCATACTCGTTCAGCAGCTCACGGATCTCCATGTCAACCAGCTCTAACAGCTCCGGATCGTCAACCATATCGCACTTATTCATGAATACAACGATATAGGGAACGCCTACCTGACGGGAAAGCAGGATATGCTCTCTTGTCTGAGCCATAACACCATCGGTAGCAGCAACTACCAGGATAGCGCCATCCATCTGAGCAGCTCCAGTGATCATGTTCTTAACATAGTCAGCATGTCCTGGGCAGTCAACATGTGCATAGTGTCTGTTATCTGTCTCGTACTCTACGTGAGCGGTGGAGATGGTGATACCACGCTCTCTTTCTTCCGGAGCCTTATCAATGTTCTCAAATGCCACAGCCTCACCGGTTCCCTTTCTCTCATGCAGGGTCTTGGTAATAGCAGCGGTCAGTGTGGTTTTACCATGGTCAACGTGGCCGATGGTACCAATGTTGCAATGCGTTTTGTTTCTCTCAAATTTTGCTTTTGCCATTTTAAAACGTCCTCCTTAATTTGGCCACAATGGGCTGTCCTTATTATAATATTATATAGGCTGTCCTTATTATATGCGATTTATATAATATTTTCAAGCCTATTTTCCTACTCTCTTAGCGCTTATGCTCGGAAATAATCTTCTCCTGTACAGACTTTGGAACCGGCTCATATTTCTCGAAGAACATGGAATAATTGCCCCGTCCCTGCGTCTTAGAACGCAAATCCGTAGAATATCCGAACATCTCAGACAGCGGAACAAATGCTCTTACAATCTTGCCGCCGCCCAAATCATCCATGCCCTCGATACGGCCGCGCCGGGAATTAATATCCCCGATTACATCGCCCATATACTCCTCAGGCATAGTTACCTCCACCTTCATGATCGGCTCAAGAAGAATGGAACCTGCCTTCTGCATAGCATCCTTAAATGCCATGGAACCAGCGATCTTAAATGCCATCTCACTGGAGTCAACCTCATGGTAAGAACCGTCAAACACGGTAGCTTTCACACCCAGCACCGGGAACCCGGCCAGCACGCCGCTCTTGGCAGCCTCCTCGATTCCCTCTCCCACAGCAGGAATATACTCCTTGGGAATGGCTCCGCCCACA
Source organism: uncultured Lachnospiraceae bacterium (assembly GCA_910586205.1). Lineage (GTDB taxonomy): Bacteria > Bacillota > Clostridia > Lachnospirales > Lachnospiraceae > Brotaphodocola. The sequence continues at coordinate 251,639 of CAJUGD010000001.1, read as the reverse complement.
ACAGAAGATTCAAATTTAAAGGTCTCCTCTGCATTGGCATCCATGGGCTCAAAGTGTACCTTACAGTGACCATACTGACCACGGCCACCGGACTGCTTGGCATACTTGCTGTCCACATCCACTGCCTTGGTAAAGGTCTCCTTGTAAGCAACCTGGGGAGCACCCACATTTGCCTCCACGTTAAACTCACGAAGCAAACGGTCTACAATAATTTCCAGATGCAGCTCTCCCATACCGGAAATAATGGTCTGTCCGGTCTCCTGGTCAGTCCGTGCACGGAAGGTGGGATCCTCCTCGGCAAGCTTTGCCAGCGCCTCACCCATCTTTCCCTGACCAGCCTTGGTCTTCGGCTCAATGGCAATATCAATAACCGGCTCCGGGAACTCCATGGATTCCAGAATAACCGGATGCTGATCATCACAGATCGTATCACCGGTAGTAGTCAGCTTAAAGCCTACTGCTGCAGCGATATCACCGGAATATACTTTATCCAGCTCCTGCCTCTTATTGGCATGCATCTGCAGAATACGTCCTACCCGCTCCTTTTTGTTCTTTGTCGCATTCAGCACATAAGAACCGGAATTAAGCGTTCCGGAATATACCCGGAAAAATGCCAGCTTTCCTACAAAGGGATCCGTCATAATCTTAAATGCCAGTGCTGAGAACGGTTCGTCATCAGAAGAATGACGCTCTGCTTCATTGCCTTCCATATCCACACCTTTAATGGCCGGGATATCGGTAGGCGCCGGCATATATTCCAAAATCGCATCCAGAAGCTTCTGAACACCCTTGTTCCGATAAGCGCTGCCGCAGCATACCGGCACAGCGGTACACTCACAGGTAGCTTTTCTCAGAACCTTCTTCATATCTTCGACAGACGGCTCCTCGCCCTCTAAATACTGCATGGTCAAATCATCATCCAGCTCACAGACCTTTTCTACCAGCTCACCGCGGTACAGCTCAGCCTCATCCTTCATATCATCCGGCACATCCACAATAGAGATATCTTCACCCTTTTCATCATTGTAAATATATGCCTTCATCTCGAACAAGTCAATAATCCCCTTAAACTCGTCCTCCTTGCCGATGGGCAGCTGCAGGCAAATGGCATTCTTTCCCAGCCTGTCCCGAATCTGATCCACAGCGCCGAAGAAATTAGCGCCTAAAATGTCCATCTTGTTTATAAACGCCATACGGGGTACATTGTATGTGTCCGCCTGACGCCATACATTTTCGGACTGCGGCTCCACGCCGCCCTTGGCACAGAACACGCCGACAGCGCCGTCTAACACACGCAGGGAACGTTCAACCTCAACCGTAAAATCCACGTGTCCGGGAGTATCAATAATATTGATACGATGCTCCAAAGCACCTTTTTTCGGTTTACAGTCCTCCTGCATAGTCCAATGACAGGTCGTAGCCGCTGAAGTGATTGTGATACCACGCTCCTGCTCCTGGGCCATCCAGTCCATGGTAGCAGTACCTTCATGAGTATCACCGATTTTGTAGTTTACACCAGTATAATACAGGATTCGCTCGCTCAATGTGGTCTTACCAGCATCGATATGAGCCATGATCCCGATGTTCCTGGTTCTCTCTAACGGATATTCTCTTCCAGCCAAAGCTTTGTCCTCCTATTAGATTCTAAAATGGGAGAAGGCCTTGTTAGCCTCTGCCATCTTATGCATATCTTCTTTACGCTTCACAGACGCGCCTGTGTTGTTGGCAGCATCCATGATCTCATTCGCCAATCTCTCCTCCTGGGTCTTTTCATTCCTCTTACGGGAGAACATGGTGATCCAGCGAAGCGCCAATGTCTGACGTCTCTCCGGCTTTACCTCAATCGGCACCTGATAGGTGGCGCCGCCGATACGCTTTGCCTTAACCTCCAGAACCGGCATAATGTTGTTCATAGCCTCCTCGAAAACCTCCACTGCAGGTTTTCCGGTCTTATCCTCTACACGGGCAAAAGCACCGTATACGATCTTCTGGGCAACGCCTCTCTTGCCGTCTAACATAATGTTGTTGATCAGCTTCGTTACAACTTTATTGTTGTATAAAGGATCTGCTAATACATCTCTTTTCTGAATATGTCCTTTACGTGGCACGTTACTTCCCTCCTTAATCATGGTACAGGCTGCTGTACATCAGACTGCCGTTCAGCCTTCTGCACTCTTTTGCTGCCTGCTGAAATTAATTCATCGGTACTCACATGTTTCCATAAAATGTGTTCGCGCTCGGTCGTTTGATCTATTCCTGCAACCTACAGGTCAATATCACCGGCACTACAATCACTTTACTGCCGTTAGTGGTACTTCGTTCACTGCTTATACCCTGTTACTTCTTAGCAGCTTTCGGCCGCTTCGCGCCATATTTGGAACGAGCCTTTTTGCGGTTAGCAACTCCGGCGGTATCCAAGGTACCACGAATAATATGATATCTTGTACCTGGCAGATCCTTAACTCTTCCGCCGCGGATCAGCACCACGCTGTGCTCCTGCAGATTATGTCCCTCTCCAGGAATGTAGCTGGTAACTTCGATTCCGTTGGAAAGACGTACTCTGGCAATCTTACGAAGTGCAGAGTTCGGCTTTTTCGGGGTAGCAGTCTTAACCGCAGTGCAGACGCCTCTTTTCTGAGGGGAAGAAATATCGGTAGCACGCTTGCGCAGGGAATTGTAACCTCTCTGCAGAGCCGGCGCTGTGGACTTCTTCACCGATGTCTGTCTTCCCTTTCTTACTAACTGGTTAAATGTTGGCATTCCTTTTCACCTCCTGTGATATTGTCTGTTGGTTGCTGTAAGTTGTCAGCTTTTTGCACACAAAAAATATAACGTGTTTTGCACGCCATATCATTATATCTGGATTGTAAATCCGTGTCAAGGGAATTTTTACTATATTCTCTTTCTTTTTTGATGCATGTACCGCGAAATCATAACATAAATATAGAACAAACCTGCACAAGAAAGGAATTTTATGGATATTTCTAAATCCAAGGTATTGCTGCGTTCTCTGCTGATGGCATATCTTTTGTCCGGCATTCTGCTCCTTGCCCTGTCCTTTGCCCTTTACCGGCTGAAGCTGGGAGAGCAGCAGATTAATGTTGCTGTGTACGGTGTCTATGTGATCGCCTGCCTGTTCGGAGGCTTCTTAGCAGGCAAAGCTTCTCTTTCCCGCAGATTTTTCTGGGGAATGCTCACCGGGATTCTGTATTTTGCCGTGCTGTTTGCCGTCTCATGGCTAATGAACCGGGAAAGGATGCCGATACCGGATCTTACCCAGACAGCCACTGTGCTGGCCTGCTGCGCTGTAGGAGGAACCGCAGGCGGGATGTTCAGTTGAACATCCCGCCTGCGGTTTTTCATCCTATACTATTTTCTTAATGGAAAGACCGCCGCTTATCCCCGGCTCCACCCAAACTTTAGAAAAATTCCCAGTATCACCAAAGCGCTTCCTCCGGCCAAAACCGCCACATGCTTCATGGCAATGCTGTTTGCCTGATCATAGCTTTTCTGATCCTCTGCCACCATAAACTCATTGGGATTATCTAAATTATACCGAATTTCACAGACCTGGCCAATATCAAACCCTGTGATCTGATCCGTAAAGAGCCGGCTCCTTTTTTCATACTCCACTCCCTTTATCTCAAAGCAAAATACAGGCCAGTAATAAATCCTTCCTCCCAGAAACACTTCCTCCTCGACCCGTATCACCTGGGCTTTTGTTGTTCCGGTATAGAATTTGCGTGCTTTTTTAATCTCTGCCTTTAATTCCTCACAGCTTTCCAAAACCGTCTGAAAGCTGACTACTGCCGTCACAATTCCCATTACAAGATTTACCAGCCAATTACCTATCATAGTAACCCCCATGCCGCATTTTCGCAGCACTATCATGAATGAAAGGAGATGTGCAGAAAACAGGAATGGAAGACTTCAGGATGCCTGGCTCTCTGCTCCAGCCGGCTCATCTTTCCCCTGCTGCTCTTTTTTGTCTTTATCATCCGCCTCTTTCATTTCATCTTCTTCGCTCAGAATATACAGGTGAATCTTCTCAATCCGATTTTTCTCTACACTTTCCACCACGAGGCGAAGCCCCTCATGGCACACTTCCTCCCCGGCTTCAGGCAAATGGTCTAAAAGGCCGATCACCAACCCGCCTATGGAGTCATATGCCTCTGATTCCAGCTTCAGATTCAGCCATCCATTTAAGTCATCCAGCTTCATGGAACCGCTGACCAGATACTCGTCGGCCGCGATCATCTTCAGTGCATCTTCCTCATCCTCATCATACTCATCCCGGATTTCCCCCACAATCTCCTCAAGCATATCCTCCAGGGTTACCATCCCGGCTGTGGCTCCATACTCATCTAGCACAATAATAAAATTATTAAAGGTTTTCCGCATTTCCACCATCAGCTCTGCTGTCTTTTTGTATTCATAGGTATACAAGGGCTGCCTTAAAAAATCCCGGATCGTAAATGATTTCCGCTCGGCCAGAAGAAAGTCCTTTACATTAATAATGCCGATTACATTGTCCGTAGTCCCCTCATACACCGGGAATCGGGTAAATTTCTCCCGACGGAAAATCTCCATCAATTCCTCAAAGGTTGTGTCCACATCCACCATAACCATATCGATCCGAGGCACCATCACGTCTTTTGCCACCGAATCACCGAAATCAAACACATTATTAATCATCTTCTTTTCTTCTGTCTCAATCACGCCTTCCTCGTGGCTTACCTCCACAATGGTCCGAAGCTCATCCTCTGTGATCGCCTCCTGCTTTTTATTCGGATCTACCCGCAAAAGCAGCAAAAATCCAAGAGAAAGCTGATTGATACAGAAAATCACCGGCGTCAGCAATGTCATCATCAGGTAAATAATTCCTGCATATTGCAGCGCTAACCGCTCAGAATGAATCGTAGCAAGCGTCTTAGGAGAAATCTCACCAAAAACCAAAATCAACAGTGTCAGGACACCTGTTGCCGCACCCACTGCTTTACTTCCAAATAGCTGCATGGTCAAGGTCGTCATAAGAGAAGACGCTGACAAATTCACAATATTATTGCCCACCAAAATGGTGCTCAGCATCTTTCCCGAATCCTCAATTACCTTTGTCAAAGTGATGGCTCTCTTATCTCCTGCCTCCGCTAAAGTCCGCACCCGCATGCGGTTGACCGTAGTGAGAGCCGTCTCCGCCGAAGAAAAAAACGCAGAGAGGCAAAGCAGCACAACAACCGTACAGATCTGTATGCCCGTACTGTCTCCTGAATCTAACATAGAATCCTATTAATCTCCTTTCCAAATTTATGAAATACCACAAAAAGACTTTACTATTGTATCAATGCCGTGCCAACGCAGCATTCTGCCTTCATGAACACTTTCGTGCCGGCAACATTAATAAATTGCCTACGATTCTACAATATTTCCCGGTCCTTGTCAATCTCTATTTCTCCCTCTGTCCCGGGCGCGCTGTTTTCACGAAGCCTATGGACATCCGGACAGTCACTCCTTTTTCTCCTTCTCCTTTACTGCCGCCGGAAATCCCGCTGCCTGCAGCCCACATCCTAAGAAAATAAAAATATCCCCCAAATTAAACACCACTTTCTTTAAGGGACCAAACCGAACACTGAAATAATCCACCACATAGCCCCGCACATACCGGTCGTACAGATTACTCAAAGAACCGCCGATCACCAAAGACAAGGACAGCTTATCCATATATCTTCCCTTTGTTTTTCCCTTCTCAATCAGACATCCCCCCAAAACGGAAGTCAGCACCAGAGGAATCAGGCGCACCAGCTCCTCATGCTTTTTCATAAACCCAAAGGGAAAACCCGGATTATGATTCTGGTAAACCCATATACGATCCTTGCTTCCTTCCAAGGGCTTAGGAAACTGCTCTGGTTTTTGTGCTTCAACTTTGTGTTTCAGCCACTGGTCTCCGCCTGCCAGCAGCATGATCCATACTATATATGCCATTCTCATGCCCTCCTTCTTATATTACGAAATCATTTGTCTTTATTATACTATTTTCTCGGACAATAATCAAATACATACCAAAAATCATATCTTTATTTTAAAAGAATAGACGGAGAGCTTTCATGCCTGTCTGCCAATATGCGCCTTCTTCTGATAACTATATGGATTTTATTGTGCACTACTCCGCCCGTTCGGTGCCAGCTTTTTACGAACTGGCGCAGACTCAGTGTGTCAATTTCATCAGCCGGGAATTTGCCGTAGTATATGCTTTAAAAGACAACATTGCACCCTTAAGCATCTCTCAATACTCCTACAGCAGCATCCCTAAGCTGTTCGGTCTGCTGGACACTACCGTCTTAGAAAGCAGCGGAATCCTCCCCGTTTTTGACCAGCCTGCCCTTCAGGCAGACGGAACAGGTGTAATCATCGGAATTGTTGACACTGGTGTAGACTACACCAATCCATTGTTTCGCAACCCTGACAATACAAGCCGGATCCTGGGCATTTGGGATCAATCCATTGAATCTGCAGAAATGCCCCAGGAAATCTCTGGCTTTCAGCCCTTTTATGGAACAACCTACACCCATGAGCAGATCAATGAGGCCCTTTTGGCAGAGGATCCTTTTGCCGTTGTCCCCAGCCGCGATACGGACGGACACGGAACTTTCATGGCTGGTGTTGCTGCCGGAAACCGAATTGACCGTCCTGTTCCTTTTTCCGGGGCTGCCCCCAATGCTTCCCTGGCTGTTGTTAAGCTTAAACCTGCCAAACAATATCTGCGTGACTTTTTTCTTGTCCATACAGAGGATCCTGTATTTCAGGAAAATGATATCATGTCTGCTGTCAGTTATCTCTTAAGCCTGGCCAGTGAATACCGTCGCCCTCTGGTAATTTATCTGGGTATAGGCACCAACCAGGGCAGCCATGAGGGCAATGGCCCTTTAAGTCTGCAATTAGAAAGTCTCAGCGGTTATTCCGGCTTTGCCGTGGTTGCCGGGGCTGGTAATGAGATGGGTTATCATCATCATTTCAAAGGAAATCTGCTGCCTGATCAGGAATATGAAGATATTGAAATCCGCGTGGCCCCTGACGAGACGGGCTTTTGTATGGAGCTGTGGTCTCTGGAGCCGGCCCTCTATACCATCGGATTGGTATCACCTTCCGGAGAAGTCATCGACAGTATTTCACCCCGCCTAGGCTCTGAGACAGTTATTCCCTTTCGTTTAGACTCCTCTGTCCTGACTGTCAGCTACCAGAATTTTGAGAGCGGTTCCGGAGGGCAGTTAATCTTTATACGTTTTGAGAGTCCTTCTTCCGGAATATGGCGAATCCGAGTCTATCCGGCGCTGTACATCACCGGCCAATTTCATGCGTGGCTGCCTATGCATGGATTTCTTTCTGACCAGACGATCTTTCTGCGCCCGGATCCCAACACAACCACTATGGATCCGGGAAATGCCAACATGCCCCTTACGGTTGCAGCCTACAATCACAGCAATAACAGCATTTACATTCACAGCAGCCGCGGATATACTCCCCGCGGACGGATAAAGCCGGATATTGCGGCTCCTGGCGTGGACGTTCAGGGCCCCGCCGCAGGTATCTCCATAGAAAACGATCTCCGTTTCACCCGGCGTTCCGGATCTTCTGTTGCGGCTGCCATTGCGGCAGGAGCAATGGCAGATATTTTTACATGGAGCTATATCAACAACAACGATCAGGGCCTGAGCAACACATCTCTCACCTCCATGATCATCCGCGGCGCGGATCGGAACCCATCCTTCACCTACCCCAACCCTATATGGGGATACGGCACTTTAAATCTCTACCAAACATTTCGCCGGGACCAGCAATAAGCATAAGAACTCCAATGCAGGTAAGTCTGCACTCCATGGACAGAAGGAAATTCTCACCGCAAACAGTATCCCGTTTGCAGTGAGAACCATTCTTCTATCCCCTCATCCGGATAACCGGGCCTCCCCGCTTTTCCAGATAAGCCCGTGTTACCGTCACCTCTCCGATATTCGGGTCTTTCGGAATCTCATACATAATATCCAGCATATATTCTTCCAGAATCGCCCGTAAAGCCCTTGCTCCGGTCTCTCTTTTGATTGCCTCTCCGGCAATCCATCCTAAAGCCCCCTCCTCAAATACCAGCTTTACCTCATCCATCTCTAAAAGCTTTATATATTGCTTTAGAATGGCGTTTTTTGGTTCTCTTAGTATCTTTACCAACAGCTCCTCTGAAAGCCTCTCCAAAGTCACTGTCACGGGCAAACGTCCCAAAAACTCAGGAATCATCCCAAATTCCCGCAGATCCTTATTGACCACATGGCTCAAAATATAAGGATCATCTTCATATTTGTCCTTAAGCTCAGCTCCAAACCCCATAGAATTCGTCTTGTTCAGCCGCCTCTTAATAATCTTGTCCAGATCCGGAAATGCTCCGCCGCAGATAAACAATATATGATCTGTGTTTACGGTTTTTAATGGGGTCAATGCATTTTTCTGGTTGGATCCCACCGGCACCTCTACCTGGCTTCCCTCCAAAAGCTTTAAAAGCTCCTGCTGCACAGACTCCCCGCTTACATCCCGGGTGTTGGTCTCCCGCTTCTTGGCAATCTTATCAATTTCATCAATAAAAATAATCCCGTGCTCCGCCCGTTCCACATCATTTCCTGCAGCAGCCAAAAGCTTTGAAACCACGCTTTCAATATCATCGCCAATATACCCGGCCTCCGTCAGTGACGTGGCGTCTGCAATGGCAAGAGGCACATCTAAAAGCTGCGCTAAGACCCGCACTAAATAAGTCTTTCCGCTTCCTGTAGGCCCGATCATCAAAATATTGGACTTTTCAATGGCAACTTCCTGCTGCTCTAAAGCCACATCCTCCTTTATCTTTTTCTGCCTTAGGCTCTCTGCATACACCCGCTTATAGTGATTATAGACTGCCACAGAAATCACCTTTTTTGCTCTCTCCTGCCCGATCACATATTCGTCCAGACGGCTTTTGATCACATGGGGAGCCGGAATATCTTTAAGCTCAAACCCAGGTCCGGCGCTTTTTTTCTTTTTTACCTTCTGGCTTTTTGGAATCTGTATATTCTCCATCTCCGCAGTATTTCCTGCAGGTACAAAATTCAGGTTCATAAAAGGCATTCCGGACAAACGGGAAAAATCCATTTTAGAGAAATCCATTCCGCCTCCCATAACAGAGTCAAATGCTTTCTGCATACAGTCATGACATAAACACATATTTCCCGGCATTAGAATCATATTGCCTGCTTTGCTCTCCGGCCTGTGGCATATATAACAGATTTTCTCGTACTCCTGCTCCTCCTCTTTCCCATTGCCTGCCTGTACAGTCTCGGTCTTCTGCTCTCTCTCCTTCTCGTCCACTTGGTTTCCTTCCTCTCTATCACAACAAATACTCAGGGTACTGTCAAAAGTACTCTGAGTATCCGCCTTTTTCTTCTATCTTTACTATATTTCTATTTTCCCAAAAATGCAAGCATTAATTGGTTTCTTCTTCTGGTTTATATCCTAAAGTAATCTCCACAGTCCGTTCCACATACTCACCATTCTCTAAGGAGCTGACCGTCAGCTCTATTGTGCTGCCGCCCTCATAATAGGTAAGCATTTCCTGCAGATCCGCCATGGAGCGAACCGTCTGCTTATCAAATTTGGTGATAATATCCTTTTCCCTTAATCCGGAGGAAGCAGCCGCACCGCCCTCCACAATCTTATACACATAAATGCCTCTCGGCATACCATACATAGCGGCTGTCATGTCGTCCACATTCGTCCCCTGGATCCCAAGATATCCTCGTTTGCTTTCCTCCACCTCTGTCCGGGTCTTCCTGTTCATCAAATCATTGATAATATCCTGTGCCTTGGAAATGGGAATGGCATACCCCATACCCTCTACTTCTGTAGAAGAATACTTTGCCGCATTGATTCCAATGACTTCTCCTCTCATATTCAAGAGTGCTCCGCCGCTGTTGCCCGGATTAATGGCCGCGTCGGTCTGAAGCAGGTTTCTGCTGACTTCTGTCTGTGTCCTTACCTCCCGGTCCAAAGCACTTACATAACCTACGGTCACAGATTGTCCATAGCCTAAAGCATTGCCGATAGCAATCACGCCCTCTCCGACCTTTAAGGCATCAGAATCTCCCAACGTTGCAACCTTGACCTTTCCCATGGTATCCGAATCAATCGCAGAGAGAGAAACCGCAATCACAGCCAGATCACTTTCCGAATCCGTTCCCTTAATGGTGGCAGACACAGAAGATTCATCAATAAAAGTAACCGTCAGATCCTTTGATCCCTCTACCACATGGTTGTTGGTCACAATCAAAAGCTCGTCGTCATTCTGTCCCACAATAATTCCGGAACCGCTGCTAGGCACTTCATATCTTTGACTGGAACCAAACCAGGTACGCTGTTCCAGCACCATAGTATTAGTAATGGCCACCACAGAGGGCATGGCTGACTCCACAATGGAAGATACATCCGTTTGAAGCGCAAAGGTGGCATTCACCGCAGAAGACGTTTCTTCTGTTTCCGGCGCCTTTGCCGTAGCCACACTCACCTGAGTTTCCTCCTTCGGCGCATGCTGTGCACGAAGATACTCTCCTGCTGTGTTTACACCAAACATGGTCCCTCCGGCTACCGTGCCGAACAGCAGAGCGGCAGCAGTAATACCTGCCACTTTACCGGCCATGGATCCTTTTTTCTGCGGCATTCTCGCAGGTTCCTGGGGAATATGAGACATATTCATCCGATTATATGGCGCTCCTGCATCATACTGCTGCCATTGATTTTCCTGATGTTGCTCATAGCTGTTCTGATATCTCTGCCCCTCATTATACTTCTGGTCGGCTGCACTGTTCCAATCTGTCTGCTGGCCGTAAGCCCTTTCTTCCTGTCCGCTTCTTTGTTCTTCTCTATTGTCTCTATCATTCTCGTACATTATCACAATCTCCTTCCCTTGTGCTGTTTTTTTGTTCATGACTACAATATAATCTTGAATTGTGATGAAATTGTGATGAATTTATTATTTTAATGTGAAACCGGATCCAACTTAAACACCACTGAAGTCCAAGGGGAATACCGATGCCCGCCAAAAGATAAAGCACCTTAAACTGAACCATCCCTCCAGGCAGATAACAATAATAAAAATCCGTGTAATACCTTGCAAAATCAAAGCCCTGAAACACACCTGCTGATGAGGCGGCACAGGCATACAGGGTATTGATCAGGAAAAAAACCATCATATGATGCATCATCACCCCAAACGTATTCCGCCCCAAAAATTGGATCAGCGGATGATGCCCTAATGCCGGCTCCAAAATCCTGGCTGCTCTCAGCCAAAAAGCAATTCCTGTAAATGCTGAAACATAAGGCAGCACATACCCTGGAATATCCCGGCAGTTCCACAATCCATATATAAGCGGCCTGCCCGTCAGCACAAGGACCATGGCTATTGACAAAATCACCGCAAAATACCAGACACTTTTTACAGTATCTGCTTTTTCTAATTTCTCCCTGTACAGATTTCCCATACCGTAGAACACCAGAAGAAACAAAACCCTGACAGCCATCAGAAGATATCCTTCTGTCCCAATGGTTCTGGATATGTAAACTCCTCCCCATGAGATAAAAAGATACAGCCCGATCCGGATATATGCCTCATAGCATAAGGCTTTCTCCCAATAGGAAGAAAGCCTTATAAATCCTTTGTGGATTCCCCTTTCCATCACTGCGTTTACCAGCTCTGTCAGAAAAAGCGTAGGTACAAACCAGGCTACATGATTTAACACAAACTGGTATCCCATGCGAAAGGGTTCTGCAAACAAGGTTTCAAGATTCACCGGAGCTCCAAAGGAAAAGCCATGGTTCCGAAGCACCTGAGCCGTCAGGCCATAAATCAGATTCCAAACAAAATATGGAACCATCAGGCGCCGAAATTTCCGCACTCCATACCTTAGAACCCCTTCCTGGCATCCCTTATAAAAATATCCTGAGATAAACACAAACATCTGCATATGAAAGAAATTATACTGAATCAGCCCGCCTATATCCAGAAAACAGTTTCCCCCAAGATGTCCATCCACCACCATAAAAATCCCGATTGCAGACAACAGACAAAACCAGGTATTGTTCTTTTGCTGTTCAATTTTCATTTCTCTCCGATTCCTTTTCATCCCTATATGATTTTCCCGCTGTTTTCATTGCCCTTTCTCTACTGTGAAAGTCTCAAATCCTTGCTGTAGGTCTGCGCACAGGAACCCCTCTTTGATTTATGGCGGCACCCTAAGCGGGGCATGAGGGGTTACTGTCCAGGGCCTGCAACTACTCCGCTTCCGCCCGGTGTCTGCGCCCCGCTATTGCCTCCGGGTGACGGGCTGTTGGGAACATTTTGTCCTCCGCCCGGTCCTGAATTTCCTGTCCCCGGATTTACAGGACTGACATTCTGGCCGTTTCCATTGGGAGACGGAATCGGCATTGGTGACGGATTAACCGCCTCTGTAGATCCTGCAGGATTATCTGCGCCTCCCGGGCCGGCCTGTGTGCTGTGCTGCGGGCCCGGCGAATCGGATGGTCTTCGGGTGTCTTCCGTCTCTGTCATACCAGGACGTGTACCAGGTCTCTGGTCATTGGCGCTGGTGGTGGAAGTCGGCCCCGGCCTGGTAGATGCAGTCCCGGAAGATGTCTCTGTCAGGTGGTTCGTCCCGGAAGATTCAACCGGATCCCCATTATGGTCCGTCTCTGCCGCTGTGGTGCTTCCTCCCGGCCTGTCTGCAAGGCTGCTCTCCTGACTGCTGCTTTGAGTACTGTTGTTTTTACGGCGCACCAGCTCCCCGTCCTCATCTAACATCCACCGGACAGCCACTCCATCCTCATCTGTCTCCTGCTTAATATAGTCGCCGGAGCTGTCCGTCTCACGCAAAATCCGTTTTTTCACCTTCTTGCCATTAGAATTAAGTACATAAATGTATTCATACTTATCATCATCTTCTTCCTCTGTAACCTTTGCCTTTGTGGCCTCTGCAGTTGCCGCTGCCGTCGTCTTAGGCGGCTGGATTACACCGCCGTCTGTGTTCACACTCTTAATATAATTGCCTTCTTTGTACATGCCTGTATCGGCAGCAATCTTCTTACTGATGCTTTTCACGGTCTCAGAAGGGGTATAGTCCTCTGTATCAAACAAGAACTGGTGAAGCCTTATTACGTTGCTCTCTAAGGTCTGGGGAATCACACATGCACCTTTTTTACCCATGTTGGCATCTCCCCTTGCTTCCGGAAAGCCCATGGTCTCACCCAGATGATACTTGTTAATATTTTTCAGGCTGACATAAAGGTCATCGATCCAAAGGCTGGTATAGGTTTGGGGAAACACAGTGCCCAGCACCCGATACAACGTATCAAAATCTGCTGTCTTCGCCTTTTCAAAGGCTAGCTTGATCACCTTCCTTTGACGCTCTGTCCTTGCAAAGTCTGTGTCCATCAGACGCAGACGTCCATAAGCCACTGCCTGTACGCCGTCCAAATGGTTCATCCCTGCCTGTTTCAGATGATGGGATCCGATTCCCGTCACCTTCACGGTTTCCGTGATAAAAGAATTAATGTAGTAAAATTCCGCCTTACTCAGTTCAATATCCACGCCGCCTAAAATATTGATAGCATCTGCCACGGCCTTCCAGTTAAATGTCACATAATCCGTAATATTTAAATCCAGATTCCGGTTCAGCGCAGACATGGCCTGCTCCGGTCCGCCTACAAAGTAAGCTTGGTTAAACTTATTGTAAGATCCTTCTTTTGAAATATTCAGGTACGTATCCCGAAACAGGGAAACCAGCTTGATCTCTCCTGTCTCCAGATTAATGTTGCAGATAATATTTACATCGGAGTTGCTTCCCTTTTCCAACGCATTGCCTCGGGCATCCACCCCGAATACGGCAATCGTCCAATAGCCCTTCAGCTTTTCCTTGGTAACCACATCCAGATCCTGATTCTGAACCTGCTCCATGTCAATCTCCGGCCTCTTTACCTTATTCATCAGCCGGGCAACATACGCATAGCCGAAAATAAACATTAAGGCAAAGCATTCTGCAATAATCATGCCGATGATGCGGCGGCGCCTTCTGCTCCGTGCCAGATCGGCTTCCTTGCGGAACGGAACACCTGACCTGCCATTGGCTCCTGCTGCAGTCGCGGCAGTCTGGGACGATGCCCTTCTCCGTCCGGAAGTCCCGGCCCGTTCCCCTGTTCTTCTTGTAACCGGATATACAGAGGAATCATTCATTACCTTCAGGCTATCTGCCTGCCTGCGCCGCTCCCCATATACCGGTTGTCCTGGTCTTGTCTGTCTTGCTGTTTTGGGGTTTTTCCGGCTCTTGCGCTCCGAATACCTCATATCTTCCTCATACTCTCGACTCATGCAACATACCTCATCTCATTCTGCAATGCCTTTAATAAGCGTTCTTATTGATAAAACCTTTAAATACTGTAAGAAACAAAATCTTAAAATCAAATCCTAATGTCCAGTTCTCAATATAATACAGATCGTGCTCAATTCTCTTTTCAATGGAAGTATCTCCCCGGTAGCCGTTGATCTGAGCCCATCCAGTCATACCAGGCCGGACCTGATGCTTGATCATATAGCGAGGAATCTCCTCCTTAAACCGCTCCACAAAAAACGGTCTCTCGGGCCTTGGTCCCACCAGGCTCATGCTGCCTGCCAGCACGTTAAAAAGCTGAGGGAGCTCATCAATACTGGTTTTCCGAATGATCCTGCCCACCGGCGTCACTCTGGGGTCATGGGGAGTAGTCCACTTCCCCTTCTCCTGCCCCGGAAGCTGAACCTCCATGGATCGGAATTTATACATTTTAAACGGACGGTTGTGAAGCCCCACCCGTTCCTGGCTGTAAATAATCGGCCCTGGAGACGTGCTTTTGATAATGGCTGCCGTGATTGCCATAACTGGAGAAAACAAAATCAGCGCTGTCACTGCCCCCAACAAATCCATAATCCGCTTCATGGTAGCATTTAAAAGATCGTTTAACGGCACATGGCGGATATTGATCACCGGGAGCCCCTGCAAATCCTCTGTATAGGGCCTGGTTGGGATAAATTTATTGTAATCCGGAATAAATTTTGTATGCACACCGGATTTCTCACATTCCGCCACCATTCTTTCTAAGCCGGCATAATCACGGATACTTAAAGTTATTGCAATCTCATCTAACAGATTCATGTCTAATATGGTTTTTAAATCACTGGTAGCCCCAATGACCCTAACCCCTTTATAATGATCGCCTCTGTGCCTGTGATCATCTAAAATTCCCCGAATCTGGTAGCCCCACTCCGGGTTGGCCGCCACCCGGTCAATATAGCTTTCTGCTGCCCGGCTGTACCCTACCAACAGCACATGCTTCTGATTATATCCCTTGGAACGCATGGATCGAAGGCAGGTGCGGATCAAATTCCGCTCCAGCGTTTCCGCCGCTGTATTTACCACAAAGAAAAACATTACCAATACACGGGAAAAATGCTGAAAATAAGGGTTTTTCCCTCCCAAGTACAGCACCATGCCAAAAAGCAGAAGCCCCAACATATTAGCTTTAAAAATATTGGCAAACTCCTGCCTGCGTCCCTGTACCCGCTTAGGCGTAAACAAATGAAAAACTGTATACAAAAGCAGATAGACTGGTATGATAACAGCCAGAACCCCCAGATAAATCTCTGGTCCCAGCACCTGATTAGCCGCACGATACCAACCGCTTCCAATAATAATATACCAGCTCAGGACATATGCCATCCCGATCACCAGCGCATCAATTGCCACATGGAGACGGTTAAATCTTTTTTGATTGTCCTTTATCATAATGTTTTACCACCATCTAAAAACCCATCCATCCATAGCATAACCCCTTAACGGTAACGATTATACACGAATTTTTCTTATTGTACTATTAAATTTCTCTTAAATCTGGAACGCATCATTTTACAATTTTTTCCTGTTCTCTTGCTATTTTACTGCTCCTCTCGATTTTTCAGTTTTTTATGAATCTGACGTCTTGAAAACTCATAAATATACAATACCGTGCCATAGATCAGCTCCCACTCAATAGACAGATAATTGGTAAGATTTTCCGGCTTATAAGGAACCTTTTTCGTCCTTTTTACAGTGCAAATCCCCTCCCATATACCGGAAAGATACTCCTTTTCAAAACCGATTTTCTTAAAAAAGAAATATTTTCCCACAATTCCGGCCCCAATAGGCAGAAGGTTTATTAAAAGCTGAGGCAGGGGCATGTTTTTATAATTCAGATATACATTGTTGCGGGCTGTCAGGCGCACCTTAAAGGCATTGTACTTTGAACCGCTGGTACCGCTTCCCACATGATATACCACAGCGCCGGGCCAGTACCGGTTATAGTATCCCGCGATTTTGGCACGATATCCCACATCAATGTCTTCCAGATAGGCAAAATGAGCTTCATCAAAATATCCAATCCTCTCAAAAAGGCTTCTGCGGTAAATGGCGCCGCCTGCACATGCCGAAAAAATATGGCAGGGACGGTTATAACGCCGCGCCTTCTGCCCCACTCCCCGCTGATAAGCCCATCCCATCAGGCTGTACATGTCTCCCGCATCGTCAATCACATCCTCACAGCCCATTTTTAACATCTTAGGGCTGACCGAAAAAATGCGGGGAGACACCTCGATCCCTCGAAGCAGTTCCTCTACATAGGAAGGCGCTGCCTCTGTATCATTGTTGAGAAGGATCACATAGGGAGAACAGGCGGCACGGATCCCTACATTGACCGCACCGGAAAATCCCAGATTCCCGGGAAGAAAAATAGAGGGAATCTGCCGTTCCTTCAACCATTGTACGCTGCCGTCCTCTGAGCCGTTGTCCACCACCAGAATATCAAAATTCTGAAAGGTCTGGACTGACAATGCTTCCAGGCAAGCCGGGAGAAATTTCAGCCCGTTGTAGTTTGGAATAATAATGGTTATCTTCTTCAAAGCTTTACCTCCAGCTTATACGGCTCCCCGATTTTTTCCTTTAACAGATCCCGCAGTGCAAAGTTAGATTTCCTGAGAGTCAGGTTAGGATTGTAATAAGGATCCCCCTCAGCCAGAATCTTAGGCCAGCGGCGGGCAAAAACAGCAATCTCCCGGTTAAACCGCGCCACCTTTTCCGGCGTATCCTCAAGTCCCCGTGATTTGGATTCATAGTGATACATAAGGGCATAGGGCGCATATACCACCAAAAGCCCCATCTCTCGGACCTTCATGCAATAGTCAATGTCATTGAAAGCCACTGCCAGCTCCTCTGTAAATCCGCCGGCTTTTTGGAATACAGATTTTTTCGTCATCATGCAGGCTGCTGTCACTGCACTGTAATCCTGGGCGCACATTGCCCGATGGAAATAACTGTTCTCTGCCTGATGAAGCCCGATAAACGTATGTCCGGCAATCCCGCCAAAGCCTACCACCACCCCCGCATGCTGAATGGTATCATCCTGGTACAAGAGCCGTGCCCCCACGGCGCCCACATCTTCCCTCTGGCAAAAACCTAAAAGCTCCTCAAACAAACGCGGCTCTATCACCTCCGTGTCATTGTTTAAGAAAAGCAGATACTCACCCTTTGCGAAAGAAGCGCCGAAATTGTTGATGGCAGAATAATTAAATGTTTGTTCCCAAGTAACAATCCGAACCTGTGGAAATTCCTTTTGAATGGCCTTATAATAGGAAAAAGTTTCCTTTTCTGTGCTGTTGTTTTCAATAATTACAAACTCCAGATTCTTGTAAGAGGCACGTTCCAAAACAGATCGGATACACAGATCCAAATCCTTTGCATGATCCTTGTTGGGAATGATCACAGACACCAAAGGCTCCCCCTTTATCCGGAAAAACGTATGGTAAATCCCATAATCCACTCCCTTTTCCACCTTTTCAGCCTCAATACCGCAC
Source organism: uncultured Lachnospiraceae bacterium (assembly GCA_910586205.1). Classification (GTDB taxonomy): domain Bacteria; phylum Bacillota; class Clostridia; order Lachnospirales; family Lachnospiraceae; genus Brotaphodocola. Next base: position 233,671 of record CAJUGD010000001.1, on the reverse strand, counting down.
CGCTCATAATGAGCCATAATTGCCCTTGATCCTGCCTCAAAGGCATAGAGCTTGCTTTCCGGGTTGCTGGCCGTAGAACCCTGATGGCAGCGCCAATGATACAGAACCTTGGGAATGTGATAAATCCCCTTTGCTGCCTCTGTACATCGAAAAATAAAATCATAATCCTGTGCCCCGTCAAACTCCTGCCGAAAACCGCCCACCTTCTCCAAAAGTTCTCTCTTTACGGTGAGAAGATGGCAAATATAATTGACACTGGTTAAAAGATCCGGGTTAAAATCCGGTTTAAAATGCGGATCAAACAAAGCGCCTCCATCCATGTCCAGTTTATCTTCATCCGAATAAATCAGATCACACTCTGGATGGGCATTGACTGCTGCAGCCACTTCATACAAAGCATGCTCCGGCAAGGTGTCGTCGTGATCTGCCAGCACAATATAATCTCCCCTTGCCATCTCAATGGCTGCATTGGTGTTGCCTGCAATCCCCCGGTTCCTGCCTAGACACTGATATCGAAAACGGCTGTCCTTTTTCTGGTACCAGCTCATGACACGCGCCACCCCCGCCCCCTCACCCTGAGGGCTTCCGTCTGCCACGCAGACCTCCCAGTTTTCATAGGTCTGGGATAAAAGGGAATCCATCATCTCCCGAAGATACTTTTCCGGAGTCTTGTATGCAGGGATCACAACAGAAAAAAGAGGAGACTCCGGCAGATTTTCCTGCCTCTGACGGTTAAGCTCCTCCTGATCCGGCTTTGTCAGATCATACCATTCCTTATAATCGTAATCATTGTCCAGCCCCTGAAGCTTATGCTTTGATTTTAAAAACAGAGCCTTCAGTCCATGTTTTTTCCCAAACTCCATGGCCACCCGCACAGTCTCCATATTCATCAGGTCATGGATTTTTTCCAGACGCTTATGAGCCACACTGGAACGTTTTTCAATCAGCCTTTCATTATATTTGATTCTGGCCACCTTGTTGTCACACTTAATCAAAAGCCAGTAACTGCGCCCTCTCTCATAAGGAAACTGAATATCAAAACCAAAGTCCCGGTTATAAACCTTTTTATAATAAATCTGGCTCACGTCATCCCTGCGGGTAGACACATGCCGGAACTTAACCGGCTTTTTCTCCTCATCCAGAATCTTAAACGCTGCTTTTGACTGCGGCGTCTTCCCAATGACCCAGCCGTTAAGGGTAATGGAATTTTCCCGGATTCTCACTACATCAATTTTATATTTCATCAGTCTTCTGATTCCTTTTTCGTAAAATTCAGCCGCTCCTCCTCAATCACAAGAGGACGTTTCATAATTCTCTGGTTAATGGAAAGGACATACTCCCCCACCATCCCGATAAAAAAGATCTGCACGGATCCTAAAAACAGCATTCCAAGAAGCATGGGGGTCATCCCGGCCGGAAAACGATCCCACCAGATCAGCTTCATCACCAGATACACAAACGCCACCGCCAGGCTCATCCCGCAGCTAATGCCTCCCACAAAAGTAGCCAGACGCAGCCCTGCCTTTGTATAAGAAGTGACACTTAACATAGCCGCATCATACAGGCGGTAAAAATTATTGTGGGTTTTTCCCGCCCTGCGTTTGGGCTGTTCGTAGGGAATCTCCTTCCTCCTAAAACCCAGCTCCGCCACAATTCCCCGCAAAAAAGGCGTGGGATCGTCAAGCCTTCGCAAAACCTCGATAAAATCCCGGTCGTAAAGCCCGGAACCTGTAAAATGCTCAATCTGCTCCACATCAGACAGCTTTCGAATCATCTTATAATAACAGCTCCGAAGCCAGTACATGATTGGATTCTCTTTGCTGCTTGTCTTGATTCCAATCACGATCTTATAGCCTTCCTCCCATGCCTTCACATACTGGGGAATCAGTTCCACCGGATCCTGAAAATCTGCCACCATGGCAATAACACAATCTCCTGTTACCTGGAGAAGCCCATGGTAAGGGGAATTAAACTGCCCGAAATTCCTGGCATTCAAAATTGCCTTGATCCTGGGATTTTCCCCGCACAGACGCCTTAGAATCATTCTGGTATCATCCTGTGAATCATTGTCAATAAAAACCAGCTCATAATCATATTGGGGCAATTCTTTCTCCAGGATTTCTGTCACTGCCCGGGCAATAGGCTCCACATTTTCTTCTTCATTATAACAAGGTATCAGTACACTTATTGTCTTCATCCCAACCTCCGCACCGCAGTATCCGCGGGCTGTGATTTAATCGCTTCTTCCCGGATAAGCGCCGGCAAATCCCAAGGATCCGCCGAGACACATCCCGGCACTGCTTTGTCACGGTTGTCTTTCCTTCAGCATATTCTGTATTCCTGAGGAAAAGTCAACCTGCTCCTTCCAGGTTCCTTCCGTAAGATCTTTTAGTACCTCCACAGTAGGGCATATAGACAAAGCCCCCTCCTTTGCCTGTACAAAGCTTCCATACTCCAGACTTCCTTTTCTGCCGCACAGCTCATAGATCTCCTCCACAAAAGAACGAAGCTGTCTGGTGTCTGTACTGGCCACGTTAACCACATGGATCTGTCCCGTTCTTTTTTCACTATAGCAGTACAGCTCTGCCACTGCCCTGGCGGCATCGGAAACCTCCATAAAATTCCATTTATGGCGGCAGGCGCTTAAAGAGACTGTCTGGCCTTTGGGAAGCTCCCTTACCAGGGTAGAAATAATAGACCAGGGATGATCCCCCTTCCCATAGACACTAAAAAACCGCAGATGATAATAGGTCATGAACCACTGTCTGCAAAGCACAGCCGCCTGACGGTAAAACTCCAGCTTTGCCTTCCCGTATTCATTCACCGGGCAGCATTCCCTGTCCTCTGACATGACGCCGTTCTCTGTGATTCCATATTCCACCCGTGAACCGGCATCCATAAAAATCCTGCATCCCAACTGTTTTGCCGCCTTCAGGCATTCTAAAGAACCGGCAATATTTTCCTCCTGCACAGGCTTAGAATCAATCTCTCCCCGATTTACCCCGCCCCAGGCAAAGTGAAAAAAAGCATCTGCTGTCCCTGCCTGTTCTGGTATGGATGCCGCATCTTTTAACGAACCATGCAGAATATGAAAGTTCTCATGTTTGGGAACACAGTCCTTTTTATTCGATGAATCCCTCACCAGGCCATAGACCTCTGCCCCCTGAGCTAAAAACAATTCTGCCACATGTTTTCCGATAAACCCTGTAACCCCGGTGATGACAATCTTCTTTCCCGCAAGCTCCATTCTCATTCCTCCTACAGCTTTTCCAGGTGCATGGTGCGCAGCGTCAGAATCTCAACCCCTTTTCCAAACCGTTCCCGAATAATCCCGGCAATCTCATCAGAATATCCAGGAGCCACAATCAAAACCGCATCCACTGGTTCCTCAAAAAAATGCTCAGGCGCTTTTATGGGCAAGTGGGACGCCGGGGCATACCTTCCCTGCTTAAAAGGCGCCGAATCAATCATGTACCGGGCGTCTCTGCCCAGCCTTGTGGTAGCTGCAAGGGTAAAGCCCTGATGGCTTGCCCCCCACACAGCCAGGCTTTTTTCTTCTTTTTCCAGGCTGTCTAGAAGCTCCTCCACCTCCCGGCTTGTCACCTTATATCCTTCTGTCACGGAATCCATGGAAACCATCTTTTCCGAAAATTCCTCTGTGCCCTCTTTCCACTGGGAATTTTTCCTTACCACGGCTTCTATGGTATCCCGATTTATGATACGCTCCTCTAACACGGTAAAGCCATTTCGTTCCATGAGATTTTTCAAAGTCCCAAAAGAATAATAGGCAATATGATCCCGTAAAAGCTCATAATAGCTTCCCTGCTCCAAAATATATTCCAGCGCCGGCACGGTCACCAGCCCCATTCCATCCTCTGACAGATTGTTCCGGATTGCCTGAAGCATCACATCCGGCTCTGGCTGATGCTCCAAAAAATTAAAGGATAAGAACACATCAAAGGACTCCGGTATGTCTCCCGCAAACATGCCGGAGCGGCCAAATGCCTGTTTTGGCCTTTCCGGGAACTCCTCCCACACCAAAAGCCCTGCCTTTCTGGCCTCCTCTGCCAGCTTCTGATTATGCTCCATCCCATAAACCATTACAGGAAACTCCTTTAACACTCCCAGAAATTCCCCTCTGCCGCAGCCCACCTCCAAAAAACGTCTGCCTTCTAAATGGTATGTGTCAATCAAATGCTGATATTGGCCACGGCGCAGCTCTGTCATGGTAGTGGAAAATCCACCTGCCCGGATCACATCCCGATAGTAAGAAACCGGCTCGCAGTCAAACTGCACCAGCCCGCAATGGCTGCACTGATACAGTCTTAATTCCATGCCTTTATCCTTCTTCTTTCCCTCTTTATCCGGAATGTCCTGGGCTGATGCCGGAGCATTCTCCAGCTTAAATATGGGTTTTTCCGGAATCTGCTTCCGGCAAAGAATACAATGTTTCATAGATTCCCTCCGCAAATGGCGTTTTCGGCTCCCAGCCTGTGTGTGTACAAAGCTTTGTAATATCAGGAAGAAGGTTTGCCTGCCCCTCTGCATTCTGGGGCCTGGTGCCGTAAACATAGCTTCCCTTACTGCCGCAAAGGCGGTACATTTCCTCCACAAATTCCCGCAGGCGCCGCGTATCACGGCCAGCCACGTTATAGGTTCCTGCCTCCCCTTTTTCCAGCAGACTGATAAGAGCAGACGCCGCATCTTCTATATAAAGAAAATTCCACCACTGGGTACACTCTCCCAGCCTCATCTCTCCTCCCTTGCTCCAGGTCTTAAGACAGGACTGCACCAAAGACCACGGATGATCTCCCGGCCCATATACGCTGAAGATCCTTCCATGGATGTAATCCAGGGAAAGTTTTGTGCAAAGCTCCTCTGCCTGCACGGCAAAAGCCCTTTTGGCCTTTCCATACTCAGATACCGGACTGCATGGCATGTCCTCTGTAATAAGCTTGTCGCAGATCCCATACTCTGCCTGAGATCCTGTAAAGAGAAAACGCCTGCAGCCCAGCCCAAAGGCTGCCCTTACAGCCCTCAAAGAGCTTTCCACATTAGACTGCTGCACATCCCGCAAGGTCCGGTTGTCACTCCCTGCCCCCTCCCAGCAGGTATGAATCCAGGCATCCGCATAAGCATCCCCCTGATTTTGAATATCTTCAATCTGCTCCATCTCCAGCTCTGTCACCTGGATCTGCAGGCCAAGAGCCTGCGGCACATGATCCTTTAAATTCTTAAGCCTTTTTGAACCTGGCCGTACTACTGCCTGTACCTGATGTCCCTTCAGCAGAAGCTGCCGGATGGTCACTGCGCCGATAAAGCTGGTGGCGCCTGTCACGACTACCTTCATCCTGTCATCACTCCGTTCCCTTAATCCTTGGAATAATCATCATCTCATCCATCTCATCTTCTGGCAGGAAGGGCGAAAGATCCTCTAGGGGCGGGGAAATCATGGTTCCGTCCGATAAACGCTTTGCCGAGGACTTGGGTTCAAAATTCTGGTCCATGGTCACAAATGCCTCGCAGATAGCAGGCCCTGTAAGTGCCAGAGTCCTCTCAACGGCATCTGCCAATTCTTCATTATGATAAGCAGCCGTGTAAGGCAGTCCATATGCCCCGGCCAGTTTTTCCATATCCGGAAAGCTTAGATCATGGCTGTCAATCCCAATTCCCACCAAAGGCTCTCCAAAGAAATTCCTCTGGGTCTGGCGAATCGAGTGGTATCCTCCATTGTTAATCAGAAAAATCTTAATGGGCATTTTATGATGAAGGATGGTCTGAAGCTCCTGCAGGTTCATCTGAATGCTCCCATCCCCTGTCAAAAGAATAATTTCCTCCTTAGCTGCTGCCCAGGCTCCAATGGCTGCCGGCAAATCATACCCCATGGCGGCAATAGCCGAATTGCTGATAAATCGCTGTCCCTTTTTTATGATATAAGAGTGTCCGCCCGCCACACAGGCAGAACCATTTCCCACCACAGTGATCTGCCCCTCTTTAAGCCGGCTGCTCAGTTCCTTTATAAAGCCATAGACATTCGCTGCCTTTTCCCCGTCCGGCTTTAAATGCTCCGGCCGGATCACCGGATACCGTTCTTTCCACATCCGGCAAGTCTCATTCCAGCTCATGCCGGAAAGCCCCTTCCCTCCGTCGAATACGGGCTTTCCTTCCGTATATTCTTTTTCCAGCACCTTTAACATGGTTTCCAGAAGATTGCCTGCATCCGCATGGATCCGCATGTCTGCATGTACACTGGGCTTTTTTAATTCCTCTTGATCCACATCGCTGAATATTACGTAAGCCTCTCTTGCCCATGTCTCATAATTATACCCCACCTGGCGAATGCTCAAACGGCTTCCCACCGAAAAGACCAGGTCACTGTTCTGAACAGCAAAATTCCCGGGCCTGTCCCCCATATTTCCGGCCCGTCCCACATACAAAGGATGAGCATCCCATATACAATCCTGGCTGTTCCACCCAGTCACCACCGGAATCCCCAGACGCTCTGCCACCTTCATAAATGCCTCATGAGCCCCGGCAATCCGAATCCCGTTGCCTGCATTGAGAACCGGCCTTTCGGCTTGTCTGATTTTTTCAATAATCTGTCTTGCCGTATCCTCTGACACCGGATGTGGCAGCTTCTGCCGGCGCTCCCCCTCTCCTGCATAGTCCTCCTTAATGGCATGAGGCGGCTCCTCCACGGTCAGGGGCCTTTCCCCCCGGCTCCCTGCCAGTACGGCTGCCTTTAAGCTGTCCTTCGGGCAGCCAGCCACCACCGGCGTACCAAAGGTGTGATCCACTCCCACAGCATGTACTGCCCAACCGCTTCCTCCGGCCTCGTAATCCGCCGCGTCAAAGCCTGCCAAATGCTCCGTATCCACATAAGCGCCCTGCACATCCAAAGGAATATCCAGCCAGCAGGGTCCCGGCCTTCCGGAATATGCCAAATACAATGCTTTTTCCAGGCAATACCGGATACGCAGAGGATCCACTACCATCTCACTGTATTTGGTCATACAGTCCACTGCCTTTACAATGTCAAACTCCTGATCTCCCATGGCGCGGATTCCTACCCCTGACCAGCGGGCCGTCGTATCATATCTGACCTGTCCTGACAAGATCAGCATAGGAATGGAGTCCAGCCATCCCCCCACCACACCGGTAATGGCATTGGTCCCGCCGGGGCCTGTAGTCACACACAGCACACCGATTTTATTATGAATCCGGGCATATGCCTCTGCCGCCATGGCACAAGCCTGCTCATGGTGCTGATACAAGGAATGAAGCCCCGGCTGATGGCCCAGGGCATCATTAAGATGCATAGCCCCGCCGCCTGTGACCGTAAACACCTGGCTGATCCCTGCCTCTACCAGCTTCTGTGCAATATAATTGGACACCTTTATCTTCATAATGGAAACTCCTTTCCTTCCCGGAGGGGAGGTTTTCTTTCGATTATACCATATTCTAAGAAAAAATCCTACTCCCCAAAATCTTAATGTGCATTCAAGAGCGCCCTGTTATTGTTCACACCATGGCTAATCACTCCGCTGATTAGCCATGGGCAGTACCGTTACAGAGGTCAAAGCATATGCCCCATCGCCGCAGGCGATTTTAAATGGGCATATGCGGTTACGTTCACAGGACACCTGTGAATAGGAACGCCCCCTTCCCCACCAGCTTCCAACTCTGCCAGCAACCTTCACTTTTCAAAATAAAAAGAATCGGCTATAATCGCAGAGTAATGCAAATATGGATTTTCGGCCACCAAACAACATCGGGACAGACAAGTCCCCGCATATTAAAAAGGAGAGAATTATATTTATGAAAAAACAATCACAATTTCTGGCTGTATTATCCGCTGCGGCAGTAATGACTGCAGTAACCCCTAGCCTGTTCCATTCAGCCTCAGAATCATCCGGCATTGCTTTTGCAGCATCTAAAGCCGGATGGGTTATGGAGGATGAAAACCTTCGTTATCTGGACTCTGACGGATATCCCCTGACAGATACCTGGAAGAAAAAAGACAACGACTGGTATTATCTGGATGAAGACGGCTTTATTGCCCGCTCGGCCATGATCGACGAGTACTATGTAGATGAAAACGGCAAACGTGTGTACAACACATGGATTCAGGCTGACAATGACGGCTGGAGCGACGACGATACAGAAGATAGCTGGTATTACTTTGGAAACGACGGCAAATACGCTGTTTCCGAGTGGCAGACCATTAATAATAAATCCTATTACTTTAACGAAGAAGGACTTATGCAGACCGGAAAGCTGGAGCTTGACGGCTACACCTACTATTTAGGTGAAGAAGGCGACGGAGTGATGAAAACCGGATGGGTTCAGCTTGAAAACGAAGACGACTCCATTGATCAGGATATGATCTGGCACTATTTCGACAACAAGGGAAGAATGGTAATCAACCAGATCGACCGTAAGATCGACGGAAATTACTATACCTTTGAAAACGGTATTATGCAGACCGGATGGTACAAGCTTCCCGCCATGCAGAATACTTCCGAAGCAGCTACCGAGTCCAATGCGTCAGAAGATGAAAAGCCGGCCGCTCCTTTGTCTGTAGGAGACTTCCAGTATTATGGAGAGGACGGTAAGCGTGCAGAAGGCTGGCACAGAATCGAAGGAGCGCCCGGCATCAGTGAGGAAGCTGAGCTCTTTACCTTCTACTTTAAAAAAGGAAGCCCTTACCATGCCTCCACGGGAATCCAGACCTTTAATATCAACTCCAAACGCTATGGATTTAACACAAGAGGCGAGATGGTAACGGGACTTCAGCTTGTGACAACAGAGGATGGCCGTACTGTCAACTACTATTTTGATGAGAACGGCGTGATGAAAACCGGCAAACAGGTTATCTATGATGAGGACTTAGATGAAAACCAGACCTGGTTCTTCCTGACTGACGGCGGCAACAAAGGACAGGGCTTCCATGGTGTCCGCGATAACAATGTATACCGCCAAGGTCTGCGTCTGGACGCAGAACGGGATCTGCGTTATGCCCCGGTTGAGTTAGATGGCGTCTACTATCTGGTTAATGCCTCCGGAACCATCCAGAAAGCATCTTCTTCCTCCAAATCTGACGAAAAGCCAGAGCTTGGAAAAGGCTTTAAGGATATTAAGGATGCTAACGACAAGATCTGGACCGTGAATACCAGTGGTATTATCCAGCAGTAAACCGTTATTTCAGGCAGTTTAAAGCTTATCATAGCAACCCTGCATCCGTTCAAATGCTGATACGGCAGGCGCAGATGCGCCTGCCTGATTTTATGTCGCCTTCATTTCACCTCTAAAGCCCCGGCTCCTATGGAAAACAACATTGCCGAGTATCCCGGCAGATCCAGGGCAAGCTTCCCATCTTTCACCTCATAGCCTTCAATCCCCGCATTATATCCATCTCCATAGCTTAACATAAGGCGGTACATCACCTGCCCGTCACAGACACCCAGTTCCCACACCGGAATCTCCGCATACCGTCCGCTTTCTCCGTTATTGATCACCACTACACACTGGTTTGTCTTATACATCCGTCCATAGGCAATCAACTGCCAGTCTGCCAAAAGCTGTTTTAAAGATCCATACCGTAAAGCAGGAAGATTTTTATGAAGTGTAATCATATAACGGTGATATTCAATCAATTCATAATCTTCCTTTCCCCAGGGATAGGTCCGTCTGTTATCCGGGTCTGTCCAACCGCACAGTCCGGCCTCATCGCCATAATACAAGGTCGGCGCTCCCGGCCAGGTCATCTGAATCATCACGGCTTCCCGCAGCACACCTTTTTTTACTCCCTCATTTGCCTTTTCCGCTCCTAAGGATCCAATCCTTCCCACAACTTGGTTTGTGCGGGTAAGGAACCGGCTGTGATCATGGTTGGAAAGCTGATTCATAGCCACCATCAAAGAAGGGGTCTGCATCCGGCTCATATGATAAGACATGGCTCTGAAGAAATTCTCTCCATCCCCATACAGATCCCCATTATACTCGTCGCTGTGCTTTTCCATTCCTGTCAAAAACCAGGTAAGCGGCTCCATAAACGCATCATAATTCATAACAGAGTCCCACTGATCCCCCATCAGCCAGCTCTTGGGATCTCCGTAATGCTCCGCTAAAATTACCGCATTTGGATTGGCTGCCTTTACATTTTCCCGGAAATCATGCCAGAACTTGTGGTTAAACTCGCTGCTGTGCCCTAAATCTGCCGCCACATCCAATCGCCATCCATCCACATTGTATGGAGGAGACACCCACTTGCGGGCAATGGCCATAATGTATTCATAAAGCTTGGGGGATTCCTCGTAGTTCAGCTTAGGCAGAGTATCATGTCCCCACCACCCATCGTAATGATGGTTATAGGGCCATGCATCCTCCTGATAAAACTTGAAAAAGGTGCGGTAGGGGCTATCCTCTGACTCATAGGCGCCTGGCTCATACATTCCCTGACGGGCATAGATCAGCTCTCTGTCCAGCCATTTATTAAAAGAACCGCAGTGATTAAATACCCCGTCTATGATTACCTTCATTCCGCGTCTATGAACTTCCTCCATAAACCTGGCAAAAAAGGCATCACTTGCCTCAAGGTTTTCCATGGACGCAGTGCGTATCTGATAGCAGGTAGCCCGTTCATTGTCAGAAGCATTCTCTGACACCAGCTCTCCTCCATCTTTTACAATAACGCCAAGATGCGGATCAATGTGATCATAATCCTGAGTGTCATACTTATGGTTGGAGGGTGAAACAAATAAAGGATTAAAATAAATCACCTCCACGCCCAAATCCTGAAGATAATCCAGTTTATCCCATACTCCCTTAAGATCCCCGCCGTAAAAGCATCGTACATCCATGGCAGACGGATTCTGTTCCCAGTTCTCAATTCTTTGGACTGGTTCTCCTATATAAACATACTCACGAGACTGCACATCATTGTGATGATCTCCCCGGCAGAAGCGATCCACAAAAATCTGATACATCACTGCCCCTTTGGCCCACTTAGGCGTATGGAATCCGGGTGTAATGCAGAACGCATAATGATCCTCATGCTCTCCGCAGGATCCCATGCGGTTAAAATAACAGACCTCCTCGTTCCTTATTACCTTAAAGTAATACCGCCTTGGCTTCTTTCCCGCTACAATCACATATTCATAATAATCAAACAGCTTGTCCGAGGAAGTTTTTACCATCCTGGCCACCAGTTTTCTTTCTTCTTCTATATAAAAAACGGCGTCTACATTGTCTTTTGCTGTCCTGAACCGAAGCAGAACCCGATCCCCCTCATCTGCTTCCTCCGGTCTGCGATAATCAGAAGTCTCATCTGCAAACAATGCCCTCCGGTTCAATTCCCTGTTCTGTTCATCCCTCATAGTTCCAATATATCCTCTCGTTTTAATTCCTTCTGTTAAAAATGTATTAACACTCCTATTTTATCTGATTCCCATTCAAGATACAACTAATTTCTTCATTTTTTTCAAAAAACACCTATTGCCATACACAATTTCTCATAAAAACACAAAGTGAAAGAGCCGACGGGGTAGTCGGCTCTTTCAGGAGAAGGTATTTCGTTTCTTATGGGGTGTAGCAAAAACTATATAATGTATTGGGGGGTTACATGTATTATGATAGCATAAGTCACAGAATAAGTCTGCACAAACTTTTGCTTTTTTTCGATGCTTTTCTGTGCATATTCACGCCTTTCATTTCCCATCTTCACAAAATCCATGTCTCTTTTTCACAACTTTTTACATTTCTGCTTCAAACAGCGCCTCAAACTCCTTCTGCCCAATCTTTTCTTTCTCGATCAGCAGTTCACAGCACTTATCTAAGATCAGCCTGTGCTGCCGGATAATATTCTGCGCCTTTTGATAGCATTCATCAATAATCCTCTTTACCTCCGCATCAATCACACCAGCCACACCCTCGCCGTAGCTTCTGGCATGCGCCAAATCCCGACCGATAAATACCTCATCCTCATCGCTGTCATAATTAATCATACCCACGGATTCTGACATACCATATTTCGTCACCATGGCACGTGCAATCTTACTGGCCTGCTTAATATCCTGAGAGGCCCCGGTTGTCACATCCTCAAATACAATCTCCTCTGCAATCCTTCCTCCTAAGGAAACCATAATATTCTGCATCATTTTTCCTTTGGTATTGAACATCTCATCCTCTGCCGGCAAAGGCATGGTATAGCCTGCTGCGCCGATTCCTGTAGGAATAATAGAAACCGTATGAACCGGCCCCACATCCGGAAGCACGTGGAACAAAATGGCATGCCCTGCTTCGTGATAGGCTGTAATCCGCTTTTCTTTGTCTGAAATAACCCGGCTTTTCTTCTCTGCGCCGATTCCCACCTTCACAAAAGACTTATCAATGTCAACCTGACGGATATATGAGTGATTGGTCTTGGCTGCATGAATAGCCGCCTCATTCATCAGATTCTCTAAGTCCGCGCCTGTAAAGCCCGAAGTAGTCCTGGCCACCCGCGCCAAATCCACATCCTCTGCCAAAGGCTTCTCACTTGAATGAACCTTTAAGATCTCCTCCCGCCCCTTTACATCCGGACGGCCTACCGCTACCTTCCGATCAAAACGACCTGGCCTTAAAATAGCCGGATCCAGAATATCCACCCGGTTTGTGGCCGCCATAACAATAATCCCTTCATTGACGCCAAAACCATCCATCTCTACCAAAAGCTGGTTCAAGGTCTGTTCCCGCTCATCATGTCCGCCTCCCATGCCGGTGCCTCTGCGCCTGGCCACTGCGTCGATCTCATCAATAAACACAATGCAGGGGGCATTTTTCTTGGCATCCTCAAACAGATCTCTCACCCGGGAAGCTCCCACGCCGACAAACATCTCCACAAAATCAGAGCCGGAAATACTAAAAAACGGCACTCCTGCCTCTCCTGCCACTGCCTTTGCAAGCAAAGTCTTACCGGTTCCGGGAGGCCCCACCAGAATAACCCCCTTGGGAATCCGCGCTCCCACACTGGTATACTTATGGGGATTTCGAAGGAAATCTACCATCTCCTCCAAATCCTCCTTTTCTTCCTGCAGCCCTGCCACATTTTTAAAGTTCACCCGGCTGCTGTGGGTCATTCTGGCACGGCTCTTTCCAAAATTCATCATTCTGGAATTGGTTCCTCCGCTGGCACTGGCCCGCATGTTCATCATGACAATCAAAACTACTGCCATAACCACGGAAATCCCTACCGGAAGAATCACGCTGAGCCAATAATTACCTTGAGGCACGTTGTTCATCAGATAATCAATGTCCCGGTTCTCCAAAAGTCTTCTGGCCTCATTAACATCTGACACATAGACCGTATATTCCTGATCACCGATTAAAAGAATCACTTCTCCGGTAGGCGCCTGCTCATTTTGATTGATAACAGCCTCGGAAATCTCCGCATTGTCCAGAACCTGTAAAAAGGTCTGATGAGTCAGCCGCTGCTGGCCTCCGCCCTGCAGCGCCTGGGTAAACCACAGCATTGCCACCAAAAGCAATGCTAAAAGCAGAATCCCGGTACCTCTGAAAGTCTGTTGTTTCACTGAAAATTGCCTCCTCACTGTCTGCCCCTTATGTTTTGGGACAGCACTCTTATACAGCCCCCTGACTGACGGCTGTTCTCTCCTTTTCGCAGCAGTCTGCTGACCAAAAATGCTGCCATTCTACAACTCTACCACTCCGATATAGGGTAGATTCCGGTACTTTTGTGCATAATCCAATCCATATCCTACTACAAATTCATCCGGAATTGTAAAGCAGGTATAATCTACCTTTACCTGTTTCTTTACCCTCCGCTCCGGCTTATCCAAAAGTGTGCACAAACGGATGCTGGCCGGCCCTCTCTGCTTTAATACCTCCATCAGATAAGACAAGGTTCGGCCGGAATCAATAATATCCTCCACAATCAGTACGTTAAGATCTGTCAAAGGCTCATCCAGATCTTTTACAATGCGGACCACACCGCTTGATTTGGTATCATCCCCATAGCTTGACACAGACATAAAATCCAGACTGACCGGCACAGTCAGCCGCTTTGCCAGCTCACAGGTAAAGAACACGCCGCCCTTTAAAATGCAGATCAGATGAACGGACTTCCCCTCATAGTCTTTGCTGATCTGAGCGGCCACCTGGTTGATTCTCGCATTTACATCTTCTTCTGACAATAATACCCGAATCTTATCTGCCATATGCTTTTCCTCCGTAAAAATCCACCTGTAATATTGTATGTGTATTTTCCGCAATCTTATAATATTCACTGATCCGATATCCGACCACCCACAGTACATGATTCTTTTCTGCCAGCACCAGAATCTGATCCCGCGCTTCTCTAGGCGCCTTCTCGTCAATCAGAAATCTTTTAAGCGTCTTATGCCCGCCTCCTGGCAGCGTCAGATAATCTCCCGGCTGCCGGTATCGAACAGATAGCGTATCTTTTATTTTATCATAATCAAACCATTTCGTATACTCTTTTTTGGTAATTTCTGTCCCTTTCTTCCAGGAAAATACCTGAAATTCCATATTTCCTACCCTTACCGGCCCTTTTAACACCTCCGATAAAAACACCCTGCCTTCTTCCCTTTCCTCAAATTCCTGTCTGTCTTCTTCTGTCTTCTCCTTACAGGCCTCAATCACAAGCTCCTCATAGGTTCTCCTTGCCCGCATTCTTCCAGGCAGATCACATCTTCCCCCCACCTCCCCCTGAGCCAGCCGTTCAATCTGCTCAAAATGCCTTGCCGTAATATTTTTCTGCCCCGGCGCTGCAAGCTCAAACATATGGCGGATCAAATATGACCGAATAACCGGATCCTGCTCTAAAAATACCCTTCTTCCTATAAATACCCCGGATTCCCTTTTTTTCCCTGCTTCTTCCCACACCTTTTCTGCCTGCCTTCTCAAATAAACATCCGCCTGCCCAAAAAGCCTTCCTGCATGCAGAATGTTCTCCGATGCCCGCTCATTCACATACCTGGTCATATACGGAATCAATTCTCCTCGTATCCGGTTCCGGGTGTACTCTTTTTCCCCATTGCTCGAATCCTCGCACCACTCCATTCCCCTTTTCTCCAGATATTCTACAATCTCCTGCCTTCTCACCCCCAAAAGAGGGCGAACCCGGTTCCCCTGAACAGGCTGCATTCCGGCCAGCCCCCGAAGACCGCTCCCTCTCAGAAGATGATGCAGAATCGTCTCCACATTATCATCCTGATGATGAGCCACCCCGATCAAAACCTGCCTCCCACCATCCTCCTCCCATCTTTTTGCTGCCCCTTCCAGGGCTTCATACCGCAGAATCCGCCCTGCTTCCTCCACGGAAAGCCCCTTTTCCCTGGCATACCCTGCCACATCCCGGTACACTATCTCAAAAGGAACACCAAGCTCCCTGCACAGCTCCCTGACAAACTCCCCGTCCCGATCCGCCTCCTTCCCTCTCAGACCATGATGAACATGCACCACCCGGAGACAAATCTCCTTATCATTTTCCGCCATAGCCAGCAAAAGACACACGGAATCCGCTCCTCCCGATACCCCCAGAACCACCCGATCCCCCTGTGTAAACATCTTATTCTCCTGCGCAAAGCCCCAAATCTTTCTCCACATACAATCCCTCCCTCAGAAAACCTTCCTTATAACTATACCTGCATTCCCTCACTCATGCAACTCATTTTCCCTCTATTTTTTATCATTCCCCGCCCCGTGAACTGTAACCCATTTGTTATTAAGAATTAGCTGCCACCTTGATTATTTTTTAATCAGATTATTTTTTAATCACAACAAAAAAGAGCGCATCTTCAGCGCCCTCTTCTCCATATTCCTCCCACCAACACCATCATGTCATCCCTGGGTCCCTCCTCCCTGCAGGCAAACTGCAGAAGCTCCTCTGCCATCTCCTGCACGCTATGTACCTCCATTCCCTCAAGATACTCCCGCATACTCCCTTCTTTGTCCTCTCCCGGACATGCCTCCAACACTCCATCTGTCACCATTATCACCCGATCCCCATCCCAAAGCTTCCGCGACAGCAGAACCGGCTCCACTGACCCAATCACCCCGGCAGGAACCTCCCCGGCCTCCAGCACTTCCACCCCGTTTCCGCTCAGAACAAAGGTAGCCACTGCCCCCAGCTTCATGGCCTCTAACACCCCTGTATGCAGATCCACACAGCACAGATCCAGGGTAGCCGGATGCTGCTCAGCCCCCACTAACATCAGCACCGTATTCACCATTTTTAAGGTAGCCCTTGCCGAAAAACCGGTTTCCAAAAGCTGCTGAGCCAGCTCTACCACCCGTCTGCTTTCCAGAGATGCCTGTTCCCCGCTTCCCATGCCATCCGAAACACTCATAATCACCTGCCCCGGCACTTCCTCCGAATAAGTAAAATTATCTCCGGAAAAACTTTCCCCCTCTCTGGGTATCCTGGCCATTCCATACATCATGCGGTACCGTCCTGCCTCAGAAAAATGGATTGTGGCAGTCTGCCTTGTCACCAGCGCCCTGGTATCCTTCGGCGCATACCAGCCGCGGTTGCCCATAGCCTGTCCCAAAATCTCCGCAGCCTCCCTGGCTGTCACACATTTTCCATTGGTAGTCCGTACCGTTAAGTATGCCTCCCTCTGCCGGTTTTCATACTCTAAAAGCAGCAGATTCTCCACCAGCATGTGATGCTGACGAAACATC
This sequence comes from uncultured Lachnospiraceae bacterium, assembly GCA_910586205.1. Taxonomy (GTDB): domain Bacteria; phylum Bacillota; class Clostridia; order Lachnospirales; family Lachnospiraceae; genus Brotaphodocola. The sequence continues at coordinate 216,967 of CAJUGD010000001.1, read as the reverse complement.
CGCCTCACTGCCTCCCCCTTCTTCTCCGTAATATCCGACGCCTGCTCCATCTGATGGGCAAACTCCTCCAAAATCACAGCCAGCTCCCGAAACTGCACCATCACCGTATCCCTGCTTTCCAGAAAACGGTTCTTCCACTCCAGATTCATGGTGGCACGTCCCAGATTCCGGTTAAGCTGTGCCAGATAATCCTCCCTTCTGCGGCAGGTCTCTAAAAAGAAACGAGGCATGTCCTCATATTCAATCTGCCCCTTCTGCTCAAAGGTCCGCAAAAGATAATGAAGATAATAGCTTCCGTCTTTCTCACTGTCATTATACAGATTGCATCGTCCGCAATCTCCGCATACCATGGCCGCTGACATCTGCATAGCGGCAAGTGCATCCTCTTTTGTAAGTCCTCGTTTATTGTCCAGATCATCCTGGCAGGATTTGGCCAGCACACTTAAGGACCGAGCCATTTCTCCCAGCCTGCTGGCCGTATACATATTTACATCCGCCATATCCCGGCGTTTTGACCGTCTCCACACAAAAATCCCCTCCTAAACCACATTATATGCGGAAGGAAGGGATCGTATTCCTGTTTCTGTTAATTCCTGGAATTAGGCTTCAGCAGAATCTCATCAGGCTTTACCAGCCCCAGCTTCTGTTTTGCCACTTCCTCTATATACTGCTTTGTCTGTACATAGACCTGATATTCTTTCAACTCCTCAGCCCGATTAGCCTCCTGGTCATATTGCTGCTGCAAAAATGCCTCCCTTTCCTGATATTCCAAATCCTTTTTCTTCATGGAAGCGCTTTTTACATTGACCACTACCCCCAGGCTGAATACCACCAATGTAATGCCGATAATAGCCATCCGGTTGGCCCAGCGGTCTTTTTTCTGCTTTTTAATTTTTTTATTCTTACCGCTGTTATACTTTTTCATAAGCCTACCTCGCCGTCTTCTGTTTCTGCAGCTCATCGCTTTTCTTTTAATATTCTTATTTTAATGCATCTGACAATCTTTTTCAACCTCTTTCGAAAAAAAGCGCTGCAAAGCTGGTCATACACAATCATAGACAGAAGCACCGCCCCGATAACATACAGACGCAAGGCTCCGTCATTTTCCCGATACAAAAGATAAAAAACACTGAATCCGGCAAAAATCCAATATATCAGATCCTCTAACCCTACCCACAGCCAGCCATGGCGCACCACTGCCCGAAATACCCGGAGCAGGTCATACAAAGCCATCAGACATGCACCTGCAGCGATGCCCATCAGCAGCAGCCGCGCTTCAAAATGAATGTTGGGACTCATTCCCCTGCCCCTTTCCTACCGGAATAACCGGACAAAAAATGACTGTCCCGCCTTGCGGTAGGCTTCATTGGAGGAATAAGCCATACTGTCCACGGTTCCTGTTACATCCACCTCTCCCTTTTCCACCGAGAGCCTGCTCACATGCAGATCTTTTCCCTTTAATGTCAAAAGTCCAAGATCTGTATCCATGACCACCTGATTTTCGTCAAAAGACACTACCTCCCGCACTCCTGTCAGGTTGGCTGCAGCCCGGTTCTGCAGAAAACAGGCATGGGGTCGGCTTCCTGATTTCTCCTCCATAAAAAAGACCTCCTGCTATACGAAACACCTGGTTTCAATATATGAGGAGATCCTTTTTATTATGCAGTTTTCTTTTCAGGCAATTCCCGGCTGCTCTTATACTCCTACAGATACCGATACAGCTCCTTGGCGTCATCCTTTCGAACGGTCTCCTGGACATCTAAGACCTCCACCTTCACAGAGCTGGTGCCAAACTGTATTTCTATAATATCTCCCACCTTCACGTTTACAGACGCCTTGGCAGGCTTATCGTTCACTAGAACCCGTCCGGCGTCACAAGCTTCATTAGCCACAGTTCGGCGCTTAATCAGACGGGATACTTTCAAATATTTATCTAATCTCATCCTATTTATTCGTTTACCATATCCTTTAATGCTTTACCTGGTTTAAACTTTGGGCTCTTGCAGGCGCTGATCGGCATAGTCTCACCGGTACGGGGATTCCTGCCCTCTCTTGCCGCTCTCTCAGAAACCTCAAATGTTCCAAACCCAACCAACTGTACCTTATCGCCATTCTTTAACGCAGTAGACACAACATCGGCAAATGCCTTCAACGCTGCTTCCGCATCCTTTTTGGAGATCTCTGCCTGTTCTGCAATCGCTGCTACTAATTCAGTCTTATTCATGATTATTTCCTCCTAAAATCATATGGCAGCAGCTTTATACTGCTGCCTCGAAATAGTGTACTCTACAATTTATATCTGTTTTGCTACGGTTTGTCAAGGATTTTTGTTTTTTTCCTGCTTTTTAATCGTATTCCACAGATCCAGGCTTTCCTCTGCCGACAAACGCTTTTGCTCCCCGAACACATGAGGGTGACGGCGGATCATTTTTTCGCACACTCCGTCCACCACGTCCTTCAGCTCAAAGCACCCTTTTTCCTCCGCGATCTGGCTGTAAATCAGCACATTAAACAGCACATCCCCCAATTCTTCGCACAGATTGTCCATGTCCTGCTTGTCAACTGCTTCCGCAACCTCCCTGGCCTCATCCAGTATACAGGGTTTTAAACTTTCAAAGGTCTGCTTTCTGTCCCAGGAACAGCCCTGTTCGGAGCGCAGAATCTTCACCACAGACACCAGCTCCTCAAATGTATGCATGATCACTCCTCCTTTGAAGCCTTCATCTTCCCAATCATCACAAGAATCGTCCTGGCTGGGGCCATAAGCTGCTTTTGATTCTCTGCCTCCGGCTCTTTTCCCGGCTCAAAATATCCGTTGTGCTCCCGGTCTCCTGTGTCAAAAGCCACATGCCAAGTCATTCCCTTTGGAAGATGAGGCATGGCAAACCCATGAGGTTCCCAATGCATATTGTATGCCACAAAGAAATAATCATCTTCTGTACCGTCCGGCCTTTTCCCATAGCTTCCGCAATACAGGATGCCCAGCTGTCTTCTGAACGGGTCAAATTCAGGGGCCCATGCTTTCACTCCGTGATAAGACACATCCGGAAAACCGCAAGCTTCATAATCCATAAGGCGCGGCTCTCTTTTTCCATGAAACACAGGATGAGCCTTCCGAAAGGCAATCACTGCCTTTACAAATTCCAGCAGATCCCCATTGGTCCTGGTCTGGTTCCAATTCAGCCAGGAGATCTCATTGTCCTGGCAGTAAGCGTTATTATTCCCCTTCTGAGAATTGCCAAACTCATCCCCTGCCATAAAAAGAGGGGTACCCTGGCTTAAAAACAGAAGAAGAAAACTGTTTCTAAGCTGCTGCCTGCGAAGTTCTGTCACCTTCTTTTTACGCACAGGCCCTTCCACTCCGCAATTCCAGCTATAGTTCTGGCTGCTGCCATCCTGATTCCTTTCGCCGTTTTCTTCATTGTGCTTCTGCTCATAGCTGACCAGATCCATCAAGGTAAAACCATTGGTATTTGCCATATAATTAAGAATACCACATCCTGTCGGATTGCATCTGCTTCTGTAGGCAAGGGCGTTCATCTGCCCCTCGTCCCCTTTCAGCACCCGTCTCATTTCCGTCAGAAAGCCATCATTATACTCTCCCAAATGGCGTCCGCCCTTAGCCGGCATATCCCGCTCATCCCAATAGGAGGCCCACAGTTTTGTCCTTGCCAGGTAAGGGTCACTGGCCAAAAGCCCTGTGGGAGCTGTCCCTACAAGATGAACACCGTCTAAGTGATATTCTCTTACCCAGCGTCTCACCATATCCAGCACAAATACCGGTGATTCCTGTCCGGTAAAAAACAATTCTATAACCAGCTCAATCCCGGCCCTGTGAAGCTCTTTTACCAGATTCTTAAGCTCCAGAATCGGGCTATGCCTCTTTCCCGCATAAGCGGCCTTGGGCGCACCGTTAAAGGCCCGCCCATATCCCCAATAGTTTAATTTTCCTGTCAATTCCTCTCCGCCCGCAGGATCCCCCTGTTTTTTCTTCGTCATGACCTCAGAAAATTCTGCTATGGGCATTAATTCCAATGTAGTGATTCCCAATTCCTTCATATAAGGAATCTTCTCAAGGATCCCCCGAAAGGTTCCCTTATTCTTTACCTTTGAAGAAGAATGTCTTGTAAACCCCCTCACATGAGCGCGATACACAATGCAATCCTCATAAGGAATCTCCAAAGGAGTATCTTTTTCCCAGTCAAATTCCTCCTGACAGACCGGACTCCGCAGAAGCTTATGTACCTGCTCTGCCTCTCCCCACTCTTCCCGGCCTGTAAAAGCACGTCCATAAGGATCCGGAAAATACTGTCCATCCGCCTCAAACGCATACTGAAGACGCTCCAAATCCTTACCCTTCACAGTCATTTCCCATACATTGCCAGTTCTTCCCTCCTCGGGAAACTTAATCCGAACTGGTTCCGGCTCCATCTGGTGCGGCGCCGACGGCGCAAACAAAAGCAAGCTGCACTGCTTTGCCTCTGCTTCCACAGAGACATGTATTCCCCCTTCTACATTCGTGAGCCCAAATGGATATGCTTTCCTGTCACTGTTGTCAATCCTATACTGCCGCATGCTCCAGCCACCTTTCTTCTCCCAGCCAATCATCTTTTGCCGTAACCTTTCAGACAACCTGAATGGTTCATAATCGTTCTCAATCCTGTTCTTTTGACCGTCTCATTCCATCATACAGGTTGTCTTTATATACCCCCTGCTCCACAAGACTGCGGATTGCTGCCACCACTAAAGCCTTATCCTCCTGATAGGTCACGCCAAACCACCTGTCATTCGTCTTAAGCACCTGAACCCGTGCCTTTCCTGCCTGAATCAGCTCATCAATCACCCCGGGCAGAAGGTATTCTGCCTTTAGGTTTCCTGCCTGGCTGTCTAAAAAAGCCGGAAATCCTTTCTTTAGTTCCTCCAGAAAAGCAGGAGGAGCTCCCCACATATTCATGGACACATACTGGTCTGCATGGACAGATACAGGGTTTCCCTTTTCATCCTTTGCCGCAATCCCATGCTCCTTCTGTTCAATATCATAAGTTTCTGTCACCTGCTTTAATAGCCCGTCCTCCCCCAGCCTACAGATTCCTCTTGTGACAGCGCCATTTTCGCTTAAGGTATTGGACAGGATAAAGCCTGCCATGCACATGTCATAGACTCCGGACTCTGTATCCATGATCTCTGCCATATATTGATGAATATTGCGGAAAGCTTCCTTTCCATAATAATCATCTGCATTGATAACCACAAACGGCTCCTTCACAATCCCTCTGACGGAAAGTACTGCATGGCCGGTTCCCCAGGGCTTTTTCCTGCCCTCCGGCACCTGATATCCCTCAGGAAGATCCTGAAGCTCCTGATAAGCATAGGCAACCTCAACAACCTGCTCAATTCTGTTCCCGATAATCCGCTTAAAATCCTGCTCCAGATCTTTTCGGATAATAAACACGACTTTATTAAAGCCAGCCTCCAGGGCATCATGAATCGAATAATCCATAATAATCTCCCCATTGGGCCCCACTGGCTCTAACTGCTTGATCCCGCCGCCAAACCGGCTTCCCAGTCCTGCCGCCATAACTACCAATGTTGTATTTTTCATTCTCTGCTATCCTTTCTGCCGTAAATCCTTCCCCACACGGCAATCCCATCTCTCACAGCGCTTTGCTTTTCCCTGGAAGCTGCAGCCTTTCAGCTATTGGATCTTCCCTATCTTTGGATAGTACCGGAACAGCACCTTTGCTATGATCTTCTCCTTCTTTACATAGGTATTTGTCCAAAATCTTGCATCCTTTGAATAATTCCGGTTATCCCCCAGCATAAAATAACAGTCCTCCGGCACTTCAAAATGCATGGGAATGTCCGGCACCATAGGTTCTCTGATATATTCTTCCATAAGAGGTTCCTGGGACCCGTTCAGATAAACATGACCTCCGTAAATATCCACAGTATCTCCCGGAAGACCAATCACCCGCTTTACAAAATAAACCTTCTCATTATCCGGATAATGAAAGATTACAATATCCCCCCTCTCCGGGTCTGCGAACAGATAGGAAAGGCGGGAACCAATCACCCGGTCATTGGTCATAATGGTATTCTCCATGGAGCCGCTGGGCACCTTGCTGTTGGCTATGATAAAATTATTCAGCACCAGCGCAATCACTGCTGCCGATACAATAATCTTTACCCATTCCCATATCTCCTTCTTCCAGTTGACCTTTTTCTTATTGAGATCTTTCCCCTCCTGTTCTCTATCCTCCCCCAATTCTGTATAATCCTTATTTTCACCCATCCTGCTTTCCTCTCTACTTCCGGTAAGCGTCCACAAGCTTATGAATCCTCTTAGCCGGATCCAGCAATTCACTCAAAGAATCATCATGATTCAGATTATCAATAATCAAGGCAATATATTTGCTCATGTCTACATTGATATAATAAGGGCGGGATAAAAGCTCCGGACTCTGGTACACCAAGTTAGTGGTCAGAATCCGATCAATGATCCCATTGGCATAGTACTCGTCAAACTTCACTAAACCATTGGTAAAAAGCCCAAAAGTAACACAGACAAACACTTTTCTTGCTTTTCTCCGCTTCAGCTCCTTGGCCACATCCAGCATACTCTCGCCTGACGAGATCATGTCATCAATGATCAGCACATCCTTGCCCTCTACGCTGGAGCCCAAAAATTCATGAGCCACAATAGGATTCCTGCCATCCACAATGCGGGTGTAATCACGACGCTTATAAAACATTCCCATATCCAGCCCCAGCACATTGGCAAAATAGACTGCCCGGCTCATACCGCCCTCATCCGGGCTGATCACCATCATGTGGCTGCTGTCAATCTCCAGCTCTGTCTCTGCCTTCAGCAGATATTTGATAAACTGATAAATAGGCTGAACCGTCTCAAAGCCTTTCAGGGGAATGGCATTCTGCACCCTGGGATCATGGGCGTCAAAAGTAATAATATTCTCCACACCCATGTTGGTCAGCTCCTGCAGGGCCAGCGCACAGTCTAAAGACTCTCTGCCGGAACGGCGGTGCTGACGGCTCTCATACAGAAACGGCATAATTACATTGATCCGGCGGGCCTTGCCTGCCGCGGCGGCAATCACCCTCTTTAAATCCTGGAAATGATCATCCGGGGACATCCTGTTAGTCATGCCGCAGAGGGAATAGGTCAGGTTATAGTTGCAAACATCGACCATGATATACAGATCGTCTCCCCGGACCGACTCCTCGATGGTTCCCTTTCCTTCACCGGATCCAAAACGAGGAGTTCTGGCCTCCACAATATAAGAATCTCTCTGATAGCCGGAAAATGCGATGGTGGATTTGTGTTCGCTCTCCCGCTCCTTTCTCCATGCTACCAGCCAGTCATTCACCTTTGCTCCTAATTCGGCACAGCTTTTCAACGGAATCAGTCCCAGCGGCCCTACCGGAATCGTCTCAATCGTCTTTTCTTCGTATATCATGTTTTTCCTCCATGTTCGTGATTATTGAAGTCTGGTTATTCGGTATACGATATATATCATAACGATTCTTTTATATCATTATGCTTCACGCAAGTCAAGTTAATCCCCTGAAGTTTTTCTTTTTCATGCGGATATCCCCTCCATACAAGGGAACGGCCGTATAGTGGCTCATGATTCTGGATGCAACCCGATCCGAATAAGCGTCCCGCAGCATTCCAATCGACAGATTGGTGGAAATGATCGTGCCCTTCTGACGGTTGATCCGCTCGTTGATGCAATAAAAAAGCTGAGAAGATACAAAAGTATTGTTAACCTCTGTACCCAGGTCATCTAAAATCAGCATCTCGCAATCTAAAATATGGCGGTAGCCGTCCTCAGCCTCCTCCTGACTGTCCCTGCCAAACTTATATCTGGATAAAAGCTCAAACATATCCTGAGAAGTAAAATAAATAACAGAAATATACCGGTCAATCAGGGCCTTGGCAATACAGTTGGTGAGAAAGGTTTTCCCCACCCCGGTACTGCCCGTAAACAAAATATTCTTTCCCTTTTCGGGAAAGCCCTGGGCAAATTCCTGACAGTTGCGGACCACCATGCGCATATAATCAAGCTCTGTCATGCCTAATTCTTTGATGTTTTTCTCATCATCATACCACGCATAAGAAAGCATGTCAAAATTCTCCTGCATCAGCACCTGCCGGATATTGGACTGTTCATACAGGATCCTGCTTCTGGCCTGCTCAAAACACATACATTTGCGGCCCTGGACATAGCCTGTATCCCGGCACCTGGAACACCGGTACTGCATCTCCATATAATCCGGCGGATATCCTGCCGCTGCCAAAAGCACCTGCTTTTGCTCTCTTAAATCCTGCAGCTTTTGCCGGAACCGGTATCCGGCATTTTCATCTCCCTGAAGAGCCTGTCTGGCACAGGCAGCTCCCTGTGTGCGGATCTCCTCATCTAACTCCCGTATCTGAGGAACCTGCCTATAGACCTCCTCCCAACGGCTCTGCTGAGCATAACGGTTCTTTCGCTGCTGCTCCTCATAATCCCTCATCACCTCATTATACTGAGAATTTGTCAGTGCCATATCTCCTCCTGTACATTCTCCTGCCCGTTTTCATGCTAGTACACTCAGAGTCTCACAAAAATCGGGCATGGGATATTTTGAGAGAACATGTCAGCTTTAACGGACCGGTTCCGTGCCAATCCAGGATTTGACCTGATCTAGCACCATGGCGTCATAGTCTGTATCCCTTTGCTGAAAGTTATGAAACTGGTTGGACGCTTTTTTCACAGTACGCCGATCTTTTCTTGTCTGCCGTTTTTCATCCAGCAGCTCAATATCCCGTACTGTCCTCACCCCTGCTTTTTTCCATTCTTCCAGAATCTTGTCCGCATAGCGGAAGCTGGGGGAATGAATGGCCGCCATAGTCCGATTGCACGCCTCTAACACCACCTCCAGAGAAAAACCATAGCTGGAAAACCACTTCTCAATCATCTGCTTTTCCCTGTCTCCCGGCTTTCTGTCTGTCAGTCCAAAACAGCGCATGACAGCAAAGGAAGATTTGGTAAAGCTGCTGGAATAGGCCCTGGCATCTTCTATGGTCCTCAGCCTCTTTTCATGCCAGTCAAGCCCCACGGTTTCTATGTAGCGGATACTGGTATGCCCGCTCTGGACACAATACTCCACCAGATATTCCAACAGCTCTGCCGCCATGTGAAGTTCATCATAAAGGTAGGCAAACACCTGACATTCCCTTGAGGTGAAGATCTTATTCATATACTTCTGGGCAATATAAAGAAGCTGGGTAAAATCTTCATCCTCAGCCAGCCGGTCTATCCGCTCCTGGCTGCCCTTCTCACTGGCCGGATCTGCATCCGTCTCTTTAACTGCCTGCTCCTCCTTAAAGAAAGGCTTTTCCTGTGCCGGCTCATCCTGCCTGTCATACTTCAGCGCCCCCATCCTTTCCCAGTAGGCAAGCGCCCGTTTTACATCTGCCTCCGTGTGGTTCAGCGCATCTGCAATTCCTTCCACATCTACAGTATCCTGCTGGTGCCTCAGCAGATATAAGTATACCTTTACATATTCCCCATTAGCAGCCGCCATATAGCGGTCAATAAACTCATTAGCCACCAGAGTTGCTTCTGTCCGAAAACTGCAAATCATATCCATCACTTCCCATCCTCTCCATTGATTTCTATTTTATCACATCCTTTTTCAAAAGGAAATAGGTGCATTTATCCACCAAACAGATTGTGGATAATGTGGATAAAGTGGATAATATGTCAACATAACTGCTGCGGATTCTGTCCGAATCTGTCGTTTTTTGCGAAAATCCTGGAAATATGCCTTCAGAAACATGCTTAGTTATGTAAATCAAAAAATCCACATCGTCCCCAGCTCAAAAAAGTGGAAAACTATGTGGATAATGTGGATAACTAATGTCCAAGAAGCCTTTCCCCAACCTTTACAATATCTCCGGCACCCATAGTTATCAACAAATCACCTGGGGAACAATTTTTTAAAATAAATGTTTCAATCTCATCAAAGGTGGAAAAACAGTTTACCGATGCATTGGCCTCCCTTAACCTTTCTGCAATATCTTCTGAGCTTACGCCCAATGTGTCCGTCTCTCTGGCCGGGTAGATCGGCGCGAGAACCACCTCGTCCGCTTTTGCCAGCTCTCTTGCAAAATCATCTAAAAGGGCTTTTGTTCTGGAATAGGTGTGGGGCTGGAACACACACCACAGCTTTTTATGGGGAAAACGCTCCGCCGCGGTCAATGTAGCCGCAATCTCCTGCGGATGATGGGCATAATCATCAATAACTGTCACGCCGCCTATCTGGCCTTTTATCTCAAACCGGCGCTCTGTGCCTGCAAAATCTTTAAGTCCCCGTTGGATTCCTTCCATGGAAACTCCCATAGCCTCTGCAGCCCCTATGGCGGCCAGGGCATTGTACACGTTGTGATCTCCCACAACCCCAAGACTAATTCTTCCGGAAGGGATTCCTTTTTTCATCAAGGTAAAGGAAGGGCGCCCCAACTCGTCATAAGCCACCTCAGCAGCCCCATAATCCCCGTCACCATGATGGCCTACCGTCACCACCCGGCATTCTATTCCTTCTGTAATTTCCTCCGGCGCGTCAATATTCCCGTCTAATATTAAAAGGCCGTCTTTAGGAAGCCTTTGGGCAAATGCCCGGAAAGATCTTCGAATATCATCCAGATCCTTAAAAAAGTCCAAATGATCTGCCTCAATATTCAGAATCACTTCCATAGTGGGGAAAAAGGACAGGAAGCTGTTGGTATACTCGCAGGCTTCCGTCACAAACAGCTCCTTCCCGCCTACACGGATATTTCCGCCGATAGAATGCAGAATGCCTCCTACAGAAACCGTAGGGTCTAATCCTTCTGCCAAAAGAATTTCCGTAACCATGGAGGTGGTAGTGGTCTTTCCGTGGGTTCCTGCTATGGCAAGGGCATGGCTGTAATTCTTCATCATCTGACCCAAAAGCTGGGCTCTGCTGAGAATGGGAATCTGCATCCGGACTGCCTGTGCATATTCCGGGTTATCCTTATGGACTGCCGCCGTATATACTGCCAGCTTGATATCTTCCCCAATATTTTCCGCTTTCTGCTCATAATAGATCCTGGCTCCTAAGCCCTCTAAATGTTCTGTCAAACCAGTCGGTCTTGTGTCTGAGCCGCTGACTGAAAATCCCTCTTTTATGAGAATCTCTGCCAGCCCGCTCATGCTGATTCCGCCGATGCCGATAAAATGAACGGCCATAGGCGTCTCAAAGTCAATCTGATACATAATATCTTCGTCCTTTTCTTCTACTTTGTAATATAATATGATGTTGGAGTCAAAAGGTCTTTTGACCCCGTACTTTGTACTCCCGCTCTGAGCGGACTGCTTTTTCCTCTCAGTCAATGGGAGCCTGATAAAAACCTCCATAAAAGTTTTCGGTTTTTATCATATTCACAATAATATGGGGATCCTGCTGACGCATAAGCGCCACAATCTCTGGCACCTCATAGGAGGACACTACCGTGTGAAGCAGGTGCATTTTCTTATGGCTGTAGCCTCCCACTGCTTCCACATAGGAGATCCCATGGCGAAAGTTCGTTACATACGCCCGAATAACCTCCTCTGCCTTTGTGGTGGTAATCTGCAGCGTTACCCTTTCATAGCGGTGATGAAACGCAGAGATAGTCTTTGTGGAAACAAACTGGAATAAAATCGAATAGCCTGCATAAAGCCAGCCGAACATGTATCCAAAGATACACAGTATCATTACATTTCCCGCAAAAACATACTCCCATATAGATTTCCCTGTCTTGGTGGATACGTACAGAGCAATAAAATCTGTACCGCCGGTAGAAGCATTTCCCCGAAGCGCAAGAACAATGGAGATCCCATATAAAAAGCCTCCGAACAGCACATTAAGCATCAAATCATCAAACAAGGGCTGAAAATGAAAAATCTTTAAAAACAAGCTGGCCAAAAACACCTGAATCATGGAATAAAAAGTAAACCGCATACTAATGCTTCTGCTGCACAGTACTGCCACCGGAATGTTCAGCACCAGAATCCCCAGGGAGGTGGAAAAGCTTTTCCCGTACAAGGAGGCAATATCATCAATTAAAATAGCCACTCCCGTAAATCCGCCGGACAAAAGCTGTGCCGGACGGATAAAGGACTGAATCACAAAAGTCTGCAGAAGGGCTGACAAAAATACTGCAAGGATTGTGATTGCCCTCCGAACCACTATATTATGCTTATACTTTTCTATCATAAAAAGTCCGCCTCGCTTGTTTCCTTCTTGCCTGCACATGCTTCCGAAACATTCGGGCATTCCCGAACGGGCATCCCTAAAAGCCGTCTCATCAGACTGTGGCCATGCTCCTCATATCTTCCGGTCCCTGCTGCTGCAGCTTCCGTATAGCTGTTGATTCCGGAAGCTTGTCTGTCCGTGCTTCTGTACAAAAGATAGGGAATCGGATCCGCAATGTGAGTTTTAAGAGAAAGAGGTGTTGGGTGATCCGGCATCACCAGGATAGAGTACTCCTCCCCTGCCGTTTCAAGCCCTTCCAGCAAAGGCCCTACAATCTCCTCGTCAATCCGCTCAATAGCCTGAACTTTTCCCTCTGTATCTCCATGGTGCCCGCATTCATCCGGCGCTTCCACATGAATATAGACCAAGTCCTGACCCTCCAGCAATGTTTTTAAAGCTGCCTGGCCCTTTCCTTTAAAGTTTGTGTCAAGATTTCCGGTGGCGCCTTCCACCTCAATTACCTTCATACCGGCACAGATTCCGATTCCCTTGATCAGATCCACTGCCGAGATCACAGAGCCTTTTACCCCGTACATCTTCTCAAAGCTGGTTACTCCCGGACGGGTCCCTTCTCCCCAAAGCCAAATGGAATTGGCTGGATTAAGTCCCTTTGCCCGACGGGCTTCATTGACCGGATGTTTGTCAAGCACCTCAAAGCTGCGGCGCATCAGATCCAAAATGGTTCTGTTTCCCGGCAGATATTCTGTGATTGTCTTATCTGAAATATCGTGAGGCGGAGTAAGGTCAAGTCCCACCGGACCACCGTGCCAGATCATGCAGTGACGATAGCTGATTCCCGGATAAAAGGCAATCTCCTCCGTAGAAAATGCCTGGGCAATCGCCTGAATTAGCTCAGATGCTTCTGCTGTTGTGATCTCCCCGGCGCTGTAATCTGCCATAACTTTATCTTGATAATCTCCCTCCCCTGACAGAGTAACAAGATTGCAGCGAAATGCCACATCTGACTCTGCCATGTCTATTCCAATGCTGACTGCCTCTAAGGGAGAGCGCCCTGTATAGCAGCATTCCGGGTCATATCCCATGGCTGCCAGATTCGCCACATCACTTCCCGGCTTCATGCCGTTCGGCACAGTTTTTACCATTCCCAGCTCCCCATATCGGGCCAGCCTGTCAATGTTTGGCTTCTTGGCCGTCTCCAGTGGAGTCCTGCCGCCCAATGCCTCCACCGGATAGTCTGCCATTCCGTCTCCTAACATCACAATATATTTCATAATGTCCTCCTTAGATTCTCCCTCTCTGTTTTTTTACAAGGATTCAGCGGATCCAGGCGGTTTTGCTGCTCCCATATCCTGCGCAGCTCATCCACCACTGCTCCCGGACCCCGGTCTTTTTCGCTTATGGTAATATCTGCATACTTCTCATACAAAGGAACCCTTTCATCGTACAATCCCCGCAGCGTCATCCCCGGCCTGATCGCCACTCCCCGGTCTGTAAGATCTCCCAGCCGCCGCTCCAGCTCCTTATAGCTCAGCTTTAAATATACCAGCCGGCTGATTTCTTTTAGATGAGCCATGGCTTTTTCCCCGTATATCACACTGCCGCCGGGAGCTATGACAGAACGCTCTGCCTGCAGTTCCTGATTTATCTGATCTTCTATTTTTAAAAACCCGTCAAGCCCTTCCTCTGCCATAATCTCTTTTAACAGCTTTCCTGTTTTCTCCTGGATCACAATATCCACATCCACAAAGGAATATCCAAGACGCTTTGCCAGCAGCACGCCAATGGTGCTCTTTCCGGATCCCGGCATTCCGATCAGGGTAATATTTGATTTCATTTCTTTGTTTTCCCGTCCTTTCTTACGGAGTATCCAAAGCTTCCCAGCCTTTCGCCCAAAGCAAAATATTCTCCGTGAGAATATGCCGCCAATCCGCAGCGGTTTAAGCAAAACCTGCCGTTCTTATCCATATATCGGCTGTCTGCGGACACACCTGCGATTTCTGCCAAAAACAGATCATGGCTTCCCAAAGGAATCTGCTGAACCACCCGGCATTCTAAGCAAACCGGGCTCTGTGCAATGCCCGGCGGACCTACATGACAGGAAGGCAAAGGCTCCAGTTTCAGCTCTGCAAACTTATCCACATCCCTCCCGGATTTAACTCCGCAGAAATCCGCCGCAAACACCAGTTTTCGATTCACTAAGTTTACCACAAATTCACCGCTGTCCTGAATCAATCCATAAGAATACCGCTCTTTTCTTATGGATATGGAAAGCATAGGCGGATCCGAGCATACGGTTCCGGCCCATGCCACAGTGATAATATTAGGCTTTTCCCCCTGACGCCCGCAGCTCACCATCACAGCCGGCACAGGGTACAGCATATTGCCTGGCTTCCACATTTCCCTCTGTGCCGAAACAGGCTGTGTCTTGTTTTGTTTTTTACGTATTGGTTTCTCCTTCATGGGTCTTATGCCTCACATGCAATCATAATGGCCGGAATAAGCTGCTTTTTCCTGGATACCACCCCATTTAATCCTACAGAACCGTCTGAAGAAGCCTTTCCATCCTCTGTATCCAAATGAAACGCCCCTCGAATCAGCAGCTCCGCCCCAGTCCCCTCGCAAAGCAGTTCCGTAGATTCCGTAAGAATATTGGTCAGCATGAAAAACAGCATATCCACCTTGTGTTCTTCCCTGGCCTGCTTAAGATAAGGAATCATGCGCTCTTTAAGCCCTGTCAGCTCCTCGGCATTCAGAGAGCTGATCTGCGCCACCCCAAAGGATACCTTTCCTGCTGAAAACCGCTTAAAGTCCTGATAAAAAATTTCCTCATCACTTTTTCCCCGCAGGTTGCTGCCTGCTGCAAACATATCTGCCGCATACTGATCGATCTGTATCCCTGCCTGTTTTGCCAAGGCAAGGGCTGCAAGCTGGTCAATCTGTGTACAGGTGGGAGACCGAAACAGCAGGGTATCGGAAATAATCGCGCTGCATAAAAGCCCGGCTGTAGCCTTGTCAATCGGTATGTTATTTTCATTATACATCTGGTAGATAATGGTGGCCGTACATCCGACCGGCTGATTGCGGAAAAATACCGGTGATATGGTTTCCACGGTTCCCAGCTTGTGATGGTCAATTATTTCCAGGATCTCCGCATTTTCGATCCCCTCCACTGCCTGGTTCCGCTCATTGTGATCCACCAGCACGATCTGCTTTCCCTTTGCCCCCAAAAGATTCCTGCGGGAAATCATTCCCTTATACCTGCCGTCCTTGTCAAGAATCGGAAAATCCCGGTGCCGCTTACTGGTCATAACATCCTTGATCTCATCAATATAATCTGTGTCCTCAAAGGTAATCAGATTCTCCGTGCGCATAAAATAGCTGATAGGCATGCTCTGGTTGATCAGGCGTGCTGCCGTGTAAGTGTCATAGGGCGTAGTCATCACCGTACATCCCCGCTCCTGTGCAAGCTTACGGATGGTCATGGACACTGCCGCACCCTCGCAGACAATGATGCAGTCTGCTTCCATCTCAATAGCACAGAGCTGAGACTCGTACCGGTTGCCCAGGATCACCAGATCATGAGGGGAAATATAATACTCCATCATATCCGGGTTGGCCGCAGCCACCAGTACCTTTCCCTCCTGGAAATATTCCATCTCATTGCCCACCACCAGGGCGCCCTCCAAAGTCTCAATAATATTACTGTACTGTGTCTTTGCTTTGGACAGGATACTGCTGTCATAAACATTCATATAAGACTTTGTAATATCACCTACTGTAATCAGCCCTTCCAGCGCTCCCCAGGGATTAACCGCCGGGAGAGTGACCACATTGGCATCCTGCATCAGATTCCAGGCTTTTTTCAGGGAAATGCTTCTGTCTACCCCTTTTGTCTCCCGAATATCAATATCCTTTACTTGGGTTTTCACATTCTCCACCAGCCGGGGCGCCTCCACACCGAAATAATTCAGCACAAACTGCGTCTCCTCACTGATATGACCAGCCCGGCCCGGCTCATATTCCCTGCCTGTCACCTCACGTTTCAGCCTGGCATAACAGATTGCGGAGCATATGGAATCCGTATCCGGATTCTTATGGCCAATCACTATGGTTTTTCTTACTCTCTCCTCTGGCATAACATCCTCCCTGCCCAAAACTATCGTATTCTTTGATGAACCGTTACAATCTATTTACACTATGTTCATATATTGTTCATATATTATTTTTATACTAAATGTATAGAAAATCACAGACACAATATAGTTCACTAGTCAATTTGCACATAGATTTTTCATAATTGCCCCGGTTGGACGAAAGTCCTCCGGGGTCTCCTCATTTTATTCTCTTTGAGCCGCGGCCGGCAGGCATTATCCTAATACCAGACGCGCCGCACCGTAAATCCCGGCGTCATTCCCCAGCTTTGCAAGTCCCACTTTCCCCTTGTTTTTTGAGATAGGAGAATAATGGTCATAATATTTCTCGATCCGATCCAGCAAAAACTGTCCTGCCCGAGACACGCCGCCGCCGATTACAAACATCTCCGGATCCACGGTCATAGCCACCTGCGCCATCATCAGCCCCAGATAGCGTCCTACCAGCTCCACCACCTCTAAGGCCATCTCATCTCCTGCCTTAGCCTCATCCAATACATCCTTTGCCGTGATCGCCTCCCCATACCTGCGCATGGAAGACGGGTTTGACGATGCTGCCATTTTCCTTCTTGCCTCTCTTGCAATGCCGGTAGCGCTTGCAATCTGCTCGACACAGCCCACTCCGCCGCAGTTGCAGTGCTCCCACTCCTCATCCCGCACATGGATGTGTCCAATCTCTCCTCCCAAACCATGCTTTCCGGCAATAATCTTCTCTCCGATAATCACTCCGCCGCCTACTCCGGTGCCTAAAGTCACCATCACAATATCCGTATAGCCCTTGCCGCCGCCCTGCCACATCTCTCCTAAGGCTGCCACATTGGCATCATTGCCGCTTACCACAAAAAGCCCGTCCAAAAGACGGCTCAGCTCCTTTTGAGGATTCAGATCCCTCCATCCTAAATTAACACATACCTCCACATAACCGTCCGGCATCACCGGCCCTGGCACTCCCATGCCTGCACCCGCAATATCATTTCTGTCAATACCTCTTTCCTCTAGAACAGCCTTAATAGAAGCAGCCACATCCGGCAAAATAAACTTTCCCCCGTCTTCCGTTCTGGTAGGCACCTCCCATTTATACAGCAGCTCTCCTGCTGCCTTAAAAAGTCCCAGCTTTACGCTTGTCCCCCCAATGTCAATGCCAATACATGTCTTCTCCATGGTTTCCTCTCCCTCTCTCCTAAATGATAATACTTGTAGTATAAAAGAAACTATATTTGATTGCAAGCAAAAGCTGGAAAAAAAGGCAAAAAGCATCCGAACCTTTACCCTTCCAGGCCAAAGTCCGGATGCTTTTTCTCTATAATGCCTTTGCTGCTGCCACTACATGCTCTATCGTAAATCCGAAATGCTCAAACAGCTTTCCTGACGGCGCACTTGCGCCAAATCCGTCCATGGTTATGAGCGCACCGTCCAGTCCTACATATCTGTGCCATCCAAAGCCGCTCAGCGCTTCAACCGCTACCCGCTTTCTCACGGCGCCAGGAAGCACAGATTCTTTATATTCTGCCGTCTGTTCCTCAAACACTTCCATGGAAGGCATGGAAACCACCCGTACCTTTTTCCCTTCTTTCTCAAGCTCTGCTTTGGCACCTAGAGTCAGCGCCACCTCGGAGCCGGAAGCCATCAGGATCAAATCCGGCGTTCCCTCGCAATCATCCAGCACATAAGCCCCTCTCACTGCATCCCTGCTGCTTCCTTTCACTGCCGGAAGATTCTGCCGGCTCAGCACCAAAGCCGTGGGAGTCTTTTCTGACGCGATGGCACTGCACCATGCCGCTGCAGTCTCCACTGCATCACAAGGACGAAATACATGGAAATTAGGAATGGAGCGGAACATGGCAAGCTGCTCCACCGGTTCATGGGTAGGACCATCCTCCCCTACTCCGATACTGTCATGGGTAAACACAAAGGTAAGCGGAACTTTCATGAGAGCTGACAGCCGGGCCATGGGCTTTGTGTAATCGCTGAATACAAAGAATGTGGCCACATAAGCCCTCATTCCGCCATGAAGCATCAATCCGTTGCCAATAGCTGTCATGGCCAGCTCCCTCACGCCGAAATGAAGGTTTCTTCCGCCTCTTTCCTGCGCGGAATAATCTCCCGCTCCGCTCATAATCGTCTTATTAGAAGGCCCTAAATCTGCCGAACCGCCCATAAGATTAGGCAGAGCCTCCTTCAGATAATTCAAAATTCTTCCGGAAACATTTCTTGTGGCCTCTGCTTTACCGCTGCTGATCCACAGGTCTTCCTCTGCTTTTAAGGCCTCTGCTGCCTTTTTCCCGCCGTCCTCATGATACTGGCGCCATAAAGCCTCCATATCCGGATATTCCTGGCAGTAGGCGGCAAACATTACCTTCCAGGCTGCTTCTGCCTCTGCTTTCTCCTCTGCTGCCTGTTCAAAATGCCGATAAACCTCCTGGGGTACATAAAAAGCTTCCGGATATTCCCAGCCAAGAGTCTCTCTTAAAGCAATAACATTGTCCTCTCCTAAAGGCTCTCCGTGAGAGCTTGCCTTTCCCTGCTTTGCAGGACATCCATAGCCAATCTCCGTGCGGATGGTGATAAAGGACGGACGGGACTGATCTGCCTTCGCCTCCTCTATGGCTCTCCCGACAGCCTCCAGATCATTGCCGTCCTCGACCAGAAGGGTCTGGAAACCAAAGGCTTCCATCCTTTTTGCCACATCCTCTGCAAAAACCATGTCCGTATCTCCCTCAATGGAGATCCGGTTGGAGTCATAAAGCACGATCAGCTTATCTAATCCAAGAGTGCCTGCCAGAGAAAGAGCCTCTGAAGAAATCCCCTCCATCATGCACCCGTCGCCGCCTAAAACATATGTGTAATGATCTACTACCGGATAATTCTCCCGGTTAAACACCTGGGCAAGATGGCTCTCGGCAATGGCCATCCCCACAGCCATGCCGATGCCGGCTCCCAAAGGCCCTGTGGTGGCCTCCACACCAACGGTATGCCCATATTCCGGATGCCCGGGTGTCTTAGACCCAAGCTGCCTGAACTCCATAAGATCTTTCTTTGACAATCCGCCATAACCAAACAAATGCAGCAACGAATAAAGCAGCATGGACGCATGACCGCCGGATAACACGAAACGGTCTCTGTTTTCCCAATCCGGGTCTGCCGGATTGTGGCTTAAATGGTTCATCCACAGCTCATAAGCCAAAGGTGCACAGCCTAACGGCATTCCCGGATGACCGGAATTAGCTCTTTGGATGGCGTCTGCCGATAAAACACGAATCGCATTCACTGACATCTTGTCTAACTGGCTCATTAGTATCCTCCTGTATTCTGTATGTAAATCCAGCCAAATGTTACTTCAGTTTAATCTCCCGCATTTCCTGAGGCCCCATAACCAACAAGGTATTGGGCATACGCCCCCTGCGGATCTTGGTAACTGCAAAATCAAAAACAGTATCCAGCTTCTCTACTCCTGCCATATTAAAAACCTTGCACGAGTTATCATTATACAGAAAGATCAGTTCCCCGTCAATATCTGCGTGAACATAATCATAGGTAAATTCTTTGTCAAATACCATACTTCCGTCTGCCCGGTATACCTGAAGACGTTTCTCTCCCTCTCCTGTATTATTCCACGTTATTATCCCTACATATTCATCGGAATAACAGATTCCGGATATGGTATTTTCTTCTGCGGAAACAGCCTCAATAAGCTGAGGCTTTGCCAGGTTTTTAGAGGAAAAAAACACAGGACCATTGCTTCCAAATGCGCAGGAATAAGGATCTTTTAAATACACTGTTCTGGGCACAACAGCCTTGTCAAAAACATCGTCAAACCCTCCCACAACCCTTGTGGGAACATTTTTCCCAATCTCAGAAAAATCATAAAATACTACCCGGGTCTTAGCCTCCCCGCCTGCCAGACGGACAAAGGAGCACATCATCTGTGTCCCGTTCCGTGACAGGCAAAGGTCCAGGGGATAACCATCTCCTTCCATATTTGTTCGGATCTTTAGCTGGAGCTGAACGCCGTCTTTCCTGAAAAAATAAATATAGCTGGAAGTCGAATCCTCCAAAACCACTGCCGCCATGCCAAGACCGGATACTGCCACTCTGGTAATGGGAAGAACCGTGGTTGCCTGCCCCACTTTGCCGTCAGGCCCGCAGATAATCAGCGTATTTCCCTGCTGATCTGCTATCGCCGCAAAATCGCCGTTAACAGACACAATGGGCATCTTCATCTCATAACTTTCTGTCCATACATTTTCCCCATGATCATCAATATAAGATGCCCCGTCACGAGTATACTTTAATACATTGCTGCCAAAATTCTCATACCCGACCAGGCTCCCCTCATTAAGCGGAACTTGGCGGATCGTCTCATAGCTGGTATACCGGTGAAACCGCTGATAATAAAACCAGGTTCCGGCTCCCGTCAGAAGCAAAATCAAAATCAAAAGTCCGGATGCCAGATGCCTTCTGCCAGATTTTCTCCGGACTCTGCCGGCTTCTTCCCCCTCCATCCAGTTCCCTGAAGATGCATGATCCTTTCCTGGTGTAATCATCTGGCTG
Source organism: uncultured Lachnospiraceae bacterium (assembly GCA_910586205.1). Lineage (GTDB taxonomy): Bacteria > Bacillota > Clostridia > Lachnospirales > Lachnospiraceae > Brotaphodocola. The sequence continues at coordinate 195,983 of CAJUGD010000001.1, read as the reverse complement.
CGAAGTTTCTGCTTCTTTCGCTCTCTGCTCATGGAACTCATATCGCTCATGGCCTTATCTCCTGTTATCTCCTGAAAATGATACTGTAAACGGTGATGTGCCAGAATTTTAGTATACATCCTTCCTAATAATTCAGTCAACTTGTTTTTTATTTAACCGGCGGAAGGTACAGCTCCTGGCCGGCAGTAAGACGGTTTTCATCTGTGAGCTGATTCCACTGGCAGATCTGGGGAAGATTATTCACACTGTGATAGTATTCCAGACATATTCCATAAAGGGTATCTCCGTCACGAACAACATGAACAATGGCATCCGAAGGCACTTGAACGGGCTCTGCTTTGGTCTCCTGGCCCTGTTCCATTTTATCTGGCTGTTCCGACTCACTTACGGTCTCGGTTTCCCCTGACAATACTGTCTCCCCGACAGCCCCGGTTCCTCCAAAGGCCCCTTCTTCAAGCTGCTCCGTCTGGCCTGTCCCCTTTGTTTCTCCGGATGATATCATCTGGTCTGCTGACTTGTCACCAACTGTCTGCCCGGTTTTTTCCATGCCAGGATTATTTTCTAAAGCCTGATTTGTCTGTTCCACTGCACTTTCTGACATCTCGTAAGAGCCTGTCCCGCTAAAACTGCTTTCCCCATTCTGCACGGCAGCACTTGGAAAGCTTTCCGGCTCAATCATAATCCCATCCTCTGCAGGGTACACTTCCCCCGGAACATCTTCAAACATCAGCTCCTCCCCGCCTTTTGCCGAATCTTCCTTTCCAAGTAAATCCGACCACTTCTCGTTCATTCCCTCTGGCAGCGCAGACGCTATTACTGATTCCATTTCCTTCATTCTATGATAATTATTAAACAAGGTAACACCGCTGGCAAGAACCAGTACAGACAATACTCCGCAGGCCATCTTCAGGCTTCCTAAGGTGGAGCTGCGCCTTTTCGCCTCCTCCTGGTTATCCTCCATTTTCTGTCTGAAATCCTGGATTATTGTGTCTTTATTTCCCGTCTCTACCCGGTGAGCGTCCTTCCTGGATACCATATAATCCTGCATCATCTGGTTTCTTTCATAGTAGATGGAATAACCCCGAAGCTTATAGAAACCATCCTCAGACGCCACATAGACGGCTTCCTCACCCTCTAAGCCGCAGCTTAAATACATAAGTTGATTTTTTTCCGGAAAATACCTGCCATGCTGCTTCCAATAATTCAATGGACTTAACGTCCGATCCGGCCCGCTGCAAATGAACCATCCCAGCACTGTCCTTTTAGGGAACATCTGCTCTATAGAATGGTAGGCCCGGCTCCATGCTTCTTCTGTAAACTCTATCTTTTCTCCGCCCTGGACCACCTGATCCATTTCCAGCGCCCCATCGGCAAAAAGATACGGCATCCCTTCCTGGTTTCTGGACTCTCCCAACAAAAGGCCGACCCGCAGATCTTGTCCTCCGACCGGATACAGACGTTTCAGATATGTATTGACATAATCTTCAACATATAATTTTACATTCGAATCCCGCTCTCCGATCTGCCGGATATTTTTCGGCAGCTTTGGATACGGAGCATATATTTCTCCCATACTTTCACCCCGCTGTTATAATTTTTCCACAATATACGGATAAATCATAACACACTCAGGATGCTGATTTTGTCAAACCAAAGCTGCTCTCTCTAAAAATTGTTCGACAAGAAATACGCTTTCGCAGATATAATCTGCCATTCTCATTACCACAGACAGACGCACACTCTGCAGCATCAGCGGATCATAATTCCCATAACCGCCTACAATACCCGTGATAAAAATGTCCCCCACTGCCTGCAGATCCTTACACACCCCCAATCCCGGCCGCAAAGCACCTTTTCCTAATGTAATACATCCCACATGGTCCTGACTTCCCACGGAGGCATCCACTGCTATAATCACATGATCCGGATACCGAAGCCGGATCATGGCCATGGATTGTTCTAAATTCATGGCATGAACCGGCCGTTCCAAGGTTCCTATAATCTGAATCCTGTGCACCTGCTGCTCCTTAAGCTTATATCCGGTTAAAGGTCCCAGACTGTCTCCCGTGGAACGATCTGTGCCGATGCACAGAACCAGTACCCCATTCTTTTTCTTTTCCTCCATGATATCACAGATCATTCCATGAAGTCTCCAGGCAAATTCTTCTGTCTCAAAACCTCTGCCTGAATCAAAGTAATAGATTTTTCTGCTTAACTTCCACTTTTTGCGCCAATCTGTCCTCATACTTCCCTGCCTGTACTTATTTTGTTATTCCTATTATAAGCACATATCAGAGATTTTATACCTGGCTCTTATATACCGAAATCGCCTCACTTACATTGGACGCCTTCTTATCCTTCACAATGTCACACAGCTCCATAACCTTTTGAGAATCCATAAACTCCTTTCCCAAATAGGTGCCATACTGACTTGTAGCAGAAAGCATCTTCTCCTTTCGCTGCTGCCTGACTGTCCGAAGCTCTTGAACCACCCTTTGATACTCTGCCTCTGCCTGATCCAGCTTTGCTTTATGATTATGCTCAATCTCATCCGTAAGAATATTCTTTGTGACAGTCTCAAATGTATTCAATGCCTCTTTTTGTTTGGCCGCCACATCGCTCAGTTCCTGCTGCAGCCGCGCAATCTCGTCATCAAATTTGTCCAGGTTATACAAAGACTCATTCCTGTCCTTACGGACGCCTGCCGTGGTCTTTCGAATCTTTTTCTTGTTGGCCAGAATTTGGTCCTGGATTTTCCGCCCGTCCCGCAATACCTCCATGTGCAGCAGCTTTGTCTTATTTCCCACAGCCATATACCCGCCGCCCACCAGCAGAATATCAACCAGATAGATCACTACCAGCCAGAGGGGTCTTCGCTCTGGCACAAACTGGTAAATCCCCCAGGGAATCACAAGGAAAAAAAGCAGCACAAACACCAAAACCGTCAGATATTCCTTTACATGGCACGGAAAATACAATGTATAGTACAGATCACTCTGGCAATACCCCGGCACATGATTCCGCTTCATCAAAGTCTTAAGCTGCAGCTTCAGATCACGTATCTCCTCCCGGAATGCCGCCGTCTCATTGGCAATCCGCTCCTTAATCCCCTCATTCTTTGCTTTTTCCCGTTTTCCGCGAACCCTCTTTAGCTGTTCCTGAGCCCTGCTGATCTCTTTTTCATAGGCAGTCCCGATCTCGTCTCTCCGCTTCTTTACCGTCTGCTGGATAGTATCTGCCATCAGCTTTCTCTCTGTCTCCAGGCTTTTCTCCAGCCGTTCTTCCTCCTGGCTTAACCGCTCCTCCTGCTCTGCAAGCAAAGAAAGCTCGTCAAGAGCATCCCTTGCCCCATTCAGAAATGCCAGGCATTCCTCTATGGTCTGTGCCATTGCTGGTCCTCCTTTGCAAGATTCCTTTAATGCCAATAATTTATTCTTACCTTTAGTTTACTACAGAATACCTTTACCGACAAGAGTTTCCATGAAAACAATTCTACTTTACATCGCTTCTGAAATCATTTATACTCCTTATAAACGATTTCCGTATCTGCGTATATTTTTCACCAAAATGGAGGATTGAATATGTTTCGTATGTGGGGTAAAATCTGGAAGGATCACCATATGCTCCAAGACACGGTTATCTGCATCTCTGATTACAGCCTGTCCCGCACAGACATGGTTTTTCAGTCTTTGGATGATATCTGTTATGAATTTGATTTAAGCAAACCTATCTGGCTGGATTCCAACATCTCAGAGTTTAAACGGGTATCCAAGACTCGTTTTACCCAGGATAGCTTTATTGAACAGATCCCATTTGACTTTTTAGAGCTTCAGGTGATTGAGGAGTAAATCAGCAGAGGGCGGATACTCCGTTCCCGGAATATCCGCCCTCTGACAGCTTTCTAATCAATCTATCCTCTTATTCTCCTGCAGCCTCTATCCATCTCCCATGATCATGCTTCCTGATTGTTTTACAGCCTCTTTAACAGCTCCTCCCTCTGTGCCTCATAGCCCGGCTTTCCAAGAAGTGCGAACATGTTCTTCTTATAGCTCTCCACACCTGGCTGGTTAAACGGATTCACGCCCAGAATATATCCGCTGATACCGCAGGCAAATTCAAAGAAGTAAAACAGCTCGCCCAAATAAAACTCATTCTGCTCAGGAATCTTTACCATCAGATTCGGCACATTGCCGTCTGTATGAGCCAGAATGGTGCCGTTCATCGCGCTCTTATTGACAAAATCCACACTCTTTCCAGCCAGATAGTTCATGCCGTCTGTATCCACGTCTTCTTTGTTTAAAAGAATCTCAGCCTGGGATTCCTCAAGATTCAGCACCGTCTCAAACATAATCCGCGCTCCGTCCTGAATAAACTGTCCCATGGAATGAAGATCCGTGGTCAGATCTACTGCGGCCGGCAGAATGCCTCTCTGATCCTTGCCTTCGCTCTCACCATAAAGCTGCTTCCACCACTCTGACACATAGTGCATGCTGGGTTCATAGTTGGCCACAATCTCCACTGCTTTGCCCTTTCTGTGCAGAATATTCCGAACCGCTGCATACAAAAGAGCATCATTACTCTCATAGGGATCCTCCAAAGCCTTTTTCCGGCCGGAAGCAGCTCCCTCCATCAGCTTATCAATATCCATGCCCGCAGCCGCAATAGGCAGCAGCCCAACAGCCGTCAGCACGGAGAAACGTCCTCCTACATCATCCGGCACCACAAAGGACTCATACCCCTCCTCGTTTGCCAGACTCTTAAGCGCACCTCTGGCTTTATCTGTGGTGGCATAAATTCTCTTATTGGCTTCTTCCTTCCCATACTTTGCAATCAGCATCTCCTTAAACACCCGAAAAGCGATAGCCGGCTCTGTGGTAGTTCCGGACTTGGAGATAATATTGATGGAAAAATCCTTCCCTTCCAGCATATCTTTCAGATCTGCAATATATTTGCTGCTGATGCTGTTTCCCACAAAATAAATCTCCGGTGCATTCCTCTTTTCTTTGCTCAGCCCATTATAAAAGCTATGGCTTTTAAACTCAATGGCTGCACGAGCGCCCAGATAAGAACCGCCGATCCCGATCACAAGCAGCACATCTGAATCTCCCTGAATCTTCTTCGCCGCTTTCTTAATACGATCAAATTCTTCCTTATCATAATCCACAGGCAGATCGATCCATCCCAGAAAATCATTGCCGGCCCCGTTTTTGCTAAGAAGCGTTTCCTTTGCACCCATAACCGTGCTCTTAAAATTCTTTAATTCTTCTTCAGACACAAAACCAGCCGCCTTGGAATAATCAAATGTTACTGTCTTTTTCATGTTTCCCTCTCCTTTTCGTGTGTGATATATTTTCAAATTATATCACAATCTATATAAAAATGCGATAAAAAAATCACATTATATCCATATGTCACCAATTTTCACCAAAAATTTCATGACCTGCCTGTGCAGCAGCACAGTTCATCATATCATCATCCATTCTATATAACTGCAGCATCGGATTCCGTCAAACCAGATATTCCTTTAAAATATCCCCAATGATCTGAACCTCATCTGGTCCTAACTCCTTCAGCCAGCTCTCATCTCCATCCTTTGCCTTTTCCCGGCTGGCTGCAATCTGCTCTAAGCTCCGCTTCAGATAATCCACATTCCGGACACTTCCCTGTTCTTCTTCAGCTTCCTCCAGGACAGTAGCTGCTGCTTCCCTTCTGCCATTTCTGCCTGACCGTTTTCCATTTCTCCCGCTCCCATGGCCTGCTCCCGGCTCTCCCGCACCTGCCCGTTCCGCCTGCCTGACCTGTTCCACTGAGACGATCTGCTCTCCTAACCCGGTACGTTCCCCGGCCCTCTTTCCATTCTCCTCATCCGGCTCTGCCGTTTCCAGCTTCCCTGTTGTATCCTTCTTGCGTTCCGGCTGTTTTCCCCGCTCAGCCAGCCGGGAAAAGCTCCTGACCTTTGCCCTTGCCGCCTCTTTGCCGCTGTCCCCCCAGGCGCTGTCTTCCTGTACATTCCGCGCCAGGCGCGGGCAGAGCACATTTTCCAAATAATCCTCCAGCGAGGCTGCCAAAAGGTCCCTTTTTCCGTCTGCCGTCCCATTATCAAACAGCATGGTCAGCATAGCCATGAGCACTGCCCCGCCTCCGTACATCACTACATAAACCGTATCTAACCGATACCAATAAGAAAAAAACGCTCCTGTTCCGCCTGCCAGCAAACACAGCCAGGTCAACTGCATGGACACATTTGCCCATCCGGCAAGGGTCATGCCCCGAAACTTCAGCTCGCAAAGCTGATGATCCAGCCATGCGCCGCAGTCTCTCAGCCCCTGATTGATTCGATATGTATTCTCTGTTCTCTGCTTTAGCTCTCTGAGACTCTTATTTTTAGTAGTCGCCATGTTGGCGCTCTCTTTGATCAGTCTTTTGTATAGGTTTCTGGTCATTACCCTGGTTAATATACCCAAAAGGCAAATCCCTGCCAGCACGTACAATGCTTGTCCTGTTTCTAAAAATTCCAACATAAAAACAGCTCCCCTTTCTTTCCCGATTTCTTCGGACAGCTATCATTATAGCCGCCCCAGTCTGTTTTGGAAAGTTCAGGGAGCCTAGAATCGTTCGTCAAATATCGATGAAATCTGATTGTGAAGTTCATGCTGGATTCTTAACCTGCCCAGACGGCCTGTTTTCGGCTTCGAGATGCCTAAAATTCCTCAACCAGCGCTCTGGTAAGATTTACACTGTGAACAATCGCCAACCGTTCAAATTCTTCATAATCCATTTGAGCACTGTCATCTGCCTTATCTGAGATGGCCCTCACAATCAAAAAGGGGATCTTGTTAAGATATGCTGCCTGAGCAATGGCCGCCCCTTCCATCTCTGCACATGCCCCGCCAAAAGTCTCTGTCAGCCATGCTTTTTTCTCCTTTGAGGAGACAAACTGATCTCCCGTAAGTATTCTGCCCTCATGAACCTCAATATCCGGGTTTACCTGTCTGCAGCACCGGGCTGCCATCTTCCGCAGCTGCTCATCTGCTTTAAATGAAAACTCACTCATCTGGGGAATCTGTCCCACAGGATAAGAAAACTGTGTGGCATCCACATCATGCTGCACTGCATCTGTAGCCAGCACCAAATCTCCGATGTTGATTTCTGTCTTTAAAGAACCTGCAATTCCCGTATTCACAATTCCGTCCACTTTAAACTGGTCTGCCAGAATCTGTACACACACCGCTCCATTCACTTTCCCCACACCAGAGCGCACTACCACCACATCCTTACCGCCAATCTTCCCCTTATAAAAATCCATTCCGGCTATGGCAGTGATCACAGGGGACTCCATTTCCCTTTTTAACTGCTCCACTTCCTCTGCCATTGCTCCGATAATACCTAACATCTTGCAATCCTCCTTCTTAAGTCTCGTATCTATTCCCAAACAAACTTTTAGTTACGGTTCAGGGGGCATCTTCTTGCCCGGCTCTGCCGTACAAGAAGCATCAGGTGTCCAGTTTTCCCCGCCCGTGAACAGTAACATAATTTTTCTACCCTTACAGTATACCACAGATAAGGCTCTTGACAATCCCCTTTCCCCTCAGATATAATAGGAAGCACACTGACCAAGCTTTAAATTCATTTAATTTACGGAGGATTCTCAACCATGGTTTATAAAACTCGTAACGTCTGCTCACAGGAAATTCATTTTGATATCAATGACCATAAACTTACTAATGTCAAATACATGGGAGGCTGCTCTGGCAACACACAAGGTATTGCCCGCCTGGTAGAAGGAATGGATGTCAGCGAAGCCATCCAGCGCTTAGAAGGCATTCGCTGCGGTTTCCGCCCTACCTCCTGTCCGGATCAGCTTGCCCAGGCTCTAAAAGCTTACGAAAAAGAAAACTAATTAAAAAACCGCCGTCCAATGCCCACGGCGGTTTTTCCCTGTCTTCTCTATTCTGCACGTGTTTCATCTGTTATTCTCCATTCAAATACTCCATGATCCCCATATGGATCGTCCAAGCCATCCGCTCTTGGTATTCCTCTGTATTCAGCGCCTTTGCCTCCTTCCAATTAGACAAAAACCCACACTCCACAATCACGATGGGCTGCTTTACATGTAAAAGAAGATAATAGTTTCCATTCGGCTTAGCCAAGCGTTTGTTCTTATCTCCCAGCACAAAATCAAACCGCTTCTGGATGATCTCTGCCAGCCTTTTCCCATTCTCTGAATCCTTATAATAGAATACCTGTCCCCCGGAAATCCCTTCCTCATGATAACTGTTCTGATGAATACTGACCACCAGATTCGGCTTTGCCTCATTGATCACTTCACAGCGCTTTTTCATATCTGCTGCCTTTTTATGGCTGTCCTTTTCCCCATAAAGCCCTTTATCCTCCTCACGGGTCATAACCACTTCCACATCTGATGCCTCCAGATATGCCTTTAGCTTTTTTGCGATCTCTAAATTGATGTCTTTCTCCAGGCTTCCGTCCACTCCCACTTTTCCGGGATCATTTCCTCCATGACCGGGAGGCAGTGACAGACCAAAAAGGATAGGGATGGAGCAGCCATACCAGGAACACGCCCGGTAAATCCCTACGCCCCCTTAAGACGCTGCCATGTAAATCGTTCACCGATAAAGCTTCAGTTCATCTGTAAACAGCTTAGTTGCGTCAATCGCGCCTTCAAAATCCTCATGCCTTTTTTGATAACATTCCATATTAATATCACAAAGAATATGTCCTAAAGGCTCATGGGTAAAACTGCAGCATGAAATGACATCATCTCCAAGCAATGCCGTAAATTCCAGTACATTAGGAAGAAAGTAAAAGTAAAAATTTTCAAAAAAGGTTCCGGCAACTCTGACACCCTTAATACAGGCTTTATATCCATCTGTATGATGACCAAAAGCAGAATTTAGTTTTACTGAATCTGTACTACCAAATTTTATATTTGCCCCTCTGCACAATTCGATGGTCTGCGTATTCAACAGTGCCCCTAAAGACAACACGGTAGCCGCTGCTCCCGTATCGAACTTGAATACAATGTGCTGACGAAACAGCTTATATTCTTTATTTGCTGTCAATGCGACATTTACAGAAAATGAACGTCTGCTTTCGCTGTACAATGCTCTAATCAATATAAGCTACCTCCTGCTGACATCCAGAGCCATACAGCACTCTCAATCCCTCGTTTTTTAGTTCTGACAAATATACATCAGAATATAAGCGGTTATTATATTCCCTGCTCCTGGCGTAGCAACGGACATAGATCCACTCGTCACAGCCACCATCAATTAACTCCTCTTTATCTAAAACCAAGCTGTCGCATAACTCATGTTCTAATACCCAGGACACTAATGTGGTCTTATAAGGTTTGTCGAAATAAATAATCCCATTCTTTTCGCGCATTTCTGGCATGGCTATCCCACACTCCTTTCTTAACTCATCAAATTCTTCCTCCAATGCCTGTGCAAGTTCCTCTTTATCGTTTATTTCCTGCACTCCCTCTTTTCTGTATTTTTGCAGATCCTGGTAAGCAAGCTGCGAAATGGTCTTATCGTCTGGAAGCCTCTGAACAATATTCACGACACGTTCTTTCATTTGGGTCATTTCTAAATGACTCCCCTTTTCATATAAGTATAACATTCTGCCTGGTATATTGCAAGTCATCTAAAATCTTACCGACACGCTTAAACAGACTTGATAAACAACCCGTCAAACTCTCCGCTGAACTTATAGACAATTTCAATATGCTTATCTTCATACACATAAATCTTATCAATAAACTCCACTACTGTAATACGATCAAGTTCTGTAATCTCACCATTCTCCAGGAGCCTCTCTACCCACGGGTTAGAAAGCACATCGCTGACCTTGGAAATGGACTTTTGCAGCAGCTTGATTTCATTATTTAAACGGTCAATATCTGCCTGAATTGCTGTCTTATCACTGGCGTACTCCTCTTTACTGATTGTTCCGTCATACAGCAAATTCCTGGCACTTTGTAAACGCTCTCTGTACTGATGGATTCTCCTGTTTTTGTTCTCGATCTCACGCTGAACCCCAGGGAACTCTGCCTGTGGTGTTCGTTGATGTTTCTCTGCCAGTTCTCTTAAGTTTTCTACCTGACGGATGATTTTATTCAAATCGTCAATGACAATCTTACGAAGCAGTTTATCTGACACATAATGGCTTGTACACTTTGGAGCATTCTCTCCAAGATTCTTCTTATGCTGGCTGTAATCACGGAAAGTCGCACAGTTATAATATAAGTACTTCGCCGTTTCGCCGGTTTTAAGCTGTGTATAAGAGTCCCGTCTTTTCCGCATAGCATGGCAGCAGTCTCCGCACTTCAAAATCCCCTTAAAAATAGTCACCTCATCCTCTTTTGTACTATCCCGCTTAATGGTTTTCATCATGGACTGAGTAATCTTCCATCGCTCCCTGGAGATTATCGCTTCATGTGTACCTTCACAGCGAATCCACTGTTCTTTAGCAACTTGTGTCGGCCTGTCATCGGTTAATTTTTTCTGCACCTGCTTATGCTGTATTAGTGTTCCCGTGTAGGTTTCATCCATTAGAATCTTTTTCACCCCATCACCGCGCCAATGGACTTCTTCATCAGAAATTTTTTTACTGCACCTGAAATTTGACCCATGAAGCCGCTTATAGACCGCTGGATTCACGATTCCATCTCTGGTCAGCCCCGCCGCGATTTCCTTTGGAGAAATACCTTGAAGATACTCCTCATAAATCCGCTCTACCACAAGAGCAGCCGTAGTATCAACAATAAGATGGTGTTTATTTTCAGGGTCTTTCTGATAACCATAGGGGGCAAATGCCCCCACAAACAGTCCTTTTCGCTGCATAGAATGCATACCAATACAAACATTCCTATGTTGCTGCTCAGAGTACTCCCGGTTAATCAATAACTGGAATCTATCTGCAATACTTGGTTCTTTGTATAAGCTGTCATAATTATCGCCAATGGCTATCAGGCGTACTTCTCTGCCATTTTGCTCAAACTCCTTTTCCAGATACTTCTGCATCTCTGTATCATAACGCCCCAAACGTGATAAATTTTTTACAACAATACAATCGATGAAATTTGCCTGGACATCACGCATCATCTCCTGAAAACCACTTCGGTTAAAATTCATTCCTGTGCGGTCATCATCACAATAAACTTTATATTCCTCAAGGATAAACTCTTCCTCCGTCTGACCATTCAGGAAGTCAATATAAGCTCTGCAATAATCTGTCTGATTTTGAATACTCTGGCTTAAATCTGTTTTTCTTTTCTTGTCTCTGTCTTCATCGGAAAGTCTGACATAAATACCTGTACTCCATTTGTCAGGATACAAAGAATTATGGATATGAAACCTCTTAGCTTTCGTTTCCATCTCTATTCCCCCTCCTTGGTAACACTATGGATTTTAATCAATCGCTCAATAACCTCTGCACAAGAAAACTTCGATTGATAGTTACGGACAATTGTCCATGTATTGACCTTTTGATTTTTAACCTCAATCTGATTTTTCATATCTGACAAGTCCGCTGCGCTTTCTAACAACGTATTCTCAGAACTGATTGAATATGATACAGATCCTAAAACTGCAGACATGCAAAATACCCCCAACGAAAAAGATATTTTGCATGCCACGTCTTAGAAAAAATCTTATGGAACAACTTTTATAGGTATTGCCTTTCAAACGCCTGAATGGATAAACAGATCTGTGAAGTGGTTGTACAAGTATATGGTTCAGAAAACGACATCGCCCGAAACATACTTAGCAAGTCGTAAGCAATCATTTTATATTCCTCTGAATTATATACATATGGAATTAATCGTTCCGCACGGATATATTTTCCCCATAATTCTATATCGTTACTGTCTTCTCTTAACTCCTTCAGAAGTTGGGGAAGTCCTAATATATGAAATTCCATCTTATCTGTGTAGATGGTGTGGCGTGTATCTTCGCGGATATGGAAACTCTGTGCTGCTTTCATTCATCTCCTACAATTATGTGATTTTGTATTTATGCTGCTTTGGTAAAATCAATAATGGCTAATTCGGTTAGCATATTTTTCATTTTAGCAATAATTGTTTCGATCTTTTGCATGGTACGACCATTTAAATATTCTTCTCCGCATTGACTGCATTTTGTACAAGGTACATTTTTAATGATGATATAACAACTGTCAATTTCTGTCATATAGGTAGTGGTCGATTTTTTTACATCGCCTTTACATGTAAAGCAAACCATAATTAAATCTCCTTTCTAGTTTTGAAATCGGATGTCCATTTATTTCTATCAGGATAATATGCAGTTATAATCCAAAGAGTATTCAAATCAGTTCCTATGACAACATGCAGAATAGTATTTTTTAATGAGATTCCTAAAACAAGACAACTTGGATAAGGATAATCTGTTGGATATTGTTCTATAATTTCTCCGGTTAAAATACAGGATATAACATCATTGATAGATATATTCCTTTGCTCTAAGCGTTTTGCAGCATGTAAAGTGATTTCAATATTTTCTGGGATACATAATTTTTGTAATTCTAATATTTCCAGCATTTTACTCCTTTCAATTTCCAAAAGTCATCATTGTTCATTATATCATTCTCAGCAAGAATCATTTGTTCTGTCACAGTCCTATTTCCAATTTCCATACGAGAAATAAGCAATTCCGGTAACGCCCAATTTTTTCCCTAGGTCGGAATCATTTTTTTGGTCTGTGAAAAGTCCCTCCATGACCACTGTCAATCACCACCACATACCTGGCATTTTCTGCCGTCACCTTCTGGCCCGCTGCCATTATCCCTGCATGTCTGGATATCAAAAAAACAAACACCAGCAGCAAAGCCCCCATCACCATCTCCGGTTTCCGTTCGTTCATCCCTTATCCACCCATCATATTAGTTCCATTTCAATATATCAATCATTCTTTCAAAAAAGAACCGGCAATTTTCCATTCTTAATCTTCCTCTAATCCCCCTCCACACGGTTATAATCCTGCTGTGCATCGCTGATAATATACTGTACATAATCTGTCAGCACCGTAAAGGATCCATCTCCCAGCCACAACTGGTAATCCGGGTTCTTCTGCACCTTATCCCGAATCTTATATGCGGTTCCCTGATAATAATGATAGTTTAATTCAGAATATAAGAGGGACATCCGATCTATCTGTTTTATAGTAAGGCCACTAATGGTCTGAAGCGAATCAAAAGACTGGTTATAAAATACCCTCCGCAGAAAAGGCTCTTTAAACTCATTAAAATTCAGCAAATCTTCCTCTGTCCTCTCATGGTTCCTGGCCCACTTTTCTACATCCACTGCCCTGGTCCAATAAGAGAAGCTTCCGTCACTGCGAAAAATCAGATTCCCATACTGGCAGGCAGGCGTCGCCAAAGAACTGGTAACCATTTCCCACACCCCTCGATTGTCCTCTGAGCGCTTTGTATGCTGTACATGTAAATGTCCGCTCAAAAAAAACGGCACATCCCAATCCTCCAGAATATACACCAACTGTTCCCCATGCTCAATCGTACAGTTATCTACATAAATCTCACTTTCATCCAGCAGATTATGGTGAGCTACTGGTATCACATTCTTGTCATTGTCCCACGCATCCTCCAACTGTTCCTCAATCCATCCATAGGTCTCTGTTGATATTGCCCCTCCCACCAGAGCTTTCTGCTGGTATTGGCAAGTATCCAGCATCAGCAGCCAATTATGCTCATCCAACTCATATACATAGCTAAGGCTTGTAAGGTCCTCACTGACTGCCTCTCCATATCCAAAATCCCAATAAATATCCCGAAATTCCTCCGGCGTGGTAAACTCTGCCGGGAAACGCTCCTCACCCTTATATTGAGCTGCATGGCGGTTGTTAATGTCATGATTTCCCGGGACCACCACCACAGGAATCCCTGCGTCTTCTACAGCATACAGCTTCTCCGCCAATTCCTCATGGCTCTTTTTTTCTCCGTCCAGAGTCAGATCTCCGCTTAAGATCAGCACGTCTGGCCTCTGCCGGATTACCTCCTCTAAAAAGGCATCTGTAATCTGTTCAATGTAAGTAACTACTTTGCCGTCCCCATGCTCCACCATATGCTGAAATACGCTCCCGCCGTCTGTCAGTTCCCTTGACAAGTAATGAATATCCGTACCAATAACAGCGCGTCCTTCCCATTCATACTCTGGTTCTTTTGCCTCTGTGGTTTCTTCTGATTCAGCTTCAGGAAATGATTCTATGAGCTCTGGCTCTGATATATCAAAACTCTCTGAAGCAGATTCCTCTGCAGATGTTTCCGGCGCAGTGCTTTCTGATGAAGCCTCTGTCTCTTGAGTCTCCGGCAAAGTATCCGTCTTTTTGGAACAGGAACAGACTGCGGCCATTACTGCCGCTGCCAAAAGCCATCTTACCACTAGCTTTTTTCTGTTTTTTCCATTTTCCTCCCACACTCCTGCTTTTAACTGATGCAGCATTACTTTTATCCCTGCAATTCAATAAGCTGTTTCCTTTGGTTTCACAATATCCCACAGCTCTTGTGTTTCAAACCCCAGTTTCCAGCAAGCCACACCCGCTAAATGGTTCTCCCAAATCAGATCCATCTTTCTGCTGATGGACTCCTCCTCCTCCATCCAAATCTGATAGCGGACATTGCCTTCCCAAAGCTCTCCATAATACTGCCCCAGCTCCTCATCCCACTCCAGTTGAATGCCTTTTTCCTCCACCCATTTCTTGGCAGCAGCAATCCCCATGGAAGTAGCCGTAACTTTCCCATCCTCCTCTTTCCACACTCGTGTATAGAAAGGAATAGCATTGATAAATTTCTCTTTTGGAATCATTTTCAGTGTATCCTCAATACCCTTTCTCACATATCCTAAGGATGCTACAGAACCAGCCTCTCCCCCTGCGTAATGCTCGTCATATGCCATAATAATCACATAATCCGCTACTCTTCCCTGCTCCTCCCGGTTATAAAAAGCAGAATATCCGGCAGGAACCGTGTTATCCACAGAAAGTATGATACCCTCCTTCCGACAGCTTACGGACAACTCTCGGATAAACTGAACATAATGAGGCCCTGCTTCTTCCTTAATACTCTCAATATCCAGATTGATTCCGTCCAGCCCATAAGACTTTACATCCTTCATAAGAGAATCAATCAGCTTCTGACGCACGGTAGTCCGTGAAAACAAAATCTCAGACTTTACATTATCCCCTTTATTAAAGTTGTCCACCACTCCCCATACCTGAAGACCCATATTATGAGCCTTTTTCACATAGCTTTGATCTGCTAAGCATTCATAGTTCCCCTCGTTATCTGTCAGCATAAACCATGTAGGCGCAATGACATTCACCCCTTTTACCTGAGCCAGCATCTGCTCTAAAGAGTTATTGGCCTCCTGGGAAAAGACCTGATGCCACACCAGACACACCGGCTCTCCCAGAGAAATACTGGTATATTCCGGCGCCTGATAATTGCTGACATAATGACGATCCGGCTTCTGCTCAATCATCTTGTTCTGAATATATCCGATATATCCGCTGTCTGTACGGACCTTTGTCCAATTCTCCATGGTCTCTAAGATCTGCAGGCTTTCCTTTTCTTCTATGTCTGTGAGAATATCACTTTTTATGCCGCCCTTAACCCGAAGCTTTCCTGCTTTTTTTGCCTCTGCCATGGGCACAGAATCCCAGCCTGTATCCACAAAAATCCGCTTCACATCCCCATCCGTGAAACGTTCCATCCGCACATCTGTATAATTTAACACAAGCCCGGCCAAAAGCCATACCTTACCATCCTGCTCCACCACCAAGGACTTGCCTCCGCTTCCCTTAACCGACACATCCGCATATATAATCTCCTTTGGCAATGTATAGACCAGGATCTTCTCTGTACTATCCCAATAAAATTTTTCATTCAGAATATCATTGACCCAATCAATTGGCAGATACACTTCCCCGTCAATAAAGCGCGCCTTATAATCCTCCTCCAGCTGATTATCCAGCAAAATCGCAACACGGTCCCCCACTGCCCCAAACCATTCATTCTGATCCGCCAGCTTATTGGAAGGCGTATATTTTTTGTATACAAAAAAGGCCATCCCTCCAGCTCCTAAAAAGAAAAATACGGCTATAAATGTTATGACTGAAACCAGGAACCGTTTCATACCTGCATCCTCCCTGCCTGTTCAAATGTTTAAAAACCAATCACCACCCGCCAGGGTGATGACCTGCGCACACTTCAGTGTGCTTCCTTAATTAT
>CAJUGD010000001.1:164594-179596 GCA_910586205.1 uncultured Lachnospiraceae bacterium | reverse complement strand
TCACCACCCGCCAGGGTGATGACCTGCGCACACTTCAGTGTGCTTCCTTAATTATACCACAACTCCTTATTTTCTTTTCTTACAATTTCATTATCCTTCCTGTTAAATCCTCCCTTATCCCCCCTAATATACTCTTGGTACCTCCATAGCCGTCAATCATAGTTTGATCAAAACCCTTATCCTGCAAAAAATCCCCGCAGCCATCAAGTTTTCCTTCCCAAGCTCTGGTCTCGAATCTCCATGAACCTGCTGCGGGGATTCTTTATTCCCACCCGCGCCATTTATATTCCCGGCTGAATTGGAATCCTCTCTAAAACAACGCCGTTCCCTGCCGCATTTCCCGCGGCATCCCTCTTTTTTGCAGACTTAAACAGTCTGCCTATTGAATCACCTATTATAAACCCTGTCAAACCGTATTTCCTTTAACATCCCCATATGGTATTCTCCGGAACCGTCTGACCCTTTCCTCACCTCTTTCTTTTCCTCCTGGCCTGGTTCTTCTGTTTCATATATTCCCCTATCCTCGCAGACCATTGCTTCCGGATTTTGTTCTCCATTACATTTTTTATTTTTCCTGGCATGCTTATCTTCCCTTCCGGCTTTCTCCTCACTGGGACCGGAAAAATCATCCATAATATAGTCTCCCATGTAGAAGCTTCCGTCTGCCTGCACTTCCAATATCTTGATCCATTCCGAGGCATCTGCCTCTCTTCCGTCAACCAAGATTGCAACGCCCCGATCCCGGTATCTCTGCAGACCTCTTAGAAACACTTCCCGGTTTTTTCCATATAAGTGATATTGTCGTTTCATGTGACTCTCCCCTTTTTGGTTCTCCCGGGCAGGGCGCACTAAAGAGGCATATCTGCAGGTTAGCTCCTGCAGAACCTTTTCCCCGTGTTTTCACAAGGTATAAGCCGTGACACAAATTCCCTGTACCTGCGCCGCCCGGTCAATCTCTTAAAAGCTCTGTAAAAAAAACAATGTCGGCGTAGGTGACAGCAAACACATCCTTAGAACCGGGAATCCTCCCAACGGAAATCCGAAAGCGTTTCTCCATCTTTTTTCTGGCTTCCTCACTGCCAAATGCAGCGGCATATCTCCAGCTTTTATCCCGCTTTTCCTCTTTCTTTGCAGTATTCAGAAATGCCTCTGCCTGCCACTCACTTAATGAGCCGACGATTACTTTCAAGTCGCACCGGGCACAATCCAGAAACCTTTGTCCGGTGATTTCTCCGTAGTCAATAATAATATACCGGTAATTGCCATTCATACAGCCCGCCAGTTCCCCGGCGCCTGCTTTTGCATAATAATCCACTTCCAAAATCCTGTATGGCTGCCTTTCGATCAGCCTGCCTGTGCAAAACCGCCCCATCTGCGCAAAATCTTCATGGTCATTCCATTCCAGCACTGCTGTTTTCTCTCGGCATACGCCAGACAGGTAGTTAGCAGTCCAAACTGCCAGGTGGGTGACACCCACTCCCCTGCCAGCCCCTGTAATCCCCAGGGTTCTCCAGGAGCTTTCCCTCGCAGCCTTTCTTCTTAAAATCTTCCTGCGGAAAAAAATCTCGTTACCATTTCTAACAGCGCCCGTATTTTACCTCCTGTTCTTTTGCTTACAAGTGACAAAAATATCTCATCATATACCTTTTGTACCCTTCTGGCACACGTAAATGGATTGGGACAATCTGGCATCAAAAAGCACTCTGCTTCTTTTGCCGGGCCAGGCAGCCTGTCTGTAAGCTGCCCGCAGAACTGATTGTAGATAATCGCCATCCCCGGGGGATTTCCCGGGAATTGAACAGCGTCCCTGACACCTTTCCACTGCCAGGGCTTGCTCCCACAGACCAGCAGATATCCATCTGCTATTTCCTGCGAAAATGTTTCACCAAGTGTTCCGTAATCCTGTATCACCACCCTGTAGGGATGAGATTCCAGCTTTACGGCTTCTCCATAAAGAGGAAGCATAGGCAGACCATGAATCCGGTAAATTCCAAAAGAATCCATGCTGCATCCTTCACAGCCAGCCATCTGTCTGACCGCATCAGAACCATTCTTCTCCTCATATAACACAGACAACCCGTGCCGCCAAAGACAGGCCGCAAACCCGATTGCCACATGGGTTGTCCCGGCGCCTGGAAAAGCGCCTGCTATGGCAATGGTCAGAGATGATTCCGGGTCTTCCCGAAAAACACCCTTTTCTACTTTCTCCATCTGCTTCCGGATCTGTTCCAGCTCTCTGGCCAGTCGATCTGCCGATTCATACCGTTCTTCAGGATTCTCCTTAAGACAAGTGCGGATAAGCTTAGCCCAATGACGATCCATGCGTTCCCTTGGATATACAGGCATCTTGTCCGGAAATTCTCCCGTCAGCATGTAATAAAGGACAGCACCAATGGCATAGATATCCGTCCGTTTGTCTAAAACTGCTCCTGTATATTGCTCGGGGGCCGCACACCCCACTGTTCCATAGCGTTTTGTCAGGTATTCCGCCTCATCTAAATGAATCGCGTGGTCAAAATCCACTAATTTGACAGTGTCGTTACACACCAACAGGTTTTTAGGCTGTAAATCCAGATACAAAATAGGGGTAGGAGTTGCCGAATGCAAGATATTCACCAGATGGCAAATCTGAATCCCATACCGGACCGTCATTGCCGTTGAAAAATGCCCTATGTCTGAAACAAGAGCGTACAGCGAATCTCCCTCCAAAAATTCCTCAATCAAATAACAGAAATCTTCATCTTCTTCCAAATCATACACTACTGGTATCCCCGGATGCCGGATGTCCTTTAATATCAAGGCTTCCTTGCGAAACTGATCATAATCTACGCAGCTTTTCGGTACCTGCTTGATCGCCCGGTATTCCTCCAGTTCTTTATGCTTTGCCAGGTATACGGTCCCGTTTCTCCCGCGGCCTAATAACCGGCACAGCTCATATTTTCCGAATAGTATGGTGCTCCCGAATCTTTCCACCTCCCTCTCTCCCCAATCATCTCTGTAGTCATATTTTAATATAGCAGGGTATATTTTACAACACTTTTTTCATGATACTCAATATATGAGGGAATATCTCTTGACAGTCTATCTGTTACCGCTGTCACAAGTGAAAATTAAAAAAGGCGCACTCCATCGCACGCCTTTCCTGTTAATTTTTATCAAAATGCTGATAATCTTTGGGATTATTCCAATCACCGCCCCACCGGAATCCTCTCTCCTTAAACAGCTTAAAAGCCAAATCATCATGAGTGATCACATGAGGCAGACCTGTGGTTCTGTCAATATAAGGATCGGCATTAGAATGTGCCCATTTAGGCTCACCTGTAGAATAAGATACATACGGATTCTGCTGAGGATTTATATCAATGGCTTTGCCGTAGGCATGATTAGAAAGATGCCCGGAGCCTGTCGCCATACGGAAACAAAAAGCAGATGTGTTATTCACATCAATGGAAGCAGAATCGGTTGTATCCGGATCACCTGTCCAATAATTATCTACAAGATACATAGACTGAATCTGATATTTATGTTGAAACAATTCTTTGAAAATTGCAAACACATCCTCCAAAATATCCTGGCTGACAATCATCTCCCCCACCTGAATCTGCCCGTCAAAGTTATAGTGAGGCATTTTAAGATAACGCAGGGATTCTAGCGGCACATAATCATTCTTCTTGTAGGACTTGCCGTTGATCCTCTCATACAGATTATCCCCTTCCTCTATCTCCCACACCATAAAATATTGATCCAGATTGTCAAAATCCAGCTCCTCCTCTGACAAAACAGTCCCTGGAGACAGCCCTGACAAGCTTTCTAAAAAGGCCGGCCCTGTCTCTGCGGCTTTTGTCTCTGCAGCTTTCGTTCCTTCTGGTTCTATCTCAATCGGATTGGTTTCTGCAGCCTCTGTTTCTGCGGCTTCATCATTTCCATCAGGAGTATCTTCTCTGATTCCAGGCTCTTGATTTTCCTGCATCCTTTCTAATTCCTCCATCATTTTTTCATGCTTTTGAGCCATATCATCCATCTGCTTTTTCTGAAGGATCAAAAGCCCTACAGCGCTTCCTGCTGCTGTAAATAATATGACACAGGCTATGATGATCATAATGATTTTCTTTTTTTCTGAACTGTCCATGAAATATTTCCACTCTCCTGCCCTTGCCGGCGTATCCTCTTTCTTTATCTATCCTTCCATACAGAGAAACTCAGTGCAGCTTATTTCCACATTTTTTACAAAAATTCACATTTGCCGGACAGGATGAACCGCACTTGGGACAAAACACGGAACTTTCTGATGCTCCAGAGTATGATTCGGCAGTCTGACCTAAAACCTGCTGATTTTTTGCCAAGATTTCTTTCATCTGCTGTTCCTGCTCCTGAATCTGTATTTCTTTTGCAGATACTTCCTCGTACAGCGGTATCAACTGCTTTGTGTCAAAATTACCGGATTTCCACATTTGGTATCCTAATTCTCCTGCCCTTACCTTTAAATCCTGTATATCATTTTCCAGAGTCCCAATGTAGGTTTTAATCTTATTCTCCTCCAGAAAAGTGGATGTCTTCATATTCAGTTTTGTGATCTGCTTTGAAATCCCCTGTTTAAAATCTAAAGCCATAATCGTATCCTCCTGGTTCTAAAGTAATCTTATCTACAGTATTTACAGTATTAATATCACTGCTATTATAATCCCAATAATCGCAGCTCCAATAAGAATAGCCGGAGCCAGGTTTTTCCAGTCGTCCTTCTTACCTTCCTGAGCCTTCGCTCCGTCTGATATCCTGCAGCCGCATTCATTACAAAATGCCATGTCTTTTGCAAGCTGTTTTCCGCAATTCGGACAATGACGCAGCTCCCTGGTATCTGCAGCCCCTTCTCTCTGCATATCTGAGCTTCCAGATCCTGGTTCCCTGGCTTCCTCCATACTCAGGATTTCCCATTCCTCTTTCTCATCCCAGTCCGCTGCTGGTTCCCACTCCTCGGCCACATCCCAATCGGCTGCCTCTGCCTCTATGGATTCCTCTGCCATTTCTGTGGGGACTTCCTTCAGCCTGGTTCCGCAAATGCCGCAAAATACAGCATCTTCTACCATCTCTGCGCCGCATTTATAACATTTCATCCATTTTTCCTCCTCATTTAAAGGCATCGCCCTCTCGCTGCGTCCGGCAGCATGCCGTAGGAAGGCATTCTGAAAACACTCCCCATCTGCCCTTTTCTTTCATATTCCTACGGTATGGAATCTTCCTTCTTTTTTATGAGCTTAATGTTATCTTTTTCCACCTGGCTCAACAGATCTTCACTAAAGGAAGACGGTGCAATGGTTCCGCTGTACCAAGACTTTGTATTAAAATAATTCTGCAGAGCCTCTGTATCAAAGCGTCTTCCATGTCTTGCATAGATCTCATTGCGGGCAATCTTTAGCTGTTCTTTCGTATATCCAGCTAAGTCTGCCTCTGTCAGTCTGCTGTAGCTGCTGTTTGGAATCATATAGCTGTTGTCATAGCCTCTATAAGTATAGCTTGGCGCAGTGGTTGGCGGCGGAGTATAGCTGTAATAGTTGGGTGAGGAGGTCGAATAACCAGAACCACCCGAAGAAGAATAATAGGAAGCTGTGGTTTCCATAGCCCCCGCAAAAGCCGCCGTTGTCTCTGCCTCTGTGATAGCCATCGAACTTTCTGCTTCTGTTGTAGCCATCGAGTTTTCTGTCTCTGTAAATGCCTCAGGCGCTGCTGTTGTTGTCGCAGCTCTATCTTCTTCCCCTTCTTGTCTTCTCTTCTCCCTGGCTTCCCTTCTCTCCTCCCTTTCCTTGCCTCCGTCATATCCCCATGGCGTAGAATCAATCAGACTGTCCAGCATTCCCTGCTTATATGCAGCAAATCCCCCTGAAAAAAGAAGCAAAAATAAAACCACCAAACTACCTGCCCATAGGCCCTTTTTCTTTTTAGGCCGGCCCCCAGGCGCCTGCTTTGGAGCTGCTGTATTCCCATATTCAGACGAGACCTGTCCTGTAGGCGCCCCGCATCCGCCACAGAACTTTACCCCAGGCTTTAATTCCTTTCCGCATTTTGGACAAAACATACCTTTTCCTCCCTTACAGGCAAATACCATTCTACGTAAAAGATGCTCTGGCACTCATCTCACCGATGAACGCCAAAGCATCTTCCCGGTATCAACTGCCCATATCACATTCTGCCACTGTCAGCTCAACCATACCGAATTTCAAACAATCTCCCACATGGATTTCCTGCGGAACTTCCACCAGTGCCCCATTCAAATAGGTATGGTTAAAGGAATTCATATCTTCTACAAAGCATGAATTTCCTCGGCAGAAAAATCTGCAGTGCTTTCTGGATACCGATTTATCCCCTTCAATCACTACATCACAGCCAGAAGCATCACGGCCAAGAACAGCCGGACGACTCAGATCACATCCATATATTTTGCTGCTGTCCTTCATGTCTTGCAGCACCAGAAGCCCCTGAGCCGGTGCATCCTCTGTAATGTTATTTTCCACAACCGGTGTCTGTGTCCCATTTTGTATAGGCGACTCCATCTTAGCAGCAGCCTGCTGGGAAACCTCTGGCATGGAAGCCGGCGCCGGTTCCCCGTCAAAAGCAGCCTGTGTCGCTTTTGCCCCTGCATTTCCATTAGCCAAACGCACTCCGCAGTATATGCAGAAATTCAGACCGTCGCTTAACTCTCTCCCACAATTTGTGCAAAACATAATTCACCCTTCCTTCTTTTCCGATTTACAGCAATTCTATTTCTCAATCATCATAATCGTCGTAGTCGTAGTCATCATGATCATAATCCGTATATCCGTAATTATAATCATCCCTGCCATAAGAGCCATTGATCACTAAAGTAGTAAATTCCTGGATCTCCGCCTCCTCTGCTGCCAGATACAAAAGTTCCCTCCTAGCCTTTTCCTTCCACTCAGTTCTCTTCTTTTCCTGTGCCTTTGAGTTCAGCGACAAAACATTCTTTTTATAATTCTCATACAATTCATCCTTCTTTTCCTGGATGTGCTCTAAATTTCTCTCCTGAACCTCTGACCGCTGCTGATCTAAGGCCGCCCCAGGCAGTACCGGAAGCCATACTTCTCCGCCGCCGCCCCGGTTATCTACCACATTCTCTGTATTCCGGTAATATTTCTTCCCATCCGCATCATAACGCATGGTAACGCTTCCTTCTTCTGTATATGTATTGCGCTTCAGGGATCCGTCCGCTTCTGCAAAATAACAGAAACCATCCGCATCAAAAGCGCCTATAGCCATAACGCCGTTTTCCTTCATGTAATAACGCTTTGCACCGATATTCAGCCAAGAAGTGTGCATGGCTCCGCCTTTATCCGGATTCAGATAATACCAAGAACCGTCAATCTGCTTCCAGCCAACTGCTGCCGCGCCGTTTTCCGGCTCAAAATAAAACCAGTTTGAATCAATGGCCTGCCAGCCAGTCATCATATGCGCCTCTGCGTCAAACCCATAGCGCACGCCGTCAATCTCTACAACCTGGCTTCTTGCAAGGCTTCCGCTGTCAAAACGGTAAGTATCCTTCTCCCCGTCCTTTTCCCAGCCTGCCATAGCTGCAAATGCCATAGCGCAAGACAATACTGCTACAATTCCTGCTCCTGCTAATCTCTTTTTCATGCTTCTTTCCTCCTGAAATATAATATTTTTTATGAATATCGCCGAAAATATCTCTAACTTTAGCTATAAGATAAAAGGGCGATCCATTAACACTCCTTGCTTTTTCTAAAGCTCCCCGCATCATATACGGCATCTTACTGAAGCCTGTCAAAATCAGAATCCCTTCCCGGATCCGGAGCCGGTGTCGGGGCAGGCGGCGGGGGTGCCGGAGTCTCCTGTACCGGCGGATTATTTACCGGAGGAGGATTCTGACCAGCCGGGGCAGACTGGCTGCCTCCTGCCGCCGGGGCATTCCCGGCCGGCCGGCGTTCATTTTGCTGGTTTCCTCCCGCTCCTGTATTTCTTCCCTGAGTCGGTCTTTCAGGTTCTCTGCCCAGACTTACTGTGATTGTGAGTTCTGTGCCTTCATCCACAAGCCCAGGCTCCACACTCTGAGAAATCACCCTTCCTTCTTCCACAGAATCATGATACTCCTCCTGTACGGTCACAACCAACCCGATTTGCTCCAGGTTAGAGACAGCTTCCTCCCGCTCCTGGTTCAAAACACTCATCACCTGAACCTGCTTCGCTCCAAGGCTTATTTTTATCTTAATAATACCGCCTTTGTTTTCCTTGGATCCTCCTGCGGGAGACTGAGCAAATATCTGTCCCTTGGGAACCTCCCGGTTATACTCAAGTCCTTCTTTTTCCAAAAACAGCCCGGCTGCCTTAGCCTTCTCAAGACCTTCCTGCTCCAAAGATCCGGTAATATCCGGCACCTGGGTTTCTCCGCTTCCAGGATTCTGGTTTCCTGAGGCAATCCGAAGAGTGATCAGCTCATCCAACTCAATCTCTGTATCCCGATCCGGGCTGATACCTGTTACCATACCGGACGGCGCCCAACTCTCATCATCCGTTTCTGTATTAACCGCAATAAGCCCCTGCTCCTTGAGCAAAGCCACCGCATTCTCCTCTGTCATCCAAACCACATCCGGAACAGCAGTCCTTCCGCTTCCGGAACTGATGACCAGCCGAATCCGTGTTCCATTTTCGACCTGGGTGCCAGGCATAATCTCATTGTCCTGTTCATCCACCTGTCCCAGCACATAGCCTTCCATGATAGTCTCAGAAGCTTGGGTTCCTCCAATCTCACAGACCAGCCCCATGGACTCTAACCTCTCCCTTGCGTCACTCTGAGACATATTGACCAGACTAGGCATCCATACTGTATTTTCCCTTTTCTCAAAGCCCGGCAGTTTGGGAAGCGGCGAATCAATCACCCCTGTCATCAGCAATATACCAAAGACCAGCACAGCCGCTCCCGCTGCCCCACAAAGCGCTTTCAGCCATAAAGGCCATTGCCCCATGTCATTTTTCTCCACAGTGGCAGTTGTCCGCTTTACATGCTGGGAGCTTAAGGCTTTTTCAAATTCCTCTGCTGACTTTGTGCGATCCATAATCCGAACCTGAAGGGCATTCATCAGAGCATTCTCTATATTTTTCTCAATGGCCACCCCTAACTTAGACGGTTCCTTTAAGGTATCCTTTACCCTCCGCTCCGGAGATTCCGGAGGACGGATCCCGGTAATCATCTTATAAAATGTGGCAGCCAGGGAATACACGTCTGTCCAGGGTCCCTGATTCCCTCCGCTCTGATACTGTTCCACCGGCGCATATCCAAGTTTCAGAATAACTGTCAGAGACTTGCTGTGGGTAGTAGTCACCTGACGGGCCGCACCAAAATCCAGAAGCTTTACCTGGCCGTTTTCCAGCAGATAAATATTATCCGGTGAAATGTCCCGGTGAATAATATCTTTGGCATGAACCTCTTTTAAAGCTGCGATCACTGCCAGAATAATAGGCAATGCCTCCTCTACCGGCATTTTTCCCACTTTCTTCAGTCTTGCCTTCAGGGTATCTCCCTCCAGCAGCTCCATTACAATATAAGCTGTATTGTTCTCCTCAAAAAAATCATAGATCTGCGTAATTCCGGGAACCTGATGAAACTCTGCCAGACGTTTTGCCTCATCCAGAGTTTTCTTCATGCCTGCCACAAACTGTTCCTTTTTTTCTCCTGCATAGATCCGCACCTGAGTCTCATGGGGCATACGGGTGGCAAATTCAGAGGGAAAATATTCTTTTATGGCCACCCTGTGCTGAAGGGTCGTATCAAAACCAATATAAGTAATTCCAAAACCGCCGAAACCCAAAACACGCCCTATAATATACCGTCCCCGGATAGTCACTCCTGGTGCAATATGATATGCTTCCTTGGCAGGGCTGCTCTGCTCGTAACCACAATGGGGACAAACATTATAATCCCCCTCGTATTCTTTCATACATCCCAAACACAGTGTTTTCATATCATGCTTCCTTATCTGTCAGTTTATTTTCCGTTTCCTGCCAGGCAAAATCCGGACCGCACAAAGGAATGAACATCAGCTTTATATCACCCACCTGAAGAATGTCTCGGTTCTGAAGCTCAAGTCTCATAAGCAGAACCTGACCATTTATATATGACAGCTCTCTTGTCTCTCCCATGTCAGCATAAAAAGCTCTTTTATCCGAATCATATGTCACGATTATCTGGCAGCACCTGGGGCTCTGAGAATCCGCCTCCAGCACAATATCCAGCTTTGGAGAATTGCCGATACGGTTCTCTCCCTTTTTCAGCTCAAAGACTCTGCCATAAAGCGCTCCCTCTGTACATACCAGCCATCCCACTGCAGGCTCCTTTTGTTTTTCCTGCCCTCTTGGCTGTCCCTGAGCCAAACTTTCCTCCTGACAGGCGGCAGCAGGCGGCTTTTCCTCTCCTCCGCATTTGGGACATACTGTATGTTTATCTCCATCATAAAAGTGCCCGTGAACACAGCGCTTCAAGTTCATACTCTCTTTTCCTCCTGGCCCTCTTTCCTGCTTATTCTGAACTGCTAAACCATTTCAATGGTTGCCTCATCCAAAAACAAATCTGCAAACCTATTGACAGAACAGAGCTTTCCCACATTGCTGGTTCCTAAAACCGCCCGCAATGCATCCATGATACAGGAAGGCACCTTATCCTGCAAATCATTCATATTTTCTTCTAAGGAACGCTCCTCCCAAATCCTTTCCCCTGCCAGCAAACTTCCGGCAAGGTTGGCAAGCTCCTTAATATCTCTGTCTATGGGATCCTGACTCTCTTTTACATTTCCGCTAAAACATCCTAAAAAGCAGCTTCCATGGGGAATCATGTAAATATGATCCATATCCACCTGACCATGATAAATACCCAGCCTGTGGGCCGCAGACAAAGGCCGGGACAGATCCTGAATCACCCACTGCACCCGTTCCGGAGAACACATATCCGGATAGCTGTACACCATTTCTCTTAAAGTCTTTCCCTCTGGAAATTCCATAATTACATAAGCTGTGCCATAATCTTCTGTCACTGCGAAAACATTTAAAAGTCCCGGAGTCCTGTCTAATGTAATCAGCTTACGGTTATATTCCATAAACCTCTGAAGCTCCCGGAAAAATTCCTCCTCAAAAGAATCTTCTGCCTTTATTGTCCCATCCTCTCTGCGGCGGACCATCGCTTCGGGAAAATACTCCATAATCAGAACCTTGCGGGAAAATAATGCATCCCACCCTATATACAAAATGTCCAGCTCATCCTGACGCCTGACAGTGCCCACTATATATCGTCCTTTTAAAATATTTCCTGGCTCCAAAATGCCTTTGGGCGTGTCAAAGTTATCCTCCGTCCAGCCGCAATGAGGACAAATTGCCTCCTTCTCCTGGTACTCCTCCATACAACCTAAACAACGCTTCATCCTGTTTATTTCCAGCTTTCCATATATTTCTTATTATCAGCAAGCCACTGGCTCCCGCCTGCGGGCGCCTTTTGTATCTGCCCGTCTACCATGCCCAAATCTGCCTGGTATACATCCTGAAACACCTGGTACATGGTACGGTTCATAGGAATCCCTTCCAGCTCCCTTACCCCTAAAACATTTTGGGAATTGGCAGAGAGCATATAGTAAAGCATCCATTGGGCAGCTTTTTTCTCATATTTTCCAGAAGCCTTATTAACACTCCAAAGATGATCAAAACGTACCCTTGCCCCTTCTGTTGGAAGCTCTACCCGAAACTGGGCCGGCAGCTCCTTTGTCAAACGCTGATAATCAGCCGTATCAGAAAGATACCGATCTGACTCTCCATCTATAAACATCTGACAGCCGTCCTGGTTCATATCCCGTTTGTTTTCTGCTGCCAGCTTCTGATAATCCAGGATACATTCCTCACCCATCAGCTCCTTGTAAATCAAAAAATCTTCCCTTCGGACAGAAGTCCTGTCTCCATTCTCCTGTCCATTCAGGCGAACATACACTACCGGAACCTGGAAGCAGAGAGGCATATGGGTCATTTCCGGAAACAGCTCTCCATATTGTCCGAGGAACCAGTACTCCTCCACATTCTCCAGCCTGTCCATTGTTATGGTAAGTGTCTCCAGCTTCTCTGTATAGACCGGATCTAAATCCGTACTTTCAAATAGATCCGGAAGTGTTCCTGCTGCTGCAGCTTCATTAATCTTTGTTTCATAAGATGCTGCCTCAAAAGCCTCTATTTGAACCGTCACCTGAGGATAATCCTGAAGAAAATCTGCAAGCATGGCTTCTGTTCTGGATTTGGCATTCTCCGGAGTATCGTCCTCATCTGCAGAAACCCATATCTGAAGCTCCGTCGGCTGCAAAGTAGCATCCTCCTGCTGTTTTCTATAACGGCAGACAAAAAATCCTCCTACAGATGCCAAAACGACAAGGGTTGCTGCAATCTGGACCAGGCGCACTCTTCTGCGGCGGCGAAGTTCTTCTTCCACGTCCAGAACCTTTTTCTTATCCATCAGCCCATCCCTAAACTGCTCCGTATTCTGGAAACGCAGCTCCAGCTTCAGGGCCATGGCCCGCATAACCACATTGCTTAAGCTTTTGGGTATTTCCGAATCCAGCTTATGAGGGGGAACCAGATGATCTTTGTGAAGCCGGTCTGTAGATTCCTCTGGCTTTATTCCTGTCAGTGCAAAATATGTAGTAGCTCCCACCGCATAAATGTCTGTCTGAGGCCCCTGGACTCCATTCGTACTGTACTGCTCCGGCGGAGCATAGTGAGGCGTTAAGACTGTAGACATCTCGGAAGCCTCAAACCTGGCCGCTCCAAAGTCAAACAGCTTCACCACACCGCTGCTGCAGATAAATATATTGTTGGGATTAATATCACGGTGAACAATCTTTTCCTTATGTACCTCTCTCAGTGCATCCAGTACAGCCAGCGCCACACCTACTGCCATGGCCTGGCTCACCTTGCCGCCCTGTTGTGCAATATATTCCTTATACGTCATACCCTCCATAAATTCCATAACCATGTATGCCGTATTTTTTTCCTCAAAAAAATCATACACATCCACAATATTCGGATGGGAAGTAAACTTAGCCATTTTTCTGGCTTCATTTAAAAAACGTTTCTTCCCCTTTTCAAATTCTTCTATATTTTTTTCCGAATAAGAACGAACCTCCATGGTCCCTGGTGTTCTGGTCACAATACTGCCTGGATAATATTCCTTGATGGCTACCATTTTTGCAAAGGTATGATCCCATGCCTTATATACAATCCCAAAGCCTCCTGCATTTACAGATTCCCCAATCATGTACCTGCCGTCTAAAAGAAGCGTTCCCGGCTCCATATAGTACAAATCATGGGCCTTGGCATGCCGGTCGTAACCGCAGTGGGGACAGAAATTTGCCTCCTCCGTGTATTCCTTCATACAGTGATAGCACCGAGCCATGATGTCATTCCTCCGTTTTTTTGCCGTGATATTGAATCAGGACCACTGTGGTGTTGTCCTGCTTTTTAACTGCCTTTGCCAAGGCCATATCCGCCAAGCGCCTTACTGAGACACGGGCATCGATCTGATTGTCAATCAGCATGGCTTTGATCTGATCACTGCTTAAGCTTTTGTATAATCCGTCGCTGCACAGAAGTATCTGATCTCCTGGCTTTAGAGCAATTCCCTGCCTGCTTCTGCCGATCTTCTTAATATTCCCCATGCCAAGATAGCTGGTAAGCGCCTCAGCCATTTTCCCCTGTATCTCTTGATCGTAATGCTCCTGGGTGATCTCCCCTTTTCGAAGGGAATCTTCCAGAAGACACCGATAGTTCTGGTCCCTGGTAAGCTGCTTCAGACTGTCTCCCCGCAGCAAATAGATCCGGCTGTCGCCCACGGACATCCACTCTGCCGTCCCGTCTTTGCTGACAACAACAGCCACAGCAGTAGTCCCTGCATCGAGTCTTCTTCCGTCTCTTGACTTTAATCCGTGTACCCTGCTGTCCATGCGGACTGCCTCCCGACACAGAAAATCCGCAAAATTCTTTGAAGGCTGTTTGGTCTCATAATCCTTCAGCAGCATACCTGCTGCCTCCCGGCTTGCCCGCTCTCCTCCCATAAGGCCACCCATGCCGTCACAGAGCACTGCCAGCACCCTGTCCGGACCTGCAAAAGTCCCTGCAAAATCCTGCTGTGTTTTCCGGTGCCCAATAATACTGTATGCCTCTGCGGCAATTTCTTTGGGAAGCCGTTCCTTCCGAAGCTGTACGATATTTAACTCATTCATAGGAATCCCACAATCTTCCTTCTCTGCAGAATGCAACAAACTCAAACTCACTGTCCCCGGCCTTAATCCGGTCTCCTGATGTAAGCTTAACCGCTCCCTTCAGGCTTTCTTCATTCAAAAACACATGCTCATCTTCCTGTTTTACTGCAAAAAACTCATTGCTCTTATCATCATAAACAATGGCACAGGATACAAATGCGCCCAGTTTTGAATCTCCCTTTACGGCAATGTCCATTTTGTCACTGCCCCCAAGGCGGTTAAATCCCCTGCACAGACGGTAATCACGTCCTTTTTGAACCCCGTTTATACACACCAGCCATCCTACCACAAATCCTGCTTGCATCTGTGCCGGATTTTTCTGCGCTTCGAACTGAGGCTGTAACGGCGCTTCTTGCTGAATCCTGCAGTCCTTTATCCTCTGCTCTGAAACAGAGGCCGCCGGTTCTTCCGCCTTTTTCTGTTCCCTAGAAACTCCCAAACCAGAGGAAACGGCCTGAGAGGCAGATGACGGTATTGCGATTGTTGGATCATCATCCTCGTCCTCATACACCGGCTGAGATGAACGTGGTATCGCTATCGTCCGATCATCATCCTCGTCTTCATACATCGGCTCAGATGAACGTGGTATCGCTATCGTTCGATCATCATCCTCGTCTTCATACATCGGCTCAGATGAGCGTGGTATCGCGATTGTCCGATCATCATCCTCATCCTCATACATCGGCTGAGACG
>CAJUGD010000001.1:0-164494 GCA_910586205.1 uncultured Lachnospiraceae bacterium | reverse complement strand
ATGATGGTATGGCGATTGTCCGATCATCATCCTCATCCTCATACATCGGCTCAGACGATGATGGTATGGCGATTGTCCGATCATCATCCTCATCCTCATACATCGGCTCAGATGAGCGTGGTATTGCTATCGTCCGATCATCATCCTCATCTTCATACATCGGCTGAGATGAGCGTGGTATTGCTATCGTCCGATCATCATCCTCGTCTTCATACATCGGCTCAGACGACGACGGCATTGCGATTGTCCGATCATCATCCTCATCATATGTCTGTGCCTGGCTCACTGCATCCATTGCTATTGTGTGATCCTCGTCCTCATCAAATGCTGACGATTCCTGCGGCGCCGGCATAGCAACTGTACAATCGTCTTCCTCAAAGGGAACACCCTCTGTCATGGCAATCGTACTGTCGTCTTCCTGCATTAAACTCTCCTGCTGAACCGAAGGCTCCTGCCTTTTTTCTTCTCCTCTGTGAAAAAGTGAAAAAAGTTTTGACTTTGATTTAGCCTTTGTCTTCACAACAGGCTGATGGTTGTTCCTGCCATTTTCCTTTTCTTTCTCCATTACGGGAAGAACTCCGCAGTGTGGACATTGTGAAAATTTTGTATTGTCATAATAATGTCCTTTATCACACCGTATAATCGCCATAATCTCCTCCTCAAACCCTTTTACACCGAAAACCCTGCGGTATTATCAATTAATTTACCCATACTGCTACCGCAGAATAATTGTCCATATTGGTTCCGCGGCCGTTCTTGCAGATAATCTCCTGCATCGCTGCAATCCACTGATCAGGAGTTGAAGCTTTCTTTAATGCAGCCTCCATCTTCTTCTCCTCAATCAACTCCCAAAAGCCGTCTGTGCAAAGCAAAAAAGCCTGTCCGCCTGTCCGTTTAACCACCTCTGACTCTTGATAATTCACCGGCTCATCATCTCCGTCCGTTCCCAGAACACGCAGAAGCCTGTTCCGATCCGGATGATGACGGATCGCCTTTTCCTTTATTTCACCGGCAGAAACCAGCATCTGCGGCACACTGTGATCTAAGGTGCGTTCTCGAATCCGGCCGTTTACAAAATAATACAGACGGGAATCTCCTATATGTCCCCAGCGAATCCTCTCCTTCTCAATTTCCAAAATCACCAAAGTCGTCTTCATGTCCCGGCATGTACGATCCTCTCTCTGACGCTCTGCAATGGCTTTCTGAGCTGCTTCAAAAGCATCCCGAAGAAACGTCTCCTCTCCTGCTCTTTCAGAAAATCTTCCCACAGAAGTCTCCACTGCTAATTGAGAAGCCACCTCTCCCTTTCCGTGCCCTCCAAGACCGTCTGCCAGCAAAAAACAGAATGCCTCTCCATCCTGGTACATTCCTACATTATCTTCATTATTTTCCCTGCTGCCCTTATCACTGAACAATGAAAATTTAATCATGAAACCACCTCATATTTGTCTCGCAAAGTGCCTTTGCTATCTGGCTGAATCACCGTGTTTCATTATAACATAAAGAAAACTTTTGTCAAAGTATATTCCGTATTCTAAAAACCACAAATAATAAAAATACATTATATGAATTTTATTATCAAAATTATATCATTAAGGGATGGCAAGCACAAGCCCTTTCCGCCATTTGACTCTACAAAGCAAACAAAATGCCAGAATCCTTTGTTTTGAAAAGATTCTGGCATACGCCTGTTTTACACTTCAAAAATCAAATCTCCGTAACTGGGGAACGGCCACAATTCCTTATCCACAATCATCTCCAGCCGGTCTGCCGGATCCCTTAAGGCAGCCATGGCCGGAACTACTTTATTATAATAAGCATGAGCCTTTTCCTTTCCATCCGCTAAACCAGAGCATTTGTCCGTAATATCCGTAAGAGCGGCAAATGCAACCTTCATATCAGAAAGCATTGCTGAGGTCTCCGTCAAAAGCTCTGCCTGTACACTGGTATCTGCCTCTGGGCACGCGGCTTTCACCTGGTTCAAAGATTTGGCAAGCTGAGTTGTATACTTAATTGCCGCTGGAATAATCTGCTTGCCTGCCATATCAATCATTGTTCTGGCCTCGATATTGATCACCTTAGAATATGCTTCATACTCCACCTCTGCACGAGAAACCAGCTCTGCACGGGTAAATACTCCAAATTCTTCGTAAAGCTTCACCGCCTTTTCTGTAGTCAATGCCGGAATCGCATCTACCATAGACCGGATATTAGGCAGACCGCGCATTTCGGCCTCCTTAACCCATGCATCCGAATATCCGTTTCCGTTGAAAATGATTCTCCTGTGCTCCTTCAAAAGCTTTTTGATCAGATCGTGAACCGCCATGTCAAAGTCTTCTGCCTGCTCTAATTCATCTGCTGCCTCCTTAAATGCCTCTGCTACTATCGTATTCAGCACCACATTAGGCGGCGCAATAGAATCTGAGGACCCAACCATACGAAACTCAAATTTATTTCCTGTAAAGGCAAAGGGTGAAGTCCTGTTCCGATCCGTGGCATCCTGATCCAAATCTGGCAGCGTGGCTACCCCTGTCCTCAAGGTGCCGCCCTTTTTAGAGTGGGTTGCCTCCCCTGTACTGCAAAGCTGGTCAATCACATCTTCAAGCTGTTCTCCTAAGAACACAGAAATAATGGCAGGCGGCGCCTCATTGGCTCCCAGACGGTGATCGTTTCCTACATCCGCCGCAGATTCCCGCAGAAGATCCGCATGAACATCCACTGCCTTTAAGATACATGCCAATACCAGCAAAAACTGCACATTTTCATGAGGCGTCTCCCCCGGGCTTAACAGGTTTACCCCGTCATCCGAGGTCAGGGACCAGTTGTTGTGCTTTCCGGAACCATTCACTCCGGCAAACGGCTTCTCATGAAGCAGACAGGTCAGGCCGTGACGCCCAGCCACCTTTTTCAGCGTTTCCATTATCATCTGATTGTGATCCACTGCCAGATTCGCCTGATCATAAATCGGAGCCAGCTCATGCTGTGCCGGCGCTACCTCATTGTGCTGGGTCTTTGCCGTGACGCCCAGCTTCCAAAGCTCCTCATTCACCTCTTTCATATAAGAACCAATCCGTTCACGAATAGCGCCAAAGTAGTGGTCTTCCAGCTCCTGCCCCTTAGGAGGCATGGCGCCGAACAAGGTACGTCCTGCATAGATCAGATCCTTCCTCTGCAGATATTTGGCCCGATCTACCAGAAAATACTCCTGCTCCGGCCCTACAGACGGGCATACCCGCTTTGCCGTAGTATTTCCGAACAGGCGAAGAATCCGCAGGGATTGTTTGTCAATGGCCTGCATGGAACGCAAAAGAGGAGTCTTCTGATCCAGCGCCTCGCCTTTATAAGAGCAGAAAGCTGTAGGAATACAAAGTGTCACCCCAATGGCATCCTGCCGCAGAAAAGCAGGCGATGTACAGTCCCACGCCGTATATCCTCTGGCTTCAAAGGTGGCGCGCAGACCTCCGGAGGGAAAAGAAGATGCATCCGGCTCTCCTTTTATCAGTTCCTTGCCGGAAAATTCCATTATAACCTTACCTTCTGCATCCGGCGCAGAGATAAAAGAATCGTGCTTTTCCGCTGTCACGCCGGTAAGGGGCTGAAACCAATGGGTATAATGGGTTGCCCCTCTCTCAATGGCCCAATCCTTCATGGCATGAGCCACCACATCTGCAATGGACGGATCCAGCTCCGCTCCATCCTCAATGGTCTTTTTCATCTTTTTAAACACACTTTTAGGAAGGCGCTCCCTCATCACTGTCTCATTAAATACATTCTTGCCAAATATTTCCGCTACCTTTACAATCTCGCTCATAGGTTTTCCTTTCCTCTCCTCAGAATCCTTGTTCCGGTTTTCCAAAACCCATACCACCCAAAACACCTGTCCTGCGGGGCATGCCCGTCCGCAAAACAACAGAAAAGGCATCCTCCCTCATTCATAAGGAAGAACGCCTTTGTTCTCTACTAAAATAAACCATCTGCCCTGAAAATGCAAGCACTTTTTTGTAATTTTCCTGAATTTGGTGCGTTTGCTTGTTTTTTCTGAATCTCTATATTAAAAAACGTCATTTCGCCAAATTCCGGTTTCTTCAACAGTTCTTAAATCAAAAGCCAATAACATTACTCCAATCGTAAATTATAAAATCTTTCATTTTCTTCATCAAAAGCAAAGAATACCTCTAATTCAACCTCTACACTGTCTACATATTGTTCTTGCTCGTCCCGATGCACAAAAGCATCAATTTCTGCCAGGATAACAACTATACCATGAATATAATCGCCCTTGCTTTTTCCTGCTTTTTTTTCCGCTTTATAGTTGTATACCTCCATTTTGTTAACACTATTAAACATTGCATAACTTGCAGGCATGTCTAAAAAAAACTCCAGCTCATCACTATTCAAATTCATCACTTGTCTGCTGACAAACTCCTCAATCTCTTTTCCGAACTCACTTCTTAAAATCTCCAAGACAATCTGCCTATTATATATCATATTCAGCACCTTTCCTTAAACACTTCTCAATCAACAAATATCAAATTCCTATTTGCCTGATATGTATTAATAGCATGATACAATTCTGTCTCCTTGAAATCTTCCTTTCGATAGCACCCCAGCAATATCTTTCTAACCCCTGTTTCGCCGAGATTCCCCTTATTCAATCGAGATATCGTACCCAAATAAAGGCATAAATCATGTCCATTGGTTATATTCCATAATCAAAACATCCAAACAACCCTTTTATAGAGATTCTTTGTACCATATTTTCCTCCTGCACCTTATGCCTGTCTCTACCCTGCCAGTTATATTTTACCATAAAATATTTCAAAAAAAAATATGTATCCATGCAAAAAGGGACATTCCGCTTTCCCAAGAATGTCCCTCTCTAACAATATTCTTTTATATTTGATTGTCTCAGTCAGCCTCTCAAGCCTTCCCTACAGACCCAAACAGCTCCATCTTCTCCTTCACGGTCTCCTTGATTGCAGCCGCGCCGGGAGCCAGAAGCTTTCTCGGGTCAAAGCCCTTGCCCTGCTGATCCTTTCCGGCCTCAATATACTCACGGGTAGCAGCCGCAAAGGACAACTGGCACTCTGTATTCACATTGATCTTTGCCACACCCAGATCAATCGCTTTCTTTATCATATCAGCCGGGATACCAGTACCGCCGTGAAGCACCAGAGGCATCTCACCGGTCTTCTCCTGGATAGCAGCCAGCGTATCAAAACTTAAGCCCTGCCAGTTATCCGGATATTTGCCATGAATGTTGCCGATACCTGCTGCCAGGAAATCAATTCCCAGATCCGCAATAGCCTTGCACTCGTTGGGATCCGCACACTCACCTGCACCCACAACACCATCTTCCTCACCGCCGATAGACCCAACTTCCGCCTCAATGGACAGTCCCATCGCATGGGCAACCTTCACCAGCTCTCTGGTCTTCTCCACATTCTCCTCAATGGGATAGTGAGAACCATCAAACATAATGGAAGAAAATCCTGCCTTGATACACTTGTAGCAGCCTTCATAGCTGCCGTGATCCAGATGCAGCGCAACCGGAACCGTAATGTTCATCTCCTCGATCATAGCCTTCACCATGGCAGCTACGGTCTTATATCCTGTCATATACTTGCCGGCGCCCTCAGACACACCCAGAATAACCGGGGAATTGAGCTCCTGCGCAGTAGCCAGAATCGATTTGGTCCACTCCAGGTTGTTAATGTTAAACTGACCCACCGCATAATGTCCCGCTTTTGCTTTTTTCAGCATTTCTGTTGCAGATACTAACATTTCATAATCCTCCATTTCGTCATTTATACTCCAACTGGCCCTCATTGTGGGAAACACAGGCATAAAGCCTGTACGATTCTGCACTATTATAACGCATTTTTTCCCTTTTGAATAGTGTAACTTTTCACAATCTTTTCTGCCTGTTC
Source organism: uncultured Lachnospiraceae bacterium (assembly GCA_910586205.1). Lineage (GTDB taxonomy): Bacteria > Bacillota > Clostridia > Lachnospirales > Lachnospiraceae > Brotaphodocola. Next base: position 158,564 of record CAJUGD010000001.1, on the reverse strand, counting down.
TTGTTTGTTAGTACCCACAGCCTCCGTTTATGCACGAATCTGTCCCAGCTCGGTCTTAATTCTTTTACATGCCTCACAGAATATCCCCATATCCACCGAATAAGAAAGATACTGTACCCCTGCGTCACTCCACATCTTCAAAGTCTCCATGCTGTCCGTAAAGGTCCCCACAAGGATCCCCTTTTCTTTTGCCCTGGCTACGATTTTCTGCATTTGCTCCACCACCAGAGGATGAGTGGTCTGTCCCGGCACTCCCAGGCTTTGGGACAAATCATAAGGGCCGATAAACAGGATATCAATCCCCTTAACCTCCATGATCTCATCTAAATTCTCAATGGCCTCCTGCCCCTCAAGCTGAATAATCACCAAAGCCTGGTTGGCTGACGGGAAGTACTCTGTCCTGTCCATGGCTGAGTAATGAGCCGCCCGCACAAAGCGGCAGACTCCCCTCTCCCCTTCCGGAAAATACTTTGCCTCCCGCACTGCCCTCTTAGCCTCGGCGGCATCCGAAACCTGGGGAATCTGAACCCCTGCGGCGCCGATATCAAGAACCTTAGAAATATTCTCATAATTGCTGACCCGCACAATGGGCACAATCCCCGAAACCTGGGCTGCCCGGATATTATTCTGCATCTGCTGCACACTAATGGGCCCATGCTCCATGTCTAAAATCGCAAAATCCATCCCTGCATACCCTGCTGCCTCCACAAATCCCGGATCACAGGTTTTCATGAAAGGCCCGGCCACACACCCTTCCTGAAGCTTTCTTCGAAATGCCTCCAGCAATTCTTTATTCATCTTATCCTCCTTACTTTCTTATGTACTCTCAAATCTCCCCTGCCAAAGCGCCACATCCGTATTCCTTCTACAGTGATCCGGCCCCGTCCACCGGAATATTCACCCCGTTCATAAACCCGGCCTCCTCACTTGCCGCAAAAATCACTGCTGCTGCAATTTCCTCCGGCGTCCCCAGTCGTCCCATAGGCTGCCGCGCCACAAATCCCCGATACGCTTCCTCAGGATCCGCTGCCCCGGCAATCCTTCCTTCCAGGGACGGAGACAGCACGGTCCCCGGACTGATGCAGTTCACACGCACCCCATCCTTTAAATAATCCGCTGCCATAGCCTTCGTCAGCGCCAACACCGCCCCCTTGGAGGCACTGTAAGCCGCGCGGTTCGCTACCCCTTTTATGGCCACCAGCGATGAAATATTCACAATCACACCCTGGCTGTTCCTCAGATACGGCATTGCATATTTACTCATCAGAAACACGCCTGTAGCGTTCACGGCCATAGTCCTCTCCCACGCCTTGAGACTGGTTTCCTCCACATTGCCGTTTTCCACGACTCCTGCACAGTTTACCAGAACATCCAGTCTCCCGCAGCATTCCTTTACCTTATCCATCATAGCTGCCACATCCGTTTCCCGGCTCACATCCCCCTGCACAAAAAAAGCTTTCCCGCCTTCTTCCTCAATTTCTTTTACAACCTTTTTCCCGGAATCAGTCACAGAATTTACCGCGGCCACCCCTCCTCTTGCCGCAAATGCCTTTGCACATGCTGCTCCGATTCCCGCCCCTCCGCCTGTAATAAGCACAACCTTCCCTTGATAATCAAACATATTTTCCCCCTTAGTCTACTCCCATATAAGCCTTCTGCACCTGCTCATCCTTCATCAGATTTTCACAGGTATCGGAAAGAATAATCTCCCCGGTCTGCATCACATATCCCCGATCCGCCGTATTAAGCGCAATCTTTGAATTTTGCTCTACAAACATAATCGTAGTGCCGTCCTGGCGAATCTCCTTAATGGCCTCAAAAATCTCCTTCACAATCAAGGGCGCCAGTCCCAGAGACGGCTCGTCCAAAAGCAAAAGCTTTGGCCTTCCCACCATGGCCCGGGCTATAGCCAGCATCTGCTGCTCACCGCCTGACAAGGTGCCTCCCATCTGTTCCCTTCTCTCCTCCAGCCTGGGAAACAGCTTATACATTTTCTGGATGTCTCCTTTTACATTCTTTTTATCCTTCCGCAGATAAGCGCCTGTTTCCAGGTTTTCCAAAACCGTAAGCTGAGAAAAAATATGACGCCCTTCCAGCACCTGGCAAAGCCCCCGTTTTGTGATCTCATGGCCCGGCAGCTTCTGGATGGGCTTTCCGGCAAAAAGTATCTCCCCACTTACGCCCGAAGCCCCGGTCAGCCCGGAAATTGTCTGCATGGTAGTGGTCTTTCCCGCTCCATTGGCTCCGATCAGAGTAATAATCTCTCCCTCGTCCACATACAAATCAATACCTTTTACCACATGAATATTTCCATAGGAATAGTGAAAATTTTTCAGCTCCAACAATCTGCTCATTCGTCGTCACCTCCCAGATATGCCGCAATCACCTCAGGATTCTTCTGAATCTCCTCTGGTGTTCCCTCTGCCAGCTTTTTCCCGTAATTCAGCACAAATATTCTGTCGGAAATATCCATCATCAGCTTCATGTCATGCTCAACAATCAGGATGGTTACTCCTCTTTCCAGAATCTGACGAAGCAATACATTCAGCTCCACCTTTTCTGTAGAGTTCATGCCTGCCGCCGGCTCGTCAAGCAGAATCAGCTTCGGATCACTGGCCAGTCCCCGCACAATCTCCAAAAGCCGCTGCTGCCCATAGGACAAAGAGCCTGCCTGCGTATAGGCAAATTCCCTAAGCCCCACAAAATCCAGTAAATCCAGGGCCTTCTGACGGGCTTTTTCTTCCTCGTCCTTTTGCTTTTTATTGTGAAGCAGGCTGTCAAAAAATCTGGCCTTCAGCCGCGGATGCATCCCTACCATAACATTTTCAATCACTGACATTTTTTTAAACAGATTGATGACCTGATAGGTTCTGGCAATTCCGGCCTCATTGATCTGAAATGGCTTTAATCCGTCAATTCTCTTTCCGTCAAATACAATGCTTCCGCTGTCCGGCTTATAGACGCCGCTGATCTGATTAAAAAACGTGGTCTTTCCGGCGCCGTTAGGGCCAATGATCCCATTGATCTTTTTTTCCTCCATATGCATGGTAACATCATTGGTTGCCTTCAGCCCTCCGAAGCTCAGGCACAGGTTATCGATCTCAAGCAGCATTTCCCTCGCCTCCATTTCTCTTTTGCATCAGCCTTACCACCAGTTTCTTCGCCTCACCATAAACGCCTCCCGGCAAAGCCACAATTACCACCAGCAGCAAAGCCCCGTAAATCAGCATCTGATACTGCTCAAACATCCGCAGTCCTTCTGTGATGGAGAATACCAGCATAGCCCCCACAATCGGTCCGAAAATCGAGCCGGTCCCTCCAAACAGCATCATGGTTACAAACATAACAGACTGCTTCTGGGTAAACGTATCCGGGCCGATATAGCGGACCAGATGGGCATACATGGCCCCGGCAAAACCTGTATAAAAAGCGCTTACAGAAAATGCCATCACTTTATATTTCGTCACATTGATCCCCATGCCTCCTGCTGCATGGGAATTTTCCCGTATAGCCACCCAGGCCCGTCCCACCTTAGAGTTAACCATCAGCCACTTTGCGGTGAGGAAAATCACCGTACATACCAGCCCAAAATAATAAAATCCCTCATTGCTGCTTAAAGAAATTCCAAAAAGATTAATGGGATCCGTAAAAAGTCCTACTGCATTTCCTGTAACGCCCCCAGGCGAGTTTAAAAGCAGAGAATATATGATCTCTCCAAACGCAATGGTAGCCAATGACAAAAAGTGGAACACCAGCTTAGATGCCGGATAGGCAATCACCGCTCCCACAGCCGCCGCCAGAATGGTGGCCAGAATCATGGTAAGAAGAATGGGAATATGAAAATACTGGTGCATCATCACAGACCCATATGCCCCAATGGCAAAAAACGCCGCATGGCCCATAGAAATCTGACCGCAGTATCCAAAGTCAATATCAAGCCCTGACACAGCTATAATGTATAGAAATCCAAAGCAGCATACCAGCACCCCATATTGAAATCCAACAGCCGTAAAAATAAACGGCAGTGCCAAAAGAAGAATCCCCAGCGCAATTTTAGCAGTTGGCAATTTTTTATTCTTTTCCATAAAAACCTCCTACTCTGTGATCGCACGTTCGTTGAAAATACCGGTGGGCTTCACAAACAAGAACAGCAAGAGAAGGGCATAAGCAATCATATCCTTATATGTGGAAGACAGATAGCCTGCCACCAGTGTTTCCACCAGCCCCAGCAAAATTCCTCCTACGATTGCGCCGTACATATTGCCATAGCCTCCCATGATGGCCCCGGCAAAGCCTTTCCGGCCAATGGTGCTGCCTAACATGATGAACACGCCGTAGATCGGCCCTAAAAGGATCCCGGCCAAAGCCGCCATGCCGGCTGCAATCCCCCAGGAAACCCCTGTGCTGAGAGAAGTATTGATGCCGCACGCCTGGGCCGCCTTTGCATCCATGGCCGCTGCCCGCATAGCAGTCCCAAATCGGGTATATTTCATAAAAAATTGCAGGCCCGCCATACACACAAAAGACATGACAATACAGAAAATCGATTCACTCTGCACCATAACCCCAGCCACAGAGACAGAAGGAACCGGGAAAATCTGGGGATAATTCAGCATTTTTGTACTCCATATGGCCTGAATGGCATTCTGAAGAATATACTGAATAGCAATGGTTGCCAACACGATGTAAATTGCCAAAACACTTTTGCTCAAAAGCTTACGGATCACGAATTTTTCCATCAAAAGCCCAAAAACAAAAGCAGTCAAAACCGTTAAAATCAATGCTACCCAGTAAGGCAGCCCTAAAAGCGAATAGAATGTATAGCCTAAGAATGCGCCCAATGTCAATACATCCCCCTGAACAAAATTCATCAGGCCCGATGATTTATAGATCAGACTGTATCCAAGAGCAATCAGTCCATAGACACATCCCAGCACAAACCCTGATACTAAAATCTGCAGCAGCATAACTGTTTTCTCCTTTCTGGCCGGCATTTTTTATACCGGCTATGGTAAAATCATGGGGCTGAATATTCCAGCCCCACCTTCTAACGCTTATTGTAAGCCGGATGCCTCCATAACAGCCTTGTATCCGTCTGTACCATCCCACTTATCCCATGTCATATACTTCTCATCATCAATCACAAAAATGTTAAACTCATGAAGCCCTTCCCCGTCGCCTGTGGTAAAATCCTGGGCTCCTGCCAGGGTCTGAATATTGGAAAGCGTACCCACTGCCTGAGCAATGGCTTCTCCGTCCGTAGAGCCTGCAGCCTCAGCAGCAGCCTTTAAAACCAGCATGGAGTCATATGCCCGGTATGCACAGTCTGATACGGGAAGCGTGCCGTACTCTGCCTCATAAGCAGACAAAAATTCCTTAATAAACGGATCGTCACACTCATCCACACTGGAATAAGTAAGGTAAGGATAAGCAAATGCCATGCCGTTGGAAGCTGCTCCTGCCACCTGAAGGGCATCTACCTGATACAAATCCTTGGTAAAGCACAGACCGTTAAACCCAAACTGACGAAGCTGTTTGGCAATCAAAGGCTGGGTCGGTCCAAAAGTTGATATAAACACAACCTCTGGGTTAGAGCTGATAATCTTGGCAACCTGCCCGGAGAAATCCGTGTTGCCTTCCGCATAGCTTTCTGATGTGGTAATCTCGATTCCTGCTTCTTTGCAAAGCTCAGTGATGGTATTCACTCCTGCCACTGCCGCATCATCCTGTCCTGCAAAAGTAGCGATCTTTTTCACACCCAGCTCCTTCCATTTGTTTACAACAAGCGGAAGGGCAAAGTCATTATTCTGACATGCGCGGAACACATAGTCCCATCCCTGCTGCATCCAGGTCGGTGAGGTTCCGGTTCCAAACGTGGGAATCTTTGCATCATTATAAATCTTGCCAGAAGAAAGCACGCAGCTTGAAATACAAGAACCGATAATCGCCTCGCACTTGTCCACCTGGAGCATTCTGGTGGCAAGCTTAACTGCTTCCTCCGGAAGCCCCTGATCGTCATAAGACAATACCACTACCTTTTTGCCATTGATTCCGCCCTGTTCATTAAACTGCTTTTCTGCCAGTTTCACCGCATTGAGCGCACACTCGCCGGGCTGGGCATTGGTTCCGGTTAAAGGCTGAGGACAGCCGATAATATACTCTCCGCCTTCCGCAGCAGCTTCACCGGCAGTCTCCCCTGCCTCAGAAGCTTTGTCCGCTGCAGGCGCTGCCGAAGAAGGAGCTGCTGCCTGCGTATTCCCTCCTGCTGTGTTGCCTCCGGAACAGGCCGTAAGGGCTGCTGCCATCATTACACTCATTGTTGCTGCCCAGAATCTTTTACCATTCTTCCTCATAATTTTTCTCCTTTTCTCTTTTATGGTCAACCTCTTACCAAAGGTTCCCTTCTTCATTAAATTCCCAGTCCTTAGCTTCTTCCAGAATCTCAATAAAAGGATTCTGTCCGGCCTCCTCCAAAACAGCCTCCGAAATATAAATTTCCTCCAAATTCATGGTGTCCTTAATACGGACAATCCTTGGATTTTCCCTGTCTATATAGTTGCAGGTACGGAGGGCAATCTGGATGCAGGCTTTGTCAGTCTGCGTAAATAACGGAATTTTAGGCGTGCAAAGCACGGTTGACGTAACTACATTGGGAAATGTACAGTCCACATCGATTTTGTCTACCAGCCGGCGGGTGGTAACATCTGCCAGTCCAAGACCATTACAGTTGCCGTGAGTATCTTCCGTAAGATCCAAAACCGCAATATGCTGAACCTTCTTATCTCCTTCTATATAAGGAACCGCAAATCTTCCTGTTATATTGGGGTCCATACCGTCTCCGCTGATATCCTTCCCAATCCGATCCACTACCAGCACGTCAAGGGAATCAAAATAAATCCTCCCCATTCGCTCCTTTGCATATTCCAAAATTTTTGGTTCCCTGTCAAAAATCTTCTCCGCAGTCATCGCTTCCATCCGGCAAGTCTGGTCAAAAGCATTTTCTACCAGAGCCAAGGCTCCGATTACATTCGAGTTTTCCAACACGACCTTTCCGATTACCGGAAGCATTTTCCCCAGCTCATAAAATCCATCTCTGTGTATGGTCTCCGCTCCATGCTGTTTTCCCATGCCAATCACTGCCATCTTGAGAATCCCGCTTTCATAAGGCCCTCTGAAGGCTGTATGTGCCTTCACTCTCCCGCACAGGATCACCGCATCCGCCTGGTGAGCATATTGATCCATAAATACAGGCATCCCCTCCTCTGTGGCTCCTATCTGATCCACTTCCATGGTGGCTTTCACCGGGCATCCTAAAAATTCCTCTGTCACCCCATATCCTGTCAAAATCTGCTTCTGTCCCTCTGCCGTAGCGCCTCCATGGCTTCCCATAGCCGGGAACACAAAAGGCTCTCCTCCATGTTCCTTCACAAAGTCCACAATTCCTTTTGTGATCGCCGCAATATTGGCAACACCCCGGCTGCCGCATGTAATGGCCACCGTTTTTCCCGGACCGATTCTTTCTCCCATGCCAGAGCGCTCCAGCTCCTCATGAACCTGAAAAGGAATATCCTCCACAGGAATATGGCTGTGGTCAAGGAGCTGCTTCACCTTTGCCATCTTAGGAAGACGAACCGTCTGGGCCAGCCTGCTCACTACATTTCCTTCCGCTTTGCTCTCTAAAGCCATTCTTACCTCCTTCTTTAAAGCATAACCCCATCCTTGAAAATCATGATTTCCCGATAACCATTTTGCTCATTTTTCGTTAATTCCTGACCGCTTGCCACACGAATCACCTTCTCCCAAAGCTGATCAGCCGCATCTTCAAAATCCGTTCCTTCCAGGATCACCCCGGCATTAAAATCAATCCAGGAATGCTTCCGCTCTGCAAGTCTTGTGTTGGATGCTATCTTAATCGTAGGAATTGCCGTTGCCAAAGGATTCCCCCTTCCTGTGGTAAACAAAAGAATCTGTGCCCCGGATGCCAGCAGATTTGTGATGGAAACACTGTCATTTCCCGGCCCGATCATCAGATTCAGCCCCTTTTTCTCTGCTCTCTGCCCATAGGCAAGGGTATCTGTAATCACAGCATGTCCCCCCTTTTGAATGCATCCCAAAGACTTTTCTTCCAGAGTGCTGATTCCTCCTCTTAGATTTCCAGGCGACGGATTCTCATAAATCGGCTGATCATACCCCATATAATACTCTTTAAATCCATTAATCAGCTCCACCACCTTATCAAAGGTTTCCCTTTTGTCAGATCGATCCATTAAAAAGGTTTCTGCCCCGAACATTTCAGGAACCTCCGAAAGTACTGCTGTACCGGAAAAACCGCATACAGTGTCTGAGATCTTTCCGCATAGCGGGTTGGCCGAAATTCCGGAAAATGCATCCGAGCCGCCGCACTTAAAAGCAATGGTCAGTTCACTGACCGGACATTCCTCCCTCTCATCCTTTTCCATGGCTTTTAAAATCTCTCCGATAAGCCTGACGCCTTCCTCCACCTCATCCTCCACATCCTGGGTCACAAGGGTTTTAATCCGATCCTTATCATATTCCCCCAGCACAGGAAGAAAATGCTGCAGGTCATTATTTTCACACCCCAGACTGACTAAAAGCACTCCTCCCGCATTAGGATGGCGGATAATACTCGACAAAATTCTCTGGGTAACCGCAAAATCATCTCCAAGCTGTGAACAGCCTGCATTATGGGGAAATGCAAAGATTCCTTCCGCCCTTCCTTTCCATCTTTGCTTTGCCTCTGCCTCAATCTTTCGAATCGTAGTATTAACACAAGATACTGTCGGAATGATCCAGAGCTCGTTCCTCACCCCCACACGTCCGTCTGCCCTTCTATAACCGGAAAATGTACTCTGCCTGTTTGCTATCCTTTTTGATGCTTCCCATTTTACCGGATGATACTCATAGCTTAAAAGGCCGTCCAGGTTGGTTGCCATATTGTGGCTGTGTACCCACTCACCTTTCTTTATGGAACAGGTCGCATTCCCGATTACCGAACCATATTTTATAATCTTCCCGCCTGCTTCCATGTCCTGAAGGGCCAGCTTATGACCTACAGGAATATCCTGCAAAACTGTAATCTCACACTCCCCAAGCGCCATATGGCTTCCCTTTTCTAAATCGCGGGCAGCAACCGCTACATTGTCCCCGGCATTTACCCTAATCAATTCCTGCTTCATTTCTTCCTCCATTCCATACGCATTTGGATTGCCTTTTCTTCATTCCGGTTCTATTTCCTTTCGCGTTTTTGCTTTTTGATATATTATTTATATTCATCTGATATATAAGTCGTTCTAAAAAAGCAGGCAGGCTTTAATAAAAATAATCAAAAGCCTCCCTTTTTGCTGTCAAAATATGGGTACGGACAGCTTCCTCCACTGCGGCCTCATTCCTTCCCTCTAAAGCTTTGATAATCTCTAAATGCTCCTGGATAGACCGCCCATACACATCGTTCCTTCGAGATGTCTGAATCCGAATCCGATGGTTATGATCATTAACCACTTTGAACAGGTTCTTTAAAAAAATGTTGTTGGTATGTCTGGTCAGCTCTGTATGCAGCTCATAATCCAGCCGGATATAACCTGCAATATCAACATCCTGTTCACCAAAGGAAAGAAATCCTGCCTTCATCCTCTGAATCCACTCATCATGAATCTTCATGCAGGCAATCCTGGACATATGAGGCTCATTTAAAATCCGAATCTCATAAATGGAATTAATCAAATCCAGGGTAATGTCCGCCACAATCGTCCCCTTCCGGGGATAGACGATCACAAATCCATCCTTAGCCAGCTTCTGAAGGGCTTCTCTTATAGGAGTCCTGCTGATATTCAGCTCCTGTATCAGCTTCTCCTCCGATATGTCAGCAGATGGCTGTAATTGAAGATTCACAATCTTTTCTTTAATAATGTTATACGCTTCATCTGCTTTGCTCTTCATCTCGCCCCTCTTATATATCAGAATGTATATAATTCATATATTACATCTTGTGAAAAGTATAGCACCGCTTGTCTATATTTGTCAATTACTTTTTCTAAATTCACTGCACTTTGTCTGTTCTGCACAATTTCCCCTCACTATTTTTGACAATAATCACAAATGCACGGCTAAATCCTTTTCCCCAAAATCACTCCATGGCTTTTGTAACGGAAATTCCCTTTTTCAATCGGTTATAACACTCCATAACCAGTTCTTTCATCTGAGCATCCAGTCTCTCCGCCAAAACCGTTTCCTCCAGCCCCTCCTGACAAACCCCATAAAGCATTGCCGCCGCTGCGGTCAAAATCAATGGCTTTGGATTTGACTGAGAACACTTTATCAGCCTGAAAGGCTCTGTAATCCGCTCTCCTGGCCCAAGCTTGCGGAGAACATTACGGGCATTTCGGGAAATGGTATCGGAAATCTCCTGATTCCTAAACTTCTGCTTTGCCAAGGCAGAAAACGCTGCCTGTTCCTGCTCATCCACCTGATAAGCCTGGCAAACTGCCTGATTCAATGCGCACTCTAATTGATCCGTAACAGCAAAAATCTCCGTGTCCATTGCCGCGTGGCCATAATTTGTATATCCCTTGTATGCTCCCAGGTAAGCGATACAAGCGCTGAGAGTATTATATGTATAAATCTTCCGCCGTACCAGACTGCTGAAGTTCTCCCATGGCACAAAATATTTAAATGGGATCTTCTTCATAAATACACTGCTGTCATAAGGCAGATAATCCATATCCTCTGACCAGATCGTAAGCTCCCCTTCTGTTCCTGTAGTAGTACAAAGCATCAGACATTCCGTAAGAAGACTGTCCTGAAAACAAAAATGCTTTCTCATCTTTTCCAAGCTGTCAGTCCCGTTTTCCGCTGCTATCACTGCCCTCAACCTGTCCGGGCTGCTTCCTAACACACCGGCAGCATAGGCGCTGGCCTCCTCTAAATGTTCCTGGCCAACACAGATAAAAAGATAAGATGCACTCTGAAGCAGCCGTTCCCCTTCAAGTGCTCCTGTCACATAAGCCTGATAATCTTTTATAACCTGCTTCTCTCTTTTCTCTCCGAAAAAACAAATCTCATATCTGCCTTCCAAGACTAATCTCTCAACCAAGTCCCTGTTCTTATCCAAAAATACCAGTTCAAACCTTTCCGGGTCAAGCTGCCTGGCCAGATAACCTCTCCCGGATAATCCTGCCCCAAGAATCACCACAATCTCTTTTTCCCTGCTATCCTTCATTTCTGCTCCCGTTCTTTTCTCCTTATCTTCGGTTTTTCCTTTTCCCAAATGATTCCCGCCCTCTCATTTGACAGCGCTTTCTGTTCACTCTTTTTCTCAATCGTCTCTTTTTCTGTTTCTCCGGATAAAATCCTCCACCTCAGTCCGATACGGCATGGCGCTTAATGAACCATACCTGGAAGCACAGATTGCGCCGGCTCCATTGGCAAGGGTCAGGATTTTCTGAAGCTCCTTTTCTGGTATTTCAGACAGAGCCGCCTCTTTCTTTACCCATGGCATCAGATTCGCCAAAAGCGCTCCCGTAAAAGCATCACCGCATCCTGTAGTATCCTTGGCCTCCACGCGAAAAGAAGGGCAGATTCCCTCTCTCCCTTTATTATAATAATAGCTGCCTCCGGAACCCATACTGATCAAAATCAGCTTATCCTTCTGTCCGCTTAAAGCTTTTGCCGCAGCAGAATTATCCTTATCCCCACACAAAAACAGCCTTTCCTCCTCTGACAGCTTTACAATATCCGCCTTTTCAATACAGTCCAAAAACAGCTCTCTGGCCATTTTTGTGTCCTTCCACATGGCCTCCCTGTAATTAACATCAAAAGAAAGCAAGCCTGTCTTCGCTGCCAGGAAAGCTGCCAAAAAGGTATCTTCTCTCTGGATCTCTGACACGAGCGACACGGAAGTAAAATGAAAAATCCGGCATTGCTCCGCTGCTTTTAAATCCTCATGCCTGTAAAGTCTGACCTCTGTATCATAATCCCGGTACGATAAAAAGCTTCGTTCCCCTTCCTGACTTAAACGGACAAACCCAATTCCCGTATTCCTCTTTACTGTCTGATAAATTCCAGAAACATCAATTCCCCGCTTCTTCACCTCCTCCAGCAAAAACTCTCCAAAATGATCTTGTCCCACAACCCCCAGAAGCAAGGCATTGCCTCCCATAGCACATACCTCTGCCAAAACATTAACCGCGCCTCCTCCCGGATATGCTCTGTAAACCAGCCCATCCTGCGTATCCACCGGCACAAAATCAATTACCGGCTCCCCGGCCGAAATCACATCATATTTCATTCGTCCCTCCAAAGTCTGTCTCTGTTTATTGCTCCGCTGCATATAAAAAACATGCGGGTTGCTGCTTATTGAGCCAGTAAGCAGTAACCCGCATAAAAAACTTATACTCCAAGAATCTCTGCCACAGTCTCCTTCATTGCATCTACATCACATTCCTTCTTATGGCGAATCTGCGCATTCCGTATTTCCTCCACTGCCTGGGGAACTGCCACCTTTGTCACGGTACACAGCTCATCAATAATAGCAAACTCATCCTTATCCCCTTGTTCGCCAAACACAGCCTCCATCACACTGTGGGAAAACTTATAAGGACTTGCCGTGGAAGCAATGACTGTAGGCGTATCATCCCCGGTTTCGGCCTGGTACTTCCGGTAAACTGCTGACGCCACCCCGGTATGGGTATCAATCATATATCCTGCCGCGTCAAACAGCCTCTTGATCTCCGCCCCGTTTTCTTCCTCTGTAGCATAACCGGCCTTAAAATCTGCCATCTTTTCCAGCATCTCATCGGTTGCGGTATAAGCGCCGGTCTCAGCCAGCTCTGCCATCAGCTTTTTGTTTGCCTTGGCGTCACATCCTGTACTCAGATAAATCAGCCTCTCCAAATTACTGGAAATCAGAATGTCCATAGACGGAGAGCTGGTCAGAATAAACTCTCTCTTTTTATCATAAACCCCTGTCTTAAAGAAATCATACAGCACCTTATTATCATTAGAAGCACACAAAAGCGTCTTCACCGGCAATCCCATCTGTTTTGCAAAATAAGCAGCCAGAATATTGCCGAAATTCCCTGTGGGAACCGTAATATTTATCTCATCCCCAGCCTGCACTTTTTTGTCCCTTACCAGTCTGGCATATGCATATACATAATAAGCCACCTGAGGCACCAGTCTTCCAATATTAATAGAATTAGCGGAAGAAAGCTGAAATCCCCGTTCTGCCAACCGTTTTCCAAACTCCTGATCTCCGAAGATCTTCTTTACCCCTGTCTGGGCATCATCAAAATTCCCATGAATGGCTACTACTGCCGTATTGTCCCCCTTTTGTGTCACCATCTGCAGTTCCTGCACCCGGCTGACTCCGCCTTTCGGATAAAACACAATAATCCGCGTCCCCGGCACATCCGCAAATCCGGCCATAGCTGCCTTTCCTGTATCACCAGAGGTAGCGGTTAAAATGACAATCTCATTTTTTACATGATTTTTTTTCGCTGCTGTTGTCATCAGATAAGGCAGTATGGACAGCGCCATGTCCTTAAACGCAATGGTGCTGCCATGAAACAGCTCCAAATAATACACCCCGTCTGCCTCCCGCAGCGGCGCAATTTCCTCAGTATCAAACTTGCTGTCATAGGCCAGGCGAATACAGTCCTTTAATTCCGCCTCTGTATAATCTGTCAAAAACAGCCGCATTACTTCATAAGCAGTCTCCTGATAGCTCATCCCTGTCAACTGCTCTATGGAAATCTCCAGCTTCGGAATCTCAGACGGCATATACAGCCCTCCGTCCTCTGCAAGACCTTTTAAAATCGCACGGGAAGCTGTCAGTCCGCTCTCTCCTCCCCTGGTACTCTGATAAGATAAATTTGCCATACTCATCCGATCCTCTCTGTCCTTCAAAATAATATCCTCTTGATCGTGTAAATTGTAGCACACTTTACTTTCCTGTGCAAGCAAAGAAACCTGCGGTATACCAAAAGGGACCGTTGCAAAACGGCCCATTCTTGTAATTGCCGGTTTCTGCAGCAACCCCTTTTACCATTCTTTTACAGAAGCTTATTCACAACCTCCATCAGCGCATCTCCCAAAGCTGCAGACCTTGCATCTGCATCCTCTAAGGAGCTTCCCTTTATCCCATAGTAGAACTTAATCTTCGGCTCTGTACCAGACGGCCTGATACACAGCCATGCATTGTCATTCATATCGTAGTAAAGCACATTGGAAGACGGAAGTCCCGTGGGCGTTACATCCCCGGTCGCCATATCCTTTACCGTATCCATCTTATAATCCCGTGCAGACACTACCTTATAATCTCCAAATCCAACCGGCGTCTCGCTGCGGAACGTTTCCATAATGGACTGGATTTTGGCAAGTCCCTCGATGCCGGACAGCCCGATAGATTTAACCGCATCCTTGTAATATCCATACTTCTCATACATGGCCACCATGGCATCCCACAGGGTCATATCCTTGGTCTTATAATAAGCAGCAGCCTCGCACAGTGCCACGCTGGCAGACACAGCATCCTTATCCCTTGCATAAGTACCGATAAGGCAGCCATAGCTTTCCTCCATGCCAAACATATAATGACCCACGCCTGTATTTTCTTCCTTTAATATCTGCTGCCCAATCCACTTAAAGCCTGTCAGACACTCAATCAGCTTACAGTTATAGGAAGCAGCCACCGCATCGATCAGATTGGTGCTGACAATGGACTTCACCACCTCACCATCCGCCGGAATCGCATTCTGCGCCGCCTTCTGGCTCAAGACATATTCACAGAGCAGAGAACCTGACATGTTGCCAGTCAGGGAAATGTATTCTCCGGACTTTTTATCCTTTACATACACGCCCAGACGATCCGCATCCGGATCCGTGGCAAGAACCAGATCTGCATCGATCTCCTTAGCCATTTTAAGCCCCAGTTCAAAGGCTTCTGCTGCTTCCGGATTAGGGTAGCTGACTGTGGGGAACTCTCCGTCCGGCAGCTCTTGCTCCGGAACCACATATACGTGGGTAAATCCAATCTCCTTTAACACCCGGCGAACCGGAATATTGCCTGTGCCGTGGAGAGGTGTATATACGATCTTGATCTTGTCCTGCATCTGGTCAATCGCGTCCTGATTTACTACCTGTGCCTTTACATTAGCTATGTATTTATTATCAATCTCTGCACCTATCACATCGTACAGTCCTGCTGCCTTTGCATCAGAAGCGCTCATGGTCTTTACAGAGGAAAGATCCTCAATAGCCAGAACTTCCTCCGTCACACCCTTATCATGAGGCGGAGTAAACTGTGCGCCGTCCTCCCAATATACTTTATATCCGTTGTACTCCGGCGGATTGTGGCTGGCCGTCACATTGATTCCTGCAATACAGCCTAATTCCCGCACCGCAAAAGACAGTTCCGGCGTTGGGCGCAGAGACTCAAACTTATAGGCTTTTATTCCGTTGGCAGCCAGGGTACGTGCAGCCTCGTCCGCAAATTCCGGCGACATCCTGCGGGAGTCATAGGCAATGGCAACTCCTTTAGAAGCGCCTCCCTGCTTGATAATGTAGTTGGCAAGACCTTGGGTTGCCCGGCGAACCACATAAATATTCATCCGGTTAATACCAGCCCCGATAATCCCACGCAGACCGGCAGTGCCAAACTCCAGGTCCATATAAAACCTTTCCTTAATCTCGTTTTCATCACCTGCAATGGCACGCAGCTCTGCTTTGGTCCCTTCATCAAAATACGGGTTTGCCAACCACTCCTCATAAATCTTCATGTAATCCTTCATAACTGAATACTCCCTCCTGTATACTTCCTGTCAGGCTCCCCCTGGCAGAATCACTAATCTGACAAGGTACATCTTCTATGTATTTTGCCAAATACTACAATATGAAAGTGCTTTCGCTGCTTCCAATTATTTCTATTATATAATAAGATGATTCTTACGTCAAAAGGTTTCTGACACAAAAATCAAAGGATTTATCCTTTAAGTCTCTCTAAAAACCGGCCTCGTGCCTCCTGCTGTTCCTTTAAGCTGTGCAGCTTCTCCACATTCTTTGCCGGCGTCCAAGCCTTATTAGCATTAAAATAATAATTAAGCTGCTTCCAGTATTTCTCCGGATACAAAAACAGATAATACAGACACTCCCGGTCCCGGCTGTCCATGGGAAGCACCTGGTTATAAGCATCTGTCATAGCCTGACCCAGCCGCTCGTCCCAACCATGCTTTTCCATGGCCTTTCTCATAAAATGGTACAGATCCGCCATCTGGTTCCCCCGGTGCATTTGGTTAAACTCTATTACCGCCGCATCCCCATTACCGATCAAAAGGTGATGCTGATTCAGCTCTCCATGACACAGGAAAAAACGGCCTGCTTCCAAATCCTTTTCCAAAACACCCAGCCCCTGCTGCGCTTCCACAGCCTGCTCATAAAACTCGGAAAAATTCTGCATCACACACAATTCAAACTCACTTTTTTTCCGTTTATTGCTGACAAAGGTCCGTGCCCTTTTCATTTCTCTTGTATGGCGCTGCATTTCCTCACTGAGTCCCGGGGAATGCATGGAAGCCAGATCCCACTCACTCTGCCAGGCAATCTTCCGAAACGCCTGATGCAGCCTGGCAATCCAGGTAACTGCCGTAAGAATTTCCCGGCTGTCTTTCAGATTGCATTCCCGGTTTACAAACCAGTCCTTCAGCACATATTTAGTCCCATCCTCTCCGGATGTCACCAGCTCTCCCTGGCGGTTCCGCACATATTGATCCACAGACCTGATTCCCTGAGCCTTCAGACCCTTTAAAACCGTTTCTTCAAATTCCAGGCGCTTTATGCTGCCCCGATATTCTTTTAAAAGCTTCACACCATCAGAGCGCTCAAAAATCCACGCTCCCCGCCCCCGACGGACCTCCAGGGTCTCCCCCTCATACTGTTCCATTACATCCAAATAATTGTCGTTCAAACCTGCCCCTCCACTCATTGCCCAACCGGCTACTTCCAAAATATGAGTGAAGCTGCAAAAATATGCCCACTATGGACGAAACTTATGATAAGACTGTCCTGGTGTCATGCCTCCCCGGTAGGATGCCAGCTCACTGACCGTGACAAGCTGGTACCCCCGCTTTATCAGCTCCGGAATAAGAATATCACTGGCATCTGCAGTTGCCTCATACAAATCATGCATCAGAATAATATCTCCGTCCTTCACATGGTCAAGCACTGCTGAGACAGTTGCTTCTGCATTTCTTGTCTTCCAGTCAAGGGTATCAATGGACCAGAGGATTGCCGGCATAGAGATGGCTCCTGCCACTCCCATGCCTGCATCGTTTGTTGCGCCTCCGCACGGACGCATCAGCACCGGGGTAACGCCTCCGGACTGGGCCACCACCTGATTCGTCATCTCTAATTGTCTCTCTAGTTCCTTGGGAGCAACCTTGGTCATCAGGGTATGGTCATAAGTATGATTGGCCACCTCACAGCCTTGCTGGACCATCTGGGCAATCGTACCTTTAAATCTTTCCGCACGGTTTCCCACCATAAAAAATGTTGCACGGCCGCCGCACTCCTTAAGCTTCTCCAATATACGGGGTGTAGAGTCCCTGGAAGGCCCATCGTCGTAAGTTAAAGCCACCATGGGTTTTGAAGGATCAATCTCCCCCGCGTAGGAAGCCTTTCCCTCCTGTCGGCGGACCACAGAGACACGCAGCCCGTCCACCCGCAGTCCTGCGCCGGCAACTCCTGCTTCCTGCCCGTTCATGACCCATTCTGTCCATGTATTATTCTGAAGAACACTATACATCACATCATAATATTTTTCCAAGTCTCCTGTCAGACGCATACTGACAGCTTCAAGAGGCATTTCTCCCAAAGCTCCTCCCGCCTCCTGGGCATTCGACTGCCAGGCAAGCCATCCGCTTCCGCTTAAATTAACCTGATACTCAATGGTTCCCGTCATATCCTTGGGCTGATTATGTAAAGTCACCCGCAGCGCCGTAATATATCCCCCTACCGGCGCCATACCATAAGAATTGTCCGGGAAATAATTGCTCCATCCTTTTCCCTGAACATGGATCCCATACAAAGCTCCAATCCTTGGAAGCTCCTCAAAAGGAATCCCCTTCGTCTCCTCGGGGCGGCAGACTTCCCCTGTTTGCCGCACAGACTCATCCTCTATATGTATCCCTGCCTGAACCGTCCCTTCCCCTTTGACACCTATGTCAAGTCCTTGCCATCCCCCCTTCAGTCTTCCCGCTGCCAGCACAGCAGTTCCCACTGCAACGGAAAGCACACAAAGGCACAAAAACTGCAGGCGGAGCCTTTCTTTTATAACCCTTTGTTCTTCTCTTTCTTTGCGCCGCTGCCGCCACTCATCCTCCATCCGGGGCTTTTCGTCATCTGTCGGCTGATTTACTTTTCTGCTCTGGGTCTCCCAGGCTCTTTCCTCTGTCACTTTAATCTCCCCCTTCCCCTGTTTCTAAGCCTATTGTAATCTACCCTGTTTCCCAAAGTCAACAGGAATCTCAAACCACTTTCTTAAAAATCCTGAAGACAATTATACCCTTTCTCTGTAACTAACTTGTATCAAAAAATGGACCTTCACAGCTTTTGCCATTCTGGTCCATCCTAGCCTTTTTAATGACATTGTCCTTTTTTTCTGCACCCGGAGCAGCCTGAACATCCGCAGCCCGGTTTTCCGGCCTTTGCATCCTTTACCTTTTTTCCCAAGATTAAAGCAACTGCTCCTGTGATAACTGTAAAAATTATGAAATCTGCCATAAAAATTCCGCCTCCCTATTCATTCTATTCTATGGTTCACCTATCTACAACTATTCTTTTTTATTGTACTCCACTCCCTTTCGTTTGTCAATGAGTTTGATTATCATTTTCATAAATCTCAATCATTAAAAAGATTCCTTCCTGCAGCCTGCCTCAGCCGCAAAAAGGAACCTTCTTCACTCTTTATTCATCACCCAGAAGCTCTGACCCATCCGATTCTTCATCTTCGAATTCTTCTAAAGTCTCATCATCCTGCAATGACGCACTAAGAGCATTCACAAAATCCAGTTCTTCACCTTCATCGATATCAAAGACTTCCGGAGCTTCCTCCATCATCTCATCCTCATTGTCAGAAAGAAGAATCTCATCCTCGTCTTCCCCCAGGACAATCTCATCTTCCATAGCAAAATCCGTATCCAGCTTCACAGAACGGTATCGCTTCATACCTGTGCCTGCCGGAATCAGTTTTCCGATCAGCACATTCTCCTTCAGGCCGATCAGATGATCCACCTTTCCATTAATCGCCGCCTCCGTCAATACCTTTGTGGTCTCCTGGAAGGAAGCCGCAGAAAGGAAGGAATCTGTAGCAAGAGACGCCTTTGTGATTCCCAGCATAACCCGCTTGCCCTCTGCCGGAATCTTCCCGTCTGCAATCAATGCGTCATTCATCTCATTGAAATCCAGCACATCCATGGAAGTGCCCGGCAGCACATCGCTGTCTCCGCTCTCCTCAATCTTAATCTTCTTTAACATCTGGCGGACAATCATCTCAACATGCTTGTCATTGATCTCCACGCCCTGGAGACGATACACCCGCTGCACCTCTCGGATCATATAATCCTGTACTGCACGGACGCCCTTAATCTTTAAGATATCATGGGGATTCACACTTCCCTCTGTCAGCTCGTCGCCTGCCTCAATCACCTGCTCATCCTGGACTTTCATCCGGGAACCATAAGGAATCAGGTAGGTCTTGGAATTGCCTGTCTCCGGATCTGTCACCACAATCTCTCTTTTCTTCTTGGTGTCCTTAATGGTAACTACACCGCCGAACTCAGAAATAATCGCCAGACCTTTCGGCTTTCTGGCCTCAAAGAGCTCCTCTACACGAGGAAGACCCTGTGTGATATCGCCGCCTGCCACGCCGCCCGTATGGAAGGTACGCATGGTAAGCTGGGTTCCCGGCTCACCGATAGACTGGGCCGCAATGATTCCCACTGCCTCGCCTACCTGTACAGACTGTCCGGTAGCCATATTGGCTCCATAGCACTTCGCGCATACTCCGATATGAGACTTACAGGTAAGAACCGTTCGAATCTTTACAGAATCCCGTCCCTGTTTTTCCAGCACCCGCATCACGGCCGCCGCACGTTTGGGAGTGCATATATGGTTTGCCTTTACGATCACCTCTCCTGTATCCGGATCCGTGATGGTTTCTGCAATATAGCGCCCGGTAATCCGCTCCTGAAGCCCTTCGATGGTCTCCTTGCCGTCAGCAAATGCCTTGATCTCCATAAAAGGAGTCTCCTTGCCCTCACAGCAATCTACTTCCCTGACAATCAAGTCCTGAGACACATCCACCAGACGGCGGGTCAGATAACCCGAGTCTGCTGTACGCAGAGCAGTGTCTGACAGTCCTTTTCTTGCTCCGTGAGCAGAGATAAAATACTCCAGTACGTCCAGCCCCTCACGGAAGTTGGATTTAATGGGCAGCTCAATGGTATGTCCGGTAGTATCTGCCATCAGTCCCCGCATTCCTGCAAGCTGCTTGATCTGCTTATCAGAACCACGGGCTCCGGAATCTGCCATCATATAAATATTGTTATATTTATCCAGACCGCTTAACAGATCATGGGTAAGCTGGTCATCTGTATTCTTCCAAGTCTCAATAACCTCCTTGTAACGCTCCTCCTCTGTGATCAGTCCGCGCCGGAAGTTCTTGGCAATCTTATCCACCGTAGCCTGGGCGTCTGCAATCAACTGAGGTTTGGATGCAGGCACGGTCATGTCAGAAATAGATACGGTCATGGCCGCTCTGGTAGAATATTTGTATCCGATGGCTTTAATGTCATCCAATGTCATGGCTGTCTGCGTGGCCCCGTGAACATTAAAGACCTTTTCCAGAATCTGCTTCAGCTGCTTTTTCCCTACGTGAAAATCCACCTCCAGATTCAGCGCATTCTCCTCCTGGGTACGGTCCACAAAGCCCAAATCCTGAGGAACGATCTCATTGAAAATAAAACGTCCCACTGTGGATTCCACAATTCCGCTCTTTACGGAACCATCCCCCATCTTCTTTTCCACCCGAGCCTTAATGCGGGAGTGAAGCGTTACCACCCCATTCTCATAGGCAAGAATCGCCTCATTCACACTCTTAAAGGCTTTGCCCTCGCCCTTGCTTCCCGGCCTCTCCTGGGTCAGATAATAGATCCCCAGCACCATATCCTGAGACGGGACTGCCACCAGACCTCCGTCAGAAGGCTTTAACAGATTGTTCGGTGAAAGCAGAAGGAACCGGCACTCTGCCTGGGCTTCCACGGAAAGGGGCAGATGGACTGCCATCTGGTCTCCGTCAAAGTCCGCGTTAAAAGCTGTACATACCAAAGGATGCAGCTTAATGGCCTTACCTTCTACCAATATCGGCTCAAATGCCTGGATTCCCAGACGGTGAAGGGTAGGAGCGCGGTTCAGCATCACCGGATGCTCCTTGATCACTTCCTCTAATACATCCCACACTTCGGACTGAAGACGCTCTACCATCTTCTTTGCGCTCTTGATGTTGTGAGCCGTGCCATTCTGCACCAGCTCCTTCATCACAAAAGGCTTAAACAGCTCAATGGCCATCTCTTTGGGCAGACCGCACTGATAGATCTTAAGTTCCGGTCCCACCACAATAACCGAACGGCCGGAATAGTCCACTCGTTTTCCTAACAGGTTCTGGCGGAACCGCCCCTGCTTTCCTTTTAACATATCAGAAATCGACTTCAGCGCACGGTTTCCCGGCCCTGTCACCGGGCGTCCCCGCCTGCCATTGTCAATCAATGCATCCACTGCCTCCTGGAGCATACGCTTTTCATTCCGGACAATAATATCCGGGGCTCCCAACTCCAAAAGCCTTGCCAGACGGTTGTTCCGGTTAATGATTCTCCGGTACAGATCATTTAAGTCTGAAGTGGCAAAACGTCCGCCGTCCAGTTGGACCATGGGACGGATATCCGGCGGAATCACCGGGATGACTGTCATAATCATCCATTCCGGCTTATTGCCGGAACTGCGGAATGCCTCCACCACCTCCAGGCGTTTGATGATCCGGGCCCGCTTTTGTCCGCTGGAATCGCGAAGCTCTTTGCGCAGAACTTCTGATTCCTTCTCCAGATCAATAGCCTGAAGAAGCTCTAAAACCGCCTCCGCTCCCATACCTACCCGAAAGGCGCCGTAGCCCCATTTCTCCAGCTCCTCGCGATATTCCTTCTCAGACAGAACTTGTTTATACTGCAGGCTGGTCTGGGCCTTATCCAGCACAATATAAGATGCAAAATACAGAACCTTCTCCAGCACCCGGGGAGAAATGTCAAGAATCAGTCCCATCCGGCTGGGGATCCCCTTAAAATACCAGATGTGGGACACAGGAGCCGCCAGATCAATATGGCCGATCCGCTCTCTCCGGACGCTTGACTTGGTGACCTCTACGCCGCACCGGTCGCAGATTACACCTTTGTAACGAATCTTTTTATATTTGCCGCAGTGACATTCCCAGTCCTTGCTGGGGCCAAAGATCCTCTCACAGAACAGACCGTCCCGCTCCGGCTTTAAGGTCCGGTAGTTAATCGTCTCCGGCTTTTTTACCTCACCGTGAGACCACTCCAGGATTTTATCCGGAGAAGCCAGACCAATCTTGATGGCATCAAATGTCAACGGCTGATAAGTTTCATTTGTCTCTGGCATGAGCGATACTCCCTTCTATCATTCAATCACTTCCGTGCTGCCGCGCCGCTCCTTCTACTCTAAATCCGAAGGATCGTCAAAATCAGCATCCTCGTCATAATCATCAAAATCACTGTCTTCCTCATCCTCCGGGGCCTCTACATCCACCAGCTCGCCTCCCGCAAATTCCTGCTGCTGATAGCCATAATCCCCAAAAGACTCATCCTGGTTATAACCGCGGTCCCCTTCTATAATGGAACGCAGATCCGTATCGCTGTAGTCAATATTTTCGCCGATCTCCACCTCTGTGTTGTCGTCACGCAGCACCCGCACATCCAGGCAGAGGGACTGAAGCTCCTTTAACAATACCTTAAAGGACTCCGGAATCCCCGATTCCGGAATATTCTCACCCTTAATGATGGCCTCATAGGTCTTTACACGGCCTACCACATCATCCGACTTCACTGTAAGAATTTCCTGCAGGGTATAGGAAGCGCCATAAGCCTCTAAGGCCCACACCTCCATCTCACCGAAACGCTGTCCGCCGAACTGAGCCTTTCCGCCCAAAGGCTGCTGCGTCACCAAGGAATAAGGACCCGTGGAACGGGCATGGATCTTATCATCTACAAGATGGTGAAGCTTCAGATAATGCATGTGTCCAATCGTAACCGGACTGTCAAAATACTCTCCCGTCCGTCCGTCACGCAGACGCACCTTTCCGTCACGGTTGATCTGCACACCCTTCCACAGTTCTCTGTGCTCCAGATGAGATCCCAGATACTCCATGACCCCAGGCTTTATTGTATCTTTATATTTCTCGCAGAATTCCTCCCACGTGCAGTTCACATAATCATTGGCAATGCTTAAGGTGTCCATAATATCCAACTCGTCCGCCCCGTCAAATACCGGGGTGGCTATATTAAAGCCCAGCGCCCTGGCTGCAAGGCTCAGATGGATCTCAAGCACCTGTCCGATATTCATACGGGACGGCACACCCAAAGGATTCAGCACAATATCCAGAGGACGCCCATTAGGCAGAAACGGCATATCCTCCACCGGCAGCACACGGGAAACCACACCCTTGTTGCCGTGTCTTCCTGCCATCTTATCTCCCACAGAGATCTTACGCTTCTGGGCAATATAGATCCGAACCGTCTCATTAACGCCCGGAGACAGCTCATCCCCGTTCTCCCTGGTAAATACCTTGGCGTCAACAATAATCCCATACGCTCCATGAGGCACCTTTAACGACGTATCTCTTACTTCTCTGGCTTTCTCACCGAAGATTGCCCGCAGAAGACGCTCTTCTGCCGTCAGCTCCGTCTCTCCCTTAGGAGTTACCTTACCTACCAAAATATCACCGGCACGAACCTCTGCACCGATTCGGATAATCCCTCTCTCATCCAGATCCTTTAAGGCATCGTCGCCCACGCCGGGCACATCCCTGGTAATTTCTTCCGGTCCCAGCTTCGTATCCCGGGCTTCAGCCTCATACTCCTCAATATGAACCGAGGTATATACATCCTCCTGCACCAGACGCTCGGAAAGCAGAACCGCGTCCTCATAGTTGTATCCTTCCCAGGTCATAAACCCAATCAGAGGATTCTTGCCCAAAGCAATCTCGCCGTTTTGGGTACTTGGTCCGTCGGCAATCACATCTCCTGCCTGCACATGATCCCCTTTATACACAATCGGCTTCTGGTTGTAACAGTTGGACTGGTTGCTTCTCTTAAACTTTGTCAGATGGTAAACCTCCCGGTTCCCATTGTCATCCCTGCGGATAATGATCTCATTGCTGGCAGAGCGCTCTACCACACCTGCATGGCGGGCCAGCACACAGACACCTGAGTCTACAGCCGCCTTAGCCTCAATACCCGTGCCTACCACCGGTGTCTCCGTAGTCAGAAGCGGCACTGCCTGACGCTGCATGTTAGAACCCATAAGCGCCCGGTTAGCATCATCATTCTCCAAAAACGGGATCATGGAAGTAGCCACGGAAAATACCATCTTGGGGGATACATCCATCAAGTCAATGGTATTCTTCTGGAAAGCCGACGTCTCCTCCCTGAAACGTCCGGAAACATTGTTCCGTATAAAATGGCCTTCCTCATCCAAAGGCTCGTTAGCCTGAGCCACAATAAAGTTGTCCTCCTCGTCAGCAGTCAGATAAACCACCTCATCCGTAACGATTGGATTCATCCGATCTGTCTTATCCACCACCCGATAAGGAGCCTCAATAAAGCCATATTGATTCACCCGGGCATAAGTAGCCAGGGAATTGATCAGTCCGATGTTCGGACCCTCAGGAGTCTCGATGGGACACATTCTTCCGTAATGGGTATAGTGAACGTCACGCACCTCAAATCCGGCCCGCTCTCTGGACAGTCCGCCGGGTCCCAAGGCAGAAAGACGCCTTTTGTGGGTCAGCTCTGCCAAAGGATTGTTCTGATCCATGAACTGGGAAAGCTGGGAGCTTCCGAAAAACTCCTTCACGGCTGCTGTAACAGGCTTAATATTAATCAAAGACTGAGGGGTAATGCCATCCATATCCTGTGTGGTCATACGCTCCCGGACCACCCGCTCCATCCGGGACAGTCCGATCCGGTACTGGTTCTGCAAAAGTTCTCCCACAGCACGGATACGCCGGTTTCCCAAATGGTCAATATCATCTGCTGTGCCGATCATGCCTTCCAGATGCATATTATAATTAATAGAAGCAACAATGTCTTCTTTTGTAATGTGTTTGGGAACCAGCTCATTGGCATTTTGGTGCACCAGTTTCTTCAGCGCAGCCGGATCCTGACCAGCTTCTTCCAGAATAGTTTTGAGAGCCGGGTAATATACTAATTCCGTAATTCCCGCTTCCTCCGGGTCAAAATCCACATAACCGGCCAAATCCACCATCATGTTGGACAAAATCTTATGATTACGCTCCGGTCCCTGAATATACACGAACGGAACACCCGCATTCTGAATGGACTCTGCCAGATCCTTATCCAGCACAGTGCCGGCCTGGGCCAGAACCTCGCCGGTCTCCATGTCCACCACATCTTCCGCCAAAGTCTGTCCCTTCAAGCGGTTTTTAAAATGAAGCTTTTTATTAAACTTGTATCTTCCGACCTTTGCCAGATCATATCGTCTGGGATCAAAAAACATACTGTTGAGCAGGCTCTCCGCACTGTCCACGGAAAGAGGCTCACCAGGGCGGATCTTCTTGTACAGCTCTAACAAACCGTCCTGATAATTGTCTGAAGTATCCTTTCCAAAACTTGCTAAAAGCTTTGGTTCTTCGCCGAACAGTTCTATAATTTCTGCGTTGGTGCCATAACCCAAGGCACGGATCAGCACCGTCACCGGAACCTTCCGGGTACGGTCCACACGCACGTAGAATATATCATTGGAATCTGTCTCATATTCCAGCCATGCTCCCCGGTTGGGAATCACGGTACAGCTATAAAGCTCCTTCCCCACCTTGTCATGGCCAATGCCATAATAAATACCAGGGGAACGCACCAACTGGCTGACAATCACCCGCTCCGCTCCGTTGATCACAAAGGAGCCGGTATCGGTCATAAGGGGAAGATCTCCCATAAAGATCACATGCTCATTGATCTCCTCTTTATCCTTATTGTAAAGCCTTACCCGAACCTCTAAGGGAGCCGCGTAAGTGGCGTCGCGTTCTTTGCATTCCTCAATGGAGTACTTCACCTTATCTCTGCACAAGGTAAAATCCACGAACTCCAGGCTTAAATGCCCGGCAAAATCGGAGATTGGGGAAATATCTTCGAATACTTCTTTCAACCCCTCATCGAGGAACCACTGATAGGAGACTTTCTGGATCTCAATCAGGTTTGGCATCTCAAGAACTTCCTTCTGTCTTGAGAAGCTCATTCTGGCGCTTTTCCCGGTCGATACCGGGCGCATTCTGCTTTTCTCCATTGACGTTTTCACCCCTGTTATATTTTCGATTTTGCGGCCTAAGGGCGCAAAAAGCCCATCATGCCACAATAGAGCACATTCCATAATAGCATAGCATTGTCAAGGTGTCAAGTTTTTTCTTCTTGCAAAATCCTTAAAAAAATGGTATACTGTTAGGGCAGGTTTTTACCTGATACTCAAGAGCATATTGGAGGTATTCCCCATGGTAGAGTTAATTTTCAGGATCTTGCTGGTAGTTTTAGTCATCGCGGCAGTAGCTCTGGTGGTCCTGTACTTTCTGGGAAGGAAGCTGGAAAAAAGACAGGTGGAACAGCAGGCTCTCTTAGAGGCCGCCAAGCAGACCGTATCCATGCTTGTCATTGACAAGAAAAAGATGAAGATCAAAGATGCGGGACTTCCAAAGATGGTTTACGAACAAACACCTAAGTATATGCGCTGGGCCAAGGTCCCTGTCGTCAAGGCAAAGGTTGGCCCCAAGGTCATGACCCTGATGGCAGATGAGCGCGTATTTGCACTGCTCCCTGTAAAGACAGAGGCAAAGGTTGTGGTCAGCGGCATCTACATAACCGATATCAAGAGTATTCGAGGCGGTTCTGTCACACCACTTCCTAAAAAGAAGGGCTTTTTTGCCCGGTTTAAAAAGGACAAGGATGAGAAAAAGAGCGAATCCCCCAAAGACAAGAAGAAAAAGGGAAAATAAGCTTAAGCAAACGGATTCTTCCAAAAAGGAAGAATCCGTTTTTTGTCCTACAGCCGCAGCTCTGCCTTTTCCCGGGAACAGATATCCATGATAATGCTGTTGTCTGACACATGCTGGTAATTGATTCCCAGAGAGTAGTCCACAGACACCTTCAGGCTGTCTTCCTGTTCTTCAAGCTGTATCCGATTGGTGCTGATTTCCACCACAAAATCCCCCAAAGGAGTGGCATAACGGGTTTCGCTTTTCTTGTTCAGTTCAAACGTCATATGGGC
The DNA here is from genome assembly GCA_910586205.1 of uncultured Lachnospiraceae bacterium. Lineage (GTDB taxonomy): Bacteria > Bacillota > Clostridia > Lachnospirales > Lachnospiraceae > Brotaphodocola. The sequence continues at coordinate 130,937 of CAJUGD010000001.1, read as the reverse complement.
TCCGATGGCTCCCTTTTTTCGGATATCCATCATGTCCGGGGTGATTTTTACCGTGTTCTGCACATTCCCCCCAAATCCTTCCATCATTTCTTCATATATCACATAGTGCTTTCCATTTTTCAAAAAATAGTCCCCAGTGGTAATGATTTCTACATCATTGGTATCGCCGTCCACTGCCTGCAGTCCGCTGATTCGTACCAGAACATCTCTTGTCATATGTCTCTCCCTCTATGCGTATCGAAAGGCGTCCTAATCAATATTCTTCTACTGAAATCTGCCTGGTTTCCTTTACCTCACCCGGCAAAATCGCTGCAGCAAAATCCGTAAACTTTTCTGCCAGATCACTGACAAAAAACTGATACTTTTCCCCTGACAGGGGCGCCGTTTCATCCCTGCCCATATTCCGGCTTTTCAAAAGCTCCCGCAGCTCCAGAGCTGTTTCATAGGCCGGATTCACCAGAGTCACTCCTTCCCCCATCAGCCGGCGGATTGTGGAACGCAGCAAAGGATAATGGGTGCATCCCAGCACAAGCGTATCAATATACCGCCCCTTCAGCACACTTAAATAACGAGAAGCGATCTCATCTGTAACCGAATCATGCAAAAGCCCCTCCTCCACCAAAGGCACAAACAAAGGGCATGACTTTCCAAACACCTCAATATCCGGCTTCAGCTTTCGCATCACCTCTGTATATATACCGCTGCCAATGGTTCCCTCTGTTCCGATAACTCCGATTCTTCCGTTCTGTGTGGCATGGACGGCAGTGCGGGCTCCTGCATTGATAACCCCGATCACCGGAATATCCGCTTCTGCCCGAACACTCTCCAAAGCATAGGCGCTGGCCGTATTGCAGGCTATCACAATGGCCTTTACATCCATGGTCTTGAGAAAACGGATGATCTGACGGGAATACCGGATAATCGTGTCCTTTGACTTACTTCCATAAGGCAGTCTGGCCGTATCTCCAAAATACACGATCCGTTCCTCCGGAATCTGGCGTATAATTTCCCTGGCCACAGTCAGACCGCCCACGCCGGAATCAAAAACCCCTACCGGTGCATTTCTGTCCATCGCTTTTGTCCTCTCCTCTGCTGCCCTTACCGCGGCTTTCTCTCAAGGGCAAGCAGAATCAGCTTATCAATCAGCAGACGCTTCGAAAGTCCCATGGCCTCCCAAAGCAGCGGATACATGCTGATCGCCGTAAAACCTGGCATGGTGTTGATTTCATTAAACACCACCTGACCATCTTCCTTCACAAAGAAATCCACCCGGGCAAGGCCATAGCCGTCCACTGCATTAAAAATCCGTTCCGCCGCCTTTTTCACTTCCATGACAGAATCCCCGGGCAGGTCTGGTCCAATCACGGTCCGGGATTCCTCATTAAAGTACTTGGCGTCAAAATCGTAAAACTCTGCTCCTGCCAGAATCTCCCCCACACCGGAAGACATGACCGGCTTTTCCCCGCCGCCTAACACTGCACACTCAATCTCATGGCCTGCAACCGCCTCCTCTACCAGAATCTTCCCGTCAAACCTGGCCGCCTCCTTAAGCCCCTCAACAAGCTGCTGACGATTCTCTGCCTTTGTCACGCCTCTCGAGGAGCCTGCGTTGGCAGGCTTTATAAAGACCGGATAGGATAAACGCTCCTCCACCTGCCTTACTACAGCGTCCATGTCCTTTCTCATACGCCATACCATTACCGGCACATAATCTGCCTGACAAATCCCTAAAGAATCCACAATGATTTTTGTGTACAGCTTATCCATACAAATGGCAGAAGACAAGACATTACATCCCACATAGGGGATCTGGGCCAGCTCAAATAACCCCTGAATCGTGCCGTCCTCCCCGTAAGGCCCGTGAAGAATCGGAAAAGCCACATCAATCTCAAGCTGGTAGCTGTTGCCTTCTTCTGTTAAGATCACGCTTTTCTTCGTTGCATCCGGGGAAATCACTGCTTCTGTAGCGCTGTCTTTCCACGCCCCTGAGCGGATATCCTCTACAGAGTCTGCCTTAAGCCAATGGCCGTCCTCTGTAATCCCGATCAGCAGCAGCTCATAACGCAGGGTATCTATCTGTTCGATAACGTTGGCAGCAGACATACAGGAAACAATGTGCTCTGAAGACTGTCCGCCGAACAACACTGCAATTCTCTTTTTTGCCATGAAATACTTCCTCCGATTTTTTACTTAAATCCATACGATGATGACAATTTCTTTTGACTCTGACATCATACGATTAATTATATCATATCTGTCAATAATTGAAAGTGGAATCGAAAAACAAAAATATTTTTTAAAGGAAACCATAAAAATGCAGAAAATCCATATATCATTTACCAAAAACCATAACCCAAAATCCTGGCAGGCAAGCCTGGCTCTTTCCCTTGGCTGTTTCCTTCTGGCCCTGATCTTCTCTCAGGGACAGGCCAGACAGCAGCAGGAAGCCCTGGCCGCCCGGCTGGCCCCGTCTGTGCTGCGTTTTCATATATTAGCGGAAAGCGACACAAAAGCAGACCAGCAGGTTAAGCTGGAAGTCCGCAGCCTTGTGCTGGACTTTTTGAAGGAACATCTGTCCGGAAATGCAGACAAAGAAAAAACCATGGCCTGTTTGTCCCAAAATCAGGAGAAAATAGAAAACATGGCCAATGCCTACTTAAAACAGCAGGGGTTTGATTATCACGCAAGCCTGCAGCTCACCAACTGCTACTTTCCCACCCGGATTTACGGAGACTATGTATTTCCCTGCGGATATTATGACGCTGCCCGGATTACCCTGGGAAAAGGCGAGGGGCATAACTGGTGGTGTGTCCTTTATCCTCAATTCTGCTTTGTAGAGGAAGCCTGTACATCTGTTCCCGGGGAAAGCGTTTCCCGGCTTGAACAGGCATTAAAAGAGGACGATTATCTTGCTCTTAAGAATAATCGCCCTGATGTGGAAATCCGTTTTTTCCTGTTTCCTCAGCTTTCAGCCGACATGATCAAAGTATCGTTTAATCGCTGACCTCTGCAAAGCCAAGAATCGCCCAATCATAAGTCTCCATGGCCTGAAGCAGATTTAAATTGGCGGAATCCCTTTCCGCCTTTTTCTGGTAAAAGGAGATCTGGGTTCCAATATACTGCACATCGGATAAAAGCCCCAAACGGTATTGCCTTTCTGACGCATCATGATTCAGCCGCGCCGCTTCAAAGCCAGTACATGCCGCATCATAAGCAGCCTTCTTATCCTGGACATCCTGGTACAAACGCTGCATCTCAATGGTCAGCTTCTGATCTCCCTCCTGGATCATCCGGCTCCTGGCCGCAATCCGGTCATTGGTCGTTCCCTTTGGGGAGGTTCTCTGGGCAATCAGCGTCTGGTTATTGCCAATAGCCTTTTTAGTGTCTTCCTCCAGATTCATTCCGGCAAGCCGTGCCATGTCAAATTCCGGAACCGGGCAGATCTCCGGATTGGCATCCGGATCATATCCTAACAGCAGACACAAAGTACGTCTTACGCTTTCCTGCTGTTCTCTTAGGGATGCAAGCTGTGTCTGCGCCGCCAAAAGGCTGCTGTTTGCGCTGGCTAAGTTATTTTCCGTGGCCATTCCCAAGGCCGCCTGACGGTTTGCCATTGCCGCCTGCTGCTCATACAGCTTTACCATGGTCTCTAAAGTAGCGATATTCTGGCGGATTGTATCATAGCCAATCATAGCGCTTTGGGCTCCTGCCACGATCTGACGCTCGATGTTCTTTAAACTCCCTGTGGCCTGACGGTTGGTATCCCATTTATTCACCACATCCCGCATAGACTGGATTGTACTGCGGTATGTTTTGTCAAGCATCAGCACCGGAGCTGCTATGGATTGGTCTCCCAGCAGCTTTGCGGCCGAAACCGCTGCATCGGTTGTTGCCTTTACATGCCAGTATTGGCTCTCCAGCTCTGTCACCATACCGGCATAATCATCCTTCATACTCATGTAGGTATCCCATGCCACAGACATATTGGGGTTATATTCATGAACCAGATCCGGAAGCTCATCATATTCAATCCGGTTGTCTTCAAGCCTTTCTAATGTTCTTGCATCATACTTTTCCGGCTCAGGAGGCGCCCCCGGCCCTGTCGGAGCAGCCAAAGCCGGAAATGCCGCCGTCAGAGAAACCACTGCTGCCCAAACTGCAAATCCACTCTTTTTTCTCAATTCTTGTCACCTTCCCTTAAGAGGCGCTGGCCAGCCCGTTTACCGCCCAATCATAGGTTTCCATAGTTTGGAACAGATTTAAATCTGCAATCTGCACGGCAAGCTGTTTGCTCCTTACTGCAAACTGCTGGTTCTCCAACTGGATCCTGCTGGCATTGCCCTGCTGGTAATTTATTTCCAGAGAATGCAGATTTCTCATCTCCACATCCAGCTCTGCCGCTGCCTGTTCATAGGCCAGCCTTGCGGTCAGTACATTCTGGTAATTTGTCACCAAAGAGGAGCCGATCTTTTGTTCATTGTCTTTTATGGTCTTTTCCAGGCTGTCAATAGTATTGGCAGTCTGGGCGTTGGCAAGCTTCTTCTGGTTGATCTTCAGGCTGAAGTTATTCTCCAGCGCACGATCTTTATCTGCCTGTGGATTCATGCCTTCAATCCGATGCATGTCTGCCGCCGGAATATTCCTAATCTCCGGCCTGGCATCATATTGCCAGCCTAACATGACCAAAAGCTTCTGACGTACATTTTCTGCATTGGTTCTGGCAGACTCAATATTGCGCTCTGCGGTCATAAGGGCCTCCTGGGCGCTTAACACATCCGCCTGTGTGGCAAGCCCGTTGGCCCTTTTTGTATTCACACTGGCCATAGCGGTCTGGGCCTGGGAAAGCGCCAGCTCTGCCTGCTCTATCTGAAGAAGCCCCTTGGCATAATTCACCATATTGCTCTGTGCCACTGTCACCAGAGTCTTTTCCGACTGCTTGTAGCCCAGATAAATAATCTCGCTGTCCTCCAGGTTATCATCTGCCTGCTGCAGCATGTTTTTGGCCTGCAGCTCTGCCGTCAGAACAGCGCTTACCATAATGCCATACATAGGATCATCTGAATCCGGATAATCCACACTGGCATAGATCTCGTTTGCCATGTCCCGGTATTTGGCAGAGACATCGTCCTTAGTATTTCCGTATTTTCGCTTAAACTCGTTTAAATCCAACTGGTTGACCTGCACTGCAGTATTATATTCTGCAATCAGGTCTTCTATCTCCTCATACTCCAGCACATTGTCCTCAAGCCTTGCCCATTCTTCAGGGGTACGGGCAAATTCCGGGCTTGACGCTAAGATTGGAAAGGCGGATGCGGCAAGAAGCATTACCCCTGCCATTCCAAACGCTGCCGCATGCTTCCATTTTTTCATTTCATGCTCCTTTCACGAATCAATCATAGCTGGGCTCTTTTTTCTTTTTCCGCCCGCTCATCAGCAGATAATATCCCGGCAGCATCAAAAGCGCCAGAACCGTGGAGGCCAAAAGCCCGCCCACATCCACCAAAGCCAGCCCCTGCATACTCTTTCCGCTGTCCCCGTAGGCCATTGCCATGGGGATCATTGCCACGATTGTGGTCAGGGTAGTCATAAGAATCGGCCTTAAACGGGTTGCCCCTGCCTCAATCAATGCTGTGTTAAGATCCATCTCCTGCCGGTATTGGTTTACTGTATCTACATAGAGAATACCATTATTTACCACCGTTCCCGAAAGCATAAGAAAGCCTAAAAGGGATGCCATACTGATCGGCACATCCGTCACATACAAAAGCCCGAAAGAGCCAATCAGGGCAAAGGGAATGGTGGTCATCACCATAATGGAAAACTTCGGCGACTCAAACTGGGCTGCCATAACCACAAAGACCAAAAATACGGCTGTGCCGATAGCGCCGAACAAGTTGCCGAACTCTCTGGCCATGGCCTCATCCATGCTGTTCACTGCGCGGGAAAGGGTCGGACTCATGTATTTGGAAACAATCTCGTCATAAAACTGATTCTCAATCGAATCCCGCAGACGAGGATCATCGGTCTGCAGATCACCGGTAATGGTCACCTGGTACTGCCGATCCCTCCGGATAATGGTGGCCGGGCTGTCTTTAAAGTTAATATCTGCCACGTCTGTCAATGCCACAAAAGCCCCTGCATTGTTGGTGAGCACGATTCCCTTCAGCTTGTCAATCGTGTCATACTCGTCATCCGGATACTCTACCTTGACACTGATATCGTCCCCGTTCACCTCAAGGGTAGCAGCCTCCACTCCGCCCAGCAGATTGCTGACGCTCCCGGCAATCTGCTGAGGGGTAATATTTTCCGCATTGGCCTTTACGGCATCAATATCCAGCTTTACAACAGGCGCCGCATTTTCCAACGTGCTGTGTACCTTTGTGACCTCACTATGTTCCAGAAGCTCGTTGACAATCTTATCAGAAACCTCCTTCAGCTCATCATACTGGGTGCTTTGCAATATGTACTCCACTCCTCCGGAGGATGACATCATGCTCATGGAAGAAGACGCCTCTAAGGATATATTAGCACCCGGAATCTTATTCATCAAGGGTTTCCAGTCTTTTACAACCTGGTCTGTCTCCCTTTTTCTGTCATCTGACAGATAGGCAGTCAGGGTGGCTCCGCCGCCTCCCATGCTCATACCGCTTCCGCCTGACGTCAGCATATAGGATTCCAAATCCGGATCTTCTGCCACAATGGCTTCCACCTGCCTTAAAATCTTATCGGTCTCATCCACCTTTAATCCGGGACGGGTTTCAATGGTAATGCTGATGGTTCCTGTATCGTCTGCAACCATCAGTTCCATCCGAAGCTGTGTTGCCATCCAGACAGACACAGCCAGCATTGCAATGGAAAGCACCACCACAGTGATCTTTTTGGGAAGGATCACCTTCATCATGCCGCGGTACCCGTCCTGCATTTTGGAAAGAATCCAGCCGGCCGGAGAGCTGTCCTTCTCCTGGGGACGGAACACGCAATAACAAAGGGGCACAATGGTCATGGCGCTGATCAGGGATGCCAAAAGACAGAAAATAATCGTAAAGCCCAATGGCTTAAACATCTGTCCGGTCATGCCTTCCAAAAGAGCCAGCGGAAAGAACACCACACAGGTAGTGGCCGTGCCGCCGATAATGGACTGCAGCACAACTCCGCTTCCTTCCAGGGCTGCTTCCCGATATCCTACAATGCCCTTCCCTTTGGTGGACCGAAAGCAGCTTTCCAGCACTACAATCGAGTTATCCACCATCATTCCCACACCCAGCACCAAGCTGCTTAAGGTAATAACATTTAAGGTAAAGCCCATGGACTGCATTAAAATCAATGCCGCCAGAATCGAAATGGGAATCGATGTTCCTACAATCAAAGAAGCCCGTATTTCCCCGAAAAACAAATAGATGATCACCATGGACACTAAAACCGCCATGATCATGGTCTGCATCACACTCTCTAAGGAGGACTGGATAGAATCACTGGTATCATTGACCACCACAATTTCCAGATTCTCATCCTCCCTCTGCAGCGCCTCAATCACCCGGTTGACTTCCTTTGACACCTCCATGGCTGTGGCGCTCTGCTGCTTCTTTACTCCTATAGAAATGGTATCTCTCCCGTCATAACGAGCCACACCGGTGGCATCCTTTAATGAATTATGGACATTCGCCACATCCTCCAGATAGATCACATTACCGTTTCCTATGGAAATAGGGATCTTTTTCAGAAGCTCCATGGTGTCATACTCAATTCCGGCGCTGACAGAAAGCTGCTGCCCGCCCACAATGGTATCTCCTGCCGGATATGTAAAATTAGCCCCGCCGATAGCAGAAGAAATCGCATTCATGTTCAGATGATACTGCTGCAGCTTCTCCGGAATCAGTTCAATCTTAATATATTCCTCCTGGCCGCCGCTTACATCCACATCCGTCACTGTGGTGATCTTTTCCAGCTCCGGAACCACATTATTATTCACATAGTTGTAAAGGTTAGGCTCTGTCTGGTGATTCACGGATAAGTAAACAGACGCCATATCATCCAGATTCAGCTCCACCACCATCGGTGATTCACAGTCATCCGGAAGCTGGGCCTCCAACACATCCATCTTCTTTTTCAGATCATCATATGCCTCATCAATGTCCTTTCCGTAATCATACTGAATGATCACCATGGACATATTTTCCATGGACATGGACTGAATCGTGTCCACACCGCTTAAAGACCCGATATTATCCTCAATCTCCGTAGTTACCAGGTCATTCACATCTTCCGGGCTTGCCCCCGGATATATGGTGGCAATAATTAACATGGGCATATCCATGGTTGGCATAAGTTCCATCTTTGCCGACAGAACGGACTGCAGGCCGAATACGATCAGACACAGCACTGCCAGCACTGTAGTGACCGGCCTTTTCAGGACTGATTTTGTTAATCCCATAGCTGTCTTTCCTCCTACTCTGCCTGTGTGCTCTCTGTCTGCACGTTGTCATGTTCTTCTGTTTCGGCTTCTTTGGCGTTTTCCCCGGCAAGCTGCACCTTAGCCCCTTCCAAAAGCTCTGAACTCCACGTCGTAATAATCAGATCCTCCTTGTCAATTCCCGACAAGATCTCTGCCCGCACAGAATCATAGATTCCCACTTCCACCGGGAGATGATGCACTTCTCCGTTATCATAAGTGTACACATAGGCGTCACCGCCGGAATAATAGATGGCATCCACTGGTATGCTCATTGCCTGCTCCACCCGATCCGAAACCACATACAGGCTGACTACGGATCCGGTAGGCAGGGCATCCCCGTTCTCTACTGCTGCCTTGATCTTAAACAAACCTGTGGCCGCGTCAATCATGCTGCTGATCTCTGTAATGCTTCCCTGGTATTCCTTCCCGTTCTTTTCAATGGTTACATTGTCCCCTGTCTTCATCTGATCTACCACCTTCTCGGTGACGGAAAAGGTAATGGCCTTGCTTCCCTCACCGGAGATTACGCAGATCATAGACTGCTGGGCTACATTATCATGAACCTCTACATCACACTGCTCCACAGTGCCGCTGATTGGTGCCGTAATATTGCTGAACTCCATCTGATAGTTATAGTTCAGCCTTGCCTGTTCATACTGGATCCGAGCGCTTTTGGCCTGCATATCCGCCTGCTCATAAACTGCAGAAGCAATATCTCCGGCTGCAAACAATGCTCTCTGCCTGGACAGATTGGTATTGGCATTGTCCATGGCTGTCTTTGCCGCCTCCATGCTCAGCCTTGCCGTATCCACCTGTTTGGTATCGATCTTACAGATTGCCTGACCTTCTGTCACCACGTCCCCGGCTTTTATAAATACATCTGTGATCTCACCTGCCGCTTTAGGATATATGTAAACCACATCCGACGGCTCCACGGTGCCCACCAAATTCCGATACAGCACAATGTCTGCCGGCTGAGGCTTCTCTACGTCCACCACCGGAACCGGCGATTCCTCCAGCACTGCTTTCGGCTTCATGGCCCGAGGCACAATAACAGCAGCGCCAATGGCCACCACAGCAACTCCTGCAATTAAAACTCCCTTATTCATTCCTGTCTCCTCTTACCTTTTGATCTTCTTCCTTATAATCTTTCTTATAGGAACCATATTTCAGAATATCCAGTGATTTTTTAAATATCTCCCGGATTTGCACTAACTGTTCCGGATACTCGTAATACTGCTTTAGAGAAACTGCCAAAGATGACATTGCCAGTATGGCCAAAGGAAGAAATTCCTCCGTGGTCTCAAACCGGAAACGGCTCCGATCCAATTTTTCATACATCCATCTGGCCGGGCTTCCCGGCATCTGTACGCAGTCTGGGGGGGGCCATCTGTCAATCCCCACCAGCTCATTGTTCTCCTTGTTGGAAAATATGTTCCGGGCCACTGTCACCATATCCGGATTACTCCGAAGCACTCCCACAAAGTATTCAAACATAACCTCTACCAAAGCAAAATAATCACCGCCGTTTCTGTCCATTTCCTTTTTACAGATATCTTCCATCTGTTCAAATGTATCCTCCAGAAGAAACTTCACCACATCCTGTTTATCCACAAAATAGGTGTAGAAACTGCCTCGTGATATATCTGCGTTACGGATAATCTGGTTAATGGAAACCTTCTCGAAAGGGACCCTTGCAAATTCTTTTAAGGCCGCTTCTCGAATCGCCTGCCTTTTGACTTCAGGCAGACGGTAAAACCGTTCCGTAGGCATGCCTTTCCTCCTCTCCCCATAAATAACTTCTCGGAGTCTCACAAAATCAGGTGCCGGGAAATTCCGAGAGTACAAACAAAGCGTGATATCGCCAAACATGACAGGTTGTCATGTTCGTGTGACAACTTGTCACCCATTATAATGACAACCTGTCATATTGTCAATAAAGGTTAGAAAAATTTTAGAATTTTTAACAGATACTGCATAAAATGTGCTATACTATCCACGCAGACCAACAGACACTGCAAAATACAGGAAGATAAGGAAACTTCTCATGGGATATCTATACCTTTTATGCGTTGCAATTATGTTCAGCTTCGGCGGCACATGCGTCCGGCTCATCAGCCCCCACTTTGGCCCTGCCTACATTACCTTTTTCCGCTTTGCCGTGGGCGTGTGTTTTCTCCTTCTGCTGAAAGCAGTCAAACGCCAGCCCTGGCAAAAAAACTTTTTTTCTGCGGTTCGCCTGGCATCAGGCTGGATACTTTTTGGGGCTGCAGCCAAGTGGGTGGCTTATCTTACGGAAAACTACGCCCTCTCCCATGGTCCCTCTTACGGCAACATTGTGACCCAGCCTGCCCAGACTGTATTTTTAACCCTTTCCAGCGTACTCCTTTTTAAAGAAAAGCTGCCGCCTCGAAAGCTTTTATGTATCCTGCTCTGCATGGCAGGGGTACTGTGCATTTCCTGGAACGGCCGTCCTCTTTATGTGTTTTTCCAGGAAAATGTTCTTCTGACCGGCCTGTTTATCCTGTCCGGCTTCTGTGCCGGCTGCCATGTTCTGTCTCAGAAAATGATTGCCGATCAAATGGACATTATAGACAGCAACCTGTCCATCTTCGCAGTGTCTGCCGCCTTATCTGCCCTGCCTCTGATTCCGGATGCAGCAGGAGGCGGTCTGATTGGCGTCCGCCCTGACCTTGGCTGTATTGCGGGAATCCTGATCTTCGGCTTTATCACCGGAATCGGATTTTACCTGAATGCACGTGCCATTCTTTTGGTGCCCTTTTATATGGTGCCGATCATTCAGAGCACTATGGCGATTTTTGCCATTCTTTGGGGCGTGCTGTTCTTTCACGAAAAAATCAGCATCTATATCATAGGAGGAACCGTAATGTTTATCACAGGGCTGATTGGGCTTCAGCTCAAAGGATTTAATAAAAAACAGCCGAAAGCGAAAGCTTAGGTTTTCTGCGCCTCAACCATTTGATAATAAAGCCCCCTTTTCTCCATCAGCTCCATATGGTTTCCCTGCTCCACCGCCCTCCCATGGTCCACCACCAAAATCCGATCCGCATTTTTGATGGTGGACAGACGATGTGCAATGATAAAACAGGTCTTTCCCTCCATCAGCCGGCCCATGGCCTGCTGAATCCTCACCTCGGTCCGCGTATCCACATTGGATGTGGCCTCATCTAAAATAACCATCCTGCAGTCCTGAAGCATAGCCCTGGCAATGGTGAGAAGCTGCTTTTGTCCTTTGGAGATGTTTGTCCCGTCCTCCTTAAGCACAGTATCATAACCGTCAGGAAGCTGCATGATAAAAGAATGGATATGAGCCGCCTTTGCGGCATCGATCACTTCCTTTTGGCTTACCTTCTCCCTTCCATACGACAGATTTTCATAGATGGTCCCATGAAACAGCCAGGTATCCTGCAGTACCATGGCATAAGCGCTCCGCACCTGTTTTCTGGACATTTCCCTGATATTTCTTCCGTCTGCCAGAATCGTCCCTGACTGCGGATCATAAAACCGCATCAGAAGGTTAATCAGTGTAGTTTTCCCTGCTCCTGTAGGCCCTGCCACGGCAATAGTCTCTCCCGGTGATACCTGCAGAGAAAAATCCTTTAAAATCTCCTTCCCCTCCTCATATCCAAAATCCACATGGCAAAGCTCTACCTGCCCCTTTATATTTTCTGTTCCGTCCGCTCTGCCTCTTTTCTTTTCAGACAGCTCTCCTGATTCCTCCTCCGGCCTCTCGTCCATCAGCCCAAACACTCTTTCCGCCGCTGCCACCGCAGACTGAAGATCACCGAAAATATTGGCCAGCTCATTGATAGGGCCGGAAAACTTCCGGGAATACAGCACAAAAGAAGAAATCTGCCCCAGCCGCATCATGCCCATCATATATAAAAAGGCCCCAAAAACACTGATCAGGGACAAGGACAGATTATTAATAAAATTTACCATGGGTCCAACCGTGCTCCCATAATACTCGGCCTTGTAATAAGCCTCCACTGCTTCCCGGTTTTTCTCTGCAAACTGACCAAACGTCATTTCTTCTCCGCAATACGCTTTAATCGTTCTCTGCCCTGTCACCTTCTCTTCCACAAACCCGTTTAAACGACCTAACGCCCCGGAACGGATCCGAAACAAAGGCCGTGTTTTCCCGGTAATAAAACGAGTAATGCAGATCGATAAAGGAACCGTAAAGCAAAACACCAGCACCAGATAAGGAGAAAGCACAACCATCATGGCCAAAGCCCCGCCCACGGTAATCAAGGTAGTCAGCATCTGTATCAAATCACTAGACAGCGACTCATTGACCACATCAATATCATAAGATATCCTGCTCAGCAGATCCCCGGTCTGATGGCAGTCAAAATACCCTGCCGGCAAAGACAAAAGCCTGTCAAACACATCCTCCCTCATCCTTCTTACCACCTTCCGGCTGACCGTCACCATTAACACCGAAAGCCCATAAGACAGCAAAGCCGACAAAGCGTAAAGCGCTATCATCCACCCGACATAAAAAAACACCCTCTGAAAGTCCACTTTTCCGGCGCCCGGCTCAATGGCGTCCACCGCATATCCGGACAAAAGAGGCCCCAAAAGCGCAAGCAGATTACTGGCAGCAGTCATAAAAAAAGCCCCTGCCAAAAGCCCCCTGTCTTTCCAAAGGTATCCTCCCATCCGCCTAAGAGTCCCCTTCCGCTCCATCAGATACCGAAAGATCGGCCCCTTTCCATCTGCGGCCTCTGTCCTGCCCTTCTGCCCCATGCTGCCCTTCTGCCCCATGCTTCCCGTCATCCCCTTCCTTCAACCTCTTACATTCTTTATCCTCTTAAAATCCCATCTGCGACCTCTCAATCTCCCGATAAACCTCACACCTCTCCATCAGCTCAGCATGGGTTCCATACCCTGCTTCCCTCCCTTCTTCCAACACCAAAATATGATCCGCTCCCATAACCGAACTGATCCTCTGAGCAACCACAATACACGTAGTATCAGCAAAATTTTCCCGAAGCTCTCTCCGAAGCTCCCCTTCCGTCCGGTAATCCAAAGCACTGGAAGAATCATCAAGAACCAGGATCTCCGGCTCTCCCGCCAAAGCCCTGGCAATGAGAAGCCTCTGTTTCTGACCGCCGCTTAAATTCGCGCCCCGAATATCCAGCTTCTCCCAAATTCCTCCCTTTTCTTCCACAAACTCCTCTGCCCTGGCATGTTCCAGCGCCTCTTTTACCTGCTCCTTTCCAATCCCCCGACCCAGGCTGACATTTTCATAGATATCCCCTGCAAACAGCACATCATTCTGAAACACCGCCCCGAACCTTTTTCTCAAGTCAGAAAGCTTGATTGTGCGGACATCCTTGCCGTCCAGGCAGATTCTTCCCTGATCCACATCATAAAAACGCATCAAAAGATTTACCACCGTTGATTTGCCAGAGCCGGTAGAGCCAATAATCCCCAAGGTTTCTCCGTGTTTTAAGGAAAAGCTGATATCCGTCAGATTGTCCCCTATCTTATTATAAGAAAAGGATACCCCTTCAAATGCAATGTGAGGGATCTCGGTTTCCCCGTCCGCTCCCTGATCTCTGTCTGTTTCCGCCCTCTCCCATTCTCTTTCATCCTCTGTCTCCAACACCCTTACGATCCTCTCGGCAGAGGCCGCTGCCTTTGACACGGCCACAAACATCCGGGATATGGACAGCAGCGCGTTTAATATAATCGTAAAATAGCTCATAAACGCCAGAATCTTCCCTACCTGAGACAGTCCGGCGTTTACCCGTATGGCGCCTGCCACGATCACTGCCACCATCCCTAAATTCAGCAGAATATTCATAGCCGGGCTGGTTATGGCGGCTGTTATGGCGGCCCTTCTCTCCCGCTCTGTCACCTCCCGGTTAATCTCTCCAAATCTTTTCCTCTCATAATCCTCTCTGGACAGCGCCTTGATCACCCGGATCCCGGCAATGTCCTCCCTCACCAGCCGAACAAATCGATCCAGGCTCTCCTGAAGCCTAGCGTACAGAGGGATGCTTCTTTTTGATACCGCAATCACCACAATGGTCAAAAGCGGCAAAGTCCCTAACAGTATTCCTGCTAAAACCGGATCCAAAAGCAAGGTCATCACAATGCCTCCTGTCAGCAGAATCGGAGCGCGCACTCCCAACCTTTGAATACGTCCCAGCATTTGATGAACATGATAAGTATCTGTAGTCAGTCTGGAGATCAGGGACGGCCTGGTCAGCCCGTCGGCCTGCATGTCAGGAAGAAACATGACCTTTTCAAACAAGTCATTGCGGATCACATAGATGGCGTCTCCTGCCACCCTGGCTGCCATCCGGTTGGCCAGAATGTTAAAGGTCACTGCCAGCACAGAACAAACCAGCATAAAAACTCCCCATAAGAGAATTTCCCGCCTTCCATTGGCGGGAATCACAGTATCAATCATATAAGCCAGCGCCCACGGCAAAAACAGATCCATCAGCGTACCAGTAAATTTAATCACAAAACCGCCTGCCATCCGCAGGTAAAACGGTTTTAAATAGTATAGGAATATTTTCTTCATATACCCATTTTAGCGTAAAACCAAAAAAATTTCAATGAAATACCATCTTATTTGACAAAAGCTTGTACCGACCATGTTACTTTTCACAGATCCTGGGAACGTAACCGTTCCTGATTCTGCACCAGATGAATCATCATGGCATCATAGGCATCACTGCCCTTTCCTCTGGCCACAGCCTCATAAATACGGCGATGGGCCAGGATCGTCTGTTTTCCCATCCTGGCCCGAATCACACTTTCCTGTAAAATGATGGTCTGACAGATCGACGGAAGAAGGCTGTGTACCACCAGATTTTTGCTGCACCCTGCTAAAAAAGTATGGAACTCCATATCCAATTCATAATAATTATCCCCTTGTCCCCACGCCTTTTCCAGACAAGTACAGATATGCTTAAGCTGGCAGAGTTCCTTTTGTGTCCTCCGTTCTGCCGCAAGGGCCGCGATCCTTGGCTCAATCAGAAGCCGCACTTCCAGCAGATCCTTAATAAGCCTTGCTTTGTCCATGATCATGGAAAGTCCCAATGGATCCTCGCTCATCCCCATCTTGGAAGACACAAAAGTGCCTGCCCCCCGCTCTACCTCCAGCACACCCTTTTCTTCCAGAATCCGTATTGCCTGACGAACCGTATTGCGGCTCACCTCCAGCATTTCTGCCAGCTTAAGCTCCCCTGGCAGCTTTGCCCCTATCCGGTAATTTTCCCGGTAAAGCATGTCACAGATCACTTCTGCCGTCCTTTCAGGCAGAGATTTATGTCGCATTTCTCCCATTACTTTGTCACCGTTTCCGTCATCAGATTTCCATTCTCATCAAACCTTAGCTCCATCGGCTCGTCCAATGCTTCCACCCCTGCATATTTTCCGGCCTTTACATCCTCATAATAAGCTTCCGAAAGCATGATCTCCCCAATATGCAGGCTGTTGGGAATACGAACTATGCGGACGTTCTCCTGATGGATTTTATTACAGGTCTTAATACAGATCTGAATGGCCTCCTTGTCATTTGCCACCACACAGGGAATCCTCGCTGACGCCAGCACCGTGCTGGTAATACAGTTGGGATACATTTTCTCCACATCCATGTCCTCAAAAATTTTGTTGGTAATCGCACTGGCCAGCCCTACCCCCAGGGCATTTCCGTGAGACTCCTCACTTAAATTTAAAAAGCAGGTTCTCTGCACCTTAATGCCGCCGGTGGCATAAGGAGTAGAGAAAGTCCCTGTAATATTGGGATCCACACCTGTGCCGCTGTAATTCTTTCCCACCTCATCTACCACCAGCACATCCGTCTCCCCGACAATCAACCGGGGCATGTTGGAAAATGCGTATTTTAAAAGCTCTGGTTCTCTCTCCAGAATGTTTTCTGCCAGAATAGCCTCAATCCTGCAGGTTTCATCATAAGCATTTTCTATGCATGGAACCGCCATCAGAATCTTTGCCTTGGCCAGTACCACCTCTGCCATGGTCGGAATATTCTCTGCAATCACATCCATGCCGTCTCCATGAACCACAGAAGCCCCTGCCTGTTTTCCAAGCCCCACGGTCATCATCTTACAAGGTCCGCTCTCATAATGCCCCCGAAAAGCATTGTGGGGCTTTAACCGGCAGGAAATGATGATCCCGTCCGCCTCATAAGCATTCTTG
Organism: uncultured Lachnospiraceae bacterium; assembly: GCA_910586205.1. GTDB lineage: Bacteria > Bacillota > Clostridia > Lachnospirales > Lachnospiraceae > Brotaphodocola. The sequence continues at coordinate 114,280 of CAJUGD010000001.1, read as the reverse complement.
TCAATGGCAACCCGGCGCCCTCTTTTGGAATATCCTAACTCTGCTACCTCCATGGAAGACTTAATCGGACACCCCATGGTCTCCGGAGTAATGTTATAGCCTGCCAAAATCTCCAACTGCCCTTCTGCCGTCGCGCCTCCATGGCTGCCCATGGCCGGTACAATAAACGGGCTGGCTCCTCTCTCCTTCACAAAATCCACGATTGCCTTGGTAATCATATCTACATTGCGGATCCCGCGGCTTCCTGCCGTGATGGCAATACTCATTCCCGGCTGAATCCGTGAGGCAAACTGCTCCTGCCCCAATTCCCGTGCTACCACACCGGGAATCTCCTCCGGACTAATCTTATCTCCCGGAAACGTCTGTCTGGCATGAAACATTTTGGGAATCCGTGTATCCTTTAAAAGCTTTGACACCATCCCGTCTTTTACTACCTTCATCATTTCCTCCGTTCTGTGTGAGAATATGCCGGGAAAGGGCAGGCAGCGCCCATTTCCCACTACCTGCCCTTTTCCTTATATCAGAATCTGTTTTCAGTCTTTATTCCACTGGCTGCCTTCCCGCACCAGACACGGCTTTTTGGCATTGAACTTCCATCCCGGAATCAAATACTGCATTCCCACCGAATCATCGCGCCCGCCAAGGCAGTTGTCCATGTACAGCTTATGTGCCTTTTTCACCTGCTCCATATCCACCTCAATGCCCAGGCCCGGCTTTTTGGGAACTTCTACACAGCCATCCACAATCTGCAGCGGTTCTTTTGTCAGTCTCTCTAAACCTTCCTGCCAGATCCAGTGGGTATCCAGCGCATTATACTCTCCTGGCACTGCTGCCCCTACCTGGGTGAACATGGCTAAGGAAATGTCAAAGTGGTTGTTGGAGTGGCTGCCCCAGGTATACCCAAAATCATGGCACATCTGAGCCACGCGCACCGATCCGGCCATGGTCCAGAAATGAGGATCCGCCAAAATAATGTCCACAGCCTGGCACTCCAGGGAATGTCCTACCTCTCTCCAGTCTGTGGCAATCATATTGGTAGCAGTAGGGAACCCGGTGCGGCGGCGGAACTCGCTGACAATCTCACGGCCGGAATAAACGCCCTCCGCGCCGCAAGGATCTTCACAATAAGTGAGGATTCCCTTCATCCCCTTCACATACTCAACCGCTTCTTCCAAGAGCCAGCCGCCGTTGGGATCTAAGTCAATCCTTGCCTCCGGAAACGCCTTCTTTAGTTCCCGGATCACCTCCATCTCTTTATCTCCCCGCAGCACGCCGCCCTTAAGCTTAAAGTCCTGGAATCCGTATTTTTTATGGGTAGCCTTGGCAAAGGCTACGATTTTCTCTGCCGTCAAAGCCTCCTCATGGCGAATCCGATACCACTCACAATCTGCCTCCGGCTCATGGTCATAAGGCAGATCCGTGCGGTTGGGATCCCCCACAAAGAACAGATAGCCCAGCATACGCACCTTATCCCGCTGCTGACCGTCACCCAAAAGCTCACAAACCGGCACACCCAGATATTTGCCCAGCAGATCCAGGCAAGGAGCCTCTATTGCCGTAATCACATGCACCCCTGTACGCAGATCAAAGGTCTGATTCCCCCGCACATCCTCCTCACCTTTAGAATCCAGATGAGCCTTTACCTTCAAAAGCGTGCTCTTATACTCAGAAATCTTTGTACCCTCCACAATGGGAATACATTCCTCCAAAGCCGCTGTAATCTTCTTTCCTCCCGGAACCTCACCGACGCCCGTCTCCCCGTTATCTGCATGCAGAATCACAATATTCCTGGTAAAAAACGGAGAATGAGCCCCGCTTAAATTCAGCTCCATACAATCCTTGCCCGCCACCGGATAAATTTCCATCTTCGTAATTACAGGCACTCCCATATTTCTTCTTCCTCCTTCTATAAACTCATTTACACCTTGTTTCTTCTATCTTTGCTATGCCTTTTTCTTGCTTCTTCTGTCATCCCAAATCGCATAAGCCACCGACACAATGATCAGTACCCAGATAAACAGGCCGATAGGCCGGGTAAAGAACACGGTAAGGCTTCCGCTTGCCGCTGAGATCGCCTGGATAAAATAATTCTCCAAATCCTTCCCCAATATAAACCCAATAAGGAAGCAGGACGCAGGAATCTTAATCTTCCCAAAGATATACCCAATCACCCCAAAGGCCAGCAGCGTCCAGGCATCAAACATCCGCCCGTTCTTGGTGGCATAAGCGCCTACCACACAGATCATAATAATGATAGGATAAAGTCTCTGACGAGGAATATAGATAATCTTGCTGATCCACTTAATCGGGTAAAACATTACAATAAACATGATAATGTTACATGCCAGCAAAGCAATCAATATGGTATTCCAGGTATGAGGATTCTGGGTAATAAACAGCGGACCCACCTGAATCCCCTGCAGCATAAATGCAGATATCAAAACTGCTGTCGTAGAGTCCCCCGGAATGCCAAGGCTTAAAAGAGGAATCAAGGCCCCGCCTGTAAGACCGTTATTGGAAGACTCGGAGGCCACCAGGCCCTCGGGAGCGCCTGTGCCTAAAAGCTCCGGATGCTTAGAAAAATTCTTAGCCTGAGCATAGGCCAGAATCGAAGCAGCCGAACCTCCCACGCCCGGAAGCACACCCATAAAAGTACCAATCAGAGAGGAGCGAACCACATTCACACCCTGTCCCTTAAAATCTTTGAGAGAAAATCTTGTGACCCCGCTTCCCTCGGCCGTATCCACTTTCTCGATCTTAAATCTCATGCCTTCTTCCGCTTCCTCAAAAATCTGCGCAATGGCAAACAAACCGATCAAAACCGGTAGAAGCTGAAATCCATCCTGCATTTTAGCCTTCATAAAGGCCGGCACCATGCGGTAAGAGTTGTTTACGCTGAACATTCCGCACAGGCTGATCAGAACACCGCCAAAGCCTGCAAAAATCCCCCGAAGCATCTGCCCTTTGGACAAAGCTGCAATCACGGTCAGGGCAAACAAAATGATCAAAAACTTTTCCACTGCACTGAACTTTAAAGCCGCCGCACTCAAAAGCGGAGTAAAAAGCCACAGGCACAGCAGAGAAATCATGCCGCCCAGAAAGCTGGCCAAAATACCAATCTTAAGGGCACGCTCCCCCTCGCCTCTCTTGGACATAGGATACCCGTCAAAGGTAGTGGTAATAGAAGAAGGAGTACCTGGAATATTAATCAGAATTGCCGGTACCAATCCTCCGGAAATACCGCCCACATACAGGCCCAGGAGCAAAAACAAGGCCGTATCCATATCATAAGCATAGGTCATCGGCAGAAATACAGCCACCGCCATGGTTGCCGTCATGCCGGGGATGGCGCCAAACACGATGCCGGCCACAACGCCTAAAGCCGCAATCAAAAGATGTGCTACCATACCGTTTTACCATCCTTTCTCAATAAAGTGTAAATCCAAACTGCGGAAACGGCAAGGTGCAGATTCCGCTGGGCAGCGTAATATTAAACACAACCCCAAACAGCACGCTGATGATCAATGCACTGCTTACTGACAGCGCGGCGCTGAGAAGCAGAGACTTTTTCTCTGTTCCCGCATAAAGCACATTAAACAAAAATACAAACACCATACTGGTTACGGTAAAACCAATGACATTTAAGCACCACAAATATCCGGCAAACAGTACCAGCGTTCCCCAAAGCTTTACATGGTCACAGCCTTCACGGAAGAATTTTCCCGGCTTTGCCAGGAAAGAACCGCCGCTTTTTACACGAGCCATTCCTTCTGTTGCAATAATGGCAGCCAGCAGAACTGCCAGCACCACCATAACAATGCGGGGCATAATCCAGTGCTGTGTAGAATAAACCACCTTAATCATGTTGTTTCCCCTTTCCTTTTATCCCTCCGGCCAGCCGGCATACCGACTGACCGGAGAAAACCATAATATACCGTCTTCCTGCCCTGTGTTTTTAGACCGGTTAGTTGGCCAGCTCATCCAGGGACGGAGCCTTTTCAATCAGTTCCTTACACATTTCCCGCTTGTCATAGATGAAATCCTTGGATGCATCTACCCCAACCTCATCTGCAGACAATGCGTTATAATAAAGCTTTGCCATATCAGCCTGGAAATCCGGATTCTCTGTGATCTTCTTCATAGCCGCCTCATACTCTGCCAGAACATCGGCATCCATATCCTGGGGGAAATACATGCAAAAATCCTTTGCGAAATCAAAAGCCTCTCCGTTAAAGGTAACGCCGGATTCTGCCATGGAATCAATCTCAATGCCGCTTACCTCGCCGCAGGAGCCAAACATGGTCATCTTAAGCTGATCCTCTACACCTTCCTGGGTATACTGCTCAAATGCAGAGGTATCGCCATAGATAATATCTGCATTGCGATCCCACAGTCTCTGCAGCTTTTCAGCCGTGGTTCCTCCGACTATCGCCTTAATTCCACTGGCTGCATCATCTCCAAGAGTCTCCTTCACATACAGATAGTAGGCCACAAATGCCAGGTGAGAGGTAGCCCCGGACTCAATATTAAAGGACAGAGGTTCCCCTGGATGTTCCTCCAAATACTTGGTCACATCTGCTAAGGTGGCAAAATTATCCTCAGCCGCCGCTCCAAAGCAGGCACCCGGATTCTGGCCGATACGCGGTCCCACCGTCATATTCTCCAGGGAATACATCTCATCCACAGAACCAAACAACTGGCTTAAAAATGTCATGTCATGGAACATCATTACCAGCTTGCCGTCGCCCTTTCCGTTCTTGATCTCATCTAAGGCTGCTGCATTTCCAATGGCATCAACCTTTCCGTTAAATCCCATTTCTGCACTCAGGTAACGTGTTACCAAATCTGCAATCATATAAGAATCACCGGAGGTAGAAGTAGAGCCGATTACCACACGCACGTTTTGTCCCTTTAAACTGCTCTCGCCTGCCCCGGCCGGAGCTGCCGCCGCTGCCTGAGTGTCCCCGCCGCCTGCAGCCGGAGCTGCTGCACCGGAGTTGCCTCCATTGTTCCCACAGCCTGTCATGGACAGAAGCATTGCAGATGCCGTTGCCATTGCCAACACTTTTTTGATTGTTTTTCTCATTTGAAAAACCTCCCTTAATATAATTTTTTATTAATACTTCATTACTGCCTTTCTTATTTGCCCTGTTTCTAAAAATGGCTTCCTGTGGTATAATCTTCCACAAACCACTTAAGAAAGGACCTTATCTATGAAATACACCATCTCAGATCTTCAGCAAATGTACCGCAGCTATCGTATGAAGGCGCTTTTTCTCCTTCTGCTCCTTGCCGCTGCTTTGGTTTTTGTATTTCAAAACCATATTCTGACCCTGGCTGCCCTGGCTTTTGCCGTGCTTTTCCATCTGTGCGTTGTCAGGCCCTGGCAAAAAAAGTATGTAAATGCCTTCACCTGCGCCAATTTAGAGCATACACTTTGCCCAAAACTCAACACCCCGTCTGTATCCGAAAAAAATGCGGTTCACATTACTCCCTCGCTTATGCAAAAGGCTGCGCTTATGCCTTTTCACCAAACCTCGTCCACACCGCTTCTTCGCTGGGAACTGTCCGGCCAGATAAGGGGACTTTCCTTTTCCCTCTGTGATGCGGTTCTTGCACAAGACTTTAAGCTGGTGGAAAAGGGTAAGCAGCGCGTTCATATGAATACAGGAGTATGGATCCATATAGAACTTTCTAAAGACACAGGCTTAAACTTCCGGCTGCTGGATGAAAACTCGGTTCCTACGCCGATCCGCATGGATTTCTTTTCTGAGGAATCCTTATATATTTCTTCTCCTGTCCCTGACGCCGAGCTGGCAAAATGCTTTGTCCTCTATCATCCGGCCGCAGAAGACACGCCGGTTCTCCCGAACCGTTTTCTCAGGGAGCTGAAGAAACTAAAGGATTATACCCCTGGTTATACAGCAGTCAGTATCCATGACAAGCAGCTGGATATCTTTATCCGCAACCGCTTCCTGACCCGTCCGGTTTCCGTCAGGCAGGCTCCCACAGAAGAATTGCTGAATTTTGACCCGTTTCCTGAGCTTCGCTATCTGCTTGACCTGGCAGACGCTCTTTAAGTCCTGCCGGCTCTATTGTAAGCCTGCATAAAATCAGCTTCTGCTGTTTTACTGTTTCTTATGGTTCTATGGTAATACATTTGTCTCAAGAAGTAAAATTACTTATATTTTTATTTCTCTTAATATTTTTAAGAGTAAAATGTGCATTTTGCCTGGAAAGGATGATATGGATACCAAACAAATTGAATATATTCTTAAAATTGCCGAAGAAAATAACATTACCAAGGCGGCTGATAAGCTCTATATCACCCAGTCCGCCCTAAACCAGCAGCTTTTAAAGCTGGAAAAAGAGCTGGGCACACCGCTGTTTCACCGGTCCCGAGTCAACTGGAGACCCACAGAAGCCGGTGAAGTCTATCTGCGCAATGCCCGTCAGATCCTGCGTCTGAAAAAGGATACCTACAATCAGATCAGCGATATTGCCGCCACCAGGCGGGGACGCCTTTCCATTGGCTTTACTCCCGGACGGGGTATCAATATGTTCACCTCCATCTATCCGGCATTCCGGCAAACCTACCCGGACATTGTGGTGGAACCTGTGGAAAAAAACGTCTATGAACTTCAGCAGATGATTGAAGACGACAATCTGGATATTGCTTTTCTCACCCTGAGACAAGAAGATCACACAAATGATGAGTATATCCTTCTGGTGGAAGAAGAAATCCTCCTTGCCATCCCTGCCGGACATCCCTTAGGCTCCTACGCCGCGGCAAACGGGGAGCCGCTGGCTGTCATGGATATTAAAAATCTCCGCTATGAACCCTTTGTCCTGCTGGAAAAGGATTCCACCATGCGCTCCCTGGCCAACGATATATTTAAGCGGGCCGGGTTTGCCCCCAATATTTTGTTTGAAACCCACAACAACAACACCATCATCTATATGGTACAGACTAACCTTTGCTGCGGGCTGGTGCCGTCCTACTACATGCGCCGGACCAATGACATTGCCTTTTTCCAGATGCCGGATCATCCAAGCTGGCATGTGGCAGCCAGCTATAAGCGCAATTCCTACTTAAGCAAGCCGGCCCGCCTGTTTATTCATATGGTCAAAGAACATTGGAATAACAATCCTTTTGACTGCCCAAATTGCACCCATCTGACAGACATGGACCTTCCCGCCAGATAAACCACCTTATGTTTCTTCCAATCAGGTAATCGGAGCCGGATTAAAGATGCACATATCATTGTGGAAACCATGGCGATCACTGTAAGGCTCCGCCTCACCGCTGGCTACCGCCAGAATAAACTCAAAGATCTCTGTACCTACCTCGGCAATCGTCTTTTCGCCGGTAGCCACATCTCCTGCTGAAATGTCGATCAAGTCAAACCAGTGATCTTTCATCTCATTGCGGCTGCAGACTTTGATCACCGGGCTGATATCCAGTCCATAGGGTGTTCCCCTTCCGGTCATAAACACCTGCAGGCCAATCCCGCTGGCCACCTGGCTGGGACCGCACACAATGTCACTGGCCGGTGTGGCCGCATAGATCAATCCATGCTTTGTAGGCTTTTCTCCCGGAGACAGCACCTCCACAATCTGGCTGGTGCCGCTTTTGGCAATACTGCCCATTGCCTTTTCCACAATATTGGCCAAGCCGCCCTTTTTGTTGCCCGGCGTAGGGTTGGCGTCACGTCCCACCCCGCCCTGGGACAAATAATCGTCATACCACTTCATTTCTTCTGCCAGCCGGTCGCGTGTATAGGCATCCGGACACCTGGCTGCCAGCATATGTACACCGTCCCTTACCTCTGTCACTTCAGAGAACATTACTGTTCCCCCGCCGCGCACAATCATATCCGCCGCATACCCGGCGCTGGGATTGGCAGACACTCCGGAAAACGCATCGCTCCCTCCGCACTGCATCCCCACAAGCAATTGGCTTAAAGGAAGCTCCTCCCTTGTTCTCTCATTCAGCCTCTGCAGCTTTTTCTCCGCCATCTCCAGAATTGCATTCATCATGGCATCATGCCCCGGAAAGTCCTGTAATGTCAGCACATTTTCATCGTTAATATCCTGGGCCGGCAGCACCCGGTCATATGTCAGCTTCTCGCACCCTAATCCTACAACCATGATCTCCCCTCCAAAATTAGGATGGCGTATCACATTGGTTATCGCCCGGATCGGTATGTATGCCATGGGAGCATTGATCGCCACACCGCAGCCATAGGGATGGGTCACTGCCACCACCCCGTCCACATTGGGATACTTGGGAAGCAGTTCCTTCTTAATCCGCTCCACAGCCACCTTCAGCACCCCTGCGGCGCACTGGACTGTCGTCACAATCCCCAGAAGATTCCTTGTTCCGGCCGGTCCCTCTGCATTCCTATACCCCATCCAGGTAGTTCGTGTCGGCAGAGGCAGTTCCTCCATGGGCACCAGATTGGTTCCGTACTGCATGTTCTCCACAGACGGACTCTCCGGCAGTTCCAGCATATGCTCATTAATCCAGTCCCCTTTTTTCATGTCTTGAACCGCATATCCTAAAACCACCCCATACCGGACAACTTCGCCGCCGGCAGGAATGTCCTCCAATGCCACCTTATGGGCCTGCGGGATATCCTGGTTAGCCACCAGCCCCTCCATAATCTCTGTCCCCGCAGCCGTATCCTGCACCACCACTACCACATTGTCCTGTTCCTTAATCCTTACATACTTTCGTTTCTCCATCCCTGTCCTCCTGATTCCTCCTGGCCTTTATTCTCCATATTTTTATTTTACCCGCAGTACCCGGAAAAGTAAAATTCATAAAAATTTGATATCTCAAACTTTATTTTAGAGATCTGTTGCCAACCCAAATATTTTATTTTATACTTATTCTCATCCCCATTACAAAAACTACTTTGAGATCCCCTGAAAGAATCATTCAGGCTCTGGATATTGCCTATAGAAAAACAGACGAGGAGATTTGTTATGGACACAAAACAGATTGAATACATCTTAAAAATCGCCGAGGAAAACAACATAACCCGTGCCGCCGAAAAGCTCCATCTGACTCAGCCTGCCCTTAACCAGCAGCTACTGCGCCTGGAACGAGAGCTGGATCTTCCCCTTTTTCACCGATCCCGCACAGATTGGCGCCCCACCCAGGCCGGAGAAATCTATCTGGAAAATGCCAGAAAAATGCTTCAGATCAAGCAGGAAACCTACAAACGCTTAGGCGATCTGGCTGTCAGGCAAAAAGGAACCCTTTCCTTGGCCTTTACTCCCGGCCGAGGCACCTCCATGTTCTCCTATGTCTATCCTCGCTTCCACCAGCAGTACCCGGACATTATTGTAGAGCCATCCGAACTAAGTGTCCGCAAACAGCAGACACTCATTGCCCGAGGAGAACTGGACTTAGGCTTCCAGACCCTTTGTGACGAACACCGCACGGATGACGAATACATTCTGCTGGCCACAGAAGAAATCTTTCTGGTGGTTCCAAGCGGGCACCCGGTCTGCCAGGAAGCTCCGCCATCCCGCCGCAGAAAAAGCTCCGGCTATCCACGTTTCCCTGAGCTGAATCTTTGCAGGCTGCAGTATGAGCCCTTTGTTCTCATGTACAAAGAGTCCACCATCCGCCAACTGATTGACCAATTATTCACCCAGGCCGGTTTTCTTCCTAATGTGCTGTTTGAGACTGCCAGCAACGCCACAATCCTGACCATGATCCGCAGCCGCCTCTGCTGCGGTTTGATACCGGCTCATTATCTCCAAAAACCGGACAAATGCCTTGCCTGCTTTTCCCTCACCTCCCATCCCACATGGGATATTGTGGCTTCCTACCGAAAGGGCGCTTATCTTCCCAAAGCTGCACGGTATTTTATTGAACTGGCATCCGCCTATTGGAATCCGGAAAAACCCGGAAATATCTAGTACTGCATTGCGGAAATAACGGTGAATAAAGTGCCAGATGTCTGCGTCATCTGTGCGTTTGCAAAGTGACGGCGTAGTGGTGCCTACGGCTAGCTTTGCAGACGTGCAGAGGGCGTAGGCAGCGGGTGCTTTATTCACTGGAATTTCCGCAAGGCAGTACTAGAGCGTGTCTGAAAATTCATTCCCGCCAGATGCACGCCCCACTTTGCGGTATATTTGGCTCTCATTCGGTCAACGTAGCCCACTACGCCTCCCTCATTCGGGCCAAATCTCCCACAAATTGTGACGCACATCTGACGGAAAGCAATTTTCAGACACGCTCTAGTACATATTTGTATAAAAAATATTTTCTTCCCTGTCCGGCCTGTCTCCTTTTTATCCCTCTCGTTGAAACATTGCCGTCCTTTTGGTATTCTGACCTCAGCGAAAAAAAGGACTCACTTTTTCTGAACGTCCTGAAAGAAAAGGAGAATATACCCAATGGAGAAAATCATTTTAGATCCTGCAATCAAGTTCGGCGCCGGACGCTACCGTCAGGAAGAAAATCTTCTGGAACAATGCGGCGCAGAGATCGCCCGATTCAGTAAAAAAGCATTCTTGCTGGCCGGCCACACAGCCTTTGCCGTCACAAAAGATCGTCTGCTTCCGGGAATCAAAGCCGCAGGCGTTGACTATATCGTGGAGCTCTACATGGGGCCATGCTCCTACGAATCTGCCGCTGAGCTGGGCAAAAAAGCTCTTGACTTTGGCTGTGACGAGATTGTAGGCATCGGCGGAGGCGTGATCATGGATCTGGCAAAGGCTGCAGCAGAAAATGCCCACATAGGCTGTATCAACATTCCCACATCCATCGCCACCTGTGCCGCCTTTACCTCCATGAGCGTCATGTATACCCAGGAAGGCGCCAAGAAAAACTGCTGGCGCTTTGAACATGAGATAGACGCCGTTCTGGTAGACATGCAGACCATTGCCCAATGTCCGATCCGCTACGCCGCAGCCGGCATCTTAGATGCCATGGCCAAAAAGATCGAGATCCAAAACGGTAAACCGGTCATGCTGCTGAATGACAACAAGATTGACCTGTTCTCTGCCTATCACATGGCAAGCTATACCTACGACGTGTTAAAACAGTACGGCAGGCAGGCCATTGCAGACATCCGGGAAAAGAAATCCACCAAAGCAGTCTACGACGTAACCTTCATCAATATTGCCGTCACTGGCGTCATTGCCAATATTACCAAAAGCTTCTCCCAATCTGCCTTGGGACATATGATCTATGACGGCATCCGAACCTTTTTTACCCAGGAGGCCAAAAACGCGCTTCACGGGGAGATCGTGGCTGTGGGCCTGTTTACCCAGCTCTATTACAACCGTCTTCCCCAGGACAAGGAAGCATTAAAACAATACATGGCTGACATGGATATGCCCCTGTCCATCCAGGAACTGGGCATTGAAGGAACCGATTCCCAGCTTAAGACCTTAGAGGACTATCTCATTGATTCCCCTTACGTAACTGCCGGTGAAGAAAGCTATGTACTGCTCCACGAAGCCATGAAACAGCTTTTAAAAGACTGAGTCTGCCCCAAATAACCCCACAAAAATATGCATTTCTTTTATTGGGCCAATGGACCTCTCCGTCCGGCCAAACAAAAGAAATGCATATGTTATTATATTCTAAATTCTCTGCCCTTTCTGCAGCCTTCCAAAAATCCTTGCCAGCATTACCACTGCTGCTGCAGCCAGCACAAATTCCGCCGTAAACTGAGCATAGGCAAGCCCGTAAAGAGGAAACAGGAAGTTCAGTATATACAGCGCCGGAATCTCCAGGACAATCTTTCTTAACACGGCAAACAGCAATGCTGCCCTTCCCAGCCCAATGGCCTGGAAAACACCAACTGCCAGAAAATCCATACAGATAAAAGGCAGGCCCAAACAAAATCCACGCAGAAAACGGGTTCCATGTGCTATGATCGAATCATTTTTCATAAAAGCGCCGATCAAGCCTCCTGCCCCCAAATAATAAATCAATGCCACCGCTGCAATAAATGGCAGCATAATCCTTGCCACAAACAAAAGCCCTTCCTTCATTCTCTTTATGTTGCCGCTGGCATAATTATAACTGATCAGCGGCATGATTCCCTGGGAAAAGCCCAGGGCCACCTGCATGGGCACCATGTTAAGCTTTTGAGAAATCCCCATGGCAGCCACTGCACTTGCACCATAGGAGGAGGTGAAATTATTGAGAATGGTCATTCCCGTTACATTCAGAAGATTCTGGATCGCAGCCGGGATTCCCACTCCGCAGATTCCCAGGACAACGGCCCTTTCCAGGCTGAACTTGTGAGGCGAAATGCACACAAAGGTAGTCTTGCGCCTCTCATACAGCAGAACAAAAAAGTACATGCATGCCGCACAATTAGAAAGAAAAGTAGCAAGCCCGGCCCCTGCCGCTCCCATATTAAGCCCCCATGGAAGAATAAAAATAGGATCAAGGATAATGTTCAGAATACAGCCGCTCATGGTTCCCACACTGGCATGAAATGCGGCTCCCTCGGATCTGACCATATATGCCAATACCACATTAAGAATCGCAGGCGCTGCGCCGCAGATCACGGTCCACTGCAGGTACTGGCCGGTAGCTGCCGCCGTGCTTTCATCTGCCCCCAAAAGTACCAGCAATGGCCCTTGAAAGGCAAGGCACATCAGAGAAAAGACTGCCCCGCAGACCAGCGAACAATAAAATCCAAAAGCAGAGCTTCGCCGCACAGTCTCATAATCCCGGCTGCCCAATGCCCGGCTCATCATGCTGGAGCTTCCCACGCCAAACAGATTGTTTACCGCATTAAAAGCCAGAAGCACGGGAGCCGCCAAGGCAACAGCCGCATTTTGTATGGGATCATTGACCATCCCCACAAAATAAGTATCTGCTATATTATAGAGCACCATCACCAATGAGCTTAAAATAGTAGGTATGGTAAGCTGGGCCACAGCCTGAGGAATCGGTGTTCGTTCAAACAAATCTGCTTTCTGGTTCAGTTCCATAGCTTTTCTCCTCCTGTCTATTAATTACCATAGGAATTTTGCGTGTAAAACTGATTCTATCACGTTATTCCCCATAAGACAAGAGCTTTAAAAAACATGTACAGACCGGGCCAAAGTGTCAGTTGACCCCCGTAACAGTACTGGCCCATGCATCTAAAACCGGTACAGATTCAGCCCGATTTCTTCATCCATGCTCCGCTCCACGGTTCCCTCAGACTTTGTCACCGTAATCTCAGCCGTCGCGGACACATAACAAGCATTCATGTGCCCTCCCTGAATCCTCATTTCTTCATCACACAGATTCACATGAAAATGAAGATACGTCTCCCCGTCCTTTGTAGAAATGTTTCCCACCAGAGAGGTGATTTCCATAGGCCCGGTCAGCTCTTTCTTTTTATATACCTTGTTCACCGTATCAAAAAGCCCCACTACCGCCCGGTTCGATGCACCCAGACCTACAGCCGATCCAACTCTGATATTTTCTTTTTTGCATAAAATCCCAATCTTTTCCAGAATTTCCTCCCCTGGATCCACCCTCATAACATAATGGTTTCCCATCTGTTTATATTCCATCTTTTCCTCCGTTCTGTTTCATGTGCTTTCAGAGCCTCCCGCTGTTACAGCACCAGACACCAAAGAGGCACTGTCACCAAAGTCATCAGTGTGGTAAACACCACGCACTTTGTGGCAAACTCCACGTCTCCCTGATATTTATTAGCCAGAATAGCCGTAGTGCTTCCTGCGGGCATTGCCGCCAAAAGTACGGATACTCCGGTAACTAAAGGATCCACCCCGCAGAGACGGCACCCCAGCCAGGAAATTCCGGGAATGACCGCCAAACGGATCAAGGTATACCGAAGCACCGGAATGCTGACCATCCCAGCCAGCTTCAGGTCTGCAAAGATCGTTCCGATCAGCAGCATGGAAAGAGGCGTGGTGCAGGCTCCCACTGCTTTTATAGTCATTCCCAAAAACTCCGGAAGGGGAACCTGTCCAATCATCAGTACCATCCCAATATAGACAGACACAATACAAGGATGGGTCGCCACCTTTTTTACCACCTCTTTTACACTGCTGCTCTCCGTAAAGCAGGCAATGCCTGCCGACCACATGACAATCCGCTGGGGGATCAGATAAATAGATGCATACATCAGCCCCTGGGCGCCAAAAACCCCCTCTGCAATGGGATTCCCCATAAACCCGGCATTGGATACCAAAGTGGCATATTGAAACACCTTTTTTCGGCCAGGTTCTTCTTTATTGTATAACATGCGGCTTAAAACCATACACAGCACCTGAATCATCACTGCTACTGCCATTACGGCCAGAACACTTTTCAAAACCTTCCAATCAAAGTCTATACGGAAAGAATGGATAATGTTGCAGGGAAGCACCAGATAGAGAACTAAGTCCGTCAAAATATCCTTTGCCGATGCCGGCAAAATCCCTTTCTTTCTCATCACTGCCCCTGCTGCCAGCAGAAGAAACATCTCTCCCTGCAAATTCAGCAAACCAGAAATATCCATATTCCATATCCTCCCGCACAACACCTTCCATATGGCAGGCTGCTTTTGTTATCTCAGCTTCATGCCGATTCGTATCATCCTGAACATCCGGTCCGCAGCATTGGCATAAAGCTCCTCTGCCCGGCTGCATGCCTCCTGAATATCCATAGCGCCATGGATCGTAGGCAGAATACTCTCAACGCCAAACTCAAAAATCTTTTCGGCTCCCTGTCCCATGCCGCCTACAACGGCAGCCGCCGGAATGCCTTTCGCCTTACAGCGCTGCCCCACTCCGCTGGGCACTTTCCCGAAAGCAGACTGCCAGTCAATCCGCCCCTCCCCGGTAATTACCAGATCCGTGCCCTCCAAAAGCCCGTCAAAATCAATCAGATCCAATACTGTCTCGATTCCTGATTTTAATTCGGCATGAAGAAAAACACACAGGGCTGCTCCCAAGCCGCCTGCTGCCCCGGCTCCTGCAATCTTATCCACATCGGTTCCCAGCTTTTGTGCAATCACGCCGGCATATTGCTTCATTCCTGCCTCAAGCTCGTCTAATATTTCCGGTGTGCCGCCCTTTTGCCTGCCAAATGTATAGGTAGCCCCGTCCGGCCCTGTAAGGGGATTATTTACATCGCACATAACCGTGATATCAGCCTCAGCCACTGCCGGGTGAATCCCGGAAATGTCAATGTCCCGGACCTTGCCCAGATCTGCGCCTGTGCCCATAAGCTCATGTCCCTTTTCATCCAAAAAGCGGACTCCCAATGCCCGCATGGCTCCCATGCCTCCGTCATTGGTAGCGCTTCCTCCAATCGCAATGGACAGCTTCCGATATCCTGCGTCCAGAGCATTTCGGATCAGCTCTCCGGCACCAAATGTGGTAGTATTCCATGGATTTCTTTTCTCCTCCGGCACCATCGGCAGGCCGGAAGCCGCCGCCATCTCAATAACCGCTGAATCCCCATGAAACACTCCGTAAGATGCCTCTGTTTCCTCCATTAAAGGTCCATGAACCTTTACCGTCCGAAGCTCTCCCTTTGTCACGGCAATCACTGCATCCACCGTCCCCTCTCCTCCGTCGGCAATCGGCACTCCCACCGTCTCACATCCCGGGAAAATCCGGTTGGCAGAATCTGTCAGCAGCCGGATAATCTGCTCTGAGGACAAGGTTCCCTTAAAAGAGTCTGATGCAAATAAAAATCTCATATCCGCTCCTTCCCGCACTGCCAAAAAGCAGCGCAGATTGTATTTATTATATACAATAAGCCGGCAAATGTCCAGAAGGAATGCCGGCTCACGTTGATACGATGTACTAGATTTTATAACCGCTTAATATCCTTTAGATCAAGCCTGCATTTTTCATCTCTGTCCTGATCTTATCTAAAACCGGCCCTTTGGGGGTCGCCAGGTTCGGCGTATAGGGCAGGCCGATATCCCTGCCTCTAAGATTTGCCATATCCTTTGCCGCCACCGGGAAGCTTGCCCCATCCATGGACAGACGAACCGGGTTCAGCTTAAACTGCGCTTCCAAGGATCCCTTTAAATCACCGGCCACATATTTATTGTACACATCTGTGATCAGCTCTGGCATAAAGTTAGCTGCCGTGCAGACCCCTCCCACAGCTCCATGGCACATGGATGCATACAGCAGAGTATCCTTTCCTCCAAACACCTTAAAGTCCACATCCCTGGTCCGCCGGATAAATTCCGCGGTCTGGGTAATATCGCCGCTGGTATCCTTCATCCCCACAATGTTTTCCACCTCATGAGCCAGCCGTTCCACCAGATTGCCGGACATGGTATATCCTACCCGCCCAGGGTTGTTATACAATAACACCGGAATTTCCGGAACCGCCTCGGCAATCGTCTTAAAGTGCAGGTAAAGCTCTGCCTCCGTAGGCTTTAAGAACATTGGCTGCAGAATCGAGATCCCTGCCGCGCCGTTGGCTTTCGCCATCTTGGCAAGGCGGACACATTTTTTCGTACTGATGGCGCCGATCCCAAAGTACACCGGAACACGCCCGGCCGCCTGATCCACCATGATCTTTAAGCCCCGCTCCATCTCATCCTCCTCGATGACATAGAACTCGCCGTTGCTTCCAAATGCCAGGATGCCTAAAACTCCGCCCGCAATCACATAATCCACCTGCTCACGAAGCTTCTTTTCATGGATCTTTTCCTCAGAGTCAATAGGCGTTAAGATGGGGACTACCACACCCTTTATAAAATCTGTATTCATATCTTTCCCCTTTCTAAAATCCTGCCGTATTATGACTCTACCGTAGTGTTGGCGATCTTTTCATAATACTTTACAATGCTGGAATGATCCTCTTTCTCATATCCGTCTGCCTTCAGCCCCTGCATGATCTCCATCAGCTGTCCGGTCAGCGGAACAGGAGAACTGATAGCGTGGGCAGCATTCAGCGCATTATTCAGATCCTTTATGTGCAGTTCAATGCGGAAGCCCGGCTTAAAGTTTCTTGACAGAATCATGGGAGCCTTGGCATCCATAACCGTAGAACCAGCCAGACCGCCCCGGATAGCCTGATATACCAGCTCCGGATCCGTGCCTGCCTTTTTGGCAAAAGTCAGGGCCTCAGAAACGGCTGCAATATTCACTGCAACCACAATCTGATTGGCAAGCTTTGCCACATTGCCGGAACCCAGCTCTCCTACATACACAACGGAACCGGCCATCACCATCAGCATATCATAGTATTTGTCAAACAGCTCCTTCTTTCCGCCCACCATCACAGACAGGGTTCCGTCAATAGCCTTGGGCTCTCCGCCGGAAACCGGTGCATCCAGCATCTCAATGCCGAATTTGGCTGCTTCCGCCCCTATAGACTTGCTCTCGGTAGGATCAATAGAGCTCATGTCAATCAGCACAAGCCCTGGCTTTGCACCCTCAGCCACACCATCCTTCCCCAGAACGGCGCTTCTCACATGAGGAGAGTTGGGAACCATGGTGATCACCACCTCAACCTGAGAGGCCACTTCCTTGCCGTTTGCGGCTGACGACGCTCCGCAGGCTACCAGGTCCTCTACAGCCTCCTTATTGAAGTCAAACACGACTACATTGTGTCCTGCTTTTACCAAATTCTTTGCCATCGGCCTTCCCATGATCCCTAATCCAATAAATCCAACTTTCATTGCTTTTCCCTTGCCTTTCTTTATTTTCCGGTTCTTTCACCTGGTTCCAAATTATAAAATATCCTTGCCCTTCTGACTATTGACAAACTCCATGAATCCCCGGCAAATTTTGATGCAAAAGAAATATTGTTTCATTTTTATTTCATATTTGTTTCTCCAACAGCTCTATCCCTTTACTCTATTCCATATTTCTTTCTGTGTCTCCACAGAGTCGCCTTGCTTATGCCCAGCTCCTTTGCCGCCTTTTCCCGGTTTCCTCCGTATTTTTTCAGCACATCTGCAATCCGCATGGCCTCTAAGTTTCCTCCATACGGCTCCTTTTCTTCCTCTCCATATTCTTTATCTGCTATCTTTGGATACAGCTCTTTTAAAAGTTTTCCCACCGCAAGCTCATCAATGGACCTTTTCTTTGCTGTCAAAATCAACCGATCACAAAAGCTTTCAATCTGAAACAAGTTTCCTCTCCAGGAATACTCTAAAAGCATCCTCTTTGCCCCAGCCGTCAAGACATGATACCGGGAATAATGTTCACAGCTCTCTCTTACAGCATCCTCCAGCTTTCTCTGCAAATCCTCTGTCCGTTCCCGAAGCGGCGGCACAGTCACCTCTAATCCGGACAAGAGGTAGCCCAAATCCTGACGCAGCCTTCCCTCCTCCATCAATATGCATGGTGTTTTCTCTAATGTGACCATTACCCTCACATCCACCCGACGCAGACTTGCAATGTCTGTGCCGTGGCAAACCCGAAAACGTATCAGCTGATATAACCGGTACTGGTTGTCCGGCGTCAGCTCCTGAGCATCCTGAATCAAAAGTGAACCGCCGTTAACCTGCAGGACAGCTCCTCGCTCCCCAAAAATCATGACGCGCTGTTCCTCTCCTGTCAGCCCGGCACAGGGAACATCCAAAAACGGTCCGTTTTCCCGGCTGCTGCTGTTGTGAATCGCTTCTGCCATCATTCTTCTCTCTGTCCCCGGCTCTCCCATCAATACTACCGGCTGTTTGGACAATGCATAAAGCCGTGCCAAGTGCACACATTCCTGCATGGCTTTTGACTCCTGCAACATGTCCTCAAACCGGACAAGAGGAGGCAGGCTGTTTTCAGATCCACCTTTTTTCGCGGATAGTGCCAGCTTCTTTTTCATCTTATGGCAGGTAATGATCGCTCCGTCCACCCGCTCCTCATAAAGCACCGGAGCCATGACTGCAAATACGGATCCCCTTCCCCATTCCAAAAACAGGGAATATTCCTCCCCCTTTTCCAGCACCCGCTTCAGTTCTTCCTCTTTGATCTGAGGAGCTGCATCCCGGATATCAGACCCTTTCAGCTCCTGCCAGTTCTTTCCCATCATATCCTCCATCATTGGATTTACCGCTGTAATGGTCCCTGCCCCGTCTAAGCGGATCACGCCGTTATAAGAATAATCCAGCAAGGTCTCTATCTGGGCTGCCGTCTTCTTTTCCACACTGACTGCATAGTCCATACGCTCTGCCATGGCAAATGCCTGACGCAGAGAGTCCTCTGTCATGGATAAAAATAAGGACGGCACTCCCGCTTTTGTGGCTTTAGACACAGCCAGATCTCCTCCGATAATCAGATCTGCCCCCTGCTTCACCGCCTCCTCCACAGCGCCTTCCAGCTCTGTTCCCTGCCTCACATAAAAGGTCTGCAGAACAATCCCGTACAGCTCGTCGAAATAAGACATATCGCAGAACATATTATGAAATCCCACTACCGCGATCATGGGCCTTGGCTTCTTTACAATCTGCTTTGCCCGAGTCACCAAAAGCGCCATTTCCTGAGCAGTCAGAACGATCTCCACTACCGGAATATCCGTATACTGTTTGATCAAAGATGCCTGAAGCCCCCTTGCGATAATAATGGAAGCGCCTTCGCTGATAGAACGCCGCGCCTCTGTAACTGCAGAAGCAGTGTCAATTACCTTCATGCTTTGAATCTTATATTTCTTTTCCTGCAATATATTATGAGCCTGGTGGAGCATTTCTTCTCTTGATACCAAAAGCGTAATCTTTCCCATAATTCTCTGTTACTCCTTTTTTATTTCAAATTCGTTTCACATTTACTATATCATATTTCACATTCAATGGTAACCCAATTATTTTTCCATTTATTACCATATTTAGTTGTATCTTTTACCCATTCTAATTGTACAATAAAACGGACGATATACTATCTGAGTTCAGAAAATCCCACTGGTATATGGTCAAAAATACTATACAAAGGAGAAATTGCTATGACGGAAACATTTGAAGATTACTTGAAGGAACAGAACTTATCGCAAAACACCATCATCTCGTATGTGTACACACTCAATCAGTACAACAACCGGTACTGCAGCCTCACCCGCAAAAATCTCCGTGATTACAAAATCTATCTGATTGAGAACTACAAACCTCAAACCGTAAACCTGCGGATTCGGGCTATAAACTGTTATCTGGAAAGCATTCAAAAGGAAAAGTGGAAGCTGACGACTGTAAAAGTACAGCAAAAGCCCTTCCTGGAAAATGTCATCAGTGAGGCTGATTATCTTTATTTCAAAAACCGTCTCAAGCAGGATGGAGAAATGTACTGGTATTTTGTGGTGCGTTTTCTGGCTGCTACCGGCGCCAGAGTCAGTGAATTGGTTCAAATCAAGACAGAGCATGTGAAAATCGGATACTTGGATCTCTATTCCAAAGGCGGAAAACTGCGCAGAATTTATATCCCCTCCAGCTTAAAAAAAGAAGCTCTGATATGGCTCTCCGAAAATGACCGGCAAAGCGGCTTTATTTTTGTGAACAAATTCGGAGACCGCATCACCTCCCGAGGAATTGCAGGACAGCTAAAAAAGTTTGCCATCCAATACGGGCTGGATCCGTCGGTTATCTATCCCCATTCTTTCCGGCACCGCTTTGCCAAAAGCTTTCTGGAGCGATATAATGACATTTCTATGTTGGCAGATTTAATGGGGCACGAAAGCATTGAGACAACCCGGATATACCTGAGAAAGACCAGCACAGAACAACAGAATATTATTAACCAGGTAGTTGACTGGTAATAACATACACAAGATCCCCGGCCGCATAATTTCCTGCTGCCGGGGATCTTACTAATAAAATGCCGATTAAAATGCAGAGTAAGACTTACTTGACAAACAACTGTACCCAATAGTCCACTCCTGCCCCATTCTGATAATGAGCCACTGCAATGGAATCATAGCCGGAATTTAAAATATTGGCCCTATGACCGGAACTGTTCATCCAGGAATCCATTACCTGTGCAGGACTTGTCTGGCCATAAGCTATATTCTCCCCTGCTGACTGGTAACGAATCCCTGCTTCCTGGAGCGCTGTATAAAAGCTGCTTCCATTTGGCCGTGTATGAGAAAAGCTTCTCTCAATCTCCTTTGCCCGCACCATCGCTGCGCTCTCCGCTCCTGTATGTACGGTAAGAGCCGGAAGTCCTGCTTTCGCCCGCTCCTCATTCACCAGCTCTACCACCTGGGCCGCATATGCATCTTGGGTAGTTCCCTGTCCCGGCTTATCCGGTTTGTCCTTATCCGGTACATCCGGCTTTCCTGAATCCCCAGGCTTATCCGGCACGTCCGGCTTTCCTGAGTCTCCCGGCTTATCCGGCACGTCCGGCTTCCCTGAATCCCATGGTAAATCCGGCTGCTGTTCTCCACCTGTTATGCACCCTCCCATATTTCCCCAAATCCACTCATTGCCGCACTCCCCATTCCCAAAAGCTCCGCTTCCCCCTAAATAAACATTTCCAGAGCAAGTTCCCCCAAAACTTCCCTGTATCTGTTCCAGCACATTTTTCAGTTCCTCCATATTACTTCCGCCGATCACCACTGCCCTTCCCCCTGGAACATTATATGTACCGGCTGTCATACCATAAGCTGTACTTGACATAGCTCCTGCTGCAAATACGGCAGCACATACATAAAACGGCAATTTCCTCATGGTACATCCTCCTTCTGTTTCTAAAATATTACATTTCTGTTACAAAACCATCATAGCACATAATTCATGGAAAATAACTAGGAGAACCATGGTAAAACCTACAGCATCTTCCATATTATCCATGCACCTGTCAATCCCCTCCCTGCATACCTAATCAGTAACCCCCTTTTATAATCAGGAGCTTTCCCTTCATGATCCCCCAAGTTCCCTTCACATCCATTATCCTTCTGGGCAACCCCAACACCGGAAAAACCACGATCTTTAATGGCCTCACCGGCCTTCACTGCCATACAGGAAACTGGCCCGGCTCCACAGTCTCCCAAACACAAGGCTCCTTTACCATGGATCACCATCTCTATCTGGCATCGGATCTTCCATCTCCCTGGCCGTCTGCCTTATGTTCCTCCATGGCAGAAGACAAATATGATCTTTTGATCCTGACATGCAGCGCCGCGTGCCTGGAACCAGATCTCTACCTGTTAAAACACCTTCTCACACTGGAGTCCGTTAAAGATAAAAATCTTCCGATCATCCTTTGCATCAATTTCCGCGACGAAGCCGAGAAAAAAGGCATAGAAATCGATTATAAACTGCTGGAAGATGTACTGCAAATCCCCGTCATAAGCTGCTGTGCCCTTTACTCCCGCTCCTTAAACCAGATCCGCCAAGTCATAAAAGACACGGCCGGACAGCGCTTTAACTACGACTGTCTGGACTTCTGCCCAAAACAGCTTTTCAAAGAAACGGTCCGTCTGACCCATTCGCAGCATAGTCATAGCCAGAATATTACAGACCAAATCACCCTGCATCCAATCCTTGGGACTATCCTTATCTTTTCCCTTCTTCTAAGTCTGTGCTGGCTGACTCTGGCCTGTGCCTCGCTGCCAGGAAGCCTGATTTACAGCCATCTTATGCGCTTGGAGCCAAAGATTCTTTCTTTTATAACATCCTGGAACGCCCCTCCATGGATAAGCTTTTTAATCGTCCGCGGTTTTTACCGTTCCTTTTCCTGGCTTATTTCCATGATGCTGCTTCCTCTGACGGTTTTTCTTCTGCTTTTTACAGTGTTAGAGGATGCAGGCTGCCTTCCCAGAATTGCATTCCATATGGATTCTGCTTACCGGCGCTGTATGTGCTGCACAAAGCAATGTCTGACCACTGCCATGGGCTTTGTCTGCAATGCTGCAGGAATTTCCCAATCAGCGCTTATGGAGTCCCCCCGCGAACGCCTGATTGCCATTCTAACCAATTCCTTTGTCCCATGCAGCAGACAGCTTCCTGTCTTACTGTACCTGACTACACTCCTGTTTTGGTCTGAGTCTGAGCCGGCGCCGTCCATAAACACCCTGCAAAATGCCGCTCCTTTTCTGCCCTTTGCCTCCCTGGCTCCGGCGTTGACGTTCACCATCCTGATCCTCTTTAGTATTACGGCTTCCCTGTTCGTGTCGTGGCTTCTCTCCCACACCTTGCTTCAGGGTCCTGGTTCTTCCTTTACATTAGAGTTGCCGCCCCTGCGCTGTCCCATAATCCACAAAACGCTCCTTCGCGCCCTTCGGGAGCAGGTCCTTCCCGCCCTGATCCGATCCATGGCAATCATGTTTCCGACCGTTTCCGCAGTGTGGCTTACTGCATATTTTTTCCCTGGTATTTTCCGCTCTTTCATTTGTTTCCTGGATCTGCCGGCACGGCTGATGGGTCTTAACGGGATCATACTCTTTGCCTTCCTTTTGGCTTTTCCTGCCCACGAGATGGTCATTCCTATTATCCTTACAGCAGAATCTTTCTCTGTCCCATACTTAAGCGCTTCTTTCGGATGGACCCACACCACCATGATCTGTACTATGATATTCTGCCTGTTTCACTGGCCCTGCCTGAATGCAGTCCGGTGCATAAAAAAAGAAACCGGATCCTGGAAATGGACCGCGGTCTCTGTTCTTCTCCCCACCATGTTTGGTGCAGGGCTTTGTATACTCTTTTCCGGCGTTTGCGCCGCATTACCCTTTTTGCCGTGAATACAGCGCCTTGGAACTGACCCCTGGCAAACGTCCCAGCTTCCCGGATACAGCACTGATCACATCTGACGGGGCATCCAGCACAACACTGATAATATTTACCTGCTTTTCTCTGTAGGGAAGCCCCATACGCCCGATAATATAAGTATTGTACTGATGCAGGATCTCATTGACTGACCCGGCCAAATCAAGGTTTTCTATAATAATTCCCACCACAGCAATCCGAAATTCCTCTGTCCTGCCATGCTGTTCAAAAGCCTCCCCTGCTTTTCCCTCTCCCACTGCCGCCATCTCCCTCCTATTGCAGAATCTCTACCAAATTCCTTGCTTCTATTGTCCCGTTTACCGGATTCTGACGAATATCCAGATATGCAAGCTTTTCTGACTGGTTAAGGGGCGTCAGATCCGTTATGTAGTTATTGCAGAGTCCCAAACGCTCCAGCTCCTTAAGCTCTGTTGCAAAGGAAACATCCGTCAGCTGATTTCCATCCAGATACAGCTCCTTAAGACCTGGATAATTTGTCAGAAAGTTACTATTTTCATCCAAAGACACATCGTCATACCACACATTCATCATACCGGCATAAGACTCTACACGAATATTTTTCTTTATGCTGACCTCCTTCATCTGCAAAACCTTAAGAGAAGGATTCTCTGCCAGCTTGCCAAAATCAAGGCCGAACATACACTCATTTAAGTACAATTCCTCCAACCCGGCATGATTAAACACATTGGAAATATCTCCGTAGATCTCTATATTACGGCCATAGCTGGCCCATCTGTCTGTGTTCTCAATCCCAGTGAAATCCAGGTATTTCAGACTTGTCATCCCGTCTAAAAAGCTAAGGCTTCTAAGCGGTACAGCATAAGTCCAGGTCGAGTAGCAGGTCAGCCTTTCCAGGCCGGACAGAGAAGAAAGTGCCTGAATATCGTCAAGAAGGCATCCGCGGATACATAAGGACTTTAGCTGGGTAAGTCCCTTCAGCGGCGCCATTGACATCAGCCCGCAAACCTCAAGCTCCTTCAACTGCCCCATGGAAGATAAATCCGGATCCGGCTGAGAGGTATCTTTATCCAGTACAAGGCTTGTAAGACCTGTAAGTCTTGACAAAAATTCATAATCCTTCAAAGAATCATTGTCCTCAAGTCTTAGCCGCGTAAGCTGAGAAAGCTCCCCCACAGGCTCTAAGCTAATGGCTTCTGTCCCTGCAACTGACAGCTCTGTAAGGTTCTTCAGACTCTTTAAAAAGCTCAAATCCCGGACAGACGATGACTCCAGTTCCAAACACTCTAAGCCTGTCAGGACAGAAATGGCCGAATAATCGGTCAGAGCATAGGAAGTCGGTTCTTCTGAAAAAGGATCAGACGGCGGCTCCTCCTCTATAATAGAAAGGGATCGGAGCATCTTCATGGATGCTAACTGCCGGATGTCCGGCGCTGTTACATCCTCCAGAGAAAGAATCTCCAAATTCTCAAACGCTGACAATCCCTCCAAATCCTCTGGCTGATCCAGCCTCAGCTCTTTAAGCTGTCTCGGATCCAGCCACTGAGCCAGATCTTTCGGACTCTCTCCGTGACAGGCCAGCCCCTTTAGTTCCTTCAGATCCTGTAAAACCGCCCCATCCGCCCAGCTATAAGACAATTCTACTTTTACAAGTCCAGGGAAATTTGCCAGATCATCCGTGTCCCAATCCTTTGGCGTAAGCTCCAGCCGCTTAACATCCATTGTCTCGCTTTCATATGGATCCTCAAAGCTGTAATCCACCAGAAAACTCTCCCGGCCTGTGTGGATCTTAATATACTTAAGCCGCTCTTTTGCCTGTATGTCAACTGCCTCAGCCGGCTTTTCGTAAATCGCCTCAACCAAAACCTCATAAAACGGAGACTTTGAGCCAACCATAGCGGTCTCTGCCTCCCGCCCTTCAGCAGCGGAAGGAAAATAAGCTTCTTGGGAACGGATATTATAATCTGCTTTGTTCCTGCTGCTGATGCCTATTCCTGCGAGAAACAACACAACCAGACCCAGAAGAATCCCTGCGGCGGCCAAGGCTCCGGAGCGGTCTGAAGAAGTGTTTTTTTGCGTTGCATGCTGATGGACATGATAATGAATTACCCGGTCATCCTCTAGTATATACTGGCTGCCGCAATACTCACATGCCATAATCTTCTGATTGCCCTGTACCGGGAATAATCTTCCTCCGCAATTAGGACATTTTAAATCTACGAATTTCATAAAGACCTCTTCCTGGCTGCCGTCTTATCCTACAGCGCCTGCCGGATCTTCTCTGCGATCTCCTCATATTCCTGGTCTGTCAGAAGCACTTTTCCCGGATTCATCTCAAATACACCGCCCCACTCCGGGCCGCCCTCATACTTGGGCACCAAATGCATATGCAGATGACAGCCTGTATCTCCATATGCCCCATAATTGACCTTATTTGGCTTAAACACCTTGTGAATCGCCCGGGCTGCCTTCGCCACATCAGCAAAAAATGCGTTCCGCTCCTCGTCTGTCAGTTCAATCATTTCGCTGATATGCCTATCATGGGCAAGAATCAGCCGCCCCGGATGGCTCTGCTCCTTGAACACATACAAAAACCCTGTATCCATCCTGCAAATCGGATATGCAAACTTAGCCGCCAGCTCCCCCTGCATGCAATATGCACAATTTACATCTTTCATTTCTGATATACCCTCTCTTTCTTTGATATTACTTCTTGCGCCTGTATTCCTTTATTTTACCCTTTTTCCCCTGGTTATGCAAGGATTTCTTCTCTAACCTTCTCTTTGGTTAAATTTCCCAATCTTCCAAAAAATTCTAGCTATTAAGCCAGTAATTTGGTACAATAGAAAGGAAAGCCAGGCTGTTTCTAAAATCTGGCAATATCATATATACAGGTAGGGACTGTATGTGAAAGGGTGTATGAAGGTATGAAAAACAAAAGACCTGTAAAATGGCCAGTTTATCTTTTGATTTTTATGCTGGCGCTAAGTATGTTAGAAGGCATTGCTCCTGACACTGTCTATGCCAAAGGCAAGCGAACGGTCAAAGTTGCTTTCTTCCCCATGAGCGGGTACAACGAAAAAGGAGCAGATGGTAAATATACTGGTATGGACGTAGAATACTTAGACGAACTTTGCCGGTATGCCAACTGGGAAATCCAATACGTGGAATGTCAGAGCTGGGACGAAGCGCTCCGGCTTGTATCTGAAAAAAAGGCGGATCTGGTAGGAAGCGCTCAATATTCTTCCGACCGGGCCGCTGTCTATCAATATGCCGACCTTTCCAGCGGTTATACCTTTGGCATTATTGCTACGGATCCCGGCAGTATGATTGCCTATGAAGATTTTGAAGCCATGAAGGGAATTACCTTTGGAATGGTCAGAACCTATGTGCGCAAAAACGAGTTCTTCACTTACTTATCTGACAACGGAATCCGTTCCCCCAAAGTCAAAACCTATGACTCTACCGCAAAACTTCAGGAAGGATTAAAGAAAGGCGAGATAGACGCCATGGTTCATACCTTTATGGAGATCCAGGACGGCCAGCGGCTTATCGGGCGTTTTGCACCCAGGCCATTTTATTATCTCACTTATCCGGGCAATGATGATGTTATGCGGGAATTAAACCAGGCCATTGCTGACTTAAAAATGAACGACCCAAGCCTGGAAACCAGGCTTATGAACGAATTTTACCAAAGCCGTCTGGACAAAACCATTGTTTTTACAACAGACGAGAAAAAGTATATTTCTGAGGCCAACCAAGTCAAGGTAGGATATTTTGACAAATATTACCCCTTTCTCTATACAGAAAACGGTGAATGCAAAGGACTGACAAGAGATCTGTTGGAAGGAGCTGCGGCCGTATCCGGGCTGTCTCTTTCCTGGCAAGAGTTTGAAACCCCTCAAAAAGCCCATGAGGCTTTAACAAACGGCGTCATTGATATTCTCTCCAACTGCCCGCATACAGAGAAAGAACTGGATCCTTTCCATCTTGTCAAAATGAAAGACTATGCCCAGGTTCCCATGGTTCTCATTATGCAGGACAGCAAAGACTTAAATTCTATCAATAAGCTGGCCCTTGTTGCGCATCTGGCCTCGGAAGCTGACAATGTGATTGATTTGGAGACAACTGCCCTTCTCATTTGCAATAACCAGGAGGAAAGCCTGGATATGGTAAAGAATAAAAAGGCTGACGCCGCACTGTGCGATGGTTATCTGGCAGAATATCTTCTCAGCGCCCAGCTCCGGTATTATGATCTGGAGATCAAAAGCGTACTCAGCGGACAGCATGGCCTGTCCATGGCAGTAAGAAGCGATGATTATCTCCTTGCAGGTATCTTAAATAAAACCCTTCTCTCTGTAGATGCCAGGGCAGTCAATGATTATATGTTGGAACGCAATGTCCACTCCCTGGCCAGCATGGGGCAATTTATTCAAAACCACAGCGCTGCCATTATAGCTGCCTTGTTTCTGCTTATCATTGTTATTATTCTTGTAGCTGTACATATAGTCCGGGATACAATGAAAATACAAAAGCTGATGTATAAGGATGTGGAGCTTAACACTGGAAATTTAAATTATCTTATCTATCAAGGGGAAAATCTGCTTCCCTCGGAACGTTCAAAGCTCCAATATGCCGTTGTCTATATAAACATAGCCCAGTTTCAAAACTATAAGGTCGTCTATGGATGGAACAATGGTCAAAAACTTCTGCGCTCCGTTGCAGACACCTTATGCCGCATGGTCAATGAAAAAACAGAAATTTGTGCCCGGGCAGACGGGGATCACTTTGCACTTCTTTTATCACCTGAAAACGGAAATATTGTAGAACGCCTTAAGGAAATTGAGCATTCCGTTAAAGAACAAGTCTTCCTTGACACAGGAAACCATATAAGTCTTCAGATCGGCGTTTATTATATTCCGTTTGACAAGCACGACCTGCGTGAAGCGGTTGTCTGCGCCAGTCAGGCGATTGAATATGCCAAAGACCGCAGCACGGAAAGCATCATGGTCTATGATTCTTCCCTTGAAAATACCATAAGGGAACGCCATGAAAAGGAAAGAATGTTAGATTCTGTAGACATTGAAAAAAACTTTATAGCATACTATCAAGCTAAGATTGATGTCCTTACAGAAAAGATTGTCGGGGCAGAAGCGCTTGTGCGGTATATTGATCCTACAGCCCCAGGCAAAGTCATTTCCCCCGGCTTTTTTGTCCCTTATTATGAACAAACCGGAAGAATCACGGAAATTGACTTTTTTATCCTTCGGTGTGTCTGCAAAATGCTTCGCCGGAGATTGGATCAGGGGGAGGCTGTTGTGACCATTTCCTGCAATTTCTCCAGACTGCATTTTATCAAGCCTGATTTTGCCCAGCGTTTTGAGAATGTTCTGAACGAATACCAGATTCCGAAAGAGCTGGTTGAGGTTGAGATCACAGAGACCATGGTCGTGGAAGAAATGGAAGCCAAAACAGCAGAACAGACCTTGGAGGATCTGCATAGGCGGGGCATCCGTCTCTCCATTGACGACTTTGGATCAGGATATTCCTCTCTGGGCGTCATTGAAAAAATACCAGCCTCCGTCATCAAACTGGACCGTTCCTTTTTGCTGAATCAGGAAGACCGTGATCGTCAGGTAAAGATCATGAAAAGCATTGTGGATTTAGCCGGCAATTTAGGCGCTCAGATTGTGTGTGAAGGAGTTGAGACAGATGCTGATGTAGACCTCATGCGGGAAATCGGCGCCCGTGTGGCACAAGGCTACCGCTACTCCAGACCTGTACCGGAAACAGAATTTGAAAACCGGCTGTCCCATGAAATCAAATAATACAAATCTTAAAGAAAAAGACGGCAGTCTCCGGGAGACTGCCGTCCTTCTTTTTAAGTTTTATGCGGTCTTAGCCTGTTCCCTGCCGGAGCTTTTGGAATCATCCTTTCCCGTTACCTCTGCTTTCGCCTTTTCTGGCTTCTTCCATGCATGCATGGCAAGAGCCAGGGCAATAACTCCATAGGATACAAACACCCGGAAATACTCACCGATCACCGGATCACCGAACAGCTCCTTGCCGGCCAAAGGCGATACGATAAACAAAGTATGGAACAAAACAATTCCCAAAAGAGCCTGCTTGTTGGTAGCCTTCTGCACAGAAGCGCCGCCTACCAAAAGAGCTGCAATGGCAAACTGTCCCACCTGGGTATGTGCCCCGTAGGTAGAGATAGTTCCCACATTCTGCAGAAAAATAAGCTGTCCCCAGCTTGCCAGAACCGTGGAAAAGATCATGGCAATGATACGAGTCCGATCCACATTGATTCCTGCTGCATTGGCCACTGTACGGCTCTGGCCCACGGTCCTCATATCCTGTCCCAAACGGGTCTTAAGAAGAATATTGTTAAAGCAGCAGAGAGCGCCGATACAAAGATAAGTCAGCACCGGAAGCCGCACCACCAGCAGTACATTGTATATAAAAGGTACATAAGTCAGTCCGTAAACCAGGGCAGCAAGTATCACATTGACAGCAGCCTTCACAGGCTTAAACGAATTGGGCCCGGCTTCCTCCCCGCCGTTTCTTGTCTGCAGCTTCCATTTCACAAAGCCATACAACTGCCACAGAACCGTAGCCAGGCACCACAGTTCCACTGCCGACAAAAGCAGAAGACGATCTGCCGACAAAAACTGCTCCACCGGACCAATAAAGGTCAAAGCATAAATGACCGCGGCTGCCGCAGCCTTTGCTATGACTGCCTTCCAGTCCACAGCTTGCTTTTTGGCTATCTTAAAGGCTGCTGATCCTGCTAAAACTATTAATACCACATAAAATCCGATCTCCACAATGGTCAGCATGGGAACCGTATCCAGCGCATACTTTACGGTATCCTTAAGATCAATGGTATTCTTCACCCCGATTCCTGTGGGAATCATAAGAGTGGGATTGTTCATCTTAATCACGCCGCCAAAGATAAACAGAAATACAAGCTGATAAATACCGTCTGCAAAATATCCCAGCACCAGGCCGCCGATCATCTCATTGCCCTTCATATAGTTAAACAGCTTTCCCACCAAAAAGCCGAAAAACACTGCAAAGGGTGTGGCCAATGCCGCTGTGAGCAAAAATCCTGATATACCGGTAAATCCCCAGTAAGTGGTCAGAAAGATGGCAAGCTGGGCTGCCATCGCGCCGATAACAATACCGAAATTCAACCCCATTCCGGCAATAACCGGGATGATCAGAGACAATACAATAAAGGAATTACGGGCAATCCTGGTAAAAAGCTCCGAAACCACAAAAGTCAGCGGCTGCTTAGAGAAAAATGTTGCCAGCACACACAAGATCACAAACAGGATTACCACCATATTATGAACAATAAAATCTGTTGCTTTTTTATTCACGTCCGCTGCCTCCTTTCACCTGACTGAGCGCATAAATAATAATGCCGTTGGAGATAATCAGACGCGCAACTTCTGACAGGTTGCTCTCCGGAATAAACTGGTTTGCCACCGGAAGACCCAAAGCCAAAATCCCCTGAAATAAAAATGTACCGATCAGCACATGAGGTATCCTGGCTCTTTTCGGGCTGGCTCCGCCGATCAGCACTGCTGCCACAGACGTAAAGCCCATCATCATGGGGCCATTGTAAAGCTGCATAAAGCCAAAGCCCTGAGCATATACCAAAATCCCCACAGCCGCTAAGACTGTAGACAAGGTGGTGCCAATCAGACGCATCTTGTTCACATTAATCCCGGCCGCCTTGGCAAACATAGGATTCGCGCCGGCTGCGCTCATGGCAATCCCTGTCTTGGAACGCATAAACAGCCATACCAAAAAGCACATCAGGAAAAAGAACAAGAGAAGTCCTGTAGGAACAGTCAGGTTCCCGATTTTAAAAGCCAGGGTATTGTTCATAACATTGCTGAAGGAAGATGCCAGAGAAATCGTGTTTCTCAGCCCCTTTCCCGCATTGGGCCAGATCAGCTCTCCATCCGTAAAAGGCATCAGCATCCATAACATGTTCATAAAAGCAATAATGGAAAATCCCACATAGGTGGTCACTGTCATCTCTGATCCCTTTACCCGGTTTAAAAGCAGGCCATAGAGATAGCCAATACCAGTAGCCAGCGCCACTCCGATCAAAATCGCTGCCAGAACAGCCACCCACATGGCAAACATAGGATGGATTGCCACCAGAGACGGATTCTTTGCAATCTGGAGCTGAATCACGATCAAGCCGCCTAACAAGCCGCCTACAATTCCCATGGAAATACCAAAATTCAGTCCAATGCCGCACTGTACTGCCGGCACCATGGCCAAAGCCAGAATACCGAACATACCCCACCGTCTGAG
This sequence comes from uncultured Lachnospiraceae bacterium, assembly GCA_910586205.1. Lineage (GTDB taxonomy): Bacteria > Bacillota > Clostridia > Lachnospirales > Lachnospiraceae > Brotaphodocola. Next base: position 82,316 of record CAJUGD010000001.1, on the reverse strand, counting down.
GCAGTCACTGAGAAGCTGCATCAGGTTCATATGGAAGCCGCCTGCCGCTGCTACCAGGAACAGAAAGAATGATACAATGATTACACGAGGCAGCCCGAACTTCTCCACCAAAGGCTTAAATGGATTACGCATCCTTCTCTCCTCCTTTCCATGCACCGGACATGGCAAGACCAAAGTCAGCATCCGAATCATCCGGCTTTAAAATACATGCCAGCTTCCCGTCGGAAATAATTGCAATCCGGTCTGACACGGAGCGCAGCTCCATCAGCTCAGAAGATACAATCACCACAGTCATGCCCAGCTCCCGGTTCAGCTTTGCCAGATACTCAAGCACCAGCTTCTTGGCTCCGATATCAATCCCGCGGGTAGGCTCTGATACAAACAGAATATCCGGCTCCAGTGTCAGCGCTCTGGCCAGACATACCTTCTGTTGGTTTCCGCCGGAAAGAGCCCCTGCCGGCTGACGGATTCCGGTGCAGCGAATATCCAGGGTTTTCACCATCTCCTCGGCATGGCTTTTAGCTGCCGCCCCATCATAAAGCTTCATCCAGCCAATCTTTTTCAAAAACCTTTCATTGGTCTGCATGGCAGAAAATATAATGTTCTGTTCAATGCTCTCGTCCAGCAAAAGCCCTACGCCCCGCCGGTCCTCAGACACAAAAGCAACCTTATGATCCAGGGCATCCCCCAGCTTGTCTAAGTTCAGGGCTTCACCGTTAATCTTAACTTCACCGGTGGCCTTATAAAGACCAATGATTCCATTGGGAATCCCCAGCTTTCCCTGTCCGGCCAGACCTCCGATCCCAAGAATCTCTCCCTTGCGGATATCTAAGTCAATTCCCCTGACCATCTCACCAGGCATATCCACTTTATAATCTCTTAAGCTTACGGCGATTTGATCCTCGCGGATAGAGCGGGTATCCGGAATGCCGTCATCCACCAGCTTTTCCACCTTCCGCCCAATCATAAGCTCTGCTATCTCTACCACATTTGTATCTTTGATTTCTTTTCTGGCAACAAATTCTCCATCACGCAAAATCGTCATGGAATCTGCCACTGCCATCACCTCATCCAAGCGATGCGTAATAAAAATAATTGCAATTCCCTGGGCAGAAATCACCCTCATTGCCTCTAAAAGCCGCTCTGCCTCTGATTCCGTCAACACGGCCGTAGGCTCATCCAGCACCAGAAGGCGGATCCCTGTCTTGTCCAGCTCACGGGCTATCTCAATAAACTGCATATATCCCACCGGAAGACCGGCAACCCTTATATACTCCTCAATCTGCAATCCAATCGTCTTAAGAGCCTTCCTAGCGTCCCTGCGCATAGCCTTAAAGTCCAGAGTCTCCATGGAACGTCCAAACAAACGACTCACCAGGTTCGGCGTACTAAGCTCCCGCCCAACCTTAATATTCTCTGTCACCGTAAATCCAGGAATCAGCATAAATTCCTGATGTACCATTCCAATTCCCAGATCCATCGCCTTAAGCGGCGTATCGATCTGTACCTGCTCCCCATTTACCTCTACTGTTCCCTCAAATCCGCCTGTACTGTGGATAACAGGCATTCCAAAAAGAATATTCATCAGCGTAGACTTTCCTGCGCCGTTTTCCCCCATCAGCGCATGGATCTCGCCGGGACGGATGTGAAGCTTTACCCCCTTCAGCACCCGGTTGCCATAGTATTCCTTGGCAATATCGTCCATCTTCAGGACATAGGTTTCATTCGTTTTCTCCAAGTCACCAACCTCTTTCTGCTTTTCATGTGCCTTGTTCTGTTTTCATGTGCCTTGTTCTGCATTACATAAGTTTCGCTGATTTCCATAAAATATACCCTGCTGTCCGGCAATAGCCGAACATCTGCCGGAAGGCACCCTTACCAAAACAGAAAATTCTGCCAACTAATGTCCTTAGGAGACTCCGTTGGCAGAACTTCAGATACCATTACATTATTCCGTCTTTTTCATTATTCAAATGTAACGAAATCAGACATTACCAGGAAATGATTCTCCTTTGCGGTACCGTTGTCATCCACATAGTAGTCCAGAGTCATCTTTGCACCAGGTGTAAACTCCTCTGCACACTCCTGAATGGTGGAACGAAGCAGTTCTTCATTAAGAACTTCTCCATTGGTCGCGCCTTCCAGAACCTTCTTGGCATACTCAACACCTGCGCTGATGAACAGCATGTTACAGGGAACACCCCAGGTAGACACTCGTCCGCCCATGTTTGCCTCTGTAACCTTTGCCTGAAGCTGCTCCATCATATAGTCCACATCAGCCTCATGGCCAGCCATGTCAATGTTTAAGGCAGCCGGGAAGGCATGGAACGGAGACGGGCAGCACTGCAGGCTGTAGATAGCGCCATTCTCAAATACGGAACGGATCAACGGCTCCTGCATACCGCAGTTGGTGGTGAAGAACACGGTATCCTTGCCGTATTTCTCGATCTGACGCGGCACATCCTCCAGAATGAACTGCTGGGCGCCGGTAATACCAGAATCGCCGGTGGGATCCGGAGCAGTAACATCTACCAGCTCGATGCCGTTCTCAGCACAGTACTTCTTCAGATTCTCGTGACGGGCAACGATCAATGCATAGCTCATATGACGAGGGAATGAATAGTGGATCATCGTGGTAGCGCCCTGCTTTTTAGCCTGAGGCGGAATCACAACACCACATCCAGGCTCATCTACCTGAAGAACAATGTCAGCCTTAGGATTGATAACACCCGGATCCTCACCAGGAGTACCAACGATGAAGATCATGTCCGGACGAGTCTCACGAACCTTGTCAATGGCTGCCGCGGTACCCGGAATTGCCTGGCACCAGATAATGGCCTTTACATCCGGGTCAGAAGCCATAGCCACTGTGTTGGAGATAACAGTCTCTGTCTCGGTGGTAAAGTTATCCGGATAAGTAGAAGTAACGATCATGTCGCCATACTTCTCTTTCATCTTATTGGCCTGGGTAATCTCCTCATCCCCCTGAGAAGCCGTACCGGTAATAATACCAATCTTAAAATTCCCTGCCGGTGCTGCTGCCTCAGTCTCAGCAGAATCCCCTTCCGCTGCGGTAGTGTCCTCTGCTCCGTCTGCTGCCGCTGCAGTAGTGGTCTCTGCGGGAGCAGCACTAGAACTCTCTGCCGGTGCTGCCCCACGGCATCCTGCCAGGGAAAACACCATAGCCGCTGCCAGTGACAAGCTAAGTAATCTCTTTTTCATTATTATGTCTCCTCCTTCTTTTTGCTGAATGCCGTCCTAAAGGCCCTGCCAAATCTTACAGCACAGTTCCTCTTGCGGCATTCCCTTACGGCAGTAAACTTTTAGGCACCCTACCCGATGCAAAAAAGCCTGCCAGTATCTTATCTGGCCCTTCGGCCAAATAAAGTGTTTCGATTATACCATAGACAATAGTCATTTGTCCAGCTACATTTGTCTATATAGGACGGATTTTTATGGGAAATGCATTCAGAACTTCCTTCCGCCTCCTCCATAGCTCCTTCCGCCGCTGGATTTATGGGTAGTACTCCGCCCCAAATGACCCGAATGGCCGGAATGACCGGACGGAGGATTCCGGGGAATTATCTGCCTTGCAACGTAAGAATTATTCAGCACATCACTTTGACTCCGATATCGAAAGCAGGCATCTGCCCTGTATGCCATATGAAAGCCCGATGCCTGTCTTCTCTCCTGTTCCATGGCATAGTCCCGCTTTACCTTCCCGCACACGCCTGCCCCGCAGAAAGCCGCCACCCCTGCTGCCAGGATAAACTCATACCAACGAATGCTTCTTCTGCGCCCGCCCTGATACTGACTCACTTCCCCTGTATCCCGGTCCTCATTATACTGTCCTTCTGCAATCCCTTTCTGATACCAGTGCCGGGTATCTGTAAGAAGCTGACGGGCACACTGGGCATAGTCCTGGTCTTTCATATAAGAAATCCCATGATCTAACATGGAATCTATCCTCTCGTCCGTGAGAAGCCGAATCATCCCTCCGCATGTAGAAATGTACAGTTCCCGGTTATCCATATCCATCAAAAAGAGAACTCCGCTGTAATCCTCCCCCCTGCCAAGTTCATGTACATGATAAAAATAATCCGCATACTGCTCTGCTGTCTTCCCCTGGGCATCCTCTGTGGAAACCAGCGCTATATCCGCCTCAATGACCTTCTGAAGCTTTTGTATCCTTTCCTCCAGTTCTTTTTCCTCATCTTCTGAGAACAGCCCTGCCTGATCAAACACACGCTGCTGCTCCACGGTTTTGGGAGCCTGATAAATATGCTCTGCCCTTCCCGCTGCCCCTGCAAAGACCGCAGGTGCCTGCATACCTCCTGCCATTATAAACACTGCAGCAAAAAGAACACCTGCAGCCCCATGTACAGCCATTCTCCCAATTCTTTTTTCATCCCTTGCATCCATATGCACACCTCTTACTTATACAGCTCTAATACATCGTTGCACTAGAGAAACCACCCCACCGCCAAAAGTATGGCAAATACCGGCACAAAAACAGACAGAAACAGTCCCAAAAGCCGTCTGGAATCTACCGGCAGCTCCCCGCAGACCTTTCCTGTCTGTCCATTACAGGCAAAATAATACACCTTATCTGTCTTCCTGTCCACATACGTCAAGGTCCAAACCGGCATTAATACATACCTCCACTGAGGGCTTTTGATCTGCATATTCTCGGAATGAACCTGAACAGAATCATACCCGCTGATCTCGCTGCGGAGAGAATCCCCGGCAAACCGGCATACCTCCTCTTTTATCTCCTCCTCAAACTGCCCTTTCTCCATATCCCGCTTCTCTGCCAAAAAACCGGACAGGTACGCCATCTCAAAAGGCTGCAGCTTTTCCATCTCAAAGGGCATCACACCCTCTGCCAGCTTTCGGTTTGCCTTAGAGAGTGCATTGCGGGAAACGTCCTGGATCTTCATCGTTCCGTCCCGGCTCACCGCATACTCCTCCGTGCGGATAAACCGTATATTTCCCTCCATCCAGGATTTCTGCTTTTTTCCCTGTGCCTCAAGCTTTCCCTCCACCTGGCACCCATACAGCCAGTAGGGAAAGTAAACACCTGTCATCTTCTCAATCTGATCCTGGGAATAAAATTCCTTCGGTATATATTTTTTCCCGCCAATCCACTTTTCAAAAATATCTAATGCCTGCTGTCTGCTGATCCCAAAGGGGAGAACACCATCCGGATGATATTCTCCCTCCAGCCGTCCTGCCAGCACCACCGGATTATGGCAATAGTAACAAAAAGAGGCAGCCGTAGTCTCATCTGTCACCACCTCTGCTCCGCAGCTTGGACAAGAATATACATTGACAGCCGCTTCCGTCTGTTCTGAAACGCTGTTTTCCATCTGTTCCTTTGAAAACTCTGACAGACAATACTCACACTGAAAGTTCTGCTCCTGTGGTTCAAACCGCAGATCCCCTCCGCAATTTGGACATTTATAAATAATTGTCGCCATAACGCCGCCCGCTTCTTATCCTTTCAAAGCCCCGCACTCACTGCAGAATTTCCCCGTATTCACTGCTCCGCAGCGGCAGACCCAGGTATTATCAGCAGGCTTCGGGCTTCCACACTCGCTGCAGAATTTTCCTCCATTCACTGCGCCGCAGCGGCACACCCAAGTATCCTTAGCAGGCTTCGGAGCACCACATTCACTGCAGAATTTCCCTGTGTTCACTGCGCCGCAGCCACATACCCAGGAACTGCCTGTCAATCCCCCTGCATAACTGCCAGGACTCTGGGCTCCTGCGCCCCGTGCATTGGCATTCATCTGCATCTGCTGCATATTGGAAGCGGATGCTGTTCCCATAAAACCGCCTCCTGCATTCATCCCCACACCCATACCCATAAAACCGGCCATGGATCCCTGGGAATTGGAACCAGCCGCCTCTAACCCGCGGGCAATGGCCCCCTGTACATATCCCTCCCGCACGCCGGGATCACTAAGCATGGCTCCCTGATTGCGCATATTGATCAGCTTCTGAGATTCTTCATTATAGGAAATGCTGGCAATCCCCACACTCATCACTTCAAAACCCCGGGACCGCTTCCAGTCGTCGTCTAACACCTCCGACATATGACGGCTTAACACAGTGCCCTTAGAAGCCACAAAGGAAATCCGCTCCCCTTCAGCCGACATCCTGTTAATGGATGCCTGCAGCGCCTCCAAAAACTCGTTCATATACTGCTCGTTGATCGAGCTGATATCTACCCTGCTTGCATTTTTGGGAATCACCTGGGCATAAAAGCGCAGTGGGTCCGTAATCTGAATGGAATACGTTCCATGGGCCCGCAAAAAAAGCTCCGCATTATAAAAGCTGTCATAATAATTCACTGGATTCCGGGTACCGAATTTGATCCCCTTGATCTCCTGCAGATTTACATAAAATACCTTTTGTACCCTGGGTGTTCCTCCTCCGTATTTAATCCGGTTAAAGGACTCCTTTAAGCTGTCCTTAAACTGGCCGTTAAACAAAGAGGGGGTGGAGGAATTTTTCACCGTATAATATCCCTCCTCTGCCGTGTAATCCACAACCTTTCCGCCATCCACTATCATCATGAACTGATTGGGATACACATGGATCACAGAACCATCTGACACCACATTTTCCGTGCCCTTAACATTAGAACCCTTACGGATTTTCACCCCACTGGTAAATACCGTCTGATCCCCCATGTTTCCCGGCTCCATAACCTCCAGCCACTGATCCGCCAACGCGCCCCCTATTGCTGACACTGCTGCCTTAATAATCCCCATGCTGCTCCTCCTTATCCTTAAAACTTTTTCCTTTAAAGCGCTTTACTGCCTTCTATCATACACCAAAACAAATCAAAAGAAAACACCTATCTTGCCTCATCCTTTCCGCCTTCCAGGCCCCACTGCCCTGACTGCCGCCCACACAAACACAGCGGCCATTGCTGCCTGAAGTATTACACTGCATCCAATCCAGTTCTGACTGACAAAGCTTTCCCTGTGTGTCCCAAACCACTGGGCCACACCTCCTTTCGCCTGCTCCCTCCCTGCCAGACGCAGCATGGTCAGCACAAAGGTAGCCGTGGGATTCAAAAGCAGCAGATATAAAAATCCTCCTGAGCTGCCTGCCATTGCCCCCGCCTCCCCGGAGGCAGCATAAGCCCCGGACATACGGCCCAGAAACATGACCAGTTGATTCACTCCATAGGTTCCCGCCACGATTCCTCCCATCACCCCATAGGCTACAACCGTTGATAACGTAGACTTCCGAAACAGAGCCGAGCAGCACACTCCTAAGCTTCCCACAAACAGAGCCGCAGCCACAAAGCACACTAAAAGCATCCCCATGTCCTTCATCGTCACCCCGCCATACACAAACACCAGAGCCAAAATAGGGAAACTGGAAACAATCAAAAGTCCCATGGTACTTAAAGATGCTGCCAATTTTCCCATTACAATCTGTACCGGCGTCATTTTGGTAGACAACATCAGATCCAATGTCTGCCGTTCCCGCTCCCCGCTGATACTTCCTGCCGTAATGGCAGGCATAATAAAGATCAGCATGACAAATTCTAGGACAGCCACAAAAATATACAAATCCAGAAAACTGCTGTACTGAATCTCTGCTGTAATCCTCACCCTGGCTAATGTGGAATACATATTTAAAAGCGCTACCAATGCCAAAATTCCGTTAAATACCAGCAGCACCAAAGCCAGACGGAAGCTGCGTGTACTTACCATTATCTCCCTTTTATAGACCGGATTCGAGAATATGTTCATAAGACTGCACCACCCTTTCCTCCTCACGGCCAGTAAGCTGCATAAACACTGCCTCTAAGCTTCCCGGCTCCCGCATAAATCCTCTTACCTGAACTCCTGCTGATATCAGCTCTGTCAAAAGCCGGCTTTCCTGTTTTCCGCTCCCGGCAAACTGTACCATAATCTCCTGGTCCTTTACGGACAAGGAACGCACCAAAGGATGCTCCTTTAAGATCCCAATGGCTGTCCCGATATTTTCATGGACGGTTATAATCACCGGCTTAGAAGTATGGATCTTTTCAATCACCTCCTCCACACTGCCGGTCAGCAGCATTTTCCCTGCATCCACAATCCCTACATCGGTACACAGCTCAGCCAGATCGGAAAGCAGATGAGAGCTTATAAGGATCGTCATTCCCTGCTCATTCAGCTCCCGCACTGTCTCCTTAAACTCCAGCCTGGTTCTAGGATCCAACCCTGCAGCCGGCTCATCCATCACCAAAAGAACCGGTTCATGAAGCAAGGCTCTGGCCAGGCACAGCCGCTGCTTCATTCCCCTGGACAATCCGTCCACATAAAAGTCCAGCTTATGCCCCAGTCCTACCTGATCTAAAAGAGTCTGGGAACGCTTCCGTGCCTTCAGCCCTTCCATGCCATAGCAAGACGCAAAAAACTCCATGTACTCTGATACTTTCAGATTATCATAAACTCCAAAATAATCCGGCACATAACCGATCTTTTCCTTCAGCCTGCCGGGCTGGGTCAAGGCATCCGTCCCATGAATCTCCACGGTCCCTCCATCCGGCCAGAGAAGCCCGCTGATGATCTTAATGGTGGTCGTCTTTCCGGCCCCGTTTGGCCCCACAAAACCATACAATGCCCCCTCCCGGATCTCCATATCAAGACCGTCCAGGGCATGATAATTTCCATATACTTTCTGCAGATTCCGAATTTTCAGCATTACCTCTCCCTCCCGGCAACCATAGGCATGGGAAGCTGAATTGCATTGTAGCTTTTCTGTCCCCCATATACATAACGTACTGTCAGCGTATTGCCTGGCGACAAATAAGGGCGGAGCTGATCCACATTCATTTTCTTTCCGTCAAATTGAATCCGGTCATAGTTTCCGCTGCCATGATTATAGAAATAAATACTTCCTGTAAAAGCTTCAATATAACTGTCCCTTCCATTTCCCGAAAACACCTGGGAAACCGGTTCAAAGGTCAGGCTCTCCACGTCAAGTTCTTCCCCCATCTCATATTCCACTACCAAAGGTTCCATACCGCTCATAGAATTAGACTCCGCATTATACTCTCCGCTGATCACCCTCGGCATTTTCATCAGTACAGAACGGTAAAGAAGCTGATCCCTGGATGCATGGACTTCTATGGAGGAGGTTAACATGGTATGTCCGTATGTTTCCCCTTCCTCTCTTAGAAACAAACGCTCCTCCTTCTCTGTGCTGAATGCAATCACACGGGCATCTGCCATATAATTGTTCAAATAATTATCAAGATAAAAAGTCAGCATGTTCAGTCTCTCCGCTGCCAGAAGATAAGCAGAATCGCTGATGTCTGCCCTCTGAAGCTGCTCCGCCCCGATAATCTGCTCTGCCACTGCATAAGAATGATTCAGAGGGTAGCGCAAAATCTCCAATCCGTCCAAACGGCATGTCTGGCCTGGCTCCAGCCGTCCCAAAAGCACCATATTCCCATAGAGCATTAACGTAGCATTCTCCAACGGAAAGGGAAAATGATTGGTCACTTCTCCGCTGATGCTTCCTTCAAAATAATCCACGTTTCCTGCAATCCCGATATTGTCTGTATTCTCCTGCTTTCTCTCCAGCTTAAAGTATCTGGGTGAAAAGGCCGGAATATCCTGTCCCCGGATTGTCAGACGCTCCTCCCCCCGCTCAATGGCAATCTGGTATGATTCCTTTCCCGTGAATTTGGCTTCCCCGACAGAAGCCGAAATGCTCCGGCGCGTTATAGGAAGCACAGAATAAGAGGGATCTAACTCCACCTGATAGGGACGATTGTAAGGATTACGAATATTTACGTAGGTGGTATCTGTCACGTAATCTGCTGTCACATCCTGAATGGCCGCATAAGTATAAAAGGTAGAGCGGAAACGGGTAAACATTCCCATCAGATAAATGATTACCGCAAAAACCACTGCCAGAACTGCAACTCCCTGCCGGTAAAAAATCTGAAGACTTCTGTTTTTCAAAAAGATATACATTCCTGGTCCCATGATCAGCAGATATAAGATCACCACTGCCGCATAAGCCAAAAGATTAGGCAGCTTTTCTACATTTCCCGTGTTGATCAGGCTCTGAACCGACCAAAACTGATCCGAATTGCCGCTGTAAACCACATTTGCCAGCCGGTTAATCCGGGTCTCCCCCAAAAGAGAGGTAAAAAAATGATCCACATAGGACGGATGCTCCTGGCAGAATCTTTGGATGTCTGACAGATCAAAACCCGCCACTCCAATCAGCCCCTGTTCTTTGGATGCTGCCGTCAAAAGAGCAAAGCCGCCGCTGGAAAGAATAATGTTGCCGCCATGAAGAGAAATATCCACACAGGCTATCTCAAACATTCCGTCCTCTGGCCTGTCCAACGAGAATCCTTCTCCCAGATCAAGCCTGCGCATAACCGCACTTCCATAAGAATCATCCAAAAGCTCCGGTGCAAATCGTCCCAGCGTATCCCCCACCCGCTTTCCGGTGCCTAATATCAGCACGCCGCCGCTGTGAACCCAGTCCATAACTGCAGAAGTCTGCTGCTCTGATAATTCCCGCAGCTTAAAATTATTCACCACTATCACATCCAGCAGGTTCAGCCCCACTGCTTCGTCCGGAAACTCCTTGGGATCCAGCATAAAGCTTCTGGTTCTTAAGGTACTGTAGTGAATCCCCACACCGTCCAGATATTCCAAGTCCTCCGGATTATCCGAAAGAATCCCCACAAACAGCTCCGGCACATCCTGGCTCACATTCAAGCTTACCTGCTGCTCTGCAAGGATTGCTCCTGCCTTGTCTTCCAGCTCCACAAACAGCCTGTCTGCATCCGTCCCTATGGGAATATAATACCTTCCTTTCCTTTTCTCCCCTGATTTTAAAGTCACATCATAATCATAATGATAAATGTCTCCGTCTGATTCCATGGACTTGATCTTTAAGACTCCCTCTGCCGGACGATCCTGGCCATTGGCTATGGTAATGTACACCGGAATATAACGTCCTCCTTTTACCCGATTTCCATAACCATACTCCACATCAATTTCCACTCTGCCCAAGGAATGGGAAACCGTCTCCCCTTCTTTATTCTGAGCCATACTGCCAGCCCACGCCTCCATGGACAAAGCACAAAAAGCCAGACCTCCAAGAAGCAGGATAACCACAGCTATCCACACTCTCAGCGGCCTGGCATATCTCCTTTTACGGAACATCCAGATTCGATTCTTTATGCCCATCGATTCCTGTTTCCCTTCCTCTCCCTGGGGCTATACCTGCCCGAAATTCTCTCTCTCAATATCAAAATTCACCCTCAGCGTCACCGTAAACACCGTGCCGTTCAAATCACTTTTCACCGTAATATCGCCCCCATGCATATCCACAATATTTTTTACAATGGCCAGCCCTAAGCCGGTTCCTCCGGTATTGACAGACCGTGAATGCTCCACCCGGTAAAATTTCTCAAAAATCAGAGGCAGTTCTTCCTCTGGAATCACATATCCATAATTGGTCACAGATACCTGCACAGTCTCTGCCATTGCATAAACCTTCACCAGAACCCGTTTGCCCTCTGCGCCGTATTTGATGGCATTGTTAATCAGATTGTCAAACAGCCTGGCAAGCAGGTTCCCATCTGCCATGATCACCTTTGCCGGAACATTGCTCTGCAGCTCATAAGACAGATTCTTATTGGAAAAATTAGGATAAGATTCCTCCAAAAGCTGTCCTAACAGTTTGATAATATCTACCTTAGACACATGCATGGAGATCTTCCCGTAATTGAGCTTCGTAAATCCAAATAAATCCTCTATCAGCTTTTCCAGCCTTTTGGACTTGCTGTATGCAATATCCAAATACTTTCCCTGCATGTCCGACGGCAAGGGCGATGATTTGTTGGACAGCAGCTCCAAATATCCGATAATCGAAGTAAGAGGCGTCCGCAGGTCATGAGCCACATTCGTAATCAGTTCATTCTTTGTGCGCTCCGCCTCCCGCTCCTTATCAATCAGACGGCGGATATCCTCTACCATCTTGTTTAGATTCGCTGCCATGGAAGAAAATTCATCATCCCCCACCACGTCAATCGTTGTATTCAGATCTCCCTCCGAAATATTCTGCACAGCGTCCGAAATCCTGCTGATATACGAAATGGACCGCTCCTGCAAAAGCAGAAATGTCACAGAAAATACCATGACACCTAACAGTACATATCCGATCACAATGACCAGTTCTGAGTCATCGATCATAGCCATCAGTGCATTATTCCACTGTGACTTTCGGGCATATCTGGCTACCATGGTCAGATTTGTCACCAAAAACACTTCTACCAGACAGGTAATCAGAGTACTGTACAAAATATTGGTGATCACACGGGTTCGAAAGCGATACCGCATATCACTCTTTCTATTTTTCAATTTTGTATCCTACCCCCCATACAGTCGTGATGATTTTATCCTGACGCTCGTCTTCTTTCATCTTGCCCCGCAGACGACGGATATGTACCATAACCGTATTATTGGCCTCATATACCTTTTCATTCCATACCTTCTCAAAAATCTCATCCGTGCTGAATACTTTCCCCGGATTAGACGCCAGCAGATACAGAATATCAAACTCAATCGGCGTCAGCTTTACCTCCTCATCATAAACCGTAACCTTATGGTTATCCTTATTGATGGTCAGGCCCCGGATACTGATCTCATTTCTCACGTTTTCATGGACATTGCTGTTAGGGTTAAGCTGGGTATACCGCCTGAGCTGGGACTTTACCCGCGCGGAAACCTCCAGGGGGTTAAACGGCTTTGCCACATAATCATCTGCTCCCGTGCCAAGTCCTAGTATCTTATCCAGATCCGTGGACTTAGCGCTGATCATAATAATGGGAATATTATTTGTTTCCCGGATCTTCTTGCACATCTCCAGACCATTCATCCCCGGCATCATAATGTCCAGAAGAACCAGGTGAATATCTTCCCTCTCTAAAATATCCAATCCCTCCTGGGCATTGTTTGCTTTAAACACACTATATCCGTCACTGACCAGATAGATCTCCACAAGATCCGCAATCTCCTGCTCATCATCCACAATTAAAATATTGGTCTCCGCCATGATGGTTTCCTCCTCCTGATATTCTATTGATAAGTGTAGCATAAAATGTCGGTTTGTGCCTTACTTTTTTATTACAAATATTCTAGGATTTTCCAGGGCGGCGTTTTTCAGTCAATTCCTGTTTTTATAATACTCCAGCATCAAATCCACCATTCTCCCATAACTCTTCACCCCATCCGTCTGATCATTGGCCTTTAAATACACATCATTAATCTGATTCGCAGCCTCTGCCACCTTCCCCTCATATTGTTCCCAAAAAGCATTATTTTCCCTCAGATCCTTCTGCGCCTGCCCGCACAAATGTCCATACAGCTCTATGTAGCCCTCCCGATCCACCTGTGCCAGCGCATTTCCGGCATATACCCACCCGGTTAAATATCCGCTATATTGAAACGCCTGCCTTTCTGAGCTGATGCAGGCCAGGTATCCGATAAAATTTGCCTCATCCTCACGCATAAATCCTTTTAAATGTGACAATTCATGACACATCGTATGAGGTATATTATAATCCGGCATATCGCCGTTAAAATTCGCCTCAACGGTAAACGGAGAATAGATCCCGCAAAGCTGCTGAACGGAAAGAATCCACGACACTGCCACCTCCTTTGGCTTCGGATAAAATCCTCCCAAAACCGGAAAAATCTCCCCTGCCGTCTTCATCGCAAGAACCCCTTCTTTCCTCCACTCCCTTTTATGCTCCCCATATCCTTCCTCCACAGCCGTCTCATTCACCTTCTCCGTCAAAAACTCACACAGCTCTCTCAGTTCTTCCTGGGAGTACAGCCCTATCTCCAATCCTGCATAATCCGCAAAAGACGCCGCATAATAATTAACCCCGCAGTTACAAGTATACAAAAACAGCAGCGCTCCAACCACAAAAACTGCCCTTGCCCCCACACGCGCAGGTTCCCTCCAAAACACTGCCCCATATACAATCACCCCAAAACCCAGCAGATAAAGCCCTATCTCCACCACCGAAAAAGGAAAAATCCCCGCAGCCCTTCCCAAAATCCCCACAATCATCGGATACACCCCATGAGCATACCAGGTTGCTGCCCCGTCCATGGCCCTTGCCATCACCTGCACCCCCGCAGCAGCTCCAAACAACCCAATCCCTGCTCCCAAATACCTCTTGTTTTGGGTCCCCGTCCTTTTTGGCCCCATCACTTTTCCTTTTGTTATCTTCCCCAAGGCTGCGTCCCTCCTTCTGCTCTGTTACTCCCTCTCCAGATATTTCCATTCCTGCCCAAAACGGAAAACTCCCGGCAGGATCATACCCTGCCAGGAGCCGCCGCGCAGTCTTTGCACTGTCATCCTGCGCCTTATTCTATTCATTCTCAATGCTTCAGTCCCAGTCTCACCAGTGCCCGCTTCAGTGCCATCTCTGCCCGCAGCGTATCCAGCCCTGCCTCATTAGAAGACAGCCGTCTCTCTGCCCGCACCTTTGCCTCCTCAGCGCGCTTAAAATCAATCTCATCAGGCCACTCCGCCACCTCTGCCATTACGGTAACGCTATCCGGCAGAATCGTAACAAACCCCGAAATCAGGGAAGCTTCTTTTTTCTCCCCCTCCTCATGGATCGTCAAAACCCCTGGCGCCGCTACCGCAGTCAGCGGAATATGGTTCGGATATACACCGATATTTCCCTCCGTAGTCGTCATTTCCACCATGGTCACATCACCAGTATAGAACTGCTTATCCGGAGTGATCACATTCAGTTTCATCACATCAGCCATAGATATACCCCCTATTTCATGCGGGCAAGTACATCTTCAATACCGCCGGCATTCAGGAAATACTGCTCCGGAACATCATCATGCTTTCCTTCCAGAATCTCCTTAAAGCCCTGAATGGTCTCAGTAAGAGGCACATACCGTCCCTCCATACCAGTAAACTGTCCTGCCACAAAGAACGGCTGAGACAAAAATCTCTGAATCTTTCTGGCCCTGGATACGGTCAGCTTATCTTCCTCAGACAGCTCATCCATACCAAGCATAGCAATAATATCCTGCAGTTCTTTATACTTCTGCAGAACCTCCTGCACACCGCGGGCCACCTTATAATGCTCCTCACCTACCACACGAGGATCCAGAATCCTGGATGTGGACTCCAACGGATCCACTGCCGGGTAAATACCCAGCTCCACGATAGAACGGCTAAGCACGGTGGTTGCATCCAAATGGGCAAACGTATTAGCAGGCGCCGGATCCGTCAAGTCATCTGCCGGCACATAAACAGCCTGCACAGATGTAATGGATCCATTCTTTGTGGAGGTAATGCGCTCCTGCAAAGCGCCCATCTCCGTCTGCAGTGTAGGCTGATAACCTACGGCTGAAGGCATACGGCCCAGCAGAGCCGACACCTCAGAACCAGCCTGGGTAAAACGGAAAATATTATCAATGAAAAGCAGCACATCCTTACCGCCTTCATCACGGAAATACTCTGCCATGGTAAGCCCTGTCAGACCTACACGCATACGTGCGCCCGGCGGCTCATTCATCTGTCCGAACACCATTGTGGTCTTATTAATAACCCCTGAATCTGTCATTTCATGATACAGGTCATTTCCTTCACGGGTACGCTCTCCCACACCGGTAAATACGGAATATCCGCCATGCTCTGTAGCAATATTACGGATCAGCTCCTGGATCAGCACCGTCTTACCTACGCCGGCGCCGCCGAACAAGCCGATCTTACCGCCCTTCTGATAAGGGCAGAGAAGATCTACCACTTTGATACCAGTCTCTAAGATCTCTGTCTCTGTAGACTGGTCCTCAAAGGTTGGAGCCTTTCTGTGAATCGGGAAGTATTTCTCTACCTGTGGCTTCTCCTTATTGTCAATGGGCTCTCCCAGCACATTGAAAATACGTCCCAACGTATTCTCTCCCACCGGCACGGTGATTGGTGCGCCGGTTGCAATGGCGTCCATACCACGTCTTAAACCATCCGTACTTCCCATGGCGATACATTTTACCGTATCATCACCAAGATCCTGGGCCACCTCCACCACCAGCCTGCCGCCGTCGTCCAGCGGAATCTCAATGGCCTCATTGATTTCCGGAATCTTGCCTTGGGAGAACTTGATGTCGATAACCGCACTGATGATCTGTGTGATTTTGCCTATATTCTGTTCTGCCATCTTGTTTCTCCTTAAATATTCTATTCTATATCCAAAACTTCTTCCTTGCCCTGCTTTTGATACCTGCCATTAATTGATGGCATTGGCACCGGCAATAATCTCTGTCAGCTCCTGGGTAATGGACCCCTGCCGCGCCCGGTTGAACTGGATATCCAGCTTGCCTAACATTTCCTCAGCATTGTTGGTAGCTGAGTCCATGGCGTTCATACGGGCGCCGTTTTCACTGGCTACTGCCTCTAACAGTGCGCCGTAAATCAGGCTGCTCATATACTTGGGAATGATCATATCCAACACAGCCTCAGCGCTGGGTTCATAATTCATCAGAGCCTGCGCCTTGGGCTCATTCTCAGCCCCGCCTGCCGCTGCGTCCCGGTCAACCGGAAGCAGCTTGACCAACTTGGGGATATGAACCACAGTATTCTTAAAAGAGGTGTAAGCCAGATAAATCTCACTGACCTCTCCCCGCCCAAAAGCATCCAGAAGCTCTGCCGTCAGATCTGCCGCGTCCTGGTAAAGAGGCTCATTGATCACTTCCGAGTAGTCGGCTGTGATCTCATATCCTTTCCGTGCCAGTCCGTCCCGGCCCTTACGGCCAATGGCATAAATCCTTGTGTCTGCCTTTGTCAGTTGGGAAGCCGCCATAATCAGCTTTACAATATTATTGTTGTATCCGCCTGCTAAGCCCCGGTTGGAGGTAATGGCAATCACTGCCTTTTTCCCCTCTGTTCCGGCCTTTAAATATTTGTGGTCCATAGCGCCGGACCGCTCTAGCATGGCAGCAATGGTATCATACATCCGGTTAAAGTAGGGTTTGGAACTTTCCGCTTTTGTTCTGGATCTCTGCAGTTTGACCGTAGAAACCAGCTTCATGGCCTTGGTAATCTGGCCTGTGCTCTGGATACTGGCCCTTCTGCGCTTAATATCTCTCATGGATGCCATGATTTATGTTCCTCCCGTCCTACCGCTGTGCCTTACACTCCTTGATCGCCTTAACCAAAAGCTCCTCGGTCTCATCCGACATCTGCTTCGTCTCGCGAATAGAAGACGGAATCTCCGGATATTTGGTATCAATATATTTAAACAGTTCCTTCTCAAAAGTTAAAATATCCCCAACCGGAATATCCAGCAGATATTTCTTCGTGGCCGCATAAATAATAATAACCTGATATTCTACCGGCATTGGCTGATACTGAGGCTGCTTTAAAATCTCCCGAATCCGCTCACCCTGTGCTAACTGCTCCTTGGTCGCTGCATCCAGGTCAGACCCAAACTGGGCGAAGGAAGCCAGCTCACGGAACTGTGCCAGCTCAGTACGGATCGGAGCCGAGATCTTCTTGATTGCCTTAATCTGAGCCGCACCGCCTACACGGGACACGGACAAACCGGCATTGATAGCCGGACGGAAGCCGGAGTTAAACATCTCGGTTTCCAGATAAATCTGACCGTCTGTAATGGAAATCACGTTGGTCGGAATATAAGCCGATACATCACCGGCCTGAGTCTCAATAATCGGCAGTGCAGTCAAAGAACCGCCTCCCAAATCCTCTGAAAGCCGGGAAGCACGCTCCAGCAGACGGGAATGCAGATAGAACACGTCGCCCGGATAAGCCTCACGGCCCGGCGGTCTCTTAAGCAGCAAAGACAAAGTACGGTAAGCCGCTGCATGCTTTGTCAGGTCATCATAGATCACCAGCACGTCTTCGCCCCGCTCCATCCATTCCTCACCAATCGCACATCCGGAATAAGGTGCGATAAACTGCAGAGGAGCCAAATCAGACGCAGTAGATACCACAATAGTAGTATAATCCATGGCGCCGAATTCCTCTAAGGTTCTCACAATATTGGCTACTGTGGAAGCCTTCTGTCCAATGGCCACATAGATACAGTGGACCCCCTGGCCCTTTTGATTAATGATCGTGTCAATGGCAATAGCCGTCTTACCGGTCTGACGGTCACCGATAATCAGCTCACGCTGTCCTCTTCCAATCGGAATCATGGCATCGATTGCCTTGATACCGGTCTGGAGCGGAGTATCTACGCCTTTTCTCTCAATAACGCCGTGAGCAACACGCTCAATGCGGCGGAACTGGTCCGTCTCCACGGGTCCCTTGCCGTCAATGGGCTGTCCCAGTGCATTTACCACACGTCCGGTCAGCGCATCTCCCACCGGAACCTCTACCACTCTGCCAGTTGTCTTTACAATGTCTCCCTCACTGATGCTGCTGGTATCACCCAGAAGAACAACACCCACATTGTCTTCCTCCAGGTTCTGAACCATGCCGTAGATCTCTCCCGGAAACTCCAGAAGCTCTCCCTGCATAGCCTTCTCCAGCCCATGAACCCGGGCAATACCGTCTGCCACCGTAATGACAGTGCCCACATCTGAGACTTCCAGCTTCGTAGAATATTTCTGAATCTGTTCTTTAATGACAGAACTGATTTCCTCTGGTCTCAAATTCATATTGCTGTTTCCCTTTCTGAAATGTTAATTGCCATAATTCCATGTACGTGCAATACAGTTCCTGCCCTAAGCCATCTGAAGCTGTGACAATTCCTTCTTCATCTCATAGATACGGGTACGGATACTGCTGTCCACCACCCGGTCTCCTATGCGGATCACCATGCCTCCGATCAGCGCCGGATCCACCTGATATGTCATCTCAAACATAACATATTTTGTAGATGCAAGAAGCTTTTCCTTCAAGCGTGTCTTCTGGTCCTCACTGAGCTCTACCGCACTGGTAACAGTTGCCGTTCCAATCCGCTTAAATTCTTTCACCCTTTCGATGAAGTATTCGCAGATAGGCATTAGGTCATTCTGACGGTCCTTGTCAACCACAACCGCCAAAAATCCCATCAGTTCTTCTGTCACCCTTCCGGAAAAGATCTGCCGGATCAAGTCAGCCTTTTCCTCCTTAACCACCCGCGGGTTGTTAAGAAGGGCTGTCAGCTCCGGATTGCCCTGCAGAATGGGAATCAGGGAACATACCTCCTCATACAGCACATCCACCCGATCCTTTTCCAGAGCGGTCTCAAACAATGCATCGCCGTACACCTTTGATACTAGCTTTGCCATGTGCTCTCACCCATTTCCTTCAAAGTCTCGTCAATCAAGGCATTCTGAATCACGATATCAATAGAATTGCCCACTGCCTTCTGTGCCATCAGTGAGGCAATATTCACCACATCCTGCTTCAGATCATCAATGGCTTTCTTTTTCTCAAGCTCAATCTCCCGGTTGGCTCTCTCGACGATACGGGACGCTTCTGCCCTTGCCTCGTCTATAATCTCATTCTCGCGGGTCTTTGCCTTTTTCCTTGCCGCTTCCAGAATGTCCTCTGCTTCCTTGTTCACATTCTTAAGCTTTGCCTCATACTCCTCCTTTAAAGCGCTTGCACTGGCCATATCCCCGGCGGCTGCGGCCAGCTCCTGGGCGATCTTCTGCTTACGCTTCTCCAGCACGTCACGCACCGGATTAAAGAGCAGGTAGGATAAGAGAAAGAACAATATAAAGATGTTGATACCGGTCAGTATCGAATCATGCAGCAACTGCGGATCAAATCCTATCAGTCTGTCCAAACCTGTCATTGTGTACAAATCCCAAGCCTCCTTTCGTCACTATTTCCTCCCGGTCTTTAAGCGCCGAAAGGCTTAACGAACATCAGGATAATAGCAACAACCAGGCCGTACAAACCGGTGGTCTCTGCAACCGCCTGTCCAAGCAGCATGGTGGAGGTAATATCAGATTTTGCACCCGGATTGCGTCCTACTGCAGATGCGCCGTGTCCGGCGGCAATACCCTGTCCAACACCAGGTCCGATACCAGCGATCATCGCCAGACCTGCGCCGATTGCGGAACAACCAAAGATAAAGTCCTGTCCTGAGATACCGTTCATAGTAAAAATCCTCCTAAAAAATTAAATGTGATAATAATGAAACAGCGAATCCAACTGCCGGGCTGTCCCGGCATCCGTAAGTGCCTGTCAGGCGCCTTACTCCATTTTGTCATTAATATAAACCATGGTCAGCATACAGAATACATAAGTCTGAATACATCCTGAAAACAGGTCGCAGTAAACATGAAGCGCTGCCGGAATACCAATATTGACAAAAATCGGCATCATTCCATACCACAAGCCCATAATAATCACGCCTGACAGCAGATTGGCAAACAGACGCAAAGAGATGGACAGCGGATTGGCAAGTTCACCGATCAGATTAATCGGGAATAAAATTGGCGTTGGCTCAAAAAGGCTGGTAAAATGACGAATTTTACGATTCTTAATCCCCTGATAGTTGACGATAAAGAATGTAACCATTCCCAGCAAAAATGTCACGCCGTAATCTGCTGTCGGAGCCCGGAGCCCCAAAAGACCGCTTAAATTGCAAAACAGAATAAACAGAAAGATGGTTCCGATATAATTTACGAACCGCCTTGCATTCCCTGCCAGAATACCTTCTGCCATCTTCTGCAGCATCTCATACGCATACTCCAGGGCATTCTGGAATGTCCCCGGCACATCGCTGGCTTTTGTCAGCGCCCGATTGGCAAGCACTGCCACCAGAAGAATAATAGCCGTAACAATCCACATGCTTATGGTACTTGTTGTGATCCAAAAATCCTGACCAAACGCCTGATACTGCAATACGCCATGTATCATAAAATCAGGTTCATTGGAAATCATCATTCCCATATATTGTCCTCCTTTCCTTCTATAGTCCCAGCTTCCCGGCTTTTTGCTCTGTCCTTTTCGGATACAGCAAAAGCATAAAGCTGCTCGGAATATCTAAAGGCCTTATGTTTGCCCTGATATTCCTATGGTGCTTCCGTCCCGGAATCCTCCCCGCCTGCATAAGCCTGCGGTTCGTCCTCCTTTGATAAAATTTTGTGAATCAGCGGCTGCAGGTATGCGCCTGCCTTCATGCCCATGATACCGATTACCATGGCAAGAGGATTCACCCGGAACACTCTCCAGCAAAGCAAAAGAGCTGCCACTAAAATAACCTTTCGTATCATACCCTGAACCACGGTAGTTTTATTGGCATAACTTTCATTCTGGCTGTCCAAGGCCCGTTCCATAATCACTGCCATATGGATCAACATCAATATGGCACCAACCGCTCCTGCCAAAAGTCCCCACAGCACTGAACTTACCTGGTATGAGGTACCTGACAGAATTACCCATGCAAGCACACCCAGCAGCAGGTTATATAAGATAATGCCAATAGACATTTCCACAAGAAGTCGTTTCGTAGATCTGCTCAGCAATTCCATTCTCATCTGCCTCCCTGCTGCTTGTCTCCTACATGCCAAAACACCCGCTGGCCCGTTTATCCTTTCTGAATCCGGCTCGGCTGTTTTGGCCTGCTGCTTCCGGTTCTCTTTACCTGGCTCTGCCTCTCACGCAGAAGTTCTTCATCCTCTCTGCGCTCCTGCTCAAGAGTCTTCACCGCCAGATGCCAAGCGCTTTTGCCGCCAGCAAGCACTCCCAGAATCAGCAGCGGCACCAGAGTCTTCATCCCAAAACGGGAATCTACCTGATACCCGATAAATATGCACAAAAAGATGGGAGCCATTACACAAAAGCCAAGCTGTGACACCATAGCCAAGCTGCGAAATACACTTTTTTTGTATTTCATGTTCCCACCCCTTTCCACATTTTGCATGTAACTCTTATTATAACCAATCTTTTTCGATTTGTCTATTCTTGAAAGTAAAAGATTCAAAAAAGTGTGAATCGCCTTTCTTCAATGAAAATTTTTACTGGACTTCCTGACAATCTTTTACTATAATCGACAGTAAAAAGAATGAGGATCATCTATGGAAAAATTATCCGCACAGGTTCAGATGCTGGGAGGCTTTTGCCTGTCCATTGGCAGCATCTCCATTACAGACCTGCAGCAGCAGGCAAAAAAACCCTGGAATATTCTGCAGTACCTGATTTATTACCACAACCGCAAGATACCGTCTCATGAATTCGTTGATATAATCTGGTCCGGCAGCAGCCATGTCAACCCGTCTAATGCGTTAAAGACCTTAGTCTTCCGCACCCGCAAGCTGTTAGAGCCGTTTTCCCTTCCTGCCCAGCAGCTTATCTGTCAAGGGCAAGGCTCCTACTACTGGAATCATGAGATCAGCCTCTCTCTTGATGTCTTTGAATTTGAAAATTTATGCAAAGCCAGCAGCGCTCCTGGTCTTTCCTATGAGGATCAGCTTAAGCTGCTCACCCAGGCATTAAATCTATACAAAGGAGATTTTCTTCCCAAATCAGCCTGGGAACCATGGACCTTTCCCATCCGCCGCCATTACCAAAACCTATATACACAGGCTGTCCTGCAGAAAGTCCAACTGCTTTTGGCAAAAGAACAGTGGGAATCCATGGCAGAGCTATGCCGCCGTGCCGTTGCCATTAATGCCCTCAATGAAGATTTTCAATATTATTTGATTTATGCCCTTTACCGCAGCGGCCGCCAGCAGCAGGCATTAACCCAGTATCGCACCATGGCTGATTCTTTTTACAATGAATTTGCCATCACTCCCTCTGAGCGAATGGGCAGCTTATACAAAATCATTCAGGATCAGAAACATGGAATCAACCCTAATCTGTCCCTGATCCAGACATCCATGGAGGAGCATAGCCTTCTCTCCGGCGCCTACTGCTGCGAATTTACGGTCTTCCGCCATATTTATCAGATCGAAAAAAGAGCGATTGCGCGAACCGGAGACTCAGTCTTTTTAGGGCTTTTGACTTTATCTGAGGAAGACGGAGTTCTGCCTAAGGCAACGGTGTTGGCCCGGGCTATGAGACATTTAAATAATGCCGTGTGCTCCTCCCTTCGGCGCGGAGATGTATATACCCGCTACAGCGTAAGCCAGTACATGGTACTGCTTCCGTCTGCCTCCTTTGAAAATGGTGAAATGGTTATGCAGAGAATTATCCGCAATTACAGAAAAAACTATCTCCGCAAAGACCTTGAAGTCTCCTACTCCGTTCAGTCTGTTCTGCCGGTTGTCTGTTCCGGCTAAAAGAAACAGGAGGCCCCTGTTAACAGGAACCTCCTTCTCCTTTTATAATGTACTCCCATAGTACATTTATATAACTCTCTCTCCCTCATCAAAGCCGCTGCCTTCTGCTGCGGCATTCATCATGCCTGCCAATTCCAAAAAGCTTCGGAAGCTGCTCTGCCTTCTGCATTCTTTCCAGTAAATCCTTCCCTGGCAAGTGTCATGCTCATAAAACATAGGCTGAATCATAAAAGTCCGGCTCTCCCCCTTTTCATAAAAACGGTATACCAGGGTGTCTGCCAAAACCGTCACATCCTCCGGGCAATGCACCATGAGCCTTAGATAGTGTTCTACCTGCTGTCTTCGCTGTACTTTTCCCGCAGCGCCGTCTAACCATTCCTCTGACAAGTTATGGAGCTCTCCGTCCAGCCGCACCAAAAGCTTCAAAAAACTGGAAAATGGGTATGCTTTTCTGCCCTCCTGTAAAAGCAGCCCCTGCCAGCTTGCATTTTGACGCTGTGTAACACGAATCTTATAAATCCTCTCATTTTCCTGTGCCCCGCCGGTTTTTCTTTCCCTTTCCCGCAAGCTTCCGGCTTCCCTCCCATGAAACATCCGCGGATCCATTACCAGGCGAGGACACTGCTGCCGCTTAAAGCAGTCCTCCATAATTCTCTCCAATTCCCAATAGCCAGAAAAGCAAAATCCCGTCTTCTGCTCTCCGTGATACAAAACACCTTTCGTGACATTTTCCTCATATGGACCAAAGGCCGCCGTAAATATACGTTCCTGATCATGCAAGGTGCTTTTATAAGATATTGCCATAGAATGCCCCCTATACATTCTCATTCATCTTAGCAAGCTTTGCCGCCTGGTCAGCCGCAATCAAGCTGTCTAAAAGCTCCTGGATATCTCCGTTCATAACAGAATCGATCTTGTATAAAGTCAGCTTAATCCTGTGCTCTGTCACTCTCCCCTGGGGGAAATTATAGGTGCGGATTTTCTCTGATCGGTCCCCTGTTCCGATTTGGCTGCGCCTCTGCGCCGCCTCTGCACTCATCTTCTTCTCCATCTCTATATCATACAGTTTGGAGCGAAGAAGCCGAAATGCCTTTTCCTTATTCTGAAGCTGCGATTTCTCTGTCTGGCTGTATATGACGATTCCTGTGGGAATGTGGGTCAGGCGGACAGCCGAATCCGTAGTATTGACACACTGTCCTCCATTGCCGGACGCACGCATTACATCAATTCTGCAGTCATTCATATCAATCTGTACATCCACATCCTCTGCCTCCGGCATTACAGCCACAGTTGCTGTGGAGGTATGGATTCTGCCTCCGGACTCGGTTTCCGGCACACGCTGGACACGATGGACGCCGCTCTCATACTTCATCAGTGAATAAGCGCCCTTACCGATGATCATGGCCACAACTTCTTTAAAACCGCCGATTCCATTCTCATTCAAGCTAACCAGCTCTACCTTCCACCGCCTGCTCTCTGCATAACTTACATACATCCGGTACAGCTCCGACGCAAACAGCGCTGCCTCGTCTCCTCCTGCCCCTGCCCGGATCTCCAAAATAATATTCTTATCATCATTGGGATCCTTCGGCAGAAGCAGAATCTTCAGCTCCTGCTCCAGCTTCTCCACGCGCTTTTTGGCATCAGACAATTCTTCCTTTGCCAATTCCCGCATATCCTCGTCACTTTCTTCCTCCAAAAGCGCCAGACTGTCCTCAATATCCTGCTTTGCCTGTTTATAGGACTGGTAAGCCTCCACCACCGGCAAAAGATCAGACTGTTCCTTCATCAGCCTGCGGAAACGTTTCTGGTCGTCCGCTACCCCGGGCTCATTCAATTCCTGCATGATCTCCTCATAGTGGATCAACATATCATCTAATCGGTCAAACATATTTCCCTCCTGGCTCTCAGCCTTAACACCCATTCACTCATACTGCCCTGTCAGTCCCTCTGCCGTGCCATAATCACCCGGTCATGTCCGGGCAGATCCTTATATACCTGAATCTCTTTATACCCCTGATCCTCTAAAATCCGGCATACCGCCCTTTTCTGGTCATAACCGATCTCCAGGTACAGACTCCCTTTAGGCTTTAGATAGTCTGCTGCCCTTTCTCCGATTTTCTTATAAAAATACAGCCCGTCCTCATCACCGTCTAAAGCTGCCTGCGGCTCAAAATCCCGCACCTCAGGTTCCAGGGTCTGAATCACCCCTGTGGGAATATAAGGCGGATTTGATGTGATCACATCATACTTTTCTCCATTCTTTGGCAGTGCATCAAAAAGATCTCCCTGGAAAAACTCTATCATGCCCGTTTTCTTCCACTCTGACAGCAGAATCTCCCCATTCCTTCTCGCCACCTTCAAAGCCTCCTCGGAGATATCCGTGCCTGTCACCCGGTCAAACCCTCCCTTGGCTGCAAGGCTGACCGCTATGCAGCCGGATCCGGTACATAGATCCAGCAAAGCCTGCCCCTTTTTCTTCTCCTTCTCCTGATGCACCAAAACCTTTTCTACCAAAGTCTCTGTGTCTTGCCGGGGAATCAGCACATGGCGGTTCACCATAAACTCCATACCCATAAATTCCTGCCGGCCCAAAATATGCTGCAAAGGGCACCGTTTTTTCCTTCGCCCAATCATATCCCGGTAAAGCCTTATGGATGCCTGATTTTTACTGCTTTCTTCCAGCTCTGTCATCCGGTTCATCAGAAAATGTACCATATCAAGATGAAAAGCTGCCAATAAAAGCTGCTGGGCATCCTGCTTCGGGTCAGGGCTTCCCGCCAGCTCCAGGACACGGCTTCCTTCTGTCAGCAATCGAAACAACGTCATCGGTTCACCTCTTACGTTTCCTCCAAAAGATCGGTTTCCGGAAAATTCTCCCTAAGATATGCCTTCCAGTCAAACACCGCATTCACTGCCGCAATGGCCACCTCAATCATACTGTCATCAGGCTCGGCAGTGGTCAGGTTCTGCATCCACATTCCCGGCTTGCTTAACAGATTTACCACAGCCGAGTCACTTCGCCCTGCCAGCCTTAAAAATTCATAGGACACCCCGGCAATCACCGGGATCAGAAGAATCCGGCTCAGGATCCGCAGCCAGACCGTATCCACGCGAATCACCATAAAAAACAGGATACTGATGATCATCACAATAATCAAAAAACTGGTGCCGCAGCGCTTGTGCTGCTTGGAGCTTTGCCTGACATGATCCACCGTCAGGGTCATACCATGCTCAATGCAGTTGATGCATTTATGCTCCGCCCCGTGATACATAAACGTTCGCCGGATATCCTCCATCCGGGAAATCAATTTAATATATGCGGCGAAAATCCCGATCCGGATACATCCCTCCAGCACAGCCATTACCATGGCTGATGAAATAAACTGCCGGAACACATTGGCAATAAGCAAAGGCAGAACCATAAAAATCCCGATAGCCATTACCACGGAAAAGACCATCACAAAAGCCATCAGCGCCTTTTCCACCTTTTCTCCAAATACCTTGTCCAGCCACAGCTCCAAACGCCCTGGCTCTGAATCCTCATCATCCTCAAAAAAACCTGCAGAAAAGCTTAATGTTCTCATCCCCAAAACCATGGAATCCACAAAGCTGAACACCCCCCGGACAAACGGCATGGCACACAGCTTCACCTTTTCTGTCATACTGACATATTCACCCTTTTGAATCTCAATCTCGCCGTCCGGTCTGCGCACTGCCGTAGCATAATCTGATTTATTCTTCATCATGATTCCCTCTATGACAGCCTGTCCGCCGATTCCGGAATATTTCATAGAAAAACTCCCTTCCATAAAATAAGGTTGAGCCAAAGTGTCGCCACTTACGTCTCAACCTTACCTAGCTCTCTTGATTGGCAGCAGCCATTCTTACTGCGCGTTAATACCATACTTTCTGTTAAACTTGTCAATACGCCCGCGGGCTGCCGCTGTCTTCTGCTGGCCCGTATAGAAAGCGTGACATTTGGAACAAATCTCCACGTGAATCTCTTTCTTGGTGGAACCGGTAACAAACTCATTGCCGCAGTTGCAGGTCACCTTTGCCTGATAATAAGCCGGATGGATACCCTCTCTCATGATTTTCACCTCTTTACTTTTAAGTTCTATAATCCTGTGATCATCTAACAGTCACCTGTCGTACTGTTAAAATCACCCCACGTTTATAAACAGCGTTGTAAGTATACCATAAAGCGCCTTTATTTGCAAGATGAAAATCACGAATAAAAACGGATCCTCTTGGCGTTTTCCACAAATTCCCGATTGTTTCTTGTCTTGGAAAACAGATCCAGGATCTTTTCCACCGCATCTTCGGGTTTTAAGGTATTGGTGGCCTTTCGGATAATATCCACTGCCTCCCCTTCCTCGCGGGTCAAAAGCAGATCGTCTCGGCGGGTGCCTGACTTTAAGATATCAATAGCCGGGAAAATTCTTTTCTCAGACAGCTTGCGGTCTAAAACCAGCTCCATATTGCCGGTACCTTTAAACTCCTCATAAATCACATCATCCATACGGCTTCCCGTATCCACCAGGGCGGTGGCCAGAATGGTCAGGCTTCCCCCTTCTCTCATATTCCGAGCCGCGCCGAAAAACCGCTTCGGCATATGCAGAGCCGCCGGATCAAGGCCGCCGGACAAGGTACGTCCGCTAGGCGGCACTACCAGGTTGTAGGCCCGCGCCAGACGGGTAATGCTGTCTAACAAAATAATCACATCCCGCTTATGCTCCACCAGACGTTTTGCCCGCTCAATCACCATCTCTGATACCCTTTTGTGACGCTCCGGCAGCTCGTCAAAAGTAGAATAGATTACCTCCACATTGTCCCCCACTACAGACTCCTTAATATCGGTAACCTCCTCCGGCCGCTCATCAATCAGCAGAATAATCAGATGCATATCCGGATGATTGGTGGTAATCGCCTGAGCCACCTGCTTTAATAAGGTCGTCTTTCCTGCTTTTGGCGGAGAAACGATCATACCACGCTGTCCTTTTCCAATAGGAGACAAAAGGTCCAGCACACGCATGGCTGTAGTGGTTTTGTTGGTTGTCTCCATATGCAGTCGCTCATTGGGAAAAACAGGAGTCAGATTTTCAAAGCTGGGTCTTTTTTCGATTACGCTGATGGGATAACCGTTGACGTTTTTGATATATAATAACGCGGCAAACTTTTCAGCCGCAGTCTTGACCCGTCGGTTCCCTGCAATGATATCGCCAGTCTTCAGATTAAAACGGCGGATTTGAGATGGAGCCACATATACATCATTTTCACCAGGAAGAAAATTCTCGCATCGGATAAATCCAAATCCATCCGGCATTACCTCCAAAATACCATTTGCCCCAATCCCGCTGTCTAGTTCCGCAACTTCCTGTGCAGTCAGAGAATCTGTCTGACGGCTGTCCTTTGTAAAGCGCGGCTGTTTTCCTCCGCTGCGGTCGTCACTTTTTATCTCTCCCTGGGGCTTAGGCACAGGCGGCGCCACGGCAGTCTTGATCATCTCCTGCTGCTCTGCAGCCGTACAAAGCGCCTCGATCAGCTCTGCCTTACGCATGGCGCTCCCTCCTTTAATGCCCTGGGCTTTTGCCAGCTCTTTAAGCTCCGCCAGCGGCAATGTCTGTAATTTTTCTCTCATACAATACTCTCCATTCTAAACTTGTTCTGTTTTAATTTGTTCTGTTTTGATTATCTTACTTAATCACTGCTTGGGGTAATAAATGACTCCAGAAAATCCTGATGACAGATTACGGGGGGAGCAGACACAAAAGCTCCCCTGTCCCATATAGAATTATTATATAACGGTTTTTCAAAAAAGAAAAGCAGTTTTTTATACATGATCCGAATAATTTTGTATTAACTGTTATTCTTGTCTGATGCCAGATAAGGATAAAATATTTGAATAAAAGCATATTGAAAAACATTTCTGCATATGCTATAATGCCATTAGGCAAAAGATATAAAAAGTCCAACGTTGACGAAGAAGCGAATCCCCCAACCGTGCGGTAACACAGTTGAGGGATTCTTCTTTACTTTTATAGTGGCAAAGCACCCACTAGGCTAGTTGTTGCCTTTGTCGTCACCGTCTAACCGTTTGATGATGTAGTGGCAAGTTACACCGCCCAGAACGGCAACTAAAAAAGATATAAAAAATTCCAACGCTGACACCTCCTCCCTGTTGCGGGTATCGGTGGGCAACAAAAAAATATAACATATTATCCGATGCACTTCTATCATTATTTTTTAGAAAAGATATAAAGGGATTCTGGCTGCCAGAATCCGATGCTCGTTACCTCTGTGGACATCCCGAAAAAGCCACTTTGGTATAGATGTCTTCTTTCGGCAAGTAAAGTTAAATATATTTTTGAGTTTTATCCTCATCTGGTTTCATGCTTTTTCAACAAATTCATATGTTCCTGAATCTTCTTCTCATAACCATTATCCGAAGGACGGTAAAATACCTGTCCCTCCATCCCATCCGGAAGATACTGCTGCTTCACATAATGGCCGGGAAAATCATGGGCATACAGGTATCCTGTCCCCCTTCCCAATTCTGCTGATCCTTTATAATGAGAATCCTGCAGATGAGAAGGAACCGGCATAGCCTTCTGATTTTTCACCGCATCCATGGCGTCACTGATGGCACAGACCGCAGAATTGCTTTTTGGCGCTGCAGCCACATAGGATACAGCCTGGGCCAGAATGATCTGCGCCTCCGGCATTCCGATTCTCTCCACTGCCAAAGCCGCGCTTACCGCCACCGTAAGTGCATGAGGATCTGCATTTCCCACATCCTCGGAAGCACAGATCATGATCCGGCGGGCAATGAATTTAATATCTTCCCCTGCATACAGCATACGTGCCAGATAGTAGATCGCTGCATCCGGATCCGATCCCCTCATGCTTTTGATAAATGCGGATATGGTGTCATAGTGATTGTCACCGCTTTTGTCATAGCGGATCGCCCGTTTCTGAATACACTCCTGTGCCACATCCAGAGTAATATGGATTTTTCCGTCCTTGTCACTTCTCTCTGTAGTCAAAACCCCTAACTCCACTGCATTAAGAGCCGCCCTTGCATCCCCTCCGGCCACATCTGCCAAAAATTCTGCCGCCTCCTCGTCAATGACAGCATTATATCCTCCCATTCCATTCTCCTGGTCATACACTGCCCGGCAAATCAGCTCTTTTACCTCATCCCGCTCCAAAGCCTTCAGCTCAAAAATGCGGGAACGGGACAGCAAAGCCCCATTGACCTCAAAATATGGATTCTCTGTAGTGGCCCCAATCAAAATCAAGGTTCCGTCCTCCACATAAGGAAGCAGGTAATCCTGCTGGCTTTTGTTAAAACGATGAATCTCATCTACAAACAAAATGGTCCTTTTCCCATACATGCCCAAAGAATCCTTGGCTGCCTTCACAACTTCCTCCATATCCTTTTTCCCTGCCGCCGTGGCATTGATCTGACGGAAATCCGCACTGGTAGTATTGGCAATCACCTTAGCAAGAGTAGTCTTGCCGGTTCCCGGAGGACCATAGAAAATAATCGATCCAAGTTTATCTGCCTTGATGGCCCGATACAGCAGCTTGTCCTGTCCGATAATGTGTCGCTGCCCCACCACCTGGTCCAAGGTCCGGGGCCTCATGCGGGAAGCCAGAGGAGATTCCTTCTCCTGGGTGACGCTTCTCATATAATCAAATAAATCCATGAAATACTTTCCCCTCCCATCTAAGAATCCTTCATCCAGTATATCCTCCATATGCCTCTGTGTCAACTTGAACAAACGCTAATCGATCAAAAGCTCCTCCACTGTCACAAACTCATATCCCTGCATGCTCAGATGATCCACCAGCTCAAGCGCAGCCTCCACAGAAGTGGGAAAAATATCATGCATCAAGACAATATCCCCGCTCTTAATCCGTTTTTCCACATTTTCCACGATTTTACCCGCGTCCTGCAGCTTCCAGTCCAAAGAATCCACTGACCAGAACACAGTCGTCAGATCTAACCGGCACTCCAAATTTTCATTCCAATCTCCATACGGCGGACGCAGATACTGAGGTCTTGCGCCGGTAATTTCTTCAATCAGCAGCTCTGTCTCCTCCACTGCATTACAGACCGCTTCCTCCCCGGCTTTTGTCAGCGGAATATGGCGGTAACTATGATTTCCTATCAGATGGCCTTCCGCCTTCATCCGGTCCACCAGCTCCTCGTTTCCCTCTATACTCTGTCCCATCAGAAAAAAAGTCACCTTTACCCCCCGCTCCTTCAGCCCGTCCAGCAATGCTTTGGTGTGAATTGCATGAGGTCCGTCGTCAAAAGTCAGCGCCACCACCTTCTGTTCCCTGTGCCTGTCCGTCTCTGACAATTCTTTGGAAGCTGCTCCCGCATGGACAGCCCGATATGCATTTTCCCGCCCGCCGGCTCTGCTTAAGCCGTTCCATACTCCTGCCGCTGCTCCCAGCAAAGCTCCGTCCAGAATCAAAATTCCCGTTAAAAGCGCTGCCAGCTTTCTGACACCCAGTCTTCCTTTTCCCATCTCCGGCCTTGATCCCCAAAATCTCTTTCTGATAATATATGTAATGCCGGCAGTCTTTAGGATACTTCTTTTTTGATTCCATTAATCCACACTCCGTTTTATTGGGCTGTCCCTGTACCCGCAGCATCTGCAGCAGATTGCTCCAATGTACTCTTTTCATAAAATCACAAAAAATCCTCCGCGGATAAGGAAATTCTTTCCCCTAATCCACGGAGGGCCATCTTTTATTCATGTGCTGACAATCCAGACTTTACTTTCCTAGAGCGTGTCTGAAAATTCATTCTCGCCAAGTACACGCCCCACTTTGCGGGAGATTTGGCTCTCATTCGGTCAACGTAGCCCACTACGCCTCCCTCATTCGGGTCAAATCTCCCACAAATTGTGACGCACATCTGACGGAAAGCAATTTTCAGACACGTTCTAGCACCTGGTCATAGGCATTCTTCATACCATCCGCCTGAATCTTGTCATACCACCTTTGTACATCCGGCAGCATATCGCTTAAATCCTGCCCCCAATATTCTTCCTTCTTCAGAACTTCCTCCACAGAAGCATCTTTCATAAACTTCATAATCTCCTCGCCGTCATTGGCTGCATCTGTGTGGTAAAAAGCAATCAACGCAGCCAAAGAGAAAGTAAGCCCCTGGGGATAAACTCCAAACTGCTCCTTGTGTTCTAAGATTGTAGGCAGTACCCGTGCCTTAAATTTAGAAACAGAATTTAAGGCAATGGACAAAAGCAAATGCTTAATAAATGGATTGGAAAACCGCTCCAGCACTGCCTGGCCGAACTCCCGATTATCCTCCGTATCTCCGATAGTAGGAATAATTTCTTCAAAGATACACTTTTTCAAAAGGCCGGATACCCTTTCATCCTTCAGACACTCACCTACTGTCTCCAGACCATAAAGATGAGCTCCCAGAACCATGGAAGTATGAGCGCCGTTTAAGATCCTTACCTTGCGTTTTTTGTACGGATCTACATTGTCTGTCCAGACAACATGAAAGCCTGCCTTCTGCAAAGGAAGCTCATCCTCATGCTGCCCCTGAATCACCCATAGGTGGAAAATCTCTGCCGTATCCATCATGTTATCCTGTTCGCCGATCCTTTTGCACAATATCTCATGCTCATCCCGCGGGAACCCGGTTACAATCCGGTCTACCAAAGTGGAACAAAAATCATTTTCATTCTTCAGCCATGCCTTAAAATCCTCTCCCAATTTCCACAGATCCGCATACTGCAGACAGCACTTTTCCAGCTCCTCTCCATTGTGGTCAATCAGCTCGCAGGAAAGAATAATAAATCCCTTTAAGCCAAGTTGAAAGCGCTTGTACAGCAGTTGAGTCAGCTTCCCGGGAAATGTCTTGGCAGGCTTGTCCTCAAACTGATTATTGTCTGCAAATTCAATGCCGGCCTCTGTGGTGTTGGATACAATAAACCGGAAATCCGGATTTTCTGCCAGAGCCATATAACCGTCACAATCTGTATAAGGATTGACGCATCTGGAAATCACGCTGATATGAGTATGTTCATCCACAACCTGCCCTTTATCAATCCCCCGCAAGAATAGATTATATTCACAATTCTGCTCCTGCAGCATATCGCACATACCACGCTCAATGGGCTGCACTACTACAACAGAGCCGTCAAAAAGCCCTTTATCCTTCATCTTCTGGAAAAAATAATCCACAAAACCGCGCAGAAAACCGCCTTCGCCAAACTGAATCACTGTCTCTTTCACATTGCTCATTGCCCGTAACCTCCGTTTTTTATTTTCCCTGGTTATGTTGTTTTAGATAACTGCAGCTTTTGTAAGCACTTACATTTTGCCGTAAAACAAAACACAGCCGGTTTCTTTGGTTATCATACAACATTTGCCGACAGAATGCAAGAGGTTATCTTCATTTTCTG
Source organism: uncultured Lachnospiraceae bacterium (assembly GCA_910586205.1). Lineage (GTDB taxonomy): Bacteria > Bacillota > Clostridia > Lachnospirales > Lachnospiraceae > Brotaphodocola. Next base: position 48,592 of record CAJUGD010000001.1, on the reverse strand, counting down.
CAAATTAAAAGAGCGGTAAGATAACCAAAGCTCCTTCTCTGGTTATCCTCCCGCTCTTTTGGTTCTGCCGCTTTATGCCGCAACAACATGTACGTTTACTGCCTGTACTCCACGATTGCCCTCTGTCGTGTCAAAAGTTACCTTCTGACCATCCTCCAGAGTCTTGTAGCCATCTGCTACAATACCAGAAAAATGTACAAACACTTCTTCGCCGGTAGCATCATTTGTAATAAAGCCGTAACCCTTAGTTGCATTGAACCACTTTACTGTACCGTTATTCATAATGGGTACCTCCTACCATTTTTTTGCACCTTCACAGAAACGTAAAAATCACATATTTGTGTAAATCACGAAGTGAACTTCGTGATTTACACAAATATGTGAATCAAAAGCCCATGTGAAAATACATTTAAAGCTTAACACCTTTTTCAACCTCTGTCAAGTGGTTTAAGCCAAATTTCGAGTTATTACTATAATTTTTTTGTAAAATTTTCTCTTGCCTCTTTCTGCAAATCCATCCCTGAAGCCACCACAAAAAGTCGGCGAAAAATCCCGCTCTCCGGCTGATTTTCTCCAAATACTTTTCTGAAATATACTGCCTAAAAAATCATTCATTCATAAAATCTGTTTATTCAAAGACAGTTTTGTCGAAAATATTACATATTTTATGTAGTTAATGTTTTTTGGTGATTTGTAAAAAGAACATGTACCCTGTCTGAAAGTCATATACTTTACAAGATACCTTTTTCTATAGACCAAAAAACTCCCGGAACCCATAGAATACAGGTCCCGAAAGTTTTATTCGCTTCCATCATCCATTTGATCAGAAATACATTTTACTTCAAAGTGACTTTTGCACCCTCAGCTTCCAGCTTGCTCTTAAGCTCCTCTGCTTCTTCCTTGGAAGCAGCTTCCTTCACAACCTTGGGAGCTCCGTCAACCACATCCTTTGCTTCCTTCAGGCCCAGGCCGGTAGCTTCACGGACAACCTTGATAACCTTAACCTTGTTGGGACCAACCTCAGTCAGCTCAACGTCAAACTCTGTCTTCTCCTCAGCAGCCTCTGCCGGGCCAGCCGGGCCAGCCATCACAACGCCTGCTGCTGCAGATACGCCGAACTCCTCCTCACAAGCCTTTACCAGATCGTTCAGCTCCAGTACGGATAACTCTTTAATCGCTTCAATAAACTCAGCAGTAGTCAGCTTTGCCATTTTTATTTCCTCCATTAAATTTTATTTTCGTAATATCATCATTTTCAAATCAGCTGTTATGCGGTCTCGCCCTGCTTTTCAGCAATCTGATTAAGCACACGAGCAAGATTGGAAATCGGGGATTTCATGCTGCCAAACAATCTGCCCAGCAAAACTTCCCTGGAAGGAATGCTGGAAATCGCCTGCATACCCTTGGCATCATAATAAGTTCCCTCTACCACGCCTGCTTTAATCTCCAGCTTGTCCGCCTTTTTAGCAAACTCAGCCAAAATCCTGGCCGGCGCCGTGGCGTCATCCTTTGATACGGCAATGGCGGTCGGCCCCTCCAGATGCGGATCTAAAGCAGCGAAATCAGTACCCTCCGCAGCACGCCGGATCAGGGTATTCTTATATACCTTGTAGGTAACGCCTGCTTCTCTTAGCTGCTTTCGAAGCTCTGTATCCTGCGCAACGGTCAGTCCGCGGTAATCAACCGCTACAGCAGATGCAGCTCCATTTAACAAATCGGAAATCTCAGCTACAATCGGCTGTTTCAACTCAACTTTTGCCATGAATGTCTACCTCCTGTTAGATTTTCCCGGCAGCTTCTATAGTAAGACCGCTGCCGGTTCTCTCGACTGCTTTTTGTAAGAAGGCTCTCAATCGCTTTCCCTTTAATTCTCAGGGCTTCTGCATCGCGCCTTTTTACTTTTGAGAAAAACCTCTCCGCCGTATAGACAGAGAGGTTCCGTAAAGTCATCACAATCTGTGAATTTACATCTTTCCTCGGCAGGCGGCTGTACCTTACGCCTTACGGCACCTGCTGTCTTCGGCAGTCAACACTTACTGATAGTAGCATATTTAAACTGTACTGTCAATCAGAAAGTGAAAATTTATATTCGCATATCCTTACGCAAAGTTACTGTTTATGCAAAAACCCTGCAAAAGAATATGCTGGCTCTCAAATACGCTTAGGCCATCAGCCTGGTTACATTCAGCTTTACGCCCGGCCCCATGGTAGAGGTCAGGGTAGCGCTCTTGATAAATGTACCCTTCAATGCGCTGGGCCTTGCCTTGATGATCGCATCCATAAGCGTCTGGAAGTTGTCCGCTAACTGCTCCTCGGTAAAGGAAGCTTTGCCAATCGGCACATGGATAATGTTGGTCTTGTCAAGTCTGTATTCGATTTTACCGGCTTTGATATCATTGATGGCCTTGGTTACATCCATGGTCACAGTGCCTGCCTTCGGGTTTGGCATCAGGCCCTTAGGACCCAGTACACGGCCCAAACGGCCTACCACGCCCATCATATCCGGAGTTGCCACCACCACGTCAAAATCCAGCCATCCGTCGTTCTGGATCTTCGGAATCAACTCCTCGGCTCCTACATAGTCCGCTCCGGCAGCCTGGGCCTCGTCAGCTTTCACGCCTTTGGCAAATACCAGGATACGCACCACCTTACCAGTACCATGAGGCAGTACTACCGCACCACGGATCTGCTGATCCGCATGACGGCCGTCACATCCGGTTCTGATATGGGCCTCAACAGTTTCGTCAAATTTGGCAACTGCACACTTTTTCACCAGTGCAATCGCGTCTGCTGCATCATAAAGTACAGAACGGTCTACATTTTTTGCCGTCTCAAGATATCTTTTTCCACGTTTCATTTCAATGACCTCCTAGTGGTATTGTCGGGGATGTCCCTCCCACGTTTTTCCCAGCAGCCCAATCTTTTCCTGCTGCTGTTGTAGCTGTCCAGCCAAGCTGAACGATTATGGTGTCTGCCTGTACCGCATCCTATGGAGTGCCGCACTCATGCGGCTCAGCCAATCCAGGCTGCGCCCGGCAGCTCTTTATTCTCCAACTGTGATTCCCATGCTCCTTGCGGTGCCTGCAATCATGCTCATAGCTGCCTCTAAGCTTGCCGCATTCAGATCCGGCATCTTAGTCTCGGCAATCTTCTGCAGATCCGCCTTGGAAATGGTAGCTACTTTGGTCTTATTCGGGGCTGCGGAACCGGATTTGATCTTGCAGTACTTTTTCAGCAGTACAGCAGCCGGCGGGGTCTTGGTGATGAAGCTGAAGCTTCTATCCGCATATACGGTAATCACCACTGGAATGATCAGATCCCCCTGATCTGCAGTTCTGGCATTAAACTCCTTGGTAAACTGCACAATGTTCACACCGTGCTGACCCAAAGCCGGACCAACCGGCGGAGCCGGGGTAGCCTTTCCTGCCGGAATCTGTAATTTAATATAGCCAGTTACTTTCTTTGCCATGATAATGACCTCCTATATTGTGGTATTGTCGGGGATGTCCCTCCCACTCTGCCTCTGTTACATTTTCTTTACTTCTGTAAAGCTCAGCTCAACCGGCGTCTCCCGGCCAAACATTTCAACATTGATTGTAAGGGTCTTTTTGCCTTCATTGATAGACTTGACAGCTCCGATGGTATCCTTCCATGCGCCTGCAGTAACCACAATCGTATCATCGATCTCAAATTCAGCCACCACATCTTTTCTGACAAACCCAAGGCCCGTCATCTCATCCTCGCTCAGAGGAACCGGCTTCGAGCCAGGCCCTACAAAGCCCGTAACACCGCGGGTGTTCCGCACTACATACCAGGTGTCGTCATTCATCACCATATGAATCAGCACATAGCCCGGAAACATCTTTTTGTCTGCCAGCTTTTCCACGCCGTTCTTGGTCTCAGCCACCTCCAGCATGGGCACAGACACCTCCAGAATCTGCTCCTGAAGATTGCGGTTTTCAATCGTCTTCTCAATGTCCACCTTTACTTTATTCTCATAGCCTGAATAGGTATGAACCACATACCATTTCGCGTCTGCCATAGAAATCACCCTTGTCCTAAAAGCAAAATAATGTTGAGACCGTTTTTAATCAGATAATCCAGAAACGCAATCACTGCCCCTAACAGAATCGTAATCACCACTACTGTAGCGCTCTGTTTGGCAACCGTCTCCTGGTTCGGCCAGACAATCTTCTTGAACTCAGCCTTCAAGCCCTTTATAAAGCCCGGCTTGTGAGCTTTTGCAGCGTTTGTAGTCTCTGCCATTGTTCACACTCCTTACTTGGTTTCCTTATGCAGGGTATGTGTTTTACAAAATCTGCAGTACTTTTTTGTTTCCATGCGATCAGGATGGGTTTTTTTATCCTTCGTCATGTTGTAATTACGCTGTTTGCATTCCGTACATGCCAGTGTGATTCTTGTGCGCACAACTTCCACCTCCACTTAAATATTCTTGGTTCCAGGTCTTTTTTTAAGCACAAAAAAAAGACCTACGCTCTTCCAGTCGCCACTACACTATAGCATATGATCAGGCAAGCGTCAATCTTTTTCTTATGATTTCTTCCTATATTTATCTGTAAATGTAAAATCCCTCAATTTTCGCACACAAATACTGAAAAACTCTGCTTTTCAGCCAAAAAGGCTCAATACACCTCATCCGAAGCCGATCCACAAGGGATCCGATTCCATATACAGACAGCACTGTCCCAGTAAAATACAGCCACATATAAGGAGATTTTTTCCACAGATCACATTGATATATATTGTGCCACAAAAAATTGTAAAATGCCGGAACCGCATGAATCACATACACCCCAAAAGCTGTTTCTGCCGCATAATTGATGATCCTGTTCCTCCCCATATCCGTGTTAAGAAAAAACAGGAAAATGCACAATGCGCACAAAAAGTTAGGCACTGACCGGATGTCCGAAATATACTGTTCTGCCAAGATCTCTCCTGCTGACAAAAATGCAAATCTGCCCTGATAAATCCTGCACAGCCACCGGGCCGTCACCAACATAAAATAAATGGCGATTCCTCCCCCTAAAAGTCCCATCCGATTTTTCACCTTTGCCTTCCCTGATTTTTTCATATACCCGGTAAAAAGATAAATGAATCCAAACCAGCAAAAGTCCGCCACATAAGACTCCTTGTACCCCGGCATTGTACTGGCAACGCTCAGAAACAAAAATAACAGCAAAACCAGTCTTCCAAGCTCCCTCTGCTCCCATGCCAGAACTTTCTTTAAAAACGGCGATATTGCCAGCAATGAGATATAAGCTGATGAAAACCACAATGGCCGTCCCCAAAAAGGCATCAGAACCCTTACCACATCTCCCTTCGGCGCCTCCACCCTTAAAACAACCATAAGCAAAGTAAGAAAGACCGAATAAAATGCCGTGATCCCATAAAGCTTTAAAATCCTCGCCGCGCTGAAATCCATGTCAACCATAAACCACACGCCAATCATCAAAAACAGGTTTACTGCTATCCGCAGTCCCGATCCAGCCAGCATGACAAATAAAAGCGGCTTTTCAGAAACACCCCATAAGATCCAGCCCTGCCCTGCCAGATGGCCCGCTATGATAAACAACATGGCCAAAATCCTCAAAAGCTCAATATTACTTTGCCTTTCTCCTTTTTTCCGTATCCCCGGCTCCATCCTGCTCACCTCTCTGTTTCAGCGCTGTTCTTTTTTGTCAAGGCCCTTGCATTTTTCTCAACCATCTTTCTCTCTGTCATAACCTGATGTCCGCAGCCCATGCACTTTAATCGGAAGTCCGCTCCCACCCTCAGGATCTCCCACTCATGGCTGCCGCAGGGATGCGGCTTCTTTAACTTCACCACGTCTCCCACCTCGTAGGTCCAACGTTTATCCATGTCTCATCCTCCCTTATCCATGTACTCCCTTGAGCGTGTCTGTACCTTCAAACACCCGCAAGCTGCGAAAACACCTCCCCAATCTTTCCGGTAATGACCAGATCTGCCTGGCTGTCTGCCGGCGTAACGGTTTTGTTGATAATCACCAGCTTATTTCCCTGATAATAGTGAATCAAGCCGGCTGCCGGATACACCACCAAAGAGGTTCCCCCGATGATCAGCATATCTGCATGGCGGATATAAGACACCGCTTTCTGTAAAACCCCCTGATCCAGCCCTTCTTCATATAATACTACATCCGGTTTTATCACCCCGCCGCACTCACAATAGGGCACCCCGTCCTTGGCAAGAATATCTTCCAGACTGTAAAACTGCCCGCAACGGCTGCAATAATTTCTGTGAACAGAACCGTGAAGCTCCATAACCGCCTTGCTTCCGGCCATCTGATGCAGTCCGTCAATATTCTGGGTAATGACTGCCTGCAGTTTCCCCTGGTTTTCCAGCTCTGCCAAGGCCAAATGCGCTGCATTGGGCTTAGCCTCCGGAAAGATCATCCGATCTTTATAAAACCGAAAAAATTCCTCTGGATTTCTTTTATAAAAGCTGTGACTGATAATCGTCTCCGGCGGATAATCATACTGCTGGTTATAAAGCCCGTCCACGCTTCTGAAATCGGGAATCCCGCTTTCTGTAGACACTCCCGCTCCTCCGAAAAATACAATATTATCACTTTCCTGCACCCACTGTTTCAGCTTTTCCACAGTCTCCATATACTTACCCTCCTCTAAAACCGCAATCCCCTCAGCTAAAATCACACCACCTCGTCCAAAAAAACGCCATGAAGCGGCTCTATTAAATCTTCATAAGCTCTTACAGCTTCTGGCGCCTCATATCCGAAAAGCCAGGCTGTCATTTCTTCGATTGTCAAAGAAAGCGGCGGCAGAAAACCGTCCTGTCTCCCAGCAGGCGTCTCCGTCCATTCCTTCCTTTCCATCCAGGATCCATTCCTCCCGAGGTGCCAGAACCACAATCCGTCATTTTCCGGAATAAGCGGATCCTGCAGCCTAATAGGCAAAATACACGAAGGGCCGCATCCTGCTGCCTCTTTTAAGCGAATCGCCTTTACAAACACTTCCGGCGAGATGATCCGCGCCATGATCCCCGGCTTTTGAAGGTTATCTGCTGCCATCACATAGGGCTCGTCACCGTAAAGCAGCCTCTGCTCTCGCTTTGTCTTCCCCCACCAGCCTGCCAAAGCTGCAATCTCATCTCCGTCATACAGAACATCCAGCACACCGTCCTCACTGGCTATCTCAGCCGTCAGACGTTTCAAATAAGCATCATCCCTCTTTGCATAAACCTGGTAATGACTTCCCAGCCACCGTTCCATCCATTCAGCCGCTAAGGATCGCATTCTTTGGTACTCATCCGAATCTTCCTCTGGTATCAGTCCCTTAGCCTGAAGCGCCGTCGCCTTCTTCTCTTTGCCCATTACAAATCCAGGCTGTTGGTATATAAACACAAACCCAAAAGGCCGGTATATGGCTTCCGCCGCAGGCATCAGAAAGCAAAACGGCATTTTCTCCTGCCGCATATCCCCCATCATCTTCAGCAAAAGTCGGCGCATGTATCCTCTGCGCCGTCTCTCCCTGCGGGTAGCCACCCCTACCAGATAATCTGCCTGCCAGCAGCAATCCCGCGCCCGAACCATATAGGGATTCCTGTGAACCATTGCCTGAACCTGTCCATTCTCCGTGAAAGCAAGAATCTGGTTGTCCCTCAGTTTTTCCTGAAAATAATAATCGCAAAATTCCCTGGAATCCTCGGGAAACGCTTCCTCCCACAGCTCCCGGCACCTTTGCTTTTCCTCCCCCTGCAGATATTCCATCATCAGCAGCTCCTTTCAGCAGCCAAAATTCTTCTGCTTTACCAGATACTTCCTTGCAAAGCCGCAAGGGTTATAAGACATCTTTGCTTTCCGAAGCCCTTCTTGCCCAAGATCGTCTTCCCGGTTAATCAAAACCGCGTCCGGAAACTCATGAATCAAAAACTGCTGATTGATAAACTGATAAAGCCCCCTAACCTCTGCATTGGCCTTCTCGATATGAATCACTGCCATCTTTTCAAAAGGGTTGTAGCTGCCAATGGTAAACGCCTGCAGCTTTCCGTCAATATACACCCCTGACATTCTGACTTGAAGTTGGCAGCAGTGATTTAAAATAGCGTGGATCCCTTCCACCTCATAGTCAAGATGGCTCTCCACCACCTCTCCCTTCTCCTCCCGCCATTTATCCAGGAAACTCCAGATCTCCCCTCTGTCCTCACAAGACAGGCGCCGGTATTCATACCGCCCCTCATATTCCTTCAAAAAACCGTTAAGATGGTTTTTCTTCTTGTGCAGCTTTCTGCCTGACAGATTCCGCATCGCATCCCCGTCATACAGATAGTCCTTCAAGTCCTCCTGCTCAATCACCTCAAAGTCTGCTGATTCCCGCAGCTTCAGATACTCTACCGCCTCCTCATCTGCAAGATATATCTTAAAAGGAATATGAAGCTCCTTGTTAAAATACTCCACCATCTCATAAAAATAATGAGACAGATACTGTTCCTCACACATAGGCATAGCGCTGTGCTTTACCCCATTTTCTTCCATAAGCCACTGAACAGCCTTTCCGTCACTGACCGCAAACTGTACATGATAATAATCACGCCACAAAAAACTGTCCAAAGCTACACTGTCGCAGGTCCTGTTGGGCCTGCGGCAAAAATACGGCGCTAATCGTTCAATATCATCTGCCTGTATAGGCTTAAAATCCAATTTCACTTTTGTCTCCTCCTTCTGGCTGCAGCAGCGGCCTCTACTTGCCGCTGGTGGGAATAAACCGTGCAATCCTTCCTGCAAACTCTGCAACATTCTGGGTCTGCAGCACCACGCGCCCCGGCCCGACCAGCCTTGTCAGAAACAGACCTTCACCGCCGAAAAATATATTCCCCAGCCCTTTGACTGTCTCCACCTCATAACCGACTGTCCTCTCAAATGCCACCACATTGCCGGTATCAACCTTAAGCACCTCGCCCGGCTGCAATGTCTTCTCTACCAGATCGCCATCCACCTCCAGAAACGCCATGCCCTGTCCGCTTAGATCCTGCAGAATAAATCCTTCTCCGCCAAACAGCCCTGCTGAGATTTTTTTGCTGAACGTAATATTTAAATTTACGCTCTCCTGGGCACACAGAAATGCCCCTTTCTGGCAGATCAATCCCCCTGTGGCTGTCACATCCACCGGCAGGATCCGCCCTGCTACCGTGGAAGCAAACGCGATCATAGCTCCTGCCTGCTGCGCCCTGTACGTAGCCATGAATAAGGATTCTCCGGCAAACATTCTTCCGATTCCCTTCATCAGCCCGCCTTTGGCGTTGGTTGACATCTCAATGCCTTCCGTCATCCATGCCATGCCTCCTGACTGCGTATACATCCCCTCCCCCGGGGCGTCAAACATAACCTCAACCGCAGGCATTGTATCTCCAATCACACGATATTTCATCCTTTGTCCTCCTCCTGACTGAATATAATAAAAACCGAATCAATGTTCTCATTATATCACATATCTTATGTTTGGGAAACCTCCTGTTTTTACATACTATCACCTGAAATTATTCTGTTGCTGTTCAGGAGGGGCATTTTTTGTCCGGCAGTTTTCATCCAGTTTCTCCTGCCTCGTGAACTGTAACATTATTCTGCCTTCAGAAGCATCATTTAATTCATACGTTTTTCTTTTCGTTTATTGCCGCCAAAAGAATCCGCCCGATTCCACGAAATCAAACACCCCGCTGCAAGCAGCGGGGTATCATTTACAACGCAACAATCACAAAACAAACTCCCAGATCCAACTCTCTGTCACAAAATCCCAGCCGCCGCCTCAAGATCAAGGAACATCGCCGCGTGAGGATGCCGCCTTAAAATTGTTGCCGGACAGGCTGTTGATATTTCCTCCTTCACTGTACGTCTCACCGCCAATACCTTTGAAGGGCCAGGAACCGTAACCACCAGATACGTATCCGTTCCCGTCAAAACCGGGATGGTCAGGGTAATTGCCCTTTCCGGCACCTGGCTGATCTCAGAAAAACATCCGTCATGGACCTGCTGGTTCCTGCATATCTCATCCATTGCAACTGTTTTCACAGCCCTTTTGTCAGAAAAATCTGCTGACGGAGGATCATTAAAGGCCAAATGCCCGTTTTCCCCAATCCCATGAAAAATAATATCCGGAGGAAACTTAAGCAGCAGTTCTTCATATCGCCTGCACTCCTTTTCAGGATCATGGGCCTGGCCGTTTATATAGTGTACAGACCGAAAAGCCCGTTTTGAAAACAAATGAGTCTTCAGAAGATTTCCAAATCCTTGGGGAGCATCTGGCGAAAGCCCCAGATACTCGTCCATATGAAAGGCATTGACCTTTTCGAAATCAAGGTCAGATGCAAGAAGACTCTCATATAATTCAAACTGAGATGGCGCGGCGGCAAATACTATGTTGACCTGCCCCTTCTTCGCTATCACCTGTTTGGTCAGCTCCACACCATGTCTGGCCGCCCCGTCTCCCATCTCCCTGCGGTTTTTATATATCTTAATCTCAAGCTTTCCTGAAGCCATCTGATTACAAGGATTCATACATTCATCTCCTACACACCAGAATAGGCAGAAAATCCGCCGTCAACCGGAATCACAATACCTGTCACAAAGGAAGCAGCCTCCTCAGACACCAGGTATAAAAGGGCGCCGTAAAGCTCCTCGGATTTTCCAAAACGCCCCATGGGAGTGCCTGCGAGAATCTTGTTTGTGCGGGGTGTGGGCGTCCCATCCTCATTAAAAAGAAGCTTTTCATTCTGAATCGTCACAAAGAATCCCGGGGCAATGGCATTGACGCGGATTCCCTCCCGGGAGAAATGCACGGCAAGCCACTGAGTAAAGTTGCTTATTGCTGCCTTGGCTCCGGAATATGCCGGAATTTTTGTCAGAGGCGTGTACGCATTCATGGAGGAAACATTCACAATACAGCAGCTTTTACGCCCCAGCATATCTTGCGCAAATACCTGGGTAGGAATCAGGGTTCCCAAAAAATTCAGATTGAAAACAAATTCCACGCCCTTGGGATCCAGGTTAAAAAAGGTGACAATATCCCGATCCAGATCCCCCTCAAAATAGTATTCCTTTGTGGTGGTAGCCCGGGGATTGTTGCCGCCGGCTCCATTTAACAAAATATCACATTTTCCGAAATCCTCAGCAACCCTTCTGTGGACAGCCTCCACGCTTCCTCTATCCAGGACATCACATTCATAAGCCCTTCCAACTCCTCCTGCTGCCCTGATATCTTCCGCATACTTCCCGGCCGCCTCCTTGTTGATATCCAGCAGGGCAACCTTGGCCCCGCACTGAGCCAGCGCCTTGGAAAAGCTGCTGCACAGCACTCCGCCGGCGCCGGTAACTACCACCGTTTTGCCGGTAAGATCAACCTTAAATGGTAATTTCATAGATAATCTCCTCTCTCCTGGGGGAATATTCATTCGGCCCTTGTCTTTTGCTTTCATCCGTTATGCGGGGCAATGACCCCAAGAAAATTGTCCGCAAAAATCTTTTGCTTGTCCTCACAGGAAATATCGGCCATCAGCACTTTTCCCACCCCGAAAGCCAGGTTCAAAAAAGGCGCATCACTGCCAAATATGATATTGTCCGCCCCTGCTGTCTCCACCAGGGCTTCCAGCGCACCATAGAAAATGGGGCTGGCACAGATGTCCACAAAAACATTTTCACACTCTCTGGCCACACAGAAATAATCATCCTCCCTGTGACCGTCCCAGTTTCCTCCGGAATGAGCCTGAATAAAACGGACCTGGGGATATTTCCCTGCCAGCTCCTCCAACCGCTTAGGAGACTGCCAGTCATGGTTTAAAATGGCCAGGCTTCTCTCAGCCGCAAAATCGTAGATCTGGTCATAGCATTTCTGTGTCATAGGGCAGTTAGATTCATCCGGATGAAGTTTTATAAAAGACATCCCCAAGGTGTCAAAGCATCTTGTCAGCTCAGAAAGGATCTCCTTGGGACGGTTGCCTGTGGCCAAAGCCATGCCGTAGAACCGGCCCGGATACTTTTTCAGCACCTCTGCCGTAATGTCATTGGCCAGCCGGCTGTCAAGCCCCAGACCTACCATGGGAGAGATCGCCATGGCATCTACCCCGACCCGATCCATCTGGCTTATAAGATCCTCCTCAAAGCCCCCCTGAATATCGAATTTGTGGTAGAGTCCGTGATGTGCATGGGAATCTACAATCCTATATTTGCTGGTATCCAGCAGTTCAGAAATCGGTTTATACATCATAGCAAATCCCTCCTATCAGCTTCTGCAGATTTTCACCGGCAATCTTTTCCTTGTCCTGGTCTGAAAGGTCTGCATAGTAAAGCATTGCTATAGGACAAGCAGGATTGTATATCGGCATCCCTGTTCCGAAAAGCATGCGCCCGGCCCCAAAGCGTTTTGTCACTGACTCCAAGCCCCGATTGGCGTCAAAATAACTGATTTCAAAATGCAGGTTGGGACATTGATCCAAAAGAGGGAACAAGGGGCGGTTGGATCCGCATCCCACCCGGACTAAAACAAAAGGAATGTCCGGCCAGGTCCTGCACAGACGGTATATCTCGTCCCAAGGCATAGGCTCGCTCCAATGCTCCACACCATAATCAAGAAAAACCGGCATGTGCATCTCATTCATGGCATGAAACAATTCTCCACAGCAAAAATCCGAGGTGGGATAGGTATGATGGTAAGGGAACAGACGTAAGGCGCAGATCCTGTTTGCTTTTGCCTGCTTCTTTAAAGTCTCTCCGTCAGGAAATTCACCAGTGTGTCCCGGCAGACCTACCCAGGCCGGATAAAGCCCTTCTTCTCCTTCGATCATTTCAAGAAGCGCTTGATTTCCTTTTGCCGGCCAGCTATCCTTTGCCAAGGCACTGTACACCAGAGCTCTTTCTATGCCGCAGCGCCCCATTACCTCCCGGAGATCTTTCACTGTATCAAAGCTGCCGCCTTTGTCCATTTTTGCACGGCCCAGCATAATTCCGGAATCAAACAACCGCAATTCCACCATTCACTTCCTCCTCTCTACAAAATATGGTATTTTTCAAACACATCCTTTAAATAAGCTCCTGCCCGCAGTTCCTCCCGCACGAAATTTTCTGCCCGCACCTTTTCTAACGCCCGCCGGAATACCTCCCGGGCACAGTCAGAGGGCACCACCACAATCCCGTCCACATCCGCAAAAATCAAATCCCCGCTATGTACCAGGATTCCATCACAAACCACAGGGCAGTCATAATCTGCCACCAGACAGCGGCCCTTAGAATCCAGAGGATTCCTTCCTGTGGCAAACACAGGAAAGTTCTCTCCCATTTCCCGCAGCTGCCGGATATCCCGGACTGCTCCGTCCACTACTACCCCCCGTGCTCCCCGGGCGATAGCGGCAGTAGCCATCAGTTCTCCCCAGAAGCCATTGCTGTTGGAACCGTTTGTACAGCAGACCACCAGCTCTCCTTCCTTCACCGAATCCACAGCTTCTATCTCCGTTTTATAAGGCTCCTTTGGCATTTCATAAACATCATAGCTCAAAACGGTCTTGGCAACTCCCACCAGCTTGTAACTGTCATCTAAAGGATGCAGACGACCGCTCATCGCCTGATTGCGATATCCCATATCGTCCAGAATGTCACAGATCACTGCCGTGTTCAGCTCTCTTTGCAGATAATCCAGAAATTCCTTGTCATATTTATCCATTTTTATTATCCTCCTGAATTATTTGTCTACAATTCAAAATATTCTTTCGCATTTTCATAACAGATTCCCCGGATTATTCTTTCCAGCCACTTGTAATCTTCAGGGTACTCTCCCCGGTCTACAAGGCCGCCCACATAGCTGCAGAGAATGCGCCGGAAGTAATCATGGCGGGTGTAGGACAAAAAGCTGCGGGAATCGGTCAGCATCCCCACAAAGCTTCCTAAGGCGCTTAAGCTGGCCAGTGTCTCTAAATGGGACTCCATCCCAATCTTTGTGTCGTTAAACCACCATGCACAGCCGTGCTGAATCTTTCCCCGCGCCTCCCCATTCTCAAAGCATCCTGCCAAGGTGTCAATAACTGCATTGTCCCCCGGATTGATGGAGTAAAGGATCATTTTGGGGAGCGCCTTCTCCCTCTCCAGGCTGTTAAGCATACCTGCCAGCCTTTCTCCACAGGGAATGTCTCCCATGGCGTCTCCCCCTGCATCCTCTCCAAGCACTTCATAAAGAGTGAGATTTAAATCTCTAAGGACGCCGAAATGAAGCTGCATCACCCAGCCTCGCTTCGCATACTGTCTTGCCAGCCACAAAAGCAGAAAGGTCTGATATTTTTCTGTCTGAAGATCACTCAAATCATCTCCCCGAAGACGACTTGCCAGAATCTCCTCCGCCTCTTTCTCGCCGCATCTTGCCCATGGAATCCGAGTCAGCCCGTGATCGGAAACCCGGCATCCCAAACGGCCAAAAGCATCCATCCTGCAAAGAAGGGCCTGCAAAAGAGAGTCAAGACTGTCTATCCGGACAGACGCTGCCAGACCCAGCCTTTCCAGATAGGAGATAAACCCCGGCTTTGTAATCTCTATGACCTTGTCAGGGCGAAAGGCAGGCAGTACCTTTACGGAGAAATCATCCTCAGCCAGCATTTTATGCCCTTTTAAATCATCGGCCGGATCATCGGTCGTGCAGATTTGCTCCACCTTTGCCTGAAGCATAAAATCCCTTGCCCGCAGTCCATTCGTGCCAAGCTTTTTATTTGCCAGCTCCCACACCTGGGGCGCCGTATCCTCTGTCAGATGGCCGCTGTAACCGAAATATTTTTTCAGCTCCATATGGGACCAATGGTGAAGGGGATTCCCAATACAGGCAGGAAGGGTCCCCGCATATGCAAGAAATTTGTCATAGTCACCGGCATCTCCTGTAATCAGCCGCTCCGGCACCCCGTTCCAGCGCATGGCAGTCCATTTATAGTGATCATCATCAAGCCATACCTGAGTCAGATTATCAAAGTTTATATTTTCTGCAATATGGGATGCCTGAATGTGACAGTGGTAATCAATAATGGGCAAATCGGCGGCTATATTATGGTAAAGAGCCCGGGCCGCAGCTCCGTTAAGCAAAAAATCTTCTGTGATAAATTCCATTTTTACAGTTCCTCATATAAGAAGTCTACAGCCAAATAAAACAGGCTTATGTTATCTGTAACCAAACCAGCCATCTATGGATACAGCCAATTAGGCACTGCCATAGAAATTGCCGGTATATATGTGATTGCCAAGAGAGCGCCAACCATCACCAAATAAAAAGGCAGCATACACTTAGCCAAACGCTCAATTTTCAGTCCTGTGATCCCGCTGGTGACAAACAGCACGGCTCCCACCGGCGGAGTAATCAGACCAATGCCAAGATTCAGTATCATCATCACCCCAAATTGTATGGGATCCATTCCAATGCTGACTGCTATGGGCAGAAGAATAGGGGTTGTAATGATGATAATAGATGACATGTCCATAATCATTCCCAAGAAAAGCAAAATAATATTAATCAAAACGAGAATCAAAATCCTGTTGCTTGTAAATCCCAAAATCCCGTTGATAATCATCTCCGGAACCTTGAGATAGGCAAGAAGCCATCCAAAAGCAGAGGATACCCCCATGATCACCATAATAATGGAAAGGGTTCCCAGGGCCCTGTCAAGAATATTCCACATTTCCTTTACCGGCAGCTCTCTGTAGATCACAAAAGTCACCAGGGTTGCCCATACCACGGCAATCGCCGCTGATTCCGTGGCCGTAAAAAGTCCGGTCAGCACTCCTACCATAATGATAATAACCGTACAGATACCAAAGAACGAATCCACAAACGCTGCTGCCATCACCTTAAAGCTGAATCGGTCACCTTTGGGATAGTTCCGTTTTACCGAAACAATATAGCAAAAGATCATAAGAAACAGTCCCAGTAGAATCCCAGGAATCATTCCTGCCAAAAACAGCTTTGCAATGGAAACAGAACCGGCAGCCATTGCATAGATAATCATGTTGTGGCTGGGCGGAATCAAAAGCCCCTCCACAGAGCTTGCCATGGTAATGCCTGCGGAAAAGTCAAGGTCATACCCATCCTTTTCCATAATGGGGATCTCAATCACCCCCAGAGAAGACACATCAGCCACCGGCGAGCCGGAAATGCCGCCGAAAAACATGCTTCCAAGTACATTGACATGAGCAAGCCCGCCCCTAAACTGACCTACCAAAGACTTTGCCAGCTTAAACAGCCTCTCGGAAATACTCCCCGCACTCATCACCTCTCCGGCAAGAATGAAAAAGGGAATGGCCATCAGGGAAAACGAGTTGACTCCCTTGACTATGTTTGTGACTACCATCATCATGGGAATATCCAGGTAAAAAAACGCTGCCACTGTAGAAATCCCCACGGCAAACACAATAGGCACCCGGAGGGCTATCAAAACCAAAAAGCCTCCGATCAAAATCCATGTCCCGATCACTTCTGGCGTCATACGATATCCTCCTTTCCCTTTTCCCTTTGTCTGAACAGCCTGTAGTATTTGTCAATCAGCGCCAGCAGATAGAGCACCATGGAGACAGGCACCGCCCCATATAGAAAGCCTTTGCTGATGCGAATGCCATGAAGAATCGTACCGGATACCTGCTTTGTCATGGCCAGCCCGGCCACAAAGATCACCACGGCAAACACCACTGTAAGGACATCCCCGATTATGTCAATCCTTGCAATCGTACCAGGCTTACAGAGAAAATCCAGCAGTGTCACATGAAGGTGCCCACCCGTGCGGATGGGCAGGGAAGCGCCCATCAAGCTCAGCCACACAAGGCAGAACAAGGTAAGCTCCTCCCCCCACGCAGGAGTAACGTTGAAAAAGTATCTGCCCACAAAGACAATGGTGACGGATATGACCTGAATACACAGCATAATTTTGCAGATACTTTTCACAGCTCCAAATAATGTATCAAAAAATCTTTCCACCACAGCCTTTCCCCCTTTTCCTGCTTTATTTGATATCCTGAATCCGTTTTAGCAGAGCAAGAACCTCCTCACTGCCGAATTTCTCATAAACCGGCTGCACCGCATTGATCCACTCACTCTTGTCAGGAACCTCCACCACAGTGACGCCTAACTCGTCAAAGCTTTCCATGATTTCATCTTCAGCCGCCTGGATACTTTCCCGATTATAGGTCTGGGTCTCCTTTGCCGCCTGACGCAGAATATCCTTCTGGTCATCCGTAAGTTTGTTCCAGGTCTTCTCAGAAATCACATAAGCCTCAACCGGATATACATGACCGTCAAGAATCATATTGGGACAGACTTCATAGAATTTCTGCGATACAAATCCGGACAATGGCTGCTCGGCTCCGTCTACAACTCCGGACTGCAGTGCCGTATACAGCTCGCTGAAGGACATAGGGGTGGGAGATGCGCCCAGGCTTTTTATGATCTCAAGCCACATCTCTGTGTTCTGGACCCGCAGCTTTTTGCCTGCAAGATCACTAAGAGAATTGACGGGATCCTTTGTAAAGAAATGACGGGATCCCTCCTCAATAATACAGAGCCCTACCATCTGAGTACCGTCCTCCTGGATGCTGGAAAGCAGCTCCTCCCCCACATCAGAATTAACCATTTTCCAGAAATGATCCCTGTCCCGTATCACATAAGGCAGCGTGGTGACTTCAACCTTCTTGGCTCCAAAGTTTACCAGGGTAGTGAACTCCGTGCGTATCACGTCAATGGTTCCCATCTGAATCCCTTCCTGCATGGCCGTGTCATCTCCTAGCTGTCCGCCAGAATACCGCTCCACCTTAATGGACCCGCCGGACAATTCCTCAACCTTGTCTGCAAAATAATAGAGTGTATCTGTCATAATATGTCCGTCCGGCATTTGTTCTACAAACTTTAAGGTAACGCTCTCAGCCGCCTGCTCTTTGGGCGCTTCCTCCTTTGCCGGTGCATCCGTCCCGGCGGCCGCCGTGGTTTGGGCCGGGGCTGCTGTGGACTGAGGTGTGGAACTGCCTCCACAGGCTGTAAGTGACATAACCATTGCTGCTGACAGCAGAATCGACAAAGTCTTTTTCATGTTTTTCCTCCATTCTTTCCTTACGTTTTTTATTTGTTCATCTTTTCCAATGCTTCCCAGATTCCTGTAAGGTACATGGCTCCTAAAGCCCTGTCATAAAGCCCGTACCCGGCTCCGCCCTTCTCCCCCCATATCCTTCTGCCGTGATCCGGCCTGATATACCCCTGATACCCGGCATCATAATAAGCTTTCATAATCTCTGCCATATCAAGAGAGCCTGCCTTTGAAAAGTGAGCCGATTCCTCAAAGCTTCTGCCTGAAAGCCTTTTTACATTGCGCACATGGCCAAAGGCAATCCTGTCAGCAGCGGCATACTTGCCGATAAGCTTCGGCAGGTCATTGTCAGCTTCACACCCCAGGGAACCGGTACAGAGGGTAAGAGCATTATAGGGGCTGTCTTTGATTGCCAGAAAACGGTCTATGCTTTCTTCATTGGTAATGATCCGCGGCAAATTAAAAATCGGCCAGCAGGGGTCATCCGGATGCATGGCCATGCGCACCCCTGCCTTCTCAGCCTCCGGTATCACTGCCTTCAAAAAATATTCCAGATTTCTCCAAAGGCCCTCCTGGCCCACATCCTCATAGCTCTTAAGAAGCTCCCTCAGTTCTTCCCGGGAATAAACCATCTCCCAATCGCACAAAGCAAAATCCCCATCCAAAGGATCTGTTCTCTTTATCACCTCATGGTCATAGGCCAATACGGTAGAGCCGTCTGGCAGCCGCCTTTCTGTCTCTGTCCTCATCCAGTCAAACACGGGCATAAAATCGTAGCATACCACCTTGATTCCGGCTTTCCCAAGATTTCTGATGGTCTCAATGTAATTGTAAATATAAAGGTCCCTGCTTTTTCTGCCCAGTTTAATGTCCTCGTGCACCTTTACACTTTCAATCACTTCCATTTCCAGACCATGCTCCTCCACCTGACGCTTCAGTGCAAGAATATCCTCCAGTCTCCAGATCTTCCCCACCTCCTCCGGCAGTTCCCCCGCAATGCCTGTTACCCCTGGTATCTGGCGTATATAGCCAAGGTCAATTCCATTAGCCTTAGTATACCAGCGGAATACCATTTTCATCCCCATCACTCCCTTCTGCAAAAATCACCGATAGAAAATTTTTCTATTTTATTAATAGTTTTCTCTGTGTTTCATAGATATACTTTATCATTTTTCTATTCTTTTTTCAATACTTTTATATTATATCAATGTTTTTTCTATAATATATCCAATGTTTTTGGACACATTTTATAAATAATAAACAAAATTATAGGAAACTTTTCTGTTAATCACAGAAATAAAACATATATTTTTCTATATATAGAGTAAAACATTCTTCAATAAATCCAGAAAATATTCCGTCCTCCATCCAATCCGTTCCTTTGTTTCTACTTTTTCATTCTGCTTTCTAAATCCTTTTCATCCTTTGCAATGTGGGTTCGTTCACTGTACAATTCCACAGCTATAACCAGAAACAAAAGACAGTTCAAATACATTGCTGTTCACAGGAAACATCTTCTTGTCCGGCATTGCCAAGCAAAATCCCCATGATCTTTACTTAAATAGTTACTGTTCACAGGCACCCTGTGAACGTAACTGCATATGCCCATTTAAAATCGCCTGTGGCGATGGGGCATATGCTTTGCCCCCGTAACAGTACTGGCCCATGGCTAATCAGCGGAGTGATTAGCCATGGCGTGAACAGTAACCTTAAATACAATAATTCTGCATGATTTTCAAAACAGATATTGCTTTCCATACAGAAAAGTATTATTATTTTTCTATACGAAAAATCTACGAAAGGCAAGGTAGATATCCATGGCACGAAAGGCAACTATTTCCCAGATCGTTCAAAAGGTCGGCTGCTCCCCTGCCACGGTCTCCCGTGTACTCAGCGGAAGCGATTATCCTGTCAAAAAGGAAACTCGCAGAAAAATCCTTCAGGCCGCAAAAGAACTAAACTATGTCTCCCCCTCCATCCGCAGCCCTGTGAAAAACCACATCTCAAAAGATATTGGAGTGGTTGTTCCCACACTCACCAACCCCTTCTATCCGCAGCTCCTTGTAGGTGTTGAGAATGTCTGTGAGGAACATGGCTACACGCCTTTTTTCTGCAGTTCACACCGAAGCCCCAAAAAAGAGCAGGAAATGCTTAAGGCATCCCTTTCCAAGTCTGTTGCCGGCATTATCCTGTCCTCCATCAATGAAAACCAGGATTTTCTTACGGATATTCTCCAGCACAACATCCCCCTGGTAGTATTTGACCAGTCTCTGTGCAATCTGAACGTAAGCTATGTAAAGTTTAATTATTTTGAAGCCGCAAAGCTAGCTGTAGAGCATCTGTACTTAAAAGGCCACCGGCAGATCGCTTTTGCCTCCCCTCCCCTTAACCGTCTGGTGCGTCAGGAAGCGCTGGAGGGATATTTATTTGGATTGGAAGAATTTCATCTTCCCAGACAAGAAGAATATATTGTTTTGTCAAATTCTGAAAAAGAACGAGACGAGGGTCTCTACGATTTTGAAAATGGAAGATACTTTGCGAAATGTATTTTTCAGTTGGAAAAACGCCCTACCGCCGTCTTTACCTTAAATGACTTAACCGCCTTTGGTCTGATCCATGAACTAAACAAGCTGGGGCTTAAAGTTCCGGAGGATATTTCTGTGGTGGGCTTTGACAACATTGAACAGAGCTCTTTTTTCTCCCCGCCTCTCACCACGATCAATCAGCCAGCCTACGAAATCGGCCGCCTTACCGCCAAAATCCTGATTGACCAGATCAACGGAAAAACCACAGAAAACACAGCAATCAATCTCCGCCCTTCTATCGTGGAGCGGGCGTCCGTCCGAACTCTGTATTTTCGAGAGTAATAACCGTTTCTGTCCGCCCATGGCTAATCTCTTTGCTGATTAGCCATGGGCAGGTATATCGCTGCATAAATCTTTAAGTAAATCATGCTTTATTCGTGTCAGTTGTGAGCCTGCAAAACAAAGGCACAGCGGTGCTGCGGTGAATCTATAGTAGGTGAGTCTATAGTGGGTGAATCTATAATAGGTGAATCTATAATAGGTGAGTCTATAATAGTAAGAAAAATCTATGAATAGAATCAAAATTCAAAGGAGAAGGCAAAGATGATACAAAAAAGAAAAATCAAAACCGGGGTTATCACCTTATTTCTGGCTGCCGCCCTTTGGGGATGTTCAGCCAGAAACGAGGCACAGGCCATACAGCAAGAGTCCAGCCAACCTGCCCCGACCGCTTCGATTTCGACTATACAGCAGAAAGAAAGTCAAGTCTCACAGCAGGAGACATCACATTCCTGGCAGAAAAACTCTGACGAGGAATCAAAAGCAAAATCAGAAACAGAACTAGACATAGATCAGAAAGCTGCCAATAACAAAGCCAATCATTCAGAGAAGCCGCAAAATCAATCTGGTTTTGACACCCCGGAAGAAGCAGTTAAAGCCTATTTGGCAGGACTTCGAGATAACGATTTGGAGCAGATGGCAGATACTTTTTGGGACGAAAGCGAAGCAGATAATATTTCCCGACAATACGCAATCCTCTGCGGGATTGACCTTATACCAGAAATTTCCTCCGACAAATATTTGATAATTAAAGAAAGCCAAGATATCCAAAAGTTTATGAATAAGCTAGAACAGCAAATCAAAACAACAGATTTTTCCGATATGGAGTTAAGAGGGTTTATCCCTTTGGAAAAGCTGACAGACATCTATCGTTCCGAGCCATATCAGAAAAATCTGGCAGCTCTTGCAAAAAAGAACGGCGGAAATCAGCTAGATACACGAATGGCAGTCATACGGATAAATAAAGATTCCTTTTCATTGCTCTTTGATATTATCCAATATGAAGACAAATGGTATATTTTCAAAATAGGAGGTATGTTGTCTCATATATTGGGGCTTGATATAGAAATGGCCGGAACTCTCCGACTGGACACAGAAGATGAAAAAATCATAAAGGATATTATAAACAATACCTCTGAAGAACTTCCGAAATGGAAAGAAACTGCCACAAGACCAAAGACAGAATCAGAAGGCTTTGCCACTCCTCAGCAGGCAGCCATTGCTTTCCTGGATGGACTGAAGGCCCAAGATTGGGAGCAGATGCTGGGAACCTTTTCAGTGGAAAGCTATGCAGAACACTATGATCTGCAAGCTTATACAGAATACACACAGACTTACGTTTATATGAAGCAAGATGTCAGCCTTCCTGCGGTTAATGAATTTGTAAAGGCTATTGTAATCAGAGACAGAAAGAAAAAGGTTGAAAAAAGCATCCGCCAACAAGGGAAAGGTCTTTACTTCAGCAGCAAATATACAAAGGGACAAACTCCTATGCAGGAAGATACGTTTCATGAATGGGAAGACATCACAGAAAAAATGGCCTTGGAATCCATTAATGTTCTTGGCGTTATTACTGATGATGCTGTGGATAAACTTGTTGGGGCTGACATAATTGAAAAAATGCGAGACAATCTGGCTCCCCAAAAAGCTGCATTATTGGGCGCTGACCAGATCAAAGACTGCATTATTGTCTATGAATGCGAAGGAGAATCGTATCTCCTTTTTATGGAAACAGCATCTTATGACGGTAAATGGTACAACAATGAAATCGGAAATGGAATCGCCACAGCACTAGGGATTCCGATAGAATATGTGGGTGCTGCTCCGATAGAACTGATAGGCAATGAGGAAGAAGTGAGAGAAATGATGGAATAGTTCCATGAAACTTCTATTGCTACAGAATACATTTGAAAAAAATTTGTCAAACAATCTCCGCTTTGATAAATTACGCAAGATACTGGAAAGTTATGAATATGTGATGACAGAGCCAAGAGACGAGAGCAAGCATTACACATTTAGAAAGCGAGAAGAACATTGAATGATTATATGAAAATGTCATATTGCACAGAAATTGTAGAAGATACAGATGAAGACGGTTTTGTTGTTTCTTATCCGGATTTGCCACGATGTGTTACTTGCGATGAAATAATTGAAAACGCTGTGAATGCTAAAAAAGTGTGGATTGAAACAGCACTTGAGGAAGAAATTCCACTTTGTGAACCCGATAGTTTGGACGATTATTCCAGACAACTCAAATTAAGAATACTGTGAAGTCTGCATAGAATATTAGCGAAACATTCTCAGAAAAAAGAATTAACATGAACTAATATTGTGTATATCTTCTCTCCAAAATGATACAATTTATACAAAATCGTTATTTATATATGTAAATTCCTGCAAGGCCGGTAACGTTTAAGAAAACTAGTGTTTTTTACGTTACCGGACGTTTATGAGCTTAGCATTTTCAAACACATTATTAAAATTCTACCAGATTCCACTCTTTATAAATGTATTGTAAACGGTAAACCCTAACAAATACAACTGTGAAACATTATTAAGCAATAATACTCGATACATGTTCCATATATACATATAAAAGCAAGAGTATAGTAATACCTATGTCTAGTACATCACTTAAGACTATTCAAATAATTCATAAAATTCCTCTTATTTTCCAACACAGTAATGGTTGGACGTCCTAAATCTTCTCTTGCCCCGATGGATGCTTTGACTTCAATCAGACTTAACTCATGTCTGCTTCTGGCCTCCTTTAGTTCTATATCTAATTCCTCAAAGTTATTAACAGTAACCGTGTTAGGATAACCACAGGCTTTTGCTATCATTGCCAAATCTATTTGATTTGCCACTGTTGGCATACCACCAACTGTTTCATGGGCACTATTATTAATTATAATGTGAATCAAGTTTTGGGGGGCTATAGCTCCAAGTACTGCCAAAGCTCCCATATGCATAAGAACAGCGCCATCGCCATCAATACACCATATTCGTGTATTTGGTTTTTGAGTCGCAATTCCTAAAGCGATAGAACTGCAGTGTCCCATTGAACCGATTGTCAAAAAATCATATTTATGGCTTTGAGAATTAGCAGTACGAATTTCAAATAGTTCACGGCTTGCTTTGCCAGTCGTACATATCAAGGGGTCTTCCCCACTGAATGTTACAATATGTTGAAGAATTTCTTCGCGCCTCATGATATAACTATTTCTATATACAGGCTTTTGTCCATAAGAAAGAGCTCCCTTACGAATAACAAATGCAACACTTCTTCCATCAGCCAGAACCTTAAAAAAATTAGACATTGCTAGTCTGACTTCTTCTTCAGTAGTTTCTTTTCCAATAATGAAATATGGAATACCCATTGTTTCAAGAATCTCATTAGTAATTTTTCCTTGGTAAATATGCTGGGGTTCATCTTTAATCCCTGGTTCTCCACGCCACCCAATAATAAAAATCATAGGAATTGCATATACTTTATCATTAAGTAAAGAGGCAATAGGGTTAATAATATTTCCTTCTCCGGAATTTTGCAGATACACAACCGGAATTTTTCCAGTGGCAAGATAAAAGCCAGACGCTAATGCCACACAATTTCCCTCATTAGCTGCAATAATATGATGCTTTGAGTGGATTCCATAAGTATTCATTAAATAGTCACATAACGCTTTGAGCTGGCTGTCTGGAATACCGGTATAAAAATCTGAGCCAATTAAATTTAAAAACGTTTCTACTTTCATATTCAGCATCTCCCCAAACAAATGATTTAAAATTTTGTTGATGGATTTAGCGTATTTCAGTAATTCCCTTCCAGTATTTGATGATAGATCATATCAATAGCCTCTCTACTCAACTTTACTGGATTATTTTTCATTCTAACTGAATTCACAGAGTTTATCAAAACAAAATAGTCTTCTTCTTTCGGGCAAGGCACAGGTAACTCAAGCCTATTCAATATATTCTGAAATATCACAGGTGCTTCACTAGCAGCAGAACACCCCATTGCATCTGCAATATCTTGAAATATTCTTTGTAGATATAATTTCCCTCTTGGATCAATGCATTCATCACCGTGATCAATCATATAGCCCCATAATTTGGCTACACATAGAGCACATGCGTGACCATGCGCAATCCCATAAAAACTTGTCAATTTATAACACATAGCATGACCGGCCGTTGTCTGGGCAATATTAATAGCTCTTCCAGCAAGATTTGCTGCTTTCAGCATAAACATATTGGCTATCTCATCATTCCGTAGATATTCATCCATATTCTCTAATATACACTGCAGCGCTTGTCTGGAATATTTTCTGCTCTCTTCTGTGCTATTTACAGACCAAAATGATTCAATAGCATGACATAAAGCATCCAACATGGAAGCCTTTCTGTAATATGCAGGCAATGTATTTATTGCAGAGGAATCGAACAGTACAAAAGATGGAATACAGCTATCATCAGAAATAGACTGCTTTGTTTCCTCATAATAAATAACTGCAAAACGGGTGGACTCACTTCCCGTACCAGCTGTTGTCGGAATTGCAATTAACTTTATATTATTAGGAATAATAACTTGATCCAAATAGTTTTTATTAGGATCCATATTTGAAAAGAGTTTAATGCATTTGGCTACATCTATTGCACTACCTCCACCGACTGCTATAATACAGTCACATTTTGACTGACGGAATAGTTCTACTCCTGCTACTACTGATGAGTATTGAGGATTTGTTTGAAAATCACTAAATCGAAACAAACTTATTTCTGAACTAGATTCTAAGGTCTTGAACCAATCATTAATCTGTAACTGAGAAATAAAGCTCTCGCATACAAGCAGAATATTTTTAACCTTTATTTTATTTAAATAAATTTGGAGCTGATTATAATTATTTTCGGCTTTAAAAATAATTTGTTCCGCCATATTGTCTGCTCTCCCTATTCTTCTGGTATTAAGCTAATAATATCTTTGATGGACATACAATCATCATCACATTCTTTTGCTCGGTGATGCTTCAATATAGTTAAAGCAGCATTCTGCATAGCCGGAAAACCTGTTCTGGTGAGCTGATTCGCATAAATAACTACGTTTATACCATGTTCTTTAAATTCTTCCTCTGTCACAGTATTGAATGAGGTCGGAACTACTACCAGCGGAGTGGCTTTGTCTGCTTTTCTGAAATTATCTACAAATTCAAAAATTTCAGCAGGATTTTCTTTTCGGCTATGGATCATAATTGCGTCTGCACCAGCAGCAGTAAAGGCAAATGCCCTTTTAAGTGCATCTTCCATACCATGATCTAAAATTAGACTTTCAATACGGGCACAAATCATAAAATCCTTTGTTTTCTGCGCCTTTTTACCAGCAGAAATCTTTGCTGCAAAATCTTCTATACTTGCCTGTGTTTGTGGAACTTCAGTACCAAAAAGACTATTTTTTTTCAAGCCCGTTTTATCTTCAATAATGATCATAGAAACACCTATGCGTTCAAGAGAACGTACTGTATAAACGAAATGTTCTGTCAATCCTCCTGTATCACCATCAAAAATAATTGGTTTTGTTGTTACTTCACATATATCATCTATTGTACGAAAGCGAGATGTCATATCAACTAATTCAATGTCTGGTTTTCCTTTCGCTGTGGAATCACACAGTGAACTAACCCATATTGCGTCGAATTGACGAGCGCCCCCATTCTGATATACAACTGTATTTTCTACAATCAGCCCAGTAATTCCGCTATGGGCTTCCATAGCGGTAATCATTCCTTTCATCTCAATCGCTTTTCGCAGCCTACTACGGCGCATATCCGGACCAGAAAGATTTATTCGAACATTTTTTTCTACATCCTCATACTTTTTTCCTCCCGCATATGGAAATTCTACAAGTTGACCTCCATAAACTGCTAACTCAGAAACAACCTCATCTCGAATCGGCCTTTGAAAACCTGACACCCAATCATCCCCATGCACTACATAAGTCGGCTGATATGCTACAATATTATCTTTATAACTTAATGTTTTCTGCTCTACTACTTTATATACATTAGACAGGCTTTCAAACATGGATTTCCGTTCTGCAAAAGGCAGCAGAGGAAATCTTTTGTAACTTATTACAGCTTCATCTGAAAGTACGCCGATTATTAGCTTACCCAGCCGAGACGCTTTCTTTATAATATTAATATGGCCACTATGCAGAATATCTGTAGAAAAACACATATATACAGTACGACTTTCCAGCTCCTTCAAACGGGCAGAGCTTATGGCCAAATCATCAGGATTGTCAATTTCACTGCATAAAGCATTTCGTACATCAATAGGGAAAATCATACAATTTGTTGAAATACGATTAAAGGCATTTTCTGCATAACACTTTACATCTTTATTTTCACAGTATGTATTGATTTCATTTAACCAAATTTCCCAATCAGATTTTAATAATTTATATAGGGGCTGTGCAGTTACTGCTTCATTAAAAAACTCAACACCTATTTTTATAATTTGCCCATTTATCACTACTGCTTTGAAGTCTTTCTCAGGAAGTGGCAATGTCGTACTTATGGTCATACAGCTTTCAGGATTATCCAATATTTTGTCAAGAACTTCGTTTTCAAATACCATATCTCCATGCATAAGCAAAATATCGTCATGAAGGTATTCGCGTGCACAATAAATAGAATATATGTAATTGGTTTCACGATAAAACGGATTATTTACAAATGTATATTGCAGCGGTAAACCAAGACTTTGACAATAATTTACCAGAATATTATCAAATGGCCCGGTGGTAATGATCACATCTTTTAAACCAACTTCTGCAATTTGTCGTAATTGACGGCTTAGTATAGTTTCATGGTGAGAAATTTCTGTCAGACATTTAGGATGTTCTGATGTTAAGACCCCCATACGGCTGCCAATACCAGAGTTTAAAATGAGTGTTTTCATATAGCAAATCTCCTCATATAATTATTTTTTGCTAAAAAATATAGATGAAATTAACCGATAGCGAGTTGAAAACAGCAGATAAAATAAATAAATAGTTCCAATAATTACTATTTTGATCATAAATGATATAAGTATCTGCATTTTAGGAAATAGCCAATAAGATGCCATCATACATACAGCCTGTATGAAAAATAGCATAAAAATATCAGAGATAAACAGCTTCCAAAACCCCCATAGGGAAATTCCAAAACCTATTTTATTTAATACATACAATGTTACAATCATGTTAAACCAATTAGCAATACAAACACATAGTGCAACCGTCTCGATTGTTCCAAGCAAAATACCAATTACTATGAAAAAACTAGTAATACATGTATTTAATATAACAACCCGAAAGAGCAAATCTGTCCGTCCCAAACTTTTATAAACAGACATATTTCCAGACATCATAAATAACGGAAAAATGCATAAACTTAAATATGTAAAGCTTTGTATACAGTTTATCCATTGTATACCATATAAAATTAAAATAATCTCTTTTGCTGCACAAAAACATATTGCCGCAACAAATACTGCAGCAGTAGATACGCAGAGCAAAAATTGAGTATATTTTTTATGCATTACAATTTTATTTTTCTGGTAATCCGAAAGAATGGGATGTAATACAG
Organism: uncultured Lachnospiraceae bacterium; assembly: GCA_910586205.1. Lineage (GTDB taxonomy): Bacteria > Bacillota > Clostridia > Lachnospirales > Lachnospiraceae > Brotaphodocola. The sequence goes on along the minus strand of CAJUGD010000001.1, from coordinate 20,022 downwards.
GTGTTACAGCTCCACTGACAGCAGTAACAGGATATTTTGTGAGAGTATATGATTTACTGTAAAAACCTAAAGGAGTACTTCCCATAATCAGGCTAATAAGAATATTATCTAAATTTTGTTCCCAATAATTAATCAGTGATGATCCCAATTCATACAAAGTAAAGGGGATTATACTCTTTATAAGCCTAAAATCCATTTTTTTAGCAGATGATATCCCACTCATTTTTTTGCTTAAGCAAAATTTAATGATAGAAAGAAAAACTGTCTGAAAAGCTAATGCATAATATTTCAACCCAAATAGTGCCAGAAATACAGCAGAAACATAACTTATGAAATAACTCGTAATGTTTAAAAATGCTATTTTATAAAATTGTTTTTCCTTTAGCAAATAGGAATAGGGCACTACATTAAATGTATTAAACAGAATTGATACAGCAAGAATTGCACAAATAAGAATATATTCGGGATTTTTATACAAAATGGAAATGGGGATCCCCAATAATAAAAACACCAAAAATAAAATAACAGCAATATAATGTATAAAAGAATAAAGGGAATTAATATCTTGTTTGTGCAGATCTTTGCGCTGTATAATAGCAGAACCTAAACCGCCGTCATAAATCTTACTAAAAAAAGTTGTAAATATTGATACAACAGCAAATATGCCAAACTCTTCTGGCGTCAAAAGCCGTGCTAGAACAATATTAAATCCTATATATAAAATAATATTGGAATATTGTGAAACAGCATTAATAACAGCAGCTTTTTTTAATGAAATGGTCTTCATTTCTTATCCTCATGTGTTTTTGCAGGCCGTTATTTTTAGACAGCTTTTGCAACTGGTATTGAGAAAAAATAAAATCCGAACGATAAGCTAGATAAATAACCAAAAAGCATAAATGGTTTGTATATGCCTCAACTTGAAACGCAAGTATCATACAGAAAAAAATGATTGAAATAAAATCTGTAAGATAATTTCGACCACATTTTGACAGTTTAAAAATCGAAAGTAGATGCATTATTATAAAGGGAATAAATGCTAATAATCCGCCTCGAATTAATACATTTAGGTACATATTATGTGCATGGGAATGACCCACAATTAACCAAGCATCATCAGGTGAAAGCATACCATATCCCCATAATGGATGCATACTAATCTCAGCTATTGTTCGATCCCATATTGGTGTTCGTCCTGTAAAGGTTAAACTTTTTCCTAGAAGATGTTCTAAAATAAATGCAAATTTGTCTTGGCAACGTAGTAAAACAATATATATAAAAAAGAAAACACATATTGCTGTGTATACCCAAATATTTAAAGCAGAAAGTCTTAAAACAATCCGATGAAAAATCAAATAATTAATGCTAATAAAAATAACCACTAATAAAGTTGCGGGCCAACGAACTAAAACCGTTAATGTACATCCTGTTAAAAGAAATAAGCTTCTTAAAGTTAATTTTAAGCATCCTTTTACATAATAGCTTCTTAGCACTGATATGCAAATTGCCAAAAGAAAAATAGGAGTAAGAGCATTGTCCATTCCTAGCAGCCACAGTTCATTAGCTGTCCAACCATATATCCCCCTAGTTATACTGTACATCCCATCTGGAAATAAAATAATACACAATAGGTTCAAATAAATAAGTATTTCAAGAGGAAAAAGCATAATATCAAAACATAATAATAGATCTTTTTCTAATAATAAATCAGTTAAAAGAATGATAGCTATTATGCTTCCTAACTGCATAAATGTCCCTATAACTAATCTGTGATTAATAGCAGAAAAAACAATCAATATTATGCTGTATATTATAGAAGCCGTGACAAATTTATCTATATTTTTTCGTTTTGATACATATAGCAAAACTATAATTCCCATAACCATCAATCTAAATATATCAAATCCTGTTTCTATTAATGGGAAAAAGTGTTCTAAAGCATCTGGTTTACAAAATGAAATAAATAATATCATATAACCTACTTTTTGTACATTAATATATCTGCAATTAGATTTTCTCATTGTCAATTACCGGCCTTATAAAGTGTTTCAAAATACATTCTGCTGTTAAATAATTATCTTTATATTCGATAGTATAACACTCTGGATTAATGTTCCATTTTTTCAGATTAAAAAACTCTTTCCTTCCATATCTTGGATCAACAACAGCTATAATCCTGCAATGCGAAGAAAAAAGTATGAAATCTAAAAATCCACTGCGAAGCGCAATAATATTTCCACAATATTCTGCAAGCCAGTATGCTTCTTTTAAACTACAAGGCACAGCTAATGTTCCTTTTACCGGTGCCTGATCTTTATTTCCTGTAAGCGATACAACTGTGTAACCTTTTTGAATTAATTCCTTTGCCAAAGATTCAAATAATAGTACAACATCACATATAATTGAATTAGCATAAGGATTTAGCAAAACAGTACGTCCTTTTTTTAATCCATATCTCTGCACAAATGGTTCTACATCTACAAATGGTATCTGGGGAAATTTAGCTGTTGCATTTGGTCCAATCTTATATAACATTTCTTTAACATATTGAGACAAATGTATATAATTATTATCCCATACGATGGAAGGAGAAAGATTACATGAATATAAAGCGAAGGTTATTTTTGTTCTGTACTTTCCCACATTCAGGCTTTTCCCAGCAAGGCTGCAAGCAAATTCCTGTAAATCTGAAATATGTGCGGAGCTAAGAAAAACGATGTTATTAATATCATCAGTATAAAAATCACAAAGCTGTTTCACAGAAGGGCATGCAATAACTGTAATATGAGGATACTTTTTTTGCTTTTTATATTCATGTAAATATGCCAAAGCACATAATGTATCACCTAAATATTTTGGAAGAACAAGATAATGTGTGTCCTCCTTTTTTTTAACAAAATACATATAAAGAATAAACCCTATAAACACCTGGAACGGCCATTTAAGCATATGATAAATTAATCCATACCAGCTATGATAATATGCAGGATATTTGTGCATAACAACTCCTAATCACAATTATTTATCTGTAATGATCTTTAAATGAATGGAACTATCTCTTTCCTTTTCTACTGCTATGGCCATTTCTAATCCAGATGGTTTATTATCATTAATAACAATTCGTTCTCCATATGGAATATTATAAAAAATACCATTATAACGTATATGATGATTTTTTAAGAAGGCTTCTGTACATTCACTCATTTCATCTGATCGCGATGTAAAAAAGAAAATTTGATCATTCTCATCGATACTAGCCAAGAACTCCTTTGCCCCTTCTAAAAGACTATCCTTTCCATCCAGTTTGTAACCATTATGTTTTACAATTGTTCCATCCAAATCTAAGATCCATGTATGTGGTAGTTTGGAAAGGGAAAGTGTATTTATTTTATCAGTCAATTTCATTGATTCTATACCTCGTGTAACTTTTGCCCAATAGCCCCGCCAGGATGGTTCGGTTTAAAATCCGTTAATTTTATATTCATCTCTTTCGCAAGTCTCATTGCTAAAGTTTGTAGAACAATTAAATTTAAAACAGTGGAGTGATTTGGCATAATATTCCACTGATCGCCTTCATGTTCTAGTTCCAGCGCAATAGAATGCTGTAATTCTTTTGCCAATGAACATTTTTTATCAAAAGTTAGCAACCAAATTTTACAACCACGTTGTTTAAGCAAATCTACAAGGTATACTGTTTCCGCTGTTGTTCCACTTTTGCTAAGAACTATAACAAGATCATTATTTCGTACCATTCCCAAATCGCCATGCACAGCAGAATTAGTGTGCATAAAATTTGCATCCAATCCAAGAGAGATCATTGCCCCAACGAATTTTTCACAAACCGGAACATTTTTCCCCAATCCCGAAGCAATGATACGACCACCATCATGCAACACTTGCTTACAATCCTTCACCAGTTCTTCAAATGCTATTAAATCAATACTGCGAATAGAATCACTTAATATCCGAATCGTATCACCAAAGTACTGTTCCATGTTTATAAACTCCTTCTTTAAAGTATATCTTCCAAATAATATAAACCATTATAAAATGCTCCGCAAATAGAATCATAATCTTCCCAAGCATATGTTGTAAGTGAGAGCCATATAATAGCATGAATCAATTTAATATCTTCTGGATTAACTTCATCTTCTAAAATGTGAAAAAATTCTTCCTCTATTGATTCCCAGCCATTTGATTGAATTGACAAACGAACCTTATCAGAATCAATGTCCAGCAAAAAGTGCTTACGGTTAAACTGATCATAATTTCCTACAATAGAATAATATAGTTTTGCCCAATCATAGACCGGATCTCCATAGAACTCTGTATGTCCAAAGTAACCTCGAGGATCAATTAGAACAGGGTTCATATCTTGGTCTAGCATCATATTGGAAAATGTATTATCCCCATGAAGAAGAGTAAAATGATCACATGAATACTGCGAAAAACGTTTTTCAACCTCTTGCTTGTAAAAAAAAATATTATGACATTTTTTACCATTAATAATAATTTCTCTCTGATCAGAAAAAGGAATTAGATCACGTACCTTGTCAATTCGTTTCCATGTTTTTTGAATATAGGCATCATAAATGCTAAAATAATCTACAGGCACATGTTCAATGCTGTGTAACTGTCTCAAACAGTTTATAACTTTATACAAAATTTGATTTTGCTGTTCTTTATCTAAGGAATATTCAAAAACATTCTTTCCCTGTATCTGCTGCATAGTTAATGGCTCATAATTATAAATTATAGGAATAGCTTGAAAACCCCTTTTGCTGACAAAACGATACCAATTTTTTTCACGATCAGCTAAAAGCTCTCCCTGTGCATCAATACCCTTTTTAATAAGTTTTCCATCACTGCTTTTGATTATTTGGTTAAAAGGTCTGCACTGAAAAAAATTTTTTTCATTATTTTCTTCTTCTACACGTGCAAGCAGCCCAAATTCCTCTGTTTTCTCTAAAGAAATTGTTTTAAACTTTTTATTCTTCTGTTGAAGCCATCGAACAAATTCGCCGTCTTCAGGTATTCCCTCCAAAACAGTTTTATTATGAAATAAAAAAAGCCCGGCAACACCAGCATCACTTGAAGGAATCTCCTCAAATTGATGACTGTGATAACGCCAGCGGCACAAAAATCCATGGGATAAACCTATATAATCTCCAGTTTGTTGTGGAAAACTAAAAGTTTTGGAAAGAATCAGATCAGACCAGACCAACATAAATGGTTTATCTGGTGGTAACTTAGCTAACGCCAAACTAATTCCGCTACAAGTACCCTTTGCACCATGTGCATTTACAATCAGATATTGTACTTCTGCAAATGCAGCTAAATACTGATGCATTACCTCAGCTTTATAATCTGCAATAATGATAAATTTTGAGTTAGGGAACTGCCGAAACAAATAAAATATCATTGGTAAATTACCAATGGGAACCAAAGCCTTAGGTCTATTTGCTGTCAAATGCCCAAGGCGGGTACCTTTTCCCCCGGCTTGAACAATAATGTAATCTGGAGTCATTAATCTTCTCCTTCTTGAGCTTTAAATATATCTTAAATTTTTTCTTTAGTTACAGAAGAGTACTTAACATTAAATTCTCTGCTGCAATATTCTTTATAAGGCTCATCGGGTGCATAAATTATATCATGTTTTCCTTCGCGTTTATCTATTGGAGGAAATTTCATATAGTCACCATATGTAGTTTTTAAAATTCTATCATAACCTATTGGAACAGGTATTGATATATATTCAAATGGCATCATTACTGTATCTTTAAAATCATCTTTTCTATACATAACACTTTCTGCTTTGGGTGGGAGAGGAGCTAGTGCACGAAATGTAACATATTCATAATCATCCCATTTATATTTTCTATTTTGTCTTTCTGCCCATAAATAAACCTTTTTATAATCGATTGGAAATAAACGCAAAAACTTTCTTAGAATGACAGCCAGAGTTGTTGTGTTTATTTCATTAACATAGGTATTACAAAGTACAGTAATAATTTGAAGTAACCTGCGATTTCTTTTATAAATTCTCCCTTTATTTTCACAACCATCCAACGGTATAATATCGATTGCTATACCATTGTTCTGCTTTTTATTTAAACAGCTTCTTCGATTTCCTGTTGTATTGCTATTTCTTAAACTAACCCACATCATATAGCACTGTTCATCCGAAAGCGTTGTTTGTAAAAAGTATGGTTCTTTGATTTCTTTTTTACAAATATTAACAAATTTATCAAAATCTTTTCTGGGCATAACAACGTCTACATCATCATCCCATGGAATATAACCATTATGACGAACGCATCCAAGAAGTGTACCGAAAAAGGGATACCATTTTAAATCATATTTTCTGCAGATACGATCAAATTCCTTTATCAAATCAATCTGTACAAACCATACTTTTTTTGTAAGTATAGATATTGGCCAATCACATCTTACTTCCTCTTTAATAAACTCTTGATCATATTCCATTTAAATTCTCCTTTTTTACTATCTTTGTTTGAATAATACTAATATTTTAATATCCTCTTGTCCATTCTAAAGAGAATTTTATATATATTCTCCTGCTGTTATTCTAAAAGTACTCCCTGTCATCATGGAACTAGCATCACTCATCATATAAACTAATGCATCTAAATAATCATTCCGTTCCAACATTCTTCCCATTGGCAATACAGCAGCGGCTCTAGTTCGAAGTTCTGCTTCTGTTTCTCCTTGGGAATTTCTTAGATTAACCTCTCCCTCAGTAGGGGTCCAGCCAAGAGTAAGATAATTACATCTAATTTGTTCTCTTGCATAATTGTGGGCAATATGTTCCATAAGCGTTCGCAAAATTCCTTTAGAACATGCATATGCGGCTCTATCTTTTTGACCACCCCACGCATGTGCTGAGCCTGTAAGAACGATACTTCCACCACCATTCTCCCTCATACGAATTACAGCTTGCTGGCAACAAAAAAAACATGCTTTAAAGTTCACAGTCATAATCTGATCAAATGTATTTTCATCACAAGTATCCAATGAACTAACTGGGGTTATTCCAGCATAATTGAAAAAACCATCAATTTTTTTGAACTTCTTAATTGCCATGTCAAATAGCCTTTTGCAATCTTCAGTTTTCATTAGATCAGTATATACAAATATCCCTTCACTTCCGTAAGTCTTCATCATACGTACTGCCATATTTCCAGCATCTGCATCACGTCCACCAATAACAACTTTAGCACCCTGTTTGGCAAATTCTTCCGATGCTGCACGCCCGACACCTTTTGTTCCTCCAGATACAACAATGACTTTATCTTTTAGATTTTTTTCAACCATATCATTTTCTCCACTTATATTTCTAATGCTTTATCAACATTAAATCCTTTTAGAAGCAGATTACAATTATTTATATCATAAACTTTAACTTTATTCACATATTCTTTTAATGTATTATTAAGTTCTTGTTTGCTATTACATACCAAATACATTCTCGTCAAAACCTGCTTCTCATTTCCAATCCAGTCTTCAATTACTTCGTCTCCTACATTCAGCCTTTGGATATTAGCAATAACACGAGAATCATCTTTAATATTTTCAAAGCCCTCTATCTTTGCAATTTTGCCTTTGCGAAGTAAAAACCACAAGGTTGCAGCCCATTTTCCGCGTAACCTGGCATCGTCTTCCACTTCAAGATTCACATTTCCCTCTGATCCGGTCAGTGCAAAACGTATTAACATTTCCCTTTGATCAAACCCATGAATTGCTTTCATTAGAATGTGGGGAGCTTCTCCTTGGAGGCGAAAGCCAGTATCATAAACATAAAACTCTCCATTTTCATAAAATGCAGAGAGCATCAATACACCATTCTTAATACCAATATCTTTAAACATCCGTATAGCATTGTTATGCATACGAGAAAAATATTCACTCAGATGTTTTGACGGATATGTTCCTCCCAGACAAACGCGGGAAAAACCTGGCTGCTCATCTGTTGTATACCGATCATAAATGCATGAGGCGCTACAATAGCCATCTTTAAATGTATAATACATGCCCATGTCATCGCACTGCATATACTTTTCAACAATAAATCTCTTTGTATTGGAGGAGGCCAGAGCAGCATTAACTCCCTTACGCAGTTCTTCTTCATTATAAGCAACTGTCATCCCTACACCACCGCCGTTATCAACAGGTTTTACCATGACCGGATATATAATTTTACTAAGATCCGATTTTTTCATCTCACTGTCCAGATAAAATTCTGGAATACCATGGATTCCGTATCGTTCACAGGTTGCCTTAAACACATCCTTAAATGCAAAAACATCTACAATCTGTTGAGTTGCATAACATGGAAGATTAAGGGCATCACAAACTTTACAATATGAAGGAACAAGAATATCGGCAACTCCTACCAGAACTCCATCTACCTGTTCTTCATGAGCAAGTGCAATCAGACCTGCAACATCCATGCCGTCTACATCGTATGCTTTCCATGCTACTGTTTTTGCCGGATCCGTATGTCGGCCAGAAGAAACAATGGTTTTAATTCCCATAGAGTTAGCAATCTCTATTAACGGAACCGTCTCCGGATTTCCTCCAAGAATCAGTAACTTTTTACCTTCAAACTCTTTTTCCTTGCTCATAATCCTATTCTCCTTCTATCTCTTAAATGCAATGATTACAATGTATACATTTCACCTTGGCGCATCAATAGCATTGGTAGTCCCTTTTCAGTCATCAAATGATAAAATCTTCCCACATCTCCATGATGGCTTGCAAACATGCCATAATGACAAGGAACAGTGATCGATGGTTGAAGTGCTTTTGCCAAACAACAACATTCTTCTTCATTTAAATTACCATAGGTCCCATTGATAGGAGCAATTAACATGTCAACTGCTCCTGTGGTGATAATCTCATGTATTCTGTCTAAACGCAAACATGTATCTCCCGTGTCATATATTCTTTTTCCATCCACATTTATATCTACACCAAAAGCGTCAGGTGCAGCAACACCATGGTCACAATTTACAAAATGAATGTGGAAATCCCCAGCATTACATTCATCTCCTGGCTTAACATAGACGATCTGATTCTCATGGTATTTCATTTGAAGCTGCTTTATTAGTTCAGCACAATTTACGGAACATAACAATTTTGTACGGCCATTGCTAATCATTCCAGGAACAGCGTCAACATCAAAGTGATCCAAATGAGCATGGGTACAAACTATATAGTCAAATTCTAGTTCATATGGGTTAAGTATTTGAGGAAGAAGGCGTTTAAAGCCTTTATGTCCTTCAAATCTTTCCACACATTCTGAAAGATACAGGTCAATGGCCAATAAACAACCCTCAGCGCTTTTTATTATGTAACCGGCTTGCCCAACTGCAAATATATGTGTCTGTCCTGTTCTTGCTGTCAAAACCCTACATGCAAAATTATTCATAAGAAAATCCTCCGCACACTTTCCCCGGTTACTTTCTAAACCTAGAGTTTACATAAATAGTCATTTACTAAATTTCCTCCGTTTATAGTTTTAACTAATCATTTATAGTACTTGTCTTATCACCATAAATGCTTCTGCATATTTACAACAAACTGTACTTCCCCGATATCGCGCCAATGCTTCTATGGCTTCGAGGGAACGAGGATGAGGATATTGCCGTATTTGGCTGGCATGGCATTTCATTGCCTCCAACTTTATTCCGATTTCCTCTGTTACGTCATTGTATATATTTGGCTGAAAAATATTATCATATGTCGGGATATTCCATTCTGTTTCTGACAATGTTTCATATGCATATATTGCTTTTAATTTTGGTAAATTAACAGGACGCAAAGCAACCATTGCTGCTTCAACTGTCATTCTATGGTCTATATGTATATCACCTTTATGGGGAATAAAAACAATTTCTGGTGAAATATTTAGAATGATAGAAAGAAAAGCTTCATTAATATCTTTTGTTGGCATTTGTTTAAGGCTAACGACCGGAAGATCCATAAAAATTGTCTTAGAAACCCCAAGTAAATTATGCGATTTTTGAGCCTCTCTTTTTTGTTGTTGTACCATTGGATCATTCAAATCCCCTGCAGTTACTTCGCAGACAATAGTCTCATGACCTATTTTGGCATATTTAGCCATTGTTGCGCCTACTCCAAGTATTTCATCGTCATTATGTGGTGCAATTACTAAAATTTTCATAAAATCCCTCAATTCTACATCTTTGTAGTTTCATATCTACTTCGGGTTTCAGACAAATTCCCTCCATCAAATTTCACCCGCGTATCATCTGCCCTTACATCACTTGCCTCAAAAACCTTTTTCACAACAGCAAAAATCATTCTGATATCTGTCCATAAACTAACATGTTCCAAATACCATATGTCATTCTCAAACTGGTCTCCCCACGTCCATGTGTTTCTCCCGGTGTCAATAATCCGAAAGCAGGCTAACCCAGGGCGAACCTTATGTCTCATCCGATGTCGTTTACTATACAGCGGCAAATAATCAACCAGAAGCGGTCTGGGGCCAATAATGGACATATCACCTTTAAAAATGTTAAATAGTTCTGGCAGTTCGTCCAAGGATGTCTTTCGTATGAATCTTCCGAACTTAGTCAAACGTTGATTCTCCGGCAAAAGATTTCCATCCTCATCTGTTTCATTGGTCATTGAACGAAATTTATAGATGGAGAATAATTTCTCATCTTTGCCTGGTCTTTGGCTGGCATACATAATCGGATGCCCATGGAACCAAACCTCAAGGATTGAAATGACCAAATATGCAGGACTAGCAGCAATGATTCCCATACCACTTAAAATAATATCAATCGCCCTTTTTCCGTACTTTGTGTAAAATGTATCCTTTACTATGGGAATCTTGCTGCTGTAATAATCAATCTGTTCATTCTTCTTCATGTTTTCCCATTCCCTGCCAATTAAGCTCTTTCATTCTTCTCTCCCCTTTTGTACAGCAAAAACCTAAAGCATTATTCCTGAAATCCTGAATGCAGCATATACCCCGTTTTCTATCCTGATATACAGCATCCGACTGCTGATAAATAGTGAGCATATTCTGGAATAATAACCTTTTTATCTAATATATTTTCAGCAAATAGGGCAATGCCTTTAAGGTTGCTAAATCCGCCGGATAATATCACTTCTGTACAGTCCGTTTTTTCCAACAGGGTTCTGGCTTGGATCAGCACATGCCTCACAACACTATTTATAATATCCGTGGGCATGACATTTTCGGCCAGAAGTGTAACGATCTCACTCTGAGCAAAAACAGCACATACAGATGATAAACCGACCATATCCTTTTTGTAATCCAATTCTACATCTTCATATCGAATCTCAAGAGTTGACAAGGTATGGTTTAAAAACATTCCGCTGCCTGCCGCACACTTTTCATTTAAGAAAAATTTCACCACTTTTCCGGATTGTTGTACAATTATTTTTGTATCCTGTCCTCCTATATCAAGAATAATCTTTTGTGTATCCGGAAATTGATGGTTTATTCCTTTTGCAAGCGCCTTCAGCTCGCTGATTTCATTTTCTGCCAATATGTTTTTTCTTCCATAGCCGCAGGAAATTATAGCATTCGTGTGATATTTTTTATGCAATTCCTCCCGCTTGCCTTTAAAATATTCTTTTTGACGAACCGGGGTTTTTTCTGTAAACAGTTCTATAATTTGATACTCCGCATTCATTACACAGTATTTGGTGTATGTAGAACCGATATCAATGCCTATATGCTGCATAAGACATCCTTTTGAATATCCATCTGTTTTTTTACCTTACTGATGTCAAGGAATTGACGATCTATCATATCAATTTCAATCTCAACCTGCGGAATAGATATGTTTTTAGCTGATACAAAATCGCATTTACAGCTTTTGTTGTGAAGTGTAATGGCACATACAGCCCCAGATTCAGATATAAATGCTTCTAAACGCTTATTTCTGTTTTCCTGTGACAGATTCAAAAATGTATAATTATATGCATGAAAAAGCCTTTCAAAGCTATCATTGCCAAAATAATCTATACTCCACCATGTTATGTAATTTGAGCCGGCTATTCTGTAACCTGTTAACACTTCCTGTAAATATCTTTGTGGATGATACCATAAAGGATATCCCAGCCAAAAAACCGGTATCTGATCCTTTGCAGCAGCAGGCTTTTCCTTTAATTTCTCATACATGAGACGGTACAGTTCTGCCGTTGCCTCTTTACATCTTGATGTGATTAAAAATGAAATACCATCAAACAAATCTGTAGGTGAAATTTCATAAACCGGCAGGCATGAAATTACGCTGTTCCATGCTGAAACACTATTCTGGCTGTTAGCAATCATATTGCGCAATTTGTCATAGTCCATAGTCTTTCCTGTTAGTGTCTCTAAATCCTTTATTAGTTTCTTATGTTGTTTATCAACGTAATCAAAGGCGCTTTCCTGATCCATGATATCTCCTGGATAATCTATTACAATCAAGGGTACCTGATACCGTTCCGCCAGAATGTTCCACCAGTTTGGAAGCGTATTGCATTGATTGTTGGTTGCAATAAGAATATCCGGCACTGGAAGTATCCCTCTCGGCCCGTTTTCTAATTGCAGACATCCTTCTATACAGCAGGAATAGGAACAGCAGTCTCTTGATAAGTATTGACGCTCACTCTCATTTAACAAGTCCTGCTCCTTTTCGCTGGCTGCTATCACTGCTGCATAGCTTTCAGGATAATAATAAAGCATATCTAAAGCTTCCAATATTTCAACCGGGGTAAAGGCAGTAACCCAAGCGACCTTTTTCTCTGGCCTTTTTCCCTTGGCATATTTTGAAAACCAGGTATAGTATTCGCGCATAAGAGCAGTTTGCAGTTGCGCTGCTGTTTTTTTCATATGGCATCTTCCTTATATTGTATCAGCAAATGTTTCCAGAATCATTTCAGCCCGCCCTATATCATCAGAATGAGAAACCGTGATAACTACGGACGGGATATTGTTGGCTTCTAACATTTTTTTATAAACAGAATACAGATAGAGATAAGGTTCACAATATTTTTGAATGACAAAGATAACACCCTTTGCATTTTTTGCTTTGATTTCATCCAAATCGGATTGAAGAATCGATTGAAAGTTATTTTGTGTGGGAGAGGTTCTTCTTTTTAATATGCATTCTGCAATATATTCATAAATGTCATCTTCCTGTTTATAATCTTTATTACTTTTGATTCTTCCAGACTCCGGAAGGTTGTCCCCAACAATAAGCATCCCTGACTTTTCAATCAAATCGATAATGGCAAGATTAGAAAGAAAGCTTCCGGTTAAGTACACTTTCTTTCCTCCATGATTGGACGCCATATGGCAATTTTCTATTTTTTGTTCAAATAATGGTTTTTTCAGAATATCATGAATGGCAGATATATAACCGAAATAGCTAATGTCTCCCAGAAAACTATAAAGTCTTTCGATTGCTTTATTCCGAGTATTTATATATTCTATCCGCTGTTCTATTATGTCGATTCTTTGTTGGTAATAACCTTCGATTGCTTTTTGATAATCCGCAATCCCTTTTGCAAAAAAATTTATAGCCAGATTATCCTGTCTGGCCGGAACAAGTATTTGATAAACGAATTTATCTACACCAGAAAGATATCGGTTCATAATCCGTGTACTATCGCAGCTCCTGGGAAATACACAGCCATCTATGGAATCGTCATAACGGACCTGTGATATGAAATCCGAAACATATCCACAATAATGGTTAATATTCCGATCCCCATGATACTGAGTGAACCGTATAATGTCACATATTTGTTCCGGAATAAATTCAGAAAGACTTAATATTCTCATATAATCCTCTTATTTTTAGGATTTTCCCTGATAGATCCAATCTGAAGAAGAAAAAAATCGTTCTAATTGAACCATTTCAGGACAATCCAGGTTATATTCTAGCTTACCCCCATTAAAATTTAATATCAGAGCATCCGCTAACATTTCAACTGTCAATCCAGGCTGTTTTTCGGTAAGATTCATTACCCGGGCTGAAACACTTGAAACATAATTCCTGTTTAATTTTTCTGAGGAAGGTGTCAAAAAACGGCTCATCCGCTTAAAGTCCGTATGAACCAGAAAGGTACCATGCTGACATATAGTAGTTCCGTTATTATAAACAGAATTTCCGCTGAATTTTCTTCCTTCTATCAGCAGATCATTCCGGTCATTATATTCAACATTAAGGCTGAATGATTTTAAAACCTCTGGAATCCATTTATAATATCTGAATTTTTCAATGTTCTTTTCAGAACAGATAAAAGAATAGCAGAGATTCCCCATATCATGATATACAGTGCCTCCGCCTGAATATCTGCGGGCAATGTGTCCGCCTGCTTGCAGAAATTGGCTAACATTTATCTCTGACTGTACATGCTGATTTTTTCCTACAACAATCGTGTTATCATTTTGCCATAAATACAAAAGCGCATTGTCATCAGATGCTAAATGCAATAATTGCCGTTCTATCGCAAGATTATGGTATGGATTATTGCTGTCTGAAATAATATATAATACTGTCACCTGTACTTTGCCATATACCTTTCCACAGCTTCAGTTATTGCCTCGCTATAACTCGGATGAGGGCGTACATTCTTTAATAATTCCTGCACTTTTAGTTTTTGGTTGATGGCAAAAGCTAATTCTGATGCAATATCACTTGCCCTGTTGCACATAAGCTGCGCTCCAATCAAGATATTATTCTCTGCTGCAATTAGCTTTATAAATCCACGTTCTTCGGTTTCAATCAACGTCCTGGCGTTTGAATACATTCCCTGTTTTATGGTTCTGATCCCAATTCCAATATTATCGGCCTTTATGAGTCCGATGGAAGCGACTTCAGGTTCCATATAAATGCACTTTACAACCGCCAATGGATTGTCCCTTATATCTCCAGCAATATCTCTTACAACACATTTTCCCTGTTCCATCGCAACATGTGCAAGCATTGTCCCTGATTCCGTTACATCACCAGCAGCATAGATCCCTTTTGTTTTTGTTCTTCCCATACTGTCTGTAAGGATTCCGCCGTTTTCTCCAAAATCAACATATTCTCTTGAGACCCCATCTGTTACCCGCTCTCTGCCAGTTGCACAAAGAATTACATCTGCATCTTTTTTAGCCAATTCTTCCGTCTGGCATTTTGTTTTGATTCGGATCCCATGCTTCTTAAGATTTTGTGTAATTCCAACCCGAATGTCTGTATCCCATGTGCGAAGTATATGCTCTCCCCGAATGCATATAGTTACCGGAATACCAAGCTTATTGAAAATGGACGCAAACTCTATAGAAATAACACCGCCTCCAATAATCTTCAAAGATGCAGGAAGCTTGTTTCGTTCCAACATTTCGTCCGTGGAAATACTTATATCATGAAATAAATTACCTGCAGAGGATCCTGTTGATATTAAAACATTTTCAGCCTCAAATGTTTCACCGTTACATGAAATCTGATTTCTTTTAATCAGCCGGGCTTCACCATACATGATCCGGATTCCGTTATCCTTCATTTGAGTTTCCAAACCATCCCGCAACTGTTTGATAATCTGCTGATTTCTTTTTATTACTTCAGAATAATCGCATTTTACCTGATCAGCATGTATTCCGTATCTATCAGCTTTCTTAAAATCAGCATATATGGTTGCTGCATGGATTAAAGACTTTGTCGGCACACATCCTCTGTTCAGGCATGTCCCCCCAATTAAGTCTTTTTCAAAAAGAATCACGGTTAATCCATATCGAATGGCTTCCAATGCAGCCGAATAACCTGCCGGTCCGCCGCCAATAACTGCCAAATTATATATCATAGAGATTTTATGTATTCCTTATAATTTTCTTCTGACATGAAATCCGAACTATAAAAATCATTGAAATCATTGGGAGAAATTTTAATCAGCCAGCTTTCATAGGGAGATTCATTCATCTGTTCTGGAATATCTGCCACCTTTTCATTTATTTCCATTACCTTTCCAGCCAAAGGCGCGATCAAATCTGTGACGGTTTTAATGCTCTCAATGTCTCCAAATCTTTCGTTTTGAACAAGATTTTCTCCGATTTCAGGCAATGTTACAAACATAATGCTTTTTAATTTCATCTGGGCATAATCACTTATGCCGATTACCAGCAAATCTTCCTTCTCTCTAATCCACATGTGATTTCTTGTAAACTTGATATTTTCCATTAAAATCAATCCTTTTTACCCAGCTTGTTTGTAATAATGTTTACCATTTCTCCTATATTTTTCAATTTGTTTATTTCATCAAAATCAAATTCAATTCCAAATTCCCGTTCTATAGATGCAATTAGATTTGCATGTTCAAGAGAATCCCAGCCAGCTATATCCTTTGAGCTTGTGGAATCACTTATTATTATGCTTTCATCGTTAAATACATCCCGAAAAATTCCGCCTAGTTTTTCATAAATATTTTCTCTCATAATGGTTTATCCTCCCGTTGCTATTGAACATGAATTACATCCTGCTTATTTTTATATTCCTCAGGAATCGTATAATTCCATATTGTATTTCCCTGACTATCTTCTTCTATTTTCTCAAATCCCTGAAGACCATAAAAATCCTTTACCATTCTATTCTTCTCAGTGGGATAATAATAGCCTGCAATTTTTTTGATTCCCTTTTTCTGGCACTGTCTGACCAATCGATCCATCATGGCAAATTCCAAATCTCTTTTAAGAACACGGCAGCTCATAATCCACAGGTCAATGTGACATACACAATTATCAATCCGACCGATCACCACAGATACAACTCCATTGTCTCCAAAACGGTCTGTCAATTTACCATAAATGGTAATATAATTGTCCCGGGCAGCTACAGCTTCTATCTCTGATTGGGTATATCGCTTTGTGGTTAAATTAAATTGATTGCTTTTGTTCGTAAGCTGTGATATTCTGGCCATATAAACCGACTCAAATGGTTTAATTTCTGCCTTCATTTCGAGATTCAGGAGATACTCATGGTAATCAGAAAACTCTGCCTTAAGTTCCTGCCTCCTGATATTTTCTTTATACATTTCATTTCGGATAGAATCATCCGCCGAAAGTGTTGTTGCTTCAAAAAATCCACTGCGGTCAAGGATCTGAATAAAGTGGCGTACCTGGTTTAGTTCTGGCGCTGAAACCCCTTTTAATTGTTCTGTTACGATATGACGTTCTGCCGGATTATCATCTACAAAAATCAGGCTTTCCGGAAGAAGGTTTAATTCTTCGGCAATCTGTTTAAAATTTCTATCCTTTGGTTCCCAATTTGCTTTTATGACAATAAAATCATCCGGTTTTAATTCACTATCCGGATGCTCCAAACCTTTCTTAGCATTTTCCTCATCATTTTTCGAATTTATATTGAGTATCAAGCCAAGTTGTTTATGTTCTTTTAAATATCTCTGAAATTCTAAATATGCCTGGCCTTTAGAGTCCTCCGGCCCAAGGGCAATGTGGTCAACCCCATCTTCACCGATTACTCCTCCCCATAGCGTGTTATCCAGATCCAACACAAAGCCTTTTTTATTTTTTCCAAATATGGACTTAATTATATTTGCCACATTAAAAGAAAGATACGGAATCGCATTAATATTAACAGCATATTTATACATATACCAATAAAACGGATCTGACCAATCCTTTAGTCCATAATCTGCTGAAATATAATTAACATCACATAGGTAAAAGTTTTTGTGTGTTTGAGCATATTCGCAAAACATCATATTAAGCCGGGTCAAAAAATTCACCTTCCCATGAATGTCCGAAAACTCTTTATTTCCCATAAGTCGGTAAAACGGCATCTCCATATTGTTTTGAATCACAGGACAATGATATACCTTTGCCAGCCTCTCCCACATGCCGGAAAATTTATAGTATTCTTCATGAAGCAGCTGTTCTACAGTGTTCTTCTCGTCCGTTAATTCCGGATAATGTAAAACATTCCGGTTTGAAGTACAAATATAAATAATGTCTGGCTTAAATTTTTCCAGAGCTGCATTAGGAAACATTGCATCCTGATAGTACTGGTCAAATTCAGATTCATAAAAAACCGGCGCAATACCCTGATTTAGAAGAAACAGCTCAAGCATCAAAAGAATATTACTGGTTGTATAACCACCCAGGACGGCAATCCTTTTCTCTGTTCTCAAAGTTCCATCTGACAGCAGTTCCTCTTTTAGTTTCTTTTTCTTTGATAAAAGATAACTGCAGTCAAAAGGATAATCTAATTGTTTCATGACTGAGGATCCCTCCTTTCATAGAAATCTTTCCAGAGCCAGTCATATAGATTCTTATCAATATTATTTCCCATTTTATGATTCATATCTTTTGGATAGTGATCATTAGAGGCCTTCATAAGCAGAAAATCCTGAAAGCTGCAAACCACTTTGGCCGGATTCCCTCTCACAACCGAATTAGAAGGGATATCTTTTGTCACCACACTGCCAGCAGTTATGATTACATTATCCCCTATTTTTACATCATATAGAATAATACATCCTGTGCTGATGAAGACATGATTTCCTACTTCAATACATCCAATCGCTTCTCTGAATTTATAGTTTCTTATAGCTTTTTTCGTGGTTTGTAATGCATCACTATTCACAATCATATGAATCACATCATGGGTAACAAATGATACATTTGTTGAGATATTTACATGGTTGCCGATTTTAATCAGATTGGGGTACAACGGAACCTTTCTCGGCATAAAATCGCAGCTTTTCCCCATTGAAGCAAAAACCTGACGCTTTCTTAAATATTCGGCCCGCCCCCCCATTAAAAATAAAACATAGTCTAAGTGTATGATACATTCTTTCCCTATCCATTTACTTTGGTTTGTATCCTCCTCATTATCATTTTTAACTATTCGTTAAAGAAATCTTCATCACCATATAGTTATTTTAATCGAATCCATCAAACTTATATTTTACCGCTGGATATCCAAACACCTTTGTATTCGGCTTTACCTTTGACAATACTACGCTTCCGATTCCTACATAGCTTCCATTGCCAATATGTGCAGAATTATTGATAACTGTACCAGGAGCAATCCAGACGTTTTCCCCAACTGCAGAGCTTCCTGCAATAAACGTTCCACAGGTAATCTCTGTATTCCGGCCAATCGAATCATTATGACTGATACAGCACAAATCAGATATTTTAGTACCATCACCAATAATCGTATCTCCTAAACATCCCCGGATAATTACACTATTTGACCCAATCCATACATTTGACCCAATTATAATGCCTCCATAGTGTGGAACATGGATTAAATTTCCATTGTCATCTTTATAAAATCCGGTACCGTCTCCACCAATAGATACTCCTGATTCAATTACGGTATCATTCCCAATGCTCACATTCCCATCTATAGTTACATTATGATAAATAATCACATTATTTCCGATTTTAACTTTAGGTCCTATATAGGTATGATGACCAATATATACCTCTTTTCCAATATCTGCTGTATCCACAACTGCAGATAATTCTATTTTCGCTTTTCTTTTTACAGGATCACATTCCGAAAAAAACTTTTCCAGCACAAAAAAGAATGACCGGTGAACATTTTCAACATAGAGAATCGGAAATTCTGCACCCTTTACCTCTGATCCCAACTCTGCAATCAGCAAAATATTATTCATACTATTCATAGCCTCAACTGGTACATCTGCGGCATTCCGGACCCATGTAATGGAATCACCTTTCAATTCATTCAGAGGACAAAATGAAGAAAAATAAATGTGTCTATTGCCAGTAAATTCATACTTAATATTTTTATCGTCAAAATATAATAAGATTTCATTTAGCCCTATACTCATATTTCCTCCATTCTGTGCTTGTTCTGCAACATATCATATGTGTAAACCACAAACAAATATTACTTATTGGTTAGAAACTCCCCTTAAAACACCGACGAATAACTTCAATAATGGTATCCTGCTGTTCTACTGTCATCTTAA